>JBGTJJ010000011.1:0-47425 GCA_041745215.1 Rubrobacteraceae bacterium | reverse complement strand
GGGACAGGTAACGGAGGCGTTCTACAACTCCGTGCGCCACGCGGATCCAATCAGCATCGGCCTGAACTGCGCTCTAGGCTCCAAAGAGCTTCGCCAATATATAGAGGAGTTATCCAGGGTCTCCGAGACTTACGTGAGCGCGTATCCGAACGCCGGTCTGCCCAACGAGTTTGGGGAGTACGACGAGAGTGCGGAGTTCATGGCGGCTGAGATCGGGGATTGGGCCGCGAACGGCTGGCTGAACATCGTCGGTGGATGTTGTGGAACGACCCCGGACCACATACGAGCGATGGCTGAGGCCGTGGCGGATCATGCGCCGCGCCAAATACCGGATCTCCCCAAGAAACTGCGGCTCAGCGGCCTGGAGGCCGTGAACATCGGCGAAGACTCGCTCTTCGTGAACGTCGGAGAGCGAACAAACGTAACGGGATCGGCGCGATTCAAGGATTTGATCCTCGCGGACGACTACGAAACCGCCCTGGACGTAGCCCGTCAGCAAGTAGAGAACGGCGCGCAAATAATCGACATAAACATGGACGAGGGGATGCTCGACGGCGAAGAGGCGATGGTTACCTTCCTGAACCTGGTCGCCGCCGAACCGGACATATCGCGCGTCCCGGTCATGATCGACGCTTCGAAATGGTCGATTATCGAGGCGGGCCTGAAGCGCGTGCAGGGTAAGTCGGTAGTCAACTCTATCAGCATGAAGGAGGGCGAGGAGGAGTTCATCCGGCAAGCCCGGCTGCTCCGGCGCTACGGGGCGGCGGTGATCGTAATGGCTTTCGACGAGGAGGGTCAGGCGGACACGAAGGAGCGGAAGGTCGAGATCTGCACCCGCGCCTACAAGATACTCACCGAAGAGGTCGGTTTCCCGCCGGAGGACATCGTATTCGACCCGAACGTCTTCGCCATCGCCACCGGCATCGACGAGCACAACAACTACGGCGTAGACTACATCGAAGCGGTACGTGAGATCCACGATACCCTCCCCCACGCCAAGACGTCCGGCGGTATCTCGAACGTCTCGTTCTCGTTCCGGGGCAACAACCCGGTGCGGGAAGCCATCCACGCCGTCTTCCTCTACCACGCCATAAACGCCGGCCTAACTATGGGGATCGTGAACGCCGGCCAGCTCGCCGTCTACGACGCGCTAGACGAGGAATTGCGCGAAGCCGTAGAAGACGTGGTGCTGAACCGCCGCAACGACTCTACCGAACGGCTGCTGGATCTGGCGGAGAAGTACCGTGATTCGGGCGACGTTTCCGGGAACGAGAAAGACCTGGAGTGGCGCTCGTGGCCGGTCTCGAAGCGGCTGGAGCACGCACTGGTAAAGGGTATCGCCGAGTACGCGGAGGAAGACGCTGAAGAGGCTCGCCAGGAAGCCAGCCGTCCGCTGGACGTGATCGAAGGTCCCCTTATGGACGGCATGAACGTAGTCGGCGATCTGTTCGGGGCGGGCAAGATGTTCTTGCCGCAAGTGGTCAAGAGCGCGCGGGTGATGAAGAAGGCCGTCGCCTACCTCATACCGTTTATCGAGGCGGAGAAAGGCGAGGCCCGCAAACCGAACGGCATAGTGGTGATGGCGACTGTCAAAGGCGACGTGCATGACATCGGGAAGAACATTGTCGGCGTAGTGCTACAATGCAACAATTTCGAGGTGATCGACCTCGGCGTAATGGTTCCCTCAAGCAAGATTTTGGAGACGGCCAAGGAGAAGAACGCGGACATTATAGGGCTCTCGGGACTCATCACGCCCAGCCTCGACGAGATGGTCCATAACGCCAAAGAGATGCAGCGCGAAGGCTTCGACATCCCGCTGCTCATAGGCGGGGCGACGACATCCAAGACGCACACGGCGGTCAAGATCTCCCAGAACTACGAGTCGCCCACGATCCACGTCAAAGACGCTTCGCGGGCCGTCGGTGTAGTCCAGAACCTGATAAGCGAGGAACATCGGGAAGGCTACGCGCAGCAGATCGCCACCGAGTATGAAGAGGCGCGGACCAAGCACGCCGGCCGCCGATCCCGGTCCAAGATCACCACCCTGGAGAAAGCCCGTGCTAACGGCGTGAAGATCGACTGGAGCGACTATACGCCACCGAAACCAAAGGTCCTGGGCATCCAGACGTTCGAAGACTACCCGCTGGAAGAGATCCGGCCTTACATAGACTGGACACCGTTCTTCCATTCCTGGCAGATGAAGGGCAGCTACCCCAAGATACTGGACGACCCGGAGAAGGGCGAGGAAGCCAGCAAGCTCTTCACGGAGTCCCAGGCACTGCTGGAGCGCATGATCGAAGAGAAGTGGATCACTGCCAACGCAGTCTTCGGCCTCTTCCCCGCCAACTTGCTACCCAACGATTCCGTCGAGGTCTACACGAACGAATCGCGCAAAGAGGTGCTCACGAACTTCCACTTCCTACGCCAGCAAAAACAGAAGCCACCGGGACGCCCGAACCACTCACTCGCCGACTTCATAGCCCCCAAGAGCACCGGACTGGAAGACCATATAGGTCTCTTCGCAGTGACAGCCGGCATCGGGGCGGACGACATAGCGCGCCGCTTCGAAGACGAGAACGACGTCTACAACTCCATCATGGTCAAGGCGCTGGCCGACCGCTTCGCCGAGGCGTTCGCCGAGATGCTCCACGAGCGAGTCCGCAAAGAGTTCTGGGGCTATGCGGCGGACGAAAACCTGCCCACCGAATCCATCATCAGGGAGGAATACCAGGGAATCCGGCCTGCCCCCGGCTATCCGGCCTGTCCCGAGCACACCGAGAAGCGCACGCTCTGGAATCTACTCGACGTAGAGGAGAACGCCGGCATCAGCCTCACCGAAAGCTGCGCCATGAACCCCGGTGCGGCAGTCAGCGGCTACTACTTCTCACACCCGGAGTCCCGCTACTTCGGCGTCTCGGAGATCGGACGCGACCAGGTCAAAGACTACGCCGAACGCAAAGGCATGCCGCTCGAAGAAGCTGAAAAATGGCTCGCTCCGAACCTGGGATACGATTCCGAGCGGGATTAGGGCTTGTTGAAAAGAACAGGCGGCTCTCCGTAGCCGTCGCTCACAACCTTAATTTAGTCTCCTATCAGTTCTAAAGCCACGGTTCGTGCAACATCCAAGGGCTCACCACTCTTGCGCATCGCGGCTGTCACCGTCGCACCCTCCAATAGCAGTAGCAGTTTCTCGGCCAGGTCATCAGCGTCTCTAATACCGGCCTCCCTCGCCAGAGCGGCGAGATGCTCTCTCAATCCTTCCTTGTGCGCGAGAGCTACCTTACGTGCCGGGTGGGATGTTTCCGCGAGTTCTGAGGTAGCGTTGATAAAGGCACACCCCCTGTAGTCATCGCCCACCAACCACTCGCCATACGCCTCGAAAGCCGCAATTAACCGCTCTTTTGGATCATCGTACTGATCTGTGATCCCTCTTAGCGACACGCGCCACCTCTCGTCCCGATCCCGCAAATAAGCTGCAACCAACTCATCCTTACCCTCGAAGTTATTGTAGAGCGTCCTCTTCGCCACGCCGGCGTGTTCGACGACCGTGTCTACACCGGTGGCCGCTATCCCATCTCGGTAAAACAACTCCGACGCGCTCCTCAAGACCTTTTCGGCGGCAGGTCTTCTTCTAGTTTTTCGTTCCGGCAGATTTCCCTCTTCAACCATAAACAATCCTTCGTCAGCTCTTTTCGACCTTGATTATACAGGTCTGTGTATTTATACTAGGCAAAGTAGACAGATCAGTATATTTAATCTGCCGAGGTAAATCGGTGAGAAGGAGGATTTTGGCTTTGTTGTCGAGGTTGTTAAGCTGGTTCGTGAACTTCGTGAGAGAGATGGACCGTGGTCTGGCGGTGATGCGTGGCGAGGAGCCTGTTGCAGGTTACAGACCTGGTGTGGACTGGTCGAGGCGGGGCGTTGCATGCTCTGAGTCCGATCTGCGAGGTTATCGAAGAAGGTCGGGTAGATGAATTCTGTGGCGAGGGGTAATGTTGGTCTGGTATCCGCCGGCTTGGCGATGATCGCAGTGACCTACGGTTTAGCGCGCTTTGCTTACGGGCTTTTCTTGCCAGAGTTGCGAGAAGCGTTCGACCTCGACGCTTCTGTTTTGGGAGCTATCGGCGCTGGTTCCTACGTCGGTTACTGCGGGGCTATAGTGGTTTCACTCGTTTACACTTCGAAGGTCGGGCCCAGATCCATGATAATCGCTGCGGGGTTGACGGCTATAGTGGGTATGATCGTGATCGCCGCCGCTCCCAATACTCTTTTTCTCGCTATCGGGGTTGTCGTTGCGGGTAGCAGCACCGGCCTCGCCTCACCACCGATGGCCGAAGCAGTCTCAAAGATGGTCGAATATCAGGGTCAAGACAGAGCCAATGCGCTCATCAACTCCGGTACCAGCGTCGGGGTAGCACTTTCGGGTCCGGTCGCGCTTTTGGCAACGGGACAATGGCGTCTGGCCTGGGCGGCTTTCGCCGTGGTGGGAGTAGTGGTTCTGGTTTGGAATATCGTCGTCATGCCCGCTCGTAGTAAGAAAGGCCCTGTGGAAAATTCAGCCCACTCCGAGTATGAGCAGCGGAGCCAAGATATACCTGGGCTGACCCTCACTTGGCTGGTTAGCCGCAGATCCCTGCCACTCTTTGCAGCGGCGGTAGGACTGGGCATCGCCAGTGCCGCCTATTGGACGTTTTCGAGGGAGCTAGTCATCCAGGCCGGCGGTCTGAGCCAGTTAGGCTCGACACTTTTTTGGGTTGTGATCGGTGTCTCGGGGTTGGCCGGCGGTTTGGCGGGTGACCTCGTAAAAAGGTTTGGGCTCGGTGTGGCGCTGCGTGGCTCTTTGCTGGCAATGGCCGTCTCCATAGGGATGCTGGCTGTCGCCCCAGGCATCCTTTATGCCGCTTATCCGAGCGCCGCTCTCTTCGGCGCCACCTACATCACGCTAACCGGCATACTGCTGGTATGGTCCGTAAGGGTCTTCAAAGAACGCCCCTCAGCAGGCCTGGGGTCCGCCTTCTTGCTGTTAGCCGGGGGCCAGATACTCGGCTCCTATTTAGCCGGGGTACTCGCCGGATCCAACAGCCTTTCAACAACCTTCCTGATATTCGCCGGAGCAGCGGTTCTTACAACGATCTTTGGCCCGGATTATAAAGATTCGTAAAAAACTATCCCATCGTCGAGATGCCGGAGAGTTCGGGACGACTAGCCACGAAGATAATCGAATCCAAGAACTCTCGCCCCCAATCCCAACCAACTACATCGTCATGTCCGATTTCCGCCAGTAATTTGGGGGTGCAAGTGGCACAATTGGTCCATGGTCGAAGACTTTGAGAGTCGTTACAAGGCAGCGAGCAGCCGGGACGCCCGCTTCGACGGGTGGTTTATCGTGGCGGTTACGTCAACCGGAATTTATTGTCGACCGAGTTGTCCGGCGATCACGCCGAAGCGCCGGAACGTCCGGTTCTTTCCGACGGCTGCGGGCGCCCAGGCGGCGGGTTTCAGGGCGTGTATGCGATGCCGACCGGACGCGGCGCCGGGCTCCCCGGAGTGGGACGTGCGGGCGGACGTGGTGGGGCGGGCGATGCGTTTGATCAACGACGGAATCGTGGATCGTGAGGGCGTAAGCGGTCTGGCCTGTAGGCTCGGGTACACTGAGCGTCATCTGGGCCGGATGTTGGTCGAGGAGGTCGGGGCCGGGCCTCTGTCACTGGCGCGGGCGCGGAGGGCTCACACGGCGCGGTTGCTCGTTGAGACTACCGAGGTTCCCGCCGGGGAGGTGGCATTCGCCGCCGGTTTCTCCAGCATCCGGCAGTTCAACGACACTTTCCGCGCCATCTTCGCCGTAACCCCAACGGAATTGAGGCGCAAGAACCGCCGCGACGGGGCTTCGGCGCCTGAGGCTGTCACCCTGAGGCTGCCATTCCGGGAACCTTTCGATGGCGCGGGCCTGCTCCGGTTCCTGGGAGAACGTGCCGTGCCGAGAGTCGAGGAGTTCAACGGCGAAGCCTACCGCCGCGCGCTGCGCCTGCCGCACGGCGACGGCGTGGTAGAGCTTTCCGAAGAGAGTGACTACGTCCGCTGCAATCTCCGGCTGGAAGATATGCGGGACCTGGGTCCGGCGGTCGAACGTTGTCGGAGACTACTGGACCTGGACGCGGACCCGGTAGCCGTTCAGGAACATCTAGGCGCGGACGCGGTTCTGGGGCCGCTGGTTCGCGAAAGACCCGGTCTGCGAGTCCCCAGGACCGTGGACGGCTCGGAGCTTGCCCTGCGGGCGGTGCTCGGCCAGCAGGTATCCGTGGCCGGGGCCCGTAACCTGGCCGCCAGGCTGGTTCGGCTCTGTGGCGAACCACTAACCGGCCCGCTCGCTGGTTTCGATGATAACCTCACCCATCTCTTTCCGGGCCCCTCAGCAGTCGCCGGGGCGGAACTGGAAGGTCTGGGTATGCCTGCGGGACGGCGCGAAGCATTACGCGGACTGGCCCACGCTCTCGCCGCCGGTGAAGTCTTCGCGGACCCCGGCGCGGGACGGGCCGAGACCGAGAGAGGTCTCATGCCCATCAAGGGCATAGGTCCCTGGACCGCCTCTTACATAGCAATGCGGGCTCTTGGCGACCCGGACGCGTTCTTACCCACGGACCTCGGAGTCCGCCGCGCCATCGAACGGCTCGGAGGAGATGGCAACCCGACCTCTGTCGCCGCGCTGGCCGAGCGATGGCGGCCCTGGCGAGCCTACGCCACCCAGTACCTGTGGTCCAGCCTGAACTCAAAGACGAAGTACAAAACCACTTACGAGAAGGGAAAAGTAGAATGAAAGCGTATCTCGGAACCGTAGAGACACCCGCCGGACCACTCACCTTCGCAGTCAACGAGGAAGGGGCGTTGATACGCTCCCACTTCGAGGAGTCGAACGATCATTCAGACATCGAGGACGGCCTTCGGGCCGAAGGATATGAGTCTTTCGTCCAAGACTCCGGCCACACGGCGCGTCTGAGGGAAGAGCTCGCGGAGTATTGCGCGGGCGGGCAGCACGAGTTTACCGTGCCGGTGGCCGCCTCCGGTACGCCGTGGCAGATGAGAGTCTGGGAGGCCCTGAGGCGCATCCCGTTCGGCGAGACCCGGAGTTATGCCGAGGTGGCGGAGATGATCGGACGTCCCGGTGCGGCGCGTGCCGTGGGCGGGGCGAACGGCTGCAACCGGGTGCCCCTCGTCGTGCCGTGTCACCGCGTGATCGCCGCGGACGGGTCACTCGGCGGCTTCAACGGCGGTCTCCACCTCAAAGAGAAGCTCCTGGAACACGAGCGCCGGGCGACGGGCCAGACCTCTTCGACAAACAGACGTTAGACTGGTTTGCGTGCCACAAATACCGGATGAGTCTCGGGCAAACGGTAATGTCCGTAGCTGTCTGTGATCCGGAATTCGAATCCTACCTGTCGAAGCTCCGAGGCAACCTCCGTCGCGTCATACAGTCGCACGCGGTGTGTCCCATCCGAACGCCGATAATGGTCGCCTACCCGCCGGAAGGTAATGATTCGACGCGTTAGTGTTTTCCGTTCCGAATCTTCCTCCTTTTCGACCAACACCGTCCAGCCCTCTCCCTCGGTGAAACCCCTCGCCGTGGTCCCCACCGGGAGTTGTCCCGGCTCCAGAAGATCGAAGACGAAGACGCCGCCGGGGTCCACTGCGTCGTAGACGCGGCGGAAGAGCCGGGCCAGGGTTCGTTCGTCATTGGTGGGATCTAAGAGGTGGTTCAGGCACTCGCCGATGGAGGTGACGGCGGCGCACGGGGGAATCTCGGCCTCGAACGGCGAGGCGACCCGGAACTCCGCCTCCGGCACCCTCTCTTGCGCGAGGTCTGTCATCGCCCCGGAGATGTCGATGCCGAGGACACGATAGCCAGTCTCTACAAGTTTCCTGGCAAATATCCCGCTTCCGCAGCCCATGTCTACTACCAACCCGTCACCTATTTCATTCTCGCGCAGCACTGCGAGTATGCCTGGCGCGGTCCCGAGGGCGAAGCCTCCGAAGCCCGCGTCGTGGATGTAGGCGAGATCTTCTCCGTATCGCTCTTCCATCAAAACATCCTCCGCACGAGCGGGCGCTGCGTAAGGTTACTCGAACCGCACTTCTTTGAAGCCCAGGGTCGTCAGGAGAGCCCGGATGGTTCCTCGGGCGTTCTGGTCGGCGGTCTCCTCTATTTTGTTCTTACGGGCGGCGGCCAGCAATTCGTCTTCGGCTTCTCGGCGAGCTTCCTCCAGGAGAGTGTCGTCCGGTCGGAGGTTCAGGATTCCCTGGTCGCGGTCGTAGACGCGGGTTCGCTCTTCGTCTAGGCTGGCGGAGGTGATCTCCGCTTCGGGAAGCTGTAACGTGACACTCTCTCCCTCTACCGTCACGTCCTCCTCACCGATGCCCGACAAGTCTATCCCGGCTTCTACCTCACCGACGGCAACCAGGATCAACTCTTCCCCAGTTAAAAAACGCCGCAATTCCGTCCCGCCGGTGTTCTTGGTAACCACTACGGACTCAGTCCAGCGCACGGTGTCGAGCCGGTCCAACTTCTGAACGCCCTCTACCACGACCGGACTCGTAGTCGTACTGGGCTGTCCTTCGCCGAACAGCCAGCCGACACCCGGCAAGCTGGACCCGTACCGGGCAAGCCCAACTCCCGCGACGATGGAGATGACCACGATCAGGGAAGCCACCAACAGAGTGGTCAATAAACCGCCGCCGCTTTTCCCTTTCTTCACCAAATCCTCCCGTAGTTACGAACGGTACGATTCTATCATCGCGGCGTGGGCAACCTGTTTTGTCTAGCCGCAGGACATTTCGGGCACACTTCATTTTGACTGTTTCTGACAAATCCGTGACTGTCTAGCTCTCGTAACCCCTAGGATACTTCTGCTTCCATTCCCAGGCGTCGGAGATCATGGCGGACAGCTCAGGCTTCTTTGGTTTCCAGCCGAGTTCTGCCGCTATCTTTTCGCTTGAAGCCACTAGCTTTGGCGGATCGCCGGGACGTCTTGGGGCTTCGATGGCTTTTATGTCCGCGCCGGTTACCTCACGTGCGACATCTATGACCTGACGGACGGAGAAGCCTTCGCCGTTGCCGAGGTTGTAGATCTCGTGGCCTTCCTCCCCGACTTCCAGCGCCAGGATGTGGGCCCGGCCGAGGTCTTCGACATGGATGTAGTCCCGTACGGCGGTCCCATCCGGAGTGTCGTAGTCGGCGCCGTAGATCTCTACGTGGTTCCACTCCCCCGATGCGGCCCGGAGCGCCAGCGGTATGAGGTGGGTCTCTGGCTCATGGTCCTCTCCGAACTGTCCTCGGGAGCCTGCCACGTTGAAGTAGCGGAGACTCGTCGCCATAAGGCCACGAGCTTCGGCGACCGCCCCGATCAGCCGATCCGCCGCCAGCTTGGAGGCGCCGTAAGGGTTCGTGGGTAGCGGGGTCTCGGTCTCCGTTATCGGCATCTGCCCTGGCTCCCCGTACACCGCGCACGTGGACGAGAAGACCAGACGCCCAACATCACCCCCGACCATACCTTCGAGCAGGTTCAGCGTTCCACCAACGTTGTTACGATAGTACTTCTCCGGATGATTGACTGACTCCCCGACGAGCGAGTGTGCCGCGAAATGGACCACCCCGTCAAAACCCCGTGACAGCACTTCGTTTACCTGTCCCGCGTCCAACAAGCTGCCCCACACGAACCCGGCCCCTTCCGGGACGGCCTCTTTGTGGCCCTTCGAGAGGTCGTCGAAGATCATCACTTCGTGCCCGGATTCGAGTAACTGCGAGGTGACGACGCTCCCTATATATCCCGCGCCGCCTGTTACCAGTAGCTTCAAGGTGCGGCCTCCTCGATCTTAGTCAGCTTAGTCACCAAAAGTGTAGAAGATAATATAGTAGCCGTCTCTCCCATACGGCAGACTGGAAGGCCCAAATCTGGTGAACCATGATACCAAAGGCAACCAAGATCCATACTATAGACTAGTGGCATGCTTCTAGTATCAGGATTCCCTGACAAGCTCCTTCGAGCCGGCGGTTGCGTCGGATACCAGGCAGGGCGGATAATTACGGGGTCGTTACTCAAGAAAGGAACCGAATGCCACGAGTCTGTGTATTTGACGTAAACGAAACGTTGCTGGATCTCGCTGCCCTGGATGAACACTTCGAGCGCGCCTTCGGAGACGCATCGGTGAGGCAGGCGTGGTTCGGGCAGATGATCCAATCGGCGCTCGTCTCCATAGTCACGGACGCCTACTCGGACTTCGGAGCCATCGGCGGCGCGGCGCTCCAGATGACCGCCGAGATTCATGGCGTTGACCTCTCGGAGGAAGACCGCAACAGCATCCTGACCACGGTACCCAAGCTGCCACCCCACCCAGAGGTGGAAGAGAGCCTGGCGCGTCTGCGCGACGCCGGAATACGGCTCGCCTCCCTGACGAATTCCACCCAGCAGGTGGCGGAGAGCCAGATGGAGAACTCGGGGCTCGGGAAGTACTTCGAGCAGATCCTCTCGGCGGATACCGTGCAGCGTCTCAAGCCTGCCCCCGAACCTTACCGTATGGCGGCTGAGAGCCTCGGGGTGGAGATCGGTGAGATCCGTCTCGTGGCGGCCCATGCCTGGGACGTGGCGGGCGCCTTGAGGGCCGGTTGCGCCGCCGCGTTCGTGGGGCGTCCTGGGAAAGTGCCGGATCCGCTGATCGATGGTCCGGATGTGATCGGGTCGGACCTCTCCGAAGTTGCCGATAAGATAATCCGGGAGGAGACCTGAGATGGCGCGAGTGATGGAAGGCGCTGAGCCTTTCCGAATAGAAGGCAACAACGTCGGAGTGTTGATCTCCCACGGCTTCACCGGAACCCCCCAGAGCATCCGGCCGCTAGGTGAAGCCCTCTCCCACGCCGGTTTCACGGTCGCGGGGCCCCGGCTCGCCGGGCACGGCTCCAGCGTAAGAGACATGGCAAAGAGCACCGCTGAAGGCTGGATCTCTTCTCTCGAAGAAGACTTTGCGTGGCTGCGTGAGAGGTCGGACGGCATCTACCTTACCGGACTCTCGATGGGCGGCACGCTCGCGCTATACATGGCCGCCACGCACCCGGAGTTCGTGCGCGGTGTCCTTCCTATCAACGCTTGTGTGTCCCTGGACAACCCGGATCTGGCCCGGCTGGTCTTCGACCCAAAAGCTCCGGCCACGGTACCGGGCGTCGGCTCGGACATAAAGGCTGAAGGAGCGGAAGAGCTAGCCTACGAACAAATTCCTGTGCCGGCGCTCAGAGAATTTATGTCTCTGATGCGCGTCACCGACGACCTGCTGTCCACGATCAACGTGCCAGCCGTCGTCTTTCAATCCCTGGAGGATCACGTCGTGCCACCGGAGAACGGCCCTTACATCCATGACCGTCTCGGCAGCACATACAAGCAGCTAATCCGTCTGGAGAACTCCTACCACGTCGCCACGCTCGACAACGACGCGAACCATATCGCCGAGCGTATAGTCCGCTTTATCCTGGAGCGGTAGCTGGAGCATTGATCTACGACTGAATGTTGGTCTCGTGCCATCGGGTGTGTTCCCCGACACCATCGGCTTCGGGGAACACCTCGCCTTTGGAGAGTTGGACGCGGGCCGGGGGCAGCATGGTCCCCCGGTCGCAATTGTAGGTTCCGGAGAACGGAGCTTTGTCACCCGGCTTGAAGGTTGGGCCGTAAGGCCGGTATCGGGCCATTATGTCTTCGAGGCTATTTCCCATAGCTATAGCGTAACCGACCGTGCGTCGGTGAAGCCAGGGATCTCCAGCAAGCTCTCTACGACTTCTCGGGAGACGGGCTCGTCGACAGTAACGGCCATCGCGGCGCGGGAGCCGGGTTCGCCGCGTCCCACGGCCATGTTGCCGATGTTTATACCGTGATCGCCAAGCGTAGCGCCGACCTTGCCGATCATGCCGGGCACGTCTTCGTTGCGGATGAAGAGCATGTGTTTCTCGGGCGTTATATCCATGTCGAAGCCGAGAGCCCCGATCAGACGCGGCTCGTTCCGGGGCCCGACGAGCGTGCCGCTCACCACGCTCTCCTCTTGCGCGCTCTCTAGCTTCAAAACCACCAGGTTCGTGTAGTCCGGGCTCTCGGAGGTCTGCGTGGTCTCTACCTTGAGCCCCCGTTCGTGGGCGAGCGCCGGCGTGTTGACGAAGTTGAGCGGTTCGTGGACCATCGGGGCCAAAAGCCCTTTCTGGGCCGAGACGTCGAGGAGCCGGGTGTCGAAGCTGGAGATATCACCGTGATACTCGATCCTCAGCCGGTCGCCCGGGCCATCGGTTAGCTGGTAGAGCAAACTCCCCAAGGCCTCGCACAACCCCGAGAAACGGGCCACAAAATCGGCTCCCTCACCGGATGGAACCGGCGCGTTTATGGCGTGCCGCGGGACTGCGCCCCGCAATGCGGTCGCTACCTGCTCGGCGGCTGTGACGCCCGCCCGGTCCTGGGCCTCGGCCGTGCTCGCTCCCAGATGGGGAGTTACGACCACATTCGGCAGCGTGAAGAGCGGAGAATCGGTATTCGGTTCCTCCACATACACGTCGATGGCCGCAGCCCCGATCTGCCCTTCCTTCAATGCGTTGTAAAGGTCCGTCTCGTCTACGATGCCGCCACGAGCCACGTTTATAAGGCAAGCCGTGGATTTCATCTTCTCCAGGGCAGCGGCGTCGATCAGACCGGTAGTCTGCGGCGTCCGCGGGACGTGCAGCGAGATAAAGTCAGCGTTTTCGAGCACCTCATCCACGGTATCTGCCTTCTGGGCATTCATCGAGCGGATGCGATCCTCGGACACGTAAGGATCGTAGGCCAGAACCTTCATCCCCATCCCGAGCGCACCACGGGCCACGATCGAGCCGACGTGTCCCAGACCGACAAGGCCGAGCGTCTTCTCCGCAACCTCTACGCCCTTGAAAGAGCTTCGCTTCCACTCTCCGTTGCGGAGCGAGCTATCCGCCGCCGGTATGTGCCGGGCGGCGGCGAGCATCAAACCCAGCGTGTGCTCGGCGGCGGCGACGGTGTTGCTCTCGGGGGCGTTGGCGACCAGGATGCCGCGCTTGGTAGCCGCCTCGATGTCTATGTTGTCCACCCCGATGCCGGCCCGGCCGATCGCCTTCAGGTTGTCGGCGGCCTCTATTACCTCGGCGGTGACCTTGGTGGCGCTCCGGATTATGAGGCCGTCGTATTCTCCGATCTTCTCTTTCAACTCTTCCTGCGAGAGGCCGAGCAATACGTCTACCTCGAACTCCTGCCTTAGAGCCTCGACTCCCCGGTCGGCCAGCTTCTCGCTTACCAGGACTTTCACGCGGTCACCCCGCTCTTGGAGAAGACTCGCTGGGCCGCGCCGACACCCTTGCCGAGTTCCACCGGATGGTCCAGCGACTCAAGCGCCAGTTCCGCGGCGGCGATGGTGGAGATGATGTCGTAAGAGTCGAAGTAGCCGCAGTGGCCGATGCGCCAGATCTTGCCGACCATATCTCCCTGGCCGCCCGCGACCTGTATCCCGTGTTCCCGGAACAGCATCTTCACGAGCTGCTTGCCGTCAACACCTTCCGGAACCCACGAAGCCGTAACGGCCGAGTTGAGGTTCTCGTCCGGCCCGAAGAGTTGGAGTCCCATGCCCTTGATCCCCTCACGGGCCGCCCGCCCGAGCAAAATGTGACGCTCGAATACGTTCTCTATCCCCTCGTCCATGATCTGACGGAGAGCCAGGTCTAGCTGCACGATCAAGCTCACAGCCGGGGTCCACGCGGTCTGGGATGGGTCTTTCTCGTAGGCTTTCTTGGCCGCCGTCCAGTCGAAGTAAAAGCGCGGCATCCGGCTCTCCTCGTGAGCCGACCAGGCCCGCTCACTGACGCTCACGAAACCGAGTCCCGGAGGCGTCATCAAAGCTTTCTGGGAGCCCGCAACGACCACGTCAACGCCCCAGTCGTCGGTCCGTAGCTCACACGCCCCGAGTCCGCTCACCGCATCCACGATGCTTATGACGTTCTCTGTAGCCTTTGCGAAACCTTCGATGTCGTTGACGGTTCCGGTGGAGGTCTCGGAGAGGACGCACATTGCGGCCTTTATCTCCGGGTCGTTGGAGAGGGCTTCGGAGATCTCTTCGTTGTCAGCCTTGACGCCCCAGTCGTACTTGATCTCGGTGACTTCCAGGCCGAACGCCTGGCTCATCTTGACCCAGCGGTTGCCGAAGTTGCCGCTGTTGACGACGAGCACCTTGTCTCCGGGCGTGAAGAGGTTCTGGATGGCCCCCTCGAATGCCCCCGTCCCACTCGCCGCGTAGGTGAACACATCGTTCTCCGTAAGGAAAACCCTCTTGAGGTTCTCGTTCACCCGCGTAAACACCTCGCCGAACTCGGGCGTGCGGTGATGGATCACGGGCAACGCCCCAGCCGCCGAGACCTCCGGCGGTACTGGAGTCGGTCCGGGCGACATGAGACGATACTTGTTCATCATGTAATCTACGGTTCCTCTCTGGCTGAGTTCGAATGCTCCTGACAATCCCAATAGTTTAGCCATAATTGTTCGTGATGGCTACATGAAAGAGCTTGCAATTAACAAACTATTGCTTACGGTTTCTTACACGGTAGCGGGTACGACAGTGGATGCGGTGGCGGTCTCGGAGGATTCTAGGATAAACTTCGAGGCAGCTATATATCCACCGGGAAGGACAAGGCGGTAAAGACCCGCGACAAAAAAGCCCGGCCCGAAACCGGAAAACCCAGGACCAGCCCGACTCCGATCTGGATCTCCCGCCTCACGCGGACCATTTTGCTCTTTGGCGGGCTCGTCGCGTTGGTCGTGCTCATGTGGGCCGCCCCCGATGTACCGATCATAGCCCTCGGCGGTGGTACGCTCGCTTTGATCATGTCGTTCCCGGTTCGAGCGCTGTCCCGTATTATGCCGCGCGGTCTGGCGATACTCACGTCTTTTTTGTCGCTGGTCGGGATCGTGATCCTGGCTTTCGCCATCCTGGTTCCGATCGTCATCGACCAGCTCACCAACCTGATCCTCAACATACCGAGCTTCGCGGAGAGGGCGAACCAGCAGCTCAGCAACCTCATGCCGACCTTGCTGGCGCAACTGGGTGAGCGAGGCTTGCTGCCGGGTAACCCGGAAGAACTTCTGCCGGAGCTGGATCTCGGCAACGAAGCT
This sequence comes from Rubrobacteraceae bacterium, assembly GCA_041745215.1. GTDB lineage: Bacteria > Actinomycetota > Rubrobacteria > Rubrobacterales > Rubrobacteraceae > SIRX01. The sequence goes on along the minus strand of JBGTJJ010000011.1, from coordinate 32,240 downwards.
TTCAACCGGGTGCAGGACCTGGCGCAGAACATCCTCGGTGGGCTACTCGGGTTTATCTCCAGCGCCTTTGGCTTCGGTATAGCGCTCTTCGGAGTGGTGTTTATCGCAGTCTACCTGCTCGTAGACGTGCGGCGTATGAAGGCGGCGTATCTTTTGACGATACCCCACGACTACCGGCAGGACGCCAGCGACCTGTGGAATGCTTTCGGACTCTCGTTGTCGCGCTACCTTTCGGGACTGGGCTTCGTGCTGGTTATACAAGGTGTAGTGTCGGCGATTGCGCTTGCCCTGCTCGGCATCCGGTACGCGATACTGCTGGGCGTGTGGGTCTCTATCACGGCCATTATCCCTTACATCGGCGCGTGGCTCGGGGCGATTCCCGCCGTCGTTCTCGCCTTGCTCACAGGCTCTTCCACGCTACCGGTAAATGACCTGACGGCGGGGTTACTTACGCTTCTGGTCTTCGTTGGAATTCAGCAGCTTGAAGGCAACTTCCTGACGCCGAAGATCCAGGGTGAGGCCGTACATGTTCATCCCATACTGGTATTTCTGGCCGTGATCGCCGGCGGACAGATAGCTGGACTACTAGGCATCATCTTCGCCGTACCGGCGCTCGCCGTGTTGCGGGTACTCTTCGACTTCTTCCGTGTCCGGCTAAGGCTCAGGGACCAAAGGGCAACGGGCCCGTCTGCAGATTCTTGATCCAGCCTTGTAGGCTCGTCCGGCCATTTAACCAAGGAGATTTCACTTGCGAATCACGGCTTCAGCAATCTCACTGAACGTCGAAGATCCGGCCTCCTCAGCCGACTTCGCCAAACGGCACCTCGGCTTTGTCGAAGACATGGCGGACGCCGGTTTCGTATCCCTATCGAGACAGGACGCAGGCTTTAATCTTATTTACCTGCGCACGGGCCTGGAGACCTTCAAACCTGAGAGCATGCGCGGGAACAACGCGGACGGGCTACTGGTAGTCTTCGTCGTCGACAACATAGACGAAGAGTATGCGCGGCTGCAACGGGAGGGAGTGCGGATCACGACGCCGATACAAACGGAGCCCTGGGGAGAACGGTTCTTCCAGGTGACGGACCCCAATGGGGTAGTCATCCAACTCGTACAATGGATGTAGGCGTGTACGGCCTAACACTGGAAACCTATACGCTGGATAGTTTCTAGCGAGGATTGACGGCCGGTTTATCCGAAACCGGCTCCTTCGAGACCGGGGAGTGCCGAACGGGCGTAGCGGGCCGCGTATCCGTGGCCGGAGTGAATCATCCCGTTGTAAGGCTCCCTAAGCTCTAGTTCCTGCGCGCTGATCCTGGTCTTTATCCGTTCCTCGTTGAGGTCTATCTTCAAGATGTCTCCATCCCGGAGACGCCCGATAACGCCGTCTTCCACGGCCTCCGGCGTGACCAGCGAGATTCCGGCTCCGACCCCGTCCGGCGCCAATCCATCGGTCATAACGGTCACACTATCGGCGATTCCTGCTTCCTCCAGCGCTTCTCCGAGCCGGTCGAGCCTTCGTAGCCCCGGACCTCCACGCGGCCCGTACCCGCCGACCACGATGAACGAAGACGAGAGATCCTCTTTCGAGACGGCCCGAACCGCGTCTTCCTCGGAACCAAAGACCCTACACTCCCCGGAGATCTCGGAAACATTCCCTGCGACCCTGCACACGGCTTCCGTGCCGGAGGCCCGGCCCCGGGCAAATACGATTCGCGGTCCTCTTTCTCCAGGGTCAGGGGGCGGTTCAGGGAGAGAGCTTTTGAGTCGCCCTGTGACGGCTGGCACGCTATGCAGTGCGTCACCCAGATGTGCCAAAACCCCGGCGGCCCCATACTCCCTGAACCATTCGGAGTTCAGTCCGGCCACAACGGGGCTCTCCGGCGTCAAAACCCGTAGCATTTGCGAGAAGCCCGTGGCGCCCGCTTCGCGGGAGAGGGCGGCCAGATGTACGAGTAGCTCCGGCCCGGCCCCCACGGAGAGCCCGGCTCGCAGGGCGTTTGCCAGGGCGAAGGTTCCGGCGAGCTGTGTGGGACCGGGTCCATTAGAGCGGGCCACATCCAGGACCACCTCGGCAGGATCTCCCTCAAGGGGAGCGACTCCTAGCGCGACAAACGCGACCGACGTGCTGTTATCCTGGCGGACGGCTACAGCTGGCAGGTTCAGGCGTAGGGCTGCGAGCAGCAGACCAATTAATTCTTCGGGTTGAGAAGCGTCGAGGAGCAGGGCGTCGAGGTCGCCCGCCGCGCCGGAGGAAGCCGAGGCTGTGGCCGCGTCGGCTACCCATTCGCGGGCGAGTGCGACGCCGTATTCCGGGGGCGCAGGGATCAGACAGAGAGGCACGGGCTCGCCGCCCGCCTCCCGTACCCGGTCCGCGTTGCCCTCCGAGGTCGTGCCGATACGCGGCGCGGGGTCTATGAGCTTAGCTTCTCCAGGAATAGTTGGCGCACCCGGCCGCCATCTGCCCCGCCGCGCGTGGCCTTCATCACCTGGCCGACCAGAAAGCCGATCACTTTCTGATCCCCATTCCTGACCCTCTCCGCCTCTTCGGGGTTGGCGGCGATGACCTCCTCGACGACCCCTCCCAACTCGTCGCCGCCCATCTGGGCGAGTCCTTCGCGTTCGACGACCGCTGAGGGTGATTCCCCGTTGATGAAGATCCGGTCCAGTACGTCACGCGCAGCGGAGCGGGATATAGTTCCGTCGTCCACCAGACCAATCAACTCGACCATGTGCTCCGGGCTAACCCTGGACTCGGAGATCCCCATCCCGGCGTCGTTGAGCCGGGCCTGTAGCTCGACCGTGATCCAGTTGGCCGCCTGTTTGGGGTCCACACCTGAATCGGCGGCGACCTCTTCGTAATACTTAGCAACCTCCCGGTCGGCGGTCAGGACACCGGCGTCGTATGTCGATAGACCATACTGGTCCATGAAACGGGCGCGCATCTCATCCGGCAACTCCGGCAGGCGGCTCTTTATCTCACCTACCCACGCATCGGTTAGCTCCAGGGGCAGCAGATCCGGCTCGGGGAAGTAGCGGTAGTCGTGGGCGTACTCCTTGCTGCGGAGCTCGTGGACCTCGTCGGTCTCCGGGTCGTAGTGGAGGGTCGTCTGTTCTACCCTGCCGCCGCTCTCCAAAATCCCCTGCTGGCGCTCCAACTCGCGGGTCAGGCCCCGCTCCACGAAACGGAAGGAGTTCATGTTCTTGAGCTCCGTCTTTGTACCGAAAGAGCCGTCGGGGTTTCGGAGGCTAACGTTGGCGTCGCAGCGGAGCTGACCTTTCTCCATGTCCGCCTCGGAGACACCGATGGCCCGCAGGATCTCTTTCAGGTGGTTGGCGGTGGCGCGGGCCGCCTCGGGAGAAGGTATTTCGGGCTCGGTGACGATCTCCATCAGCGGCGTGCCGCCCCGGTTGAAGTCTATGAGTGATCCGACGGAGCCGTGCATCCGGCCCGAAGTCCCGACGTGGACGTTCTTGGCCGCGTCTTCTTCGAGGTGCAGGCGCGTTATGCCGACCCGGACAGTCTCGTCACCCACCGGCACGTCGAGATAGCCACCGAGGCAAATCGGCAGGTCGAACTGGGAGATCTGGTATCCCTTCGGCAAGTCGGGATAGAAGTAATTCTTGCGGGCGAAGACCGCTTTCTCCCCGATATCGCAGTTGAGCGCGAGACCGGCCATGACGCCGAGTTCCAGAGCTTTCTCGTTTATGACCGGCAGGGCGCCGGGGTGGCCGAGGCATACTGGGCAGGTGTGGGTGTTCGGTTCCTCTCCGTAAGTTACCCGGCAACCGCAGAACATCTTGGTCGTCGTCGCCAGGTGGACGTGGAACTCCAGCCCGATGACCGCCGTATAGGTACGCTTCTCCTGTACTTCCAAGTGTCTAGCACCTCGCGCTTCGTGAGACCGACTGTAACTCGTTTCATTCTAGCATTGAGGCCCGATGCTAGAATCGATCATGCCCATAGTTAGAGTAGGGACGAGGAGGAAGACATCTCCGGGGATGGACAGCCGCACCTGGTAGTTTTGAAAGGACCGAGCTTCGGCGACATCTACTACCTGAGAGAGGAAGCCTCCGTCCTGGGCAGCGACCCTTTCCGGGCGGACCTTGTGGTGCGGGATATAGAAGTCGAGCCGGTGCAGGCGAAAGTCTTCCTCGACCACCAATCCGGGGAGTACGTCTTGCAGAGCCTCGAAGGCGAACTCTCCGTCAACGGGCGGCGGGTCGAAAAGTCTTGTTCCCTGGGATGTGGGGATCGTATCTTCATCGGCGACAGTGTGCTGGAGTTTGTGGAGCGAGACCACCTGAGAGAACATTTCCACAAAAACATACAGCGCCTTATCAACCAGGATCACCTGACGGGTCTGCTCGCCAAAAACCGTTTCGACGAGCAGTTCGAGCACTCAATGGAGTTAGTCCGGGAGAGGGACCTCCCTCTGAGTGTCCTGATGGCCGATATAGACAACCTCAAAAAGATAAACGACTCTTACGGACACCTCTTCGGCGAGTTCACCGTGGCCGAGATAGGACGCCTGATCCAGAGTTTACTCGACTCCGAAGATTCCTACGCAACCCGTTTCGGGGGCGACGAGTACCAGGTAATCCTGCCGAACCTGACCAAAGACGAGGCCCTGGAGGTGGCCGAGGAGATCCGGGGCCGCGTCGAAGATTGCGTGTTCGAGCACGACAGTGTGCTCGCCAACCCGACGCTCTCGCTCGGTATCGCCTCGTACCCCGAAGACGGAGACGACCCCGGAGAACTAACCAGCGCCGCCGACGAAGCCCTCTACCGGGCCAAAGGTCTCGGCGGCAACGCGGTCTGCGAATAGTCTTTCCGTTTACGGCTTCATGGCGAACTCGAAGTCCGACGCCTGCTCGACGGCGCGGGCGGCGCGCAAGAGCCGGGGTTCGGTAAAATAGTCGCCCATGAGCTGCACGCCGACGGGAAGATCCTCCGAGAGCCCGCCGGGAACACTGATCGCCGGTATCCCGGCGAGGCTCGCGGGCACGGCACAGATATCCTGCAGATACATGGCGAGCGGGTCGTCCGTCTTCGCCCCGATCTCGAACGCGACCGACGGAGAGGTCGGAGAGAGCAGCACGTCGTACTGGCCGAAGGCTGCCCGGAAGTCCTCGATTATGCGGGTGCGGACTTTCTGGGCCTGGGAATAATAGGCGTCGTAGTAGCCACTGGAGAGGGCGTAAGTGCCGAGCATGATCCGTCGCTTCACCTCATCGCCAAATCCTTCCTCACGAGTCTTGCGGTACATCTCGTGGACTCCATCAGCCGGTACCCGCAGCCCGTAGCGCACGCCGTCGAAGCGGGCCAGATTGGAGGAGACTTCCGCGGGGGCGATGATGTAGTACGCCTCCAAAGCGTAGTAAGCGTGCGGCAGATTCACTTCCCCCACCTCAGCTCCGGCTTCTTCCAGATCCCGAGCAGTCTTCTCCGTAACCTCGCGCACACCGGCGTCTATCCGGTCGTCCATCAGCTCGGTCACTACGCCCACCCGAAGCCCCGAGACGCCATCCTCCAGAGAAGATAGGTAATCCGGGATCTCGACGTTCGCGCTGGTGGAGTCGTACGGGTCGTGGCCGGCGGTAGCCTGGAGTAGGAGCGCCGCGTCCCGCACGTCGCGGGTGAGAGGTCCGATCTGGTCGAGCGACGATCCGAAGGCTATAAGCCCGCTCCTCGAAACCCGCCCGTAGGTCGGCTTGAGGCCCACGATGCCGCACAGCGCGGCCGGCTGACGCACCGATCCCCCTGTATCGGTTCCGAGCGCCCACCAACCTTCTCCGGCAGCCACGGCTGCGGCGGAGCCACCCGAAGACCCGCCTGGTACCCGGCTCAGGTCCCACGGGTTGCGGGTAGGGCCGTAGGCCGAGTTCTCCGTCGAGGAACCCATAGCAAACTCGTCGCAGTTCGCCTTGCCGACCATGATCAGGTCTTCCCCGAAGTTGCGTAGCGCCGAGGCATCGTAGAGGGGCTCGAAGTTCTCCAGGATTTTCGAGCCGCACGTGGTCCGCACGCCGCGGGTGGAGAGTACGTCCTTGACGGCCAGCGGCACGGCTTCCCAAGGTTTGATCCCACCGTTCCGCAAGCGTCCGTCTATCTTGTCCGCCCGCTCGAGTGCCAGCTCCGGCGTCGTCGTCACAAAGGCGTTTACTTCGTTTTCTACCTCTTCGACGCGCGCGTTGGCGGCCTCGGCGGCTTCGCGGGCCGAGACCTCTCCGGCTTCTATTTTCCGGGACAGTTCGAAAGCGGTCAGGTCCAACATCAGTCGATCCTCGGCACGGCGAACAGGTCGTCCACGGGCTCCGGCGACGCCGAGAGAGCCTCCTCGCGCGGAAGCTCTTTACGCGGCTCGTCCGGGCGCAGGACATTGGTCATATTCAGTGGATTTTCCGTCGGAGGAACATCGGTGAGATCCAGCTCTCCGATCTTGTCTATGCTCGCAAGTATGGCACCGAGCTGTTCGCCCATCCTCTCTACTTCCTCGTCCGTCAGCCCCAGCCGGGCCAGGTTGGCGACGTGGCGCACCTGCTCTTCGGATATCATTTTCAAGCCTCCACATTCGAATACAGAGGGCCCTATCTTAGCGCACCATTTACGAACTAGGAACCGTTCAGAGCCTCCTCGGCGAGACGCGTCCCCTCGACCATGCTCACGAGCTTCTCGTAAGAGACTTCCCAACTACGGGTCCTGAGTCCGCAGTCGGTGTTGACCTCGATACGTTCGGGCCCCAGCACGCCCGCCGCATAGAGGATTCGGTCGCGCACTAGTTCCGGCGGCTCGATGAAGTCCGTGTGGATGTCTATGACCCCTAGACCGATCTTCCCGTCCCACTCGCTCTCGCGGAACCGCTCCAGAATTGCGTAACCGGGCCTGTCCGCGTCCTTCGTTCCGGTCTCCAGCGAGTCGCGGTTTGAGAACTCTAACTGTAGCTCGTAGCAGTCGTCCAAACCCTCAATGTGAGGGAAGAGACAACTGTAGTCGGAGAAGCAGATGTGGATGGAGCAGAGGACGTCTATTCCCTCTCGTGTCGCGTTGAAGGTCTCGACGACTAGCGGCACTTCCTCCGGACGAGTGGTGGCGGCTGGCTCGTCGATCTGGACCCAATCAGCCCCGGCCTCAACGATGCCGGCCAAATTGGGGCGCACCACGTCGCGGGCGGCATCCACCCCGAAAATCCGTCGAGCATCCATCCTGCGCTCCGCCGAGGCTCCGAGGAAACTGTCCCCTCTGGCATAGTGCTCGTCGTAGGACCAGTCCATGACGGTGTAGGCGCCGGTGAACGGAACTTTTACCGTGCGTTCGGTATTGTCGCGGACGAACTCGTACTCTTCGAGGTCGTAGGTCGTATCTACCAGCGGCTTCTCGACCACGGCGGCTTTGGTGTAGTACTTGTTGTCCCAGGAGCGGACCGTGCCGCGAGTCTCGAAGCCGTGGGCGTGCTTTACGGCGTGATCGTACATCTCGCTGCGACGCTGCTCGCCGTCGTAGACCACGTCCAGACCGGAATTTTCCAGAAGCCGGATGCCGTAGAGGGCCGCCTGGTCCTGTATCTGCGCTTTCTCCGAGTCCGAGAAGTTAGTACCTTTTCCGAGTATCTCCGTAAGCTTTTCGGTGTCTATGTCGAGCCTATCGCCCCATTTCCGGGCGTACTCTATGTCCGTCTTTTCGACGGGGCGTCCGGCGATAGACTTCACGCGCCAGCCGGGTTTTGCGAGGCTCCCGATCTCCCTGGTTACGAACCTGACTTCGCTCATGCTACTGCTCCTTCTTCAAGATACGGGCCGCCTCACCGAGACGTCGCACCTTCTCTCGGGCTATCTTCTCCGGAACGAATTGCAGATCCCCGTTCGGCACCAGGTGCAGTTCTCCTTCAAGTTCCTCCAGAAGTTGCCGCCCGAACTCCGCGATCTCTTCAGGCTCCTCCAACAGGGAGTTGCGGGCGTCTATCACGCCTGCGAGTAGCGTCTTGGGGAACGGACGTGGCAGGGCGGCCACATCCGTGGCGTAGAAGTCCACCCCGATGGCTTCTACGTCCAGTTCCACCAATTCCCCGAGCACCTCGCCAGCGTCACCGAATGGAAGTTGTATCGCGAGCGGAACGGGACTCTCCAGGGCGTCCAGCGCCTCTCCGAGGCCGAAGACGTCCCTTTCACCACTGAACAGAGCGGCCTCTTGCAGGATCACCATAGCGCAGCCGTTTCCGACGAGCCACCTTATCTGAGGTCCGATCACCGTTTCGGCGACCGCCTGCGATGAGAGTTCACCGGCTGAGAAATGCGCCAAGGCGTGCGGGGAGGGCAACGTCGCCGCCCATCTACCGCGAGGCAGATCTCCGATGCGGAAGAAAGGCTCTCCCAGGGGTTCGGCCAGCTTGGGCGTCTCTGCCTCGACCGCTGGCGCCCTGAAGAACGTATTCGTGTTCAGGAAGCGGGTCAGGGGACCGGGACGCAACCCTTCGGCCGCCTCATCTAAAGGCCGGAAGATGTCCTGCCAGTTCAGCAAGCCGTCGGAGAAATAGTCAAGACTCGCTTCTCTCTGGACTTCGAGAAAGTCGTGCAGGTCGGTGGCTTCCCTTTCTGCTACGGTCTCTTGAGTGGTGCGGCCCCGGTCGAGATCTCGGGTTGCCCGTACCAGCGCTTCGGACCGGGCGTAGATTCCAGGTACGTAGGCTTTTATCTCTCTCATCCGCTGCTCCTCTGTTTTGCCGGGGTATGAGACAACATCAATCCCACACTAGAGAGCCGGCGCTCTGGTACTCGGTTACGCGAGTCTCGAAGAAGTTCTTCTCTTTGGCGAGGTCCATCGTCTCGCTCATCCACGGGAACGGGTTGCGCGAGCCGTACTGAGCCGGGAGACCGATACGCTTGAGACGCCGGTCGGCGACGAACTGGACGTACTCCCGGAAGAGTCCGGCGTTCAGACCGAGGACGCCATCGGGGAGGCATTCCTGAGCGTAGGCTATCTCGTACTCGACGGCCTCACGGATCATCTCGACGATCTCGTCTTTGAGGTCCGGCGTCCAGGCTTCGCAGTTCTCTTCCTTGATTGTGTTGATGAGGTCCACCCCGAAGTTCAGGTGGACAGTCTCATCCCGCAGGATGTACTGAAACTGCTCCCCGATGCCCGTCATCCGATTCTGGCGGTGGAAGGAGAGGATCATGACGAACCCGGAGTAGAAGAAGATCCCCTCCATGATTACGTAGAACCCGACTAGGTTCTTGATGAACTCCTGAATGCCCTCAGTAGTCTTGGTCGAGAAGTCCGGGCGCATAACATCTTCGGTCAGCGACATGACGAACTCGTCCTTGCCTCGGATGGAATCCACCTCGTTGTACATGTTGAAAACCTCGCGGCCATCAAGGCCGAGCGACTCCACAATGTAGTGAAAGGTGTGGGTATGGATGGCCTCCTCGAAAGCCTGCCGCAGGAGGTACTGGCGCGCCTCGGGGTTGGTGATGTGCTCGAAAATTGAGAGAACGATGTTGTTGCCGACCAGGCTCTCGCCGGTCGAGAAAAAACCCAGGTTACGCATGATGACGAGCCGCTCACCTTCGGTCAGCCGGTCAGAGTGCCACAGGGCAACGTCTTTCTGCATCGGGACCTCGGTTGGCATCCAGTTGTTGGAGCAGCCGTTGAGGTAATGCTCCCAGGCCCACTCGTACTTGAGGGGCCAGAGCTGATTCACGTCCACGGCGCGGCAGTTGAGTAGCCGCTTGTCGTCGGCGTCTATCCGCTTCGTGAGCTCGTAGGGCTGTTCATTTCCATCGGTACAGCATTGGGACACAAGTGCTTCCTTTCTACTAGAGGGCTTACTGGCAGGCTTCGCATTCGGGGTCGTCCGGGGAGCAGGTCTCGCCCTGCTGGACCACGACCGGCATCTCTTGTTCCTCTTCGAGACGACTGGAGGCGGAACGGCTCTTCATCCATCGGGGTTGGATGCCGCGTTTGTTTATATCCATGCTGGATTTCTCGACCTTGGTGGCGCCGCGCGAGCGGAGGTAGTAGGTGGTCTTGAGGCCCTTATTCCAGGCGTTCAGGTACATCTCGGAGAGTAGCTTGCCGCTCGGTTGGGCGAGGTACAGGTTCAAGGACTGGCCCATGTCGATCCACTTCTGCCGGCGGCTGGCGCAATCGATGATCCAGCCGGAGTCGATCTCGAAAGCCGTCAGGTAGACTCGCTTGAGGTCTTCGGGGACACGGTCGATATCCTGCACGGAACCGTCGAAGTGCTTGAGGTCTTCGATCATCTCCTCGTCCCAAAGCCCGCGCTTCTTCAGATCCCGAACCAGATAAGGGTTGATGACCGTAAACTCGCCGGAGAGGTTGGACTTGACGAACAGGTTGGAGTACGTCGGCTCGATGGACTGGTAGACCCCCGAGATATTGGAGATGGTAGCCGTCGGCGCTATCGCCATGACGTTGCTGTTCCGCATACCATTCTCCGCTACAAAATCCCGAACAAATTGCCAATCGAGGGTCGTTGAGCGGTCCATCCCGACATCCACCCCGCGCTCCTGTTCGAGCAAGTCTATGGTGTCTATCGGGAGGAGGCCCCGGCTCCACTTGGAACCCTCGTAGCTCGTGTAGGTTCCGCGCTCGGCGGCGAGGTTCGAGGAGGCGAGGATGGCGTGGTAGGAGATCAACTCCATCGAGTAGTCCGCGAAACGGAGGGCTTCCTCACTGGCATACCCGATCCGCTGCTCGAAGAGCGCGTCCTGGAAACCCATGAGACCTAGCCCAACGGGACGGTGACGCGAATTCGCGGTCTGAGCCTCCGGCGTCGGATAGAAGTTTATGTCCACGACGTTGTCGAGCATCCGCACCGCGGTCTTGATGGTCTCTGCGAGTTTCTCCTCGTCGAGACCGTAGGCATCGGTGTGGGCGACGAGGTTCAGGGAGCAGAGGTTGCAGACGGCGGTCTCTTCGGCGCTGGTGTTCAGGAGTATTTCAGTGCAGAGGTTGGAGCTGTGTACGACGCCTGTGTGGTCCTGTGGGGAGCGGACGTTCGAGGGATCTTTGAAGGTGATCCAGGGATGCCCCGTCTCGAAGATCATCGAGAGCATCTTCCGCCATAACGCATTGGCCTCGACCCGTTTGAACTGCCGCATCTCTCCCCGGTCGGCCATCTTCTCGTACTCGACGTAGCGCTCCTCGAACTTCTTGCCGTAGAGGTCGTGCAGATTGGGCACTTCGTTCGGGGAGAAGAGCGTCCACTCGCTGCCCTCCATCACGCGCTTGACGAAGAGGTCCGGCACCCAGTTGGCGGTGTTCATATCGTGCGTCCGGCGGCGCTCGTCGCCGGTATTTTTCCTTAGCTCCAGGAAGTCCTCTATATCGAGGTGCCACGTCTCCATGTAGGAGCACGCGGCGCCTTTCCTTTTTCCGCCTTGGTTGACCGCCACGGCGGTATCGTTGACGATCTTGAGGAACGGTATGACGCCCTGGCTCTCGCCGCCCGTACCTTTGATGATCGAGCCGGTCGCCCGAATGTTGGTCCAGTCGTTGCCAAGGCCGCCGGCCCACTTGCTGAGTTTGGCGTTGTCGGAGACGGCTTTGAAGATACTTTCGAGGTCATCGCCGACGGTGGTCAGGTAGCAGGAAGAGAGTTGAGGATGTTGGGTGCCGCTGTTGAAGAGGGTAGGGGTAGCTGAAACGGCTCGGAAAGTCGAGAGCATCTCGTAGAACTCTATCGCCCGAGCTTCGCGGTCGTGTTCGTCAAGGGAAAGGCCCATTGCGACGCGCATCCAGAAGTATTGGGGACACTCGATGCGGCGGGCGTCGGCTTCGATCAAGTACCGATCGTAGATCGTCTGGAGCCCGAGGTAAGTGAAATCGTCATCCCGCTCCGGCCGCAGCGCGGCGGAGAGTCTGTCGAGGTCGAAGTCCAGCAGCTTTGCATCGAGCCGACCGGCTTCTATGCCGGTATGCAGGTAGTCGGTGAATTTCCGCCGGTAGGTCTCGCTCAAGTCCTCTTCGGCAGGCGACGCTCCCCACGCCTCGCGGTAGATCACCCCCAGCAGCAATCGGGCGGCGGCCTCGCCGTAGGCGGGGTCGGCCTCGATGTGCGAACGGGCCGCCAGGATGGTCGCCCGCTGTATCTGCTGCGGTGTTATGCCATCGTAGAGCGAGCCCAGAGCATCATCCAGAATACGGCCTGGGTCCACATTCTCCAGGTTGCGGCAGGCGGCTTCGATCCTCCGGCGGATACGCCAGGACTCGAAGGCGCTCTCGCTACCGTCGTCGCGGCGCACATTTATGGTCGGACGGTCTCCATCAGCGGGTTCGCCGCGGAACATACGAGCTTTTTTGTGCTCCTCGCGGTAGACGATGTAGCGGCGGGCGACACGGTAATTGCCGTCCCTCATCAACTGCTCTTCGACGAGATCCTGGATTATCTCCACATCGACGCTGTCTTCCTTCTCCGAGAGACGCCCCATAACCGCAGCCGTGGTTCGTTCTACCTCTTCCCGAAGTTCCGGGCGAAGCTCCAAGCCTTTAGCGAGTCCCTGTTCCGCCCGAAAAGCGTTGGCGACGGCCCGGGTGATCCTGGCCGCGTCGAACTCAGTTATCCTCCCGTCCCGTTTTCTTACCGATGTTCCTTGCGTGATCACCGCTCTACCCCTTTCGCGCCGCTTTTGTATTGCGGATGGCTGCGTAGACCAGCGGGAAGATAGGTAGCGAGAAAGAGACTCCGGTAAGACAAAACGTTTTGCAATAGATTGCTTGCGCCAACCACCGGCTATGCTCTTTTTTACGCGACCAGCCTCTCCCTCGAAGGCACGAGCCACCCTCCCGCGCACTCGCGCGGGCCACCGGCAGGTCTTCGGACTCGCAGGCTCTTCGATCAAAGGACCGAACCCTACTCACCGTCGCTTCCCAGCCTAGAAAGGCCAGTGCTCTATGACGGTTTTCGTTCCTGCTCACCGCTGCGGGGCAGTTCCGGATTTACACCGGATTCCCTCTTACGACGCCGAAACTGAGAAACTCGACAAGCTTCGGCGAACCGGTTGATGCCAAGCATTATGTTGTCTCGCCGGAGCGTTGTCAACATCGGTCTGGAGAAAAATCCTGCTAAACGTCTGTCTCTTCCGGCCAGCCGTCCAGCACGCGGGCTATGGCGAGGCCGTCTATGCGTTCCCGGATCAAGGGCAACACTATGGCGGAGAGATTGGGATGTTTCGCCAGCATCTCGTTGAACTCGCGGGTGGCACGGGTGGAGTCGTCGTGCGGATCTAGCACGCCGCCGCCCCGGATGGTGTTGTCGGCGAGGATGATCGAACCGGGCCGGGAGAGCTTTAGCGACCATTCCAGGTACTCCGGGTAGCCTTCTTTGTCCGCGTCGATAAAGATCAGGTCGAAGGGAGCCGTACCGCTCTCTACCATTGCGGCGAGAAGTCGCCCGGCATCTCCTACTAGAACCTCGACCTTGTGGGAAAGGCCAGCGTATTCGACGTTCTCACGCGCAACCTCAGCGTGACGCTCATCCAACTCCAGTGAGATCAGGGTTCCACTATCCGGCAGGCCGCGGGCGAAGTGGATGGCACTATATCCTCCGAGTGTTCCTATCTCAAGGATACGCCGGGCCCCGGATATCTCGGTCAGCAGACGCAGCAGCTTGCCCTGATTCGGGGAAACCTGTATCTCCGACAGACCGGCCTCCTCCGAGCGGCTTAAGGTTCGTTCCAGGGCTTCGTCCGGCGGCGCGAAGAGTCCTTCTATATAAGAATCTATGTCGTCTAGCAATCCCCTGAAGTCTCCGGTCATGGCTCAGTCCTCCTGAATTTAAGGTCATCGTACCCTACATTGACCAACATAAGACCCTTCGCCGGGACGGCTGGCCCGGCCTCGCTCCGCAGGCCGCCCGAGAGCAGCCGGGCGAAATCATCCAAAGTACGCTTTCCTTCCGCCACCTCTATCATGGTACCGATGAGAGTACGGACCATGCCGTAGAGAAAAGAATCGGCGGTGATCCGGTAAGTCAACAAGTCCTCGTTTTTCACCCATTCCGACTCCGTGATGATACGCTCGAAACGGAGATGGTAGGTCCTGGAAGGGGTGAAGGCCCGGAAGTCGTGGGCGCCCCGGACGAGCGCCGCAGCGTCTTTCAGTAGCCCAAAGTCCAGCCTCCTCGCCACGTAGTTCGCCTTCTCCCAGAATAGTGGTGAGCGGACAGGGTCGTTTACTATCCGGTACTCGTAACTCCGGCTGCGGGCGTTCCGGCGGGCGTCGAAGTCATTGGAGACTGCGGCGCACCGACGGAGCGCCAGGTCTTTCGGGAGCACGGCGGTTGCTTTGTAGGAAACGTCGTCCGGTAAGAGGGGGGTATCGGCGTCGAAGGAGATCACCTGCCCGCTGGCGTGTACTCCGGCGTCCGTTCGTCCCGCGACGCTGAGCTTCACCGGCTGGCGCAAAACGGTCCGCAGGGCTTCGACGAGGGTGGCTTCGACGGTCCTACGACCCGGCTGTGTCGCCCATCCGGAGAACCCGGATCCGTCATACTCCACGAGCCCGGCGATCTTCACAGGAGGATACTTCCAACGAGAATGAAGGCTACCACGGCGAGCGCTACCGCGTCCCTGTCACGGTAGCGCAACTCACGGTAACGGGTCCGGCCTTCGCCGCCCCGGTATCCCCGGCTTTCCATCGCCTCGGCCAGCTCATCGGCCCGGCGGAAAGCTCCTACAGTGAGTGGAACCAGCACAGGCACCATCGCCCGCGCGCGGCGGATCAAGCCTCCATCATCGTAATCCGCGCCCCGCGCCGCCTGGGCTTTCATGATCTTCTGCGCCTCTTCGTAGAGCGTCGGGATAAAACGGAGGGCGATGGTCATCATCATCGCCACTTCGTGAGCCGGAAACCTGACCCGCTTTAGCGGCGAGAGCAAATCTTCGATCCCATCAGCGAGCGCCACCGGGGCCGTCGTCGCCGTGAGGAGATTCGCCGCCGAAACGAGAAGCAATATCCTCACGCCGAGGAAGAAACCCATCTCTAACCCCCCAGCATGAATCTCCAGAATCCCCCACTGAAATAGCGTAGCCCCCTCACGGGAAAAAAGAACCTGGAAGATAACCGTGAGCATCACGATAAAGAACACCGGCCGCAAAAGCCGCAGAAAGGTGAACGGCGGTATCCGGCCCAGGGCCACGAACGCCACTATAGCCGCCACGACTAACAGGAATCCCAGGATCGAATCGACCAGGAACAGGCCCAACACGAGAACCGCCACCGCCAGGATCTTGGCCCGAGGGTCCAGGGTGTGCAGCGGAGATTCTACCGGATAGAACTGTCCGAAACTCCGTCCAGCAGCCATATCTTACTCCCCCAGTAGTCCTCTCAAGGCCGCCAACGTCTCGTCCATCCGAACCGGCTCCCCGAGTGCCGGATACTCTCTCTTCAAGGCAGAGACCGTGCGAACCGTGGCCGGAGCCATCCCAGGGTCCGAGTAGAAGACCTTTCCCGGCTCTCCGATTGCTCGTACCTTACCATCCTCCATAATGCAGACCCGGTCCGCGATCTCGGACACCTCGTCGAGGTCGTGGGAGACTACTACGATTGAGGCGCCCCTCTCTCTGAGGTCTCGTATGACGCCCAGCAGGCTATCGCGGGCGGCCGGGTCCATGCCGGCCGTCGGCTCGTCGAGCACCAGTATCTGTGGGCCCATCGCCAGTATCCCGGCCAGGGCCACCCTCCGCTGCTCACCTCCGGAGATGGAGTGCGGCGACCGCTTCCGGAGATGCCCAACCTCCAACAGGCCCAGCGCCTCCTCTACGCGGCTCTTTACCTCTTCGTCCGACAGCCCGATCCGGCGCGGCGCGAAGGCTACGTCTTCTTCTACAGTCGGGGCGAAGAGCCCTTGCTCCGGAAACTGAAACGCGAGGCCGACCCTTTGGCGCAATACACTCTTTTTCATCTCCATGGCGTTCACACCGTCCACTAGGACTTCGCCGCTCGTGGGTGTCAGGAGCAGGTTCATGTGCTGCACGAGGGTGCTCTTCCCGGATCCCGTTCCACCAACGATACCGAGCACCTCTCTCTCCTCGACGGTAAGCGAAACTCCCCGGAGCGCCGGAACCTCGAAGTCCGTACCGGGAGCGTAGACGTGCCACACGTCCTTTAGCTCTATTCTCACCGCGCCTCCGCGCTCCTTGAGATCCCCTCCAATAAGGTATTCGCAAGCTCTTCCGGATTTCTGGCTGGCGGCAAGCCGAGCTCTGCCGCGAGACGTAGCACCGGCGGCAGTGAAAGTCGGTTTTGGCGCAAGAATCCCGCATCCGAGAACAACCAGGACGGTTCCACATCCGCAACCAGACTTCCGTCGTTCAGGACCAGTATGCGGTCCGCGCCGATCAACTCCTCCAAATGGTGCGTTACGTGCAAAACCGTCTTCTTTCCAAGAAAGCCGTGTATCCGGTCCAGCACCTCGCGCCGTCCGGCGGCGTCCAGCATCGAAGTCGGCTCGTCCAGAATCAGGATTTCCGGCTCCAGGGCCAGGAGCCCGGCCAAAGCTACCCGCTGCTTCTCTCCGCCGGATAGCGTGTGTGGCTCTCGCCGTTCGTAGCCGGCGAGCCCGACAGCCTCTATAGCCTCAGAGACCCTTTTGCGCATATCCTCTCTCGGAACTCCAAGGTTCTCCAGGCCAAACGCAACGTCGTCTTCGACAAACGGGGCCACCAGGCCGTTGTCCGGGTTCTGAAACAGTACGCCGACCCTCCTGCGCACCTCGAAGGTCTCCGTGACCGGGTCGTACCCGGCGACGTTAATGTTCCCGGATTCCGGCGCCAGGAGACCGTTTAGCAGGCGCGTAAGAGTAGATTTGCCGCCGCCATTCGGCCCCACGACGCCGATGTGTTGGCCCGCCTGAACCTCGAAGCTCACGTCTTTTAACGCCGGACGATCCGCGCCAGGATAAGAGTAGCCGACCCTTTCGCAAGAGACGACAGGGGGTCCGCCGTGGCGAACCCCCTGGTCAGAGTTGCGTGGATGTGGAGCGTTACTCCGAGTCGTAGTTGACCAACTCCAGGTAGACCTGCTCCGCGCCGTCGCCTAGACGGGGACCGAGCTTCAGGATGCGGGTGTAGCCTGAGTTTCGGTCGTCCAGGTCCGGGGCGACGTCCTCGAAGAGCTTCCGAACTATGGTCTTGTCCTTGAGCACTTTGACCGCCTGCCGCCGGGAGTGGAGGTCGTCTTTCTTAGCCGTGTTGACCAGCTTGTCGACGACGCCGCGCACCTCTTTCGCTTTAGGTCCGGTGGTCTTTATGCGGCCGTGCTGGATGACCTGTCCGGCCATGGTCCCCAACATCAGGCTCCTGTGCTGGGACTCGCGGCCTAGCTTGCGTCCGCGCTTACTGTGCCTCATAGCCCTCACTCTCCAATTCGTACCCGTACTCGGTGAGCTTGGACCGGATCTCATCCACACTCTTCATGCCGAGGTTGCGGATGTTCATCAACTCTTCCTCGGTCATGGTGGCGAGCTGCCCGATGGTATCGACGCCCTCGCGCTTGAGGCAGTTGTAGGAGCGAACCGTAAGCTCCAATTCCTCGACCGGCCGCTCGTCGGTTATGACCGGACGACCGGCTCCCCGGCGGGCGTCGCCGCCGCTTCGCGGGGCCTCATAGCCGTCCGTGAAGAGGCCCAGGAGGTCCATGAGCTGCCCCGATGCCTCCTGGAGGGCCTCACGCGGTGTTATACGGCCGTCGGTGAAGATCTCCATCGTCAGCGAGTCCAGGTCGGTCCGGGCGCCGGCGCGGGCCTCGGAGACCGAGTAGTTGACCCGCTGGACCGGCGAGAACAGCGAGTCTACCGCTATAACGCCGATCGGGTCAGCCTCACTCTTGTTCTGCTCGGCCCGCACGTAGCCCTGACCCTGCTCGACCGTCAGGCGCAGGTCCAGGTTTCCGCCTTCGGAGACACTCGCTATGTAAGCGTCGGGATCTATGACCTCTATGTCGGCCTTCAAGTCAACGTCGGCAGCGGTGATCTCACCGGGACCGTCTTTGGTGATCTCCAGCTCTATCGGCTCGTCCCGCTCCAGCTTGAACTTGAGTTCCTTGACGTTCAGGATGATATCCACTACGTCTTCCTTGACGCCGGGAATCGTGGAGAACTCGTGCGAGACTCCTTCTATCCGGATCTTGGTGACCGCAGACCCGGTGAGGCCGCTGAGCATTACCCGCCGCAACGAGTTGCCCAGGGTATGGCCCAGGCCGCGGGGCAACGGTTCGGCGACGAATATCGCCCGCTGGTCCTCTTCTTCTTCCACCCGAAAACGGGGTGGCGCTATATCCAACATCGTCAAAATACCACCTGCTAAGTTATTGAAACGGTTTATCTAACGGCTGTAGAACTCGATGATGAGCTGCTCTTCGACGGGAGTGTCGATCTCATCGCGGCCCGGCAGGTGCAGCACCCGCCCGGTAAAGTTCTCGTGGTCTGCCTCCAGCCAGGCCGGAACGGCTATGACGTTCTCCACGGCGTTGACTATCGGCTCCAGGTTTCGGCTCTTCTCCTTGACGGTCAACACGTCGTTGGGACGCATAATCGCCGAGGGTACGTTGTGCTTTTTGCCGTTGAGCTGGAAGTGCCCATGGACCACCAACTGCCGCGCCTGCGGCCTGCTGGTAGCAAAGCCCATTCGGAAGACTACGTTATCCACCCGGAGCTCCATGAGCCGGAGCAAGTTCTCGCCGGTAACGCCCTGCATGCGGGTCGCCTTGTCGTACGTCCGTCGGAACTGCTTCTCGGAAACCCCGTAATACCACCGGGCCTTCTGCTTCTCCAGGAGCCGAACTCCGAACTCCGTCTGCTTCTGCCGGCCCCGGCCGTGTTCACCGGGCGGATAAGGCTTCTTCTCCAGCGGGTTCTTCCGCATCGAGGAGAGCATCACCCCGGCCCGCCGGTCTCGCCGGCCTCTGGGTCCTGTATAACGCGCCACTACTTGCTACCTCCTAAGTTACTCTAATGATCCGGCTTTAACCCCGGCGGCGTTTGGATGGCCGGCAACCGTTGTGCGGCTGTCCGGTAACGTCCTTTATGCCGAGCACTTCGATGCCCATGGACTGGAAGGTCCGGGCGGCCATGTCGCGGCCGGAACCGTGGCCCTTCACCTCGATGTCCACGCGCCGGACGCCCTGGTCCATCGCCTTGTTCGCACAACTCTCCGCCGTCATCTGGGCCGCGTACGGGGTGCTCTTGCGGCTACCCTTGAATCCCATCGCGCCGGCCGACTCCCAGGCTATGACGTTGCCCTCGGTGTCGGAGACGCTGACGATCGTGTTGTTGAAAGAGCTTTTTATGTGGACGATGCCGGTGGATATATTCCGCCGCACCTTCCGGCGCGAACGGCCCGCCCCACGGCCTCGCTGCTGCCTCTGCCTACCCATTTACCTCTTCTTCCTTCCGCCGATGGACGGCTTCGGGCCCTTGCGCTGGCGGGCGTTGGTCTTCGTCCGCTGGCCGCGCACCGGAAGGCCCCGGCGGTGCCGGATGCCCCGGTAAGAGCCGATCTCTATCAGCCGCCGGATGTTCTGGTTCGTCTCCCGGCGCAGGTCTCCCTCGACCTCCAGGTTCTGCTCTATATACGCCCGGATCTTGCTGACCTCGCCCTCGGCCAGGTCTCGCACCTTAGTGCTCGGGTCTATCTCGGTCTGCTTGACGATCTTCCTGGCCGTCGAACGACCGATGCCGAAGACATAGGTCAGACCGACCTCGACCCTCTTCTCCCGCGGCAGGTCAATACCAGCTATTCGCGCCATACTATCCCTGCCTCTGCTTGTGGCGAGGGTTGGAGCAGATCACACGCACGACTCCGTTGCGGCGAACCACTTTGCACCGCTCGCATATCGGTTTGACACTTGCCCTTACTTTCACAGCCCTCTCCTTCTAAGTTCTGAATCTGTACGTGATCCGGCCCCGGCTTAAGTCATAGGGACTGAGCTCTACCTTGACACGATCCCCCGGCAGAATCCGGATGTAGTGCATCCGCATCTTGCCCGAGATGTGCGCCAGTACCTCGTGCCCGTTCTCGAGATCCACCTTGAACTGGGTATTCGGCAGCGCCTCGGTTATCGTGCCTTCCACCTCTATGACATCTTCTTTAGCCAAGGACCTCCTCTAACTCTCGTTCTCTCTCGATTTCGGATGTTACAAAATGGCTGAAGCCAAACGAATATATTATCATGCCGCGCCCGTTTCTCCCAACTCCCACTCGGATTCCGTCAACACCCAGGGTTCGTCCTCGGTGACGGCGATAGTGTTCTCATAGTGGGCCGCCAGAGAGTCATCCGCAGTGTAGATAGACCAGCCGTCTTTTTCGGAGATATGGATGTCGTAGCTACCGAGCGTGATCATGGGCTCTATGGCGAAGACCATGCCCGGTTGAAGCTTGACCCCCGTACCGGCCTGTCCGTAGTTTGGAATCTGTGGGTCTTCGTGCATCTGCCGTCCGACTCCATGAGAGACCAGGTCCCTCACGACCCCGTATCCACGCGGCTCGGCCACCGACTGTATCGCGTCGCCCACGTCTCCGAGCCGGTTGCCGGGCCGCATCTGCTCCGTGGCGGCAGCCAGACACTGCTGGGTAACGTGCAAGAGGCCATCGGTCTCCTCCGAAATGTCCCCGACCGCGAAAGTCCGGGCGCTGTCGGTTACGAAACCCTTGTAACGGACACCCACATCCAGGGAGATGATGTCGCCCTCTTCGAGTCGGTAGGCGCCGGGGATGCCGTGAACGATCATGGAGTTCGGCGAGGCGCAGATAGAGGCCGGAAAGCCCTGGTACCCCTTGAACTCCGGCGTACCGCCCCGGCTGCGGATGAAGTCCTCTGCCAGCCGGTCCAGGTCGCGGGTCGTGACGCCAGCCCGGATGTTCTCGCCGAGCATCTTCAGGCAGGCAGCGGTGATCCGGCCGCCTTCGCGCATCGCTTCCAGTTCACCTTTGCTCTTCCGGACGATCATGCTAGCGGGTGGGCCCCTCGCCAAGCGACTCCATAACGTCCTCCGTGACCTTCTGGATCTCCTGGGTCGCGTCCACGCTTGCGAGGATGTCACGCTCGGCGTAGTAGTCCTTCAGAGGCTCGGTGTGCTCGTGGTAGATCTCCAACCTGCGTCGGATCGACTCTTCCTGGTCGTCCTCGCGCTGGATGAACGGGCCGGAGTCTTCCGACGCGTCATCCGGCGGGGGATTGTGCTCGACGTGGTAGATGTTGCCGGTCTCCTCACTCTGGCGCCGCCCGGAGAGACGCTTTACGAGATCCTCGTCCGAGGCTTCGAGCGCGATGGCGGCGTCCAGCTCTATTCCAGACTCCTGCAAAGCTTCGTCGAGAGCCTTGGCCTGGGCCTCGTTGCGCGGGAAGCCGTCCAGGATCCAGGAATCATTCTGCTCCAGGTACGGCATCGTCATCTTGATGATGATCTCATCCGGGACCAGCTCACCCCGGTCGTTGTAGTCTTTGATCTTCTCCCCAAGCTCGGAGCCGGATTTGATCTCCGCACGCACCAGGTCGCCGGTGGCGATGTGCTTCGCGCCGGTCTCTTCCGAGATCCGCTGCGCTTGGGTTCCCTTCCCAGCCCCCTGGGGGCCAAACAACACGACCCTCATTTCCTCCCCTTCAAGAATCCCTCGTAGTTACGCATCATCAACTGGCTCTCAAGCTGACGCACCGTGTCGAGCGAGACGCCGACCACGATCAGCATGGAGGTGCCGCCCAGGAAAATGGCCTGTCCCAAACCCAAAGCCCCGGAGATCAGGTACGGGAAAACAGCCACGGTAGCCAGGAAGAACGCCCCGAAGAGCGTGATGCGGGTGAGCACCGAGTTGAGGTACTCCGCCGTCGGCCGTCCCGGACGGATGCCGGGCACGTAGCCGCCGCTCTTCTTCAGGTTGTCGGCATGCTCCACCGGGTTGAACTGTACCGCCGTGTAGAAGTAAGTGAACATGATGATCATGAACGCGTAAAGGATCAGGTACGGCGCGTTGGGCGGCGAGAAGAACTGCGCCAACTGCGACAGGAACGAGTCCGGGTCGCCGCCACCGGCGAACTGCGTCAGCACCGTCGGGAAAATAAGCAGCGAGGAGGCGAAGATGATCGGGATGACCCCGGCCATGTTCACCTTGAGCGGTAGATAGGTCGTACCACCCTGGCTCATGCGCCGCCCGACCTGCTTCTTGGCGTAAGTGATCGGGATGCGGCGCTGCCCCTCGTTCACGAAGACGATGGCGGCTACGATGATGACCGCGAGTAGTGCGACTACCACGATAGTAAGTACGTTCTGGTTCTCCCAGAGCGACTGGATAGCCCTCGGCGCCTGGGAGATGATCGAAGCCGTGATTATCAGCGAGATCCCGTTGCCCAGGCCCCGCTGGGAGATCTGCTCTCCCATCCACATTATCAGTACAACGCCGGTGGTCAGCGTCAGCACGACCAGGAAAAAGTCAACCGCGGTCGCCCCGGAGAACGCGCCCGGCACGACCTGTCCCGACCGCAGGAACAACGTCATCGCAACGGATTGTATGAGGGCGAGCGCGAGCGTGAAGTACCGGGTGTACTGCGTGATCTTCTGCTGCCCGGTATCGCCTTCCTTGGCGAGTTCCTGCAGCCTCGGCACGGCCACCGTCATAAGCTGCATGACGATAGCCGCCGTGATGTACGGCATGATTCCCAGGGCGAACACCGACAGACGGGTAAACGCGCCCCCGGTAAATACCCCGAACAGGCCCGTTATGGCGTTCCCGGCATCGACCCCGCCTTGCAGCGACTCCCGGTTTATTCCCGGCAGCGGTATATAAGACCCGAGTCGGTACAGCGCGATGATGATCGCGGTGAACATCAACTTCGCGCGCAACTCCGGTACGCGCCAGGCGTTTGCGAGTGCTCCCAGCATATCTACCGCTCCAGTATCTCGACGCTCCCGCCGGCCGACTCTATCTTTTCCCTGGCCGACTGGGAGAAGGCGTGGGCTTTGACCGTAACCGAACGGTCGATGTCACCGTCACCGAGGATCTTGATCAGACCTTCCTTTTTCCTGATAAGTCCCGCTTCCCTCAACTCCTCAATACCTATGGTATCACCGGAGACATCCTGAATGTCGCTCAGGTTGATGGGCGCGTAATTGGTCGGGCGAGCCACGGTGTGGCGGCCACGAGCCTCGCCTTTCAGGCGCGGCAACCGGCGCTGTATCGGCATCTGTCCGCCCTCGTAGCCGACCCTCGACTTGAAGCCAGAACGGGAGCGGGCGCCGCCGTGTCCCGTACCGCTGGTCTTTCCGTGTCCCGAGCCCTTGCCGCGCCCGAGCCGCTTACGACTCCGGGTAGAGCCTGGGGCCGGGGAAATTTCATTCAACCTCACTACTCATCCACCTCCTCGACGTGGACCAGGTGGCGCACGTTGTGGAGCATGCCCCGCATCTGGGGCGTGTCCTGGTGTACCCGCGAGTCCCGGATGTGCTTCAGGCCCAGGGCCCGAACCGTCCGCTTGTGGTTCTCGATGGAGCCGATAACGCTCTTCAACTGCGTAACTTTCAACTTCGTGGGGCTCATATGGTGATCTTCACCCCTCGCTGCTTCTCAATCTGGTCCTTCGAGCGCAGGCTGCGAAGACCCTGTTCCGTGGCCTTCACCAGGTTGACCGAGGTGGTCGAACCCAGCGCCTTCGTCAGGACGTCTTTGATCCCCGCCAGCTCCAGCACCGCCCGGACGCCGCCGCCCGCGATAACTCCGGTACCCTCGGAGGCCGGCTTGAGCATAACTTCCGAGCTCAAGAACTTACCCAGAACCCCGTGCGGGATCGTGGTGTTACGCATCGGCACGTCGAACATATTGGCCTTGGCCTTCTCCTGGCCCTTGGCGATCGCGGCGGGCACGCCGTTGGCCTTGCCCAGGCCCACGCCTACCCGGCCCTTGCCGTTACCGACGACCACCAGAGCGCTGAAGTTAAAGCGCCGGCCGCCCTTTACGACCTTAGAGACACGCCGGATCTCGACGACCCTATCCTGCATGTCCGGATCACCGTCGCGTCCGCGCTGGCGGCGTCCGCCTCCTCTATTATCGTTTCTTGGACGACCCAAGATCTCGCCTCCTAATCCTTAAAGCTTTAGTCCGCCGGAGCGGGCGCCCTCTGCGAGCGCGGCCACCCGGCCATGGTATTTGTTTCCGCCCCGGTCGAAGACGACTTCTTCCAAATTGGCGTCCTGCGCCCGCTGCGCCACTAACTCTCCGACCTTTCGGGCGGCCTCAGTGCGATTCTCGGCGTCTCCCACTTCACGGGAATCGGCCGCCGCGAGCGTGTTGCCCTCGTCGTCGTCGACGAGCTGGGCGTAAATATGTACGTTCGAGCGGTACACCGAGAGCCGCGGGCGCTCGGCGGTGCCGTAGATCCGGCGCCGCAGCCGCTTCCGCCGCTTCTCCCTCTGTACGCGTTTCTCCAAAACCGCCATCTGCTACCTCCTAATCCCGCTATCCGGCCTTGCCGACCTTGCGGCGAATCTGTTCGTCTGCGTAGCGAATGCCTTTGCCCTTGTACGGCTCCGGAGGACGAACCTTCCGGATCTCCGCCGCCGTCTGGCCTACCCGCTGTTTGTCTATACCGCGCACCACGATGGTAGTCGGGGCCGGAACCTCGAACTGTATACCCTCGCGAGGTTCGATCGCGACCGGATGCGAATAACCTACCTGCAGGTTGATGTTCTGACCCTGCAACTGGGCCCGGTATCCGACACCCGCTATCTGGAGCGTCTTTGCAAACCCGTCCGTAACACCCGCAACGGCATTATAGAGCAGAGAACGGGTGAGCCCGTGCATGGACTTGTGCTCCGGCGACTCCGAGGCCCGCGTGAGGACGAGCGTACCGTCCTCCTGCTTCGCCTCGACGCCCTTACCTATTGGCACCGTCAACTCGCCCCTCGGCCCGTTGACCTTGATGCTCCGGCCCGAGATCTCTACCTGTACGCCTCCCGGCACTTCTACCGGCGCTTTACCTATTCTGGACATACTCTCTCAATCCTCCTAGTACACGAAGCAGAGGACTTCGCCGCCGATGCCGGCCCGTCGGGCCGCATGGTCGGTGAGTATCCCCCGCGAGGTCGAAAGTATGGCTACCCCGAGGCCGTCGAGCACCCGTGGGATGTTCGACTGCTTGCGGTAGACCCGACGGCCCGGACGGCTCATGCGCCGCAGGCCGGTGATTGCCCGCTGTCCGTCGGGGCCGTACTTCAACTCTATGGTGAGCTTCGCCTCAGCAGCCACCCCACGCTCGGAGAAGTCTTCTATGTAGCCCTCCTCCTTGAGGATACGGGCCACCTCCCGCTTGAGCCTGGAGTGGGGAATCTCTACCGTCTTCTTCTTTGCCATGCCCGCATTCCGTATACGGGTCAGCAAATCCGCTATTGGATCGTTAACCGCCATACTCGCCTACCAACTCGCTTTCGTTACGCCGGGGATCTTGCCCTCATGAGCCAGTTCCCTCAGACAGATACGGCAAATACCGAACTTCCTGTAGTAGCCGTGGGCCCGGCCGCACCGCTGGCACCTGTTGTATTCCCGCGTGGAGAACTTTTGCGTTTTCTTCTGCTTCTCCAGCAGCGCTTTTCTGGTCATATAAACCTCTCCTTAACTCTGACGGAACGGCATGCCGAGTGAACGCAGCAACTCCCGCGCCTCTTCGTCGGTTTCTGCGGTGGTCACAATGGCGATGTCCAGGCCACGAACCGAATCGATCGAATCGTAGGAGATCTCCGGGAAGATCTGCTGCTCTCGAAGTCCGAGCGCAAAGTTTCCGCGCCCGTCGAAGGAGCCGGGGTTTATACCGCGGAAGTCCCTCACACGTGGTAACGCGATGGAAACCAGACGATCCATGAACTCCCACATCCGCTCGCCGCGCAGGGTAACCCTGGCGCCGATGGGCATTCCGTCCCGGATCTTGAACCCGGCGATGCTCTTGCGGGCCCGGCGAACCTGGGCCTTCTGGCCGGTGATCTTCGCCAGATCCTCCATCGCGCCGTCGAGTGCCCGGCTGTTTGTTACGGCCTCCCCGACGCCCATGTTCACGACGATCTTCTCCAGCGTCGGTATCCGCATGACGTTCTCGATCCCGAACTGATCTTTGATCGTTGGGGCGATCTCCTCACGGTACCTGTCTTTTAGTCTAGCCATCTATGTCCTCCCCGGACTTCTTGCCTACCCGGAGCTTCTCGCCCGACTCGGTGAAACGATGTCCCACGCGGGTCGGCTGCCCGGAGCTCGGGTCTACCAGCATCACGTTCGAGACGTGTATCGGGGCCTCGAAAGTGTAAAGACCCTGCTGGTTGTTCTGGCTCGGCCGGGCGTGCTTGGTCCGGACGTTTACGCCGCCCACGACAACCCGATTCTCTTTCGGGATGACCCGCTCGACCTCGCCGCGCTTGCCTTTCTCCTTGCCGGAGATCACCTGCACGGTGTCCCCGCGCTTTATCTTGAGCCCCATCTACAACACCTCCGGAGCGAGCGATATTATCCTCGTGTAACCCTTGTCCCGTAGCTCGCGGGCGACTGGACCAAAGATCCGCGTTCCGCGCGGGGCACCATCGGGGTTGATAATGACGCCCGCGTTCTCGCCAAAGCGGATATAAGATCCGTCGTCCCGACGAGTCTCTTTCGCGGTCCGCACTACAACGGCCCGGACGACCTCGCCCTTGCGGACGCCGCCACCGGGAGTCGCCTCTTTGACGGAAGCCACGATCACGTCTCCGACGCCGGCGCTGCGCCGCTTGCTGCCTCCCAGAACCCGAATAGTCAACAGGCTCCGGGCACCGGAGTTGTCCGCTACCCTGAGTCTAGTCTCCTGCTGTATCACTACTCGGCCCTCGATATGACGTTAGCCAGCCGCCACCGCTTGCGACGGGAGATCGGACGGGTCTCGATGATCCGAACCGTGTCCCCTACCTGCGCCGCGTTCTGCTCGTCGTGGACGAGAAACTTCTTGGAACGACGGACGCGCTTTTTGTAGAGCGGATGACGCACGAGCGTCTCTACCGCCACGCTTACGGTCTTCTCCGGCGCGTCTGAAACGACCATTCCGACCCGCTCCTTGCGGGTGCCGCGGGTGGTATCGCTCTGTATGCGCCCTTCGTCCAGGTCCATTCGAGGTCCGCTTGCCAGGGCCTCTTCCTCAGAAGCCTCGGCTTCGATCGGCTCTCCTCCGAGAGCCTCTGTAAGCTCCTGCTCCTCTTCAGTAGGCTCTTGCTCTTCCGTGAGCCCCTGGTTCTGTGTTCGATCCTCCGACATTACCTCTCCTGCTTCTTCTGGTTCAGGACGGTTAGGATGCGGGCGATATTCTTCCGCACTTCCTTGATCTGCCCCGTGTTCTCCAACTGCCCGGTCGCGTGCTGGAACCTGAGGTTGAATAGCTCGCGGCGCGTTTCGGCGGCGCGGCGCTCCAACTCTTCGACGTCCAACTCGCGGACCTCTGCGACCTTCACTACTGACCACCTCCCCGCGTGACGAAGCGGGTCTTTATCGGGAGCTTCTGCGCGGCAAGCCTCATGGCCTCACGCGCCAACTGCTCATCCACGCCGCTCATCTCGAACATCACCCGGCCCGGCTTGACCACGGCCACGTAATCCTCCGGAGACCCCTTGCCGCTACCCATCCGGGTCTCGGCGGCCTTCTTGGTTACCGGCTTGTGGGGGAATATGTTGATCCACACTTTACCGCCACGCTTGATCTTCCTGGTCATCGCAATCCGCGAAGCCTCTATCTGGCGGTTGGTGATCCAGGCCGGCTCCAACGCCTGCAGCCCGTACTCGCCGAACTCCACCTCGGTGCCGCCTTTGGCCTGGCCGCGCATCCGGCCCCGATGGGGCTTGCGGTACTTTAGTTTTTTGGGTACGAGCATCAGACCCTGCCCTCCAAAATATCGTCATGAACCCCGTGGTTGATCCAGACCTTCACACCGATCTGGCCCATCTGGGTCTTTGCCTCGCGGAAGCCGTAATCTATGTCGGCGTCCAGCGTGTGCAGCGGAACCCGGCCTTCGGAGATCGTCTCCTCGCGGCTCATCTCGATGCCTCCGAGACGACCGCCGCACCGGATGCGACACCCTTCAGCCCCGCTCCTCATGGCGCTTATCATTGCGCGCTTCATGGTCCGCCGGAAAGCGGCCCGGCCTTCGAGCTGCTCGGCAATCGACTCGGCGACGAGCGCCGCGTTCAACTCCGGCCGCGATACCTCGCGCACGTTTACCTGCACCTTTTTCTTCGTGATGCGCTCCAGCTCGCCGCGCAGCGCGTCTACCTCGCTACCGCCCTTGCCGATGACGATGCCAGGTCGGGCGGTGTGGATGTCGATGACGACTTCGCCCTGCTCGGCGGCTTTGCGGATCTGGATGTCCGCTATGCCGGCGCGGGTGAGCTTCTTCTCGATGTGCTCCCGGATCTTGAGGTCCTCACCGAGTAGCTCGGCGAAGTCTCTATCCGAGTACCAACTGCTCTTGAAGTCTACCTTCTCGCCCTTGCGCTTTACGCCGAGGCGGAAACCTTGCGGGTGTACTTTCTGACCCATTTACTCTTCCTCCTCGTCTCCGGGCGTGTCTACATCTGCGGTAACGGCCGCCAGCGTCTCCGGCGAAGCCCCAAGCTCCACGGTTATGTGGCTCGTACGCTTGCGGATCATGGTCGCCCGACCCATCGCCCGCGCCCGATAGCGCTTTATGGTCGGACCTTCATCCACCCGGATCTCCCTCACGAAGAGGTCGTCGGGGTCGAGGTCGTTGTTGTTCTCCGCGTTGGCGGCGGCGCTGTTTACTACGCCGCCGACGATCTCGGCCGCCCGCTTGTTGGTGAACTGCAGTGCGCTCACGGCCTGCGGGTAGCTCTTGCCCCGGATCTCATCGGCAACGAGACGCGCTTTGCGGGGGGCGATGCGGACGTATTTGGCTACGGCCCTCATCAGCGCCTCCTCGCGGTCCGGTCGTCCTTCCGGTGGGTCCGGAAGGTCCGGGTCGGGGCGAACTCGCCGAGCTTGTGGCCGACCATGCTCTCCGTGCAGAAGACGGGTACGTGCTTGCGCCCGTCGTGAACGGCGATGGTGTGGCCGACGAACTCGGGGTAGATCACGCTAGCCCGGCTCCAGGTCTTGAGCATCCGCTTCTCGTTGTTCTCGTTCATCCTGAGGACGCGCTCCATTAGACGCTCCTCGACGAACGGATCTTTTTTAGAGGATCTCGTCATCTAGCGCCTCCTTCCCTTACGACGCCGCCGGACGATCATTGCATCCGACCGCTTGTGCTTCTTACGTGTAGGCGAGCCCTGGGTGATCTGACCCCACGGCGTAACCGGCGCCCGGCCCGGAGTGGACTTGCCCTCGCCACCGCCGTGCGGGTGGTCTACCGGGTTCATAACCGTCCCGCGAACCGTCGGCCTTACGCCAAGGTGCCGCTTCCGGCCCGCCTTGCCCCAGCGCACGTTCTGGTGCGACTGGTTTCCGACAACCCCTACAGTCGCCCGGCAAGTGCCCTGTACCCGCCGCCGCTCTCCGGATGGAAGCCTCAACGTTACGAGGTTCCTCTCACGGGCCACGAGTTGGGCACTCACACCGGCGCTCCGGGCCATCTGGGCTCCGCGCCCCGGCTCCAATTCCACGTTGTGGATTACCGTACCCACCGGAATGCGATTGAGCGGCAGGGCGTTGCCCACGTCCACCTCGGCCTCCGGGCCGCTCTGCACGACGGAACCAACCGTCAGGTTGCGCGGCGCCAGTATGTAGCGCTTCTCGCCGTCGTGGTAGTGGAGCAAGGCGATGTTGGCCGAGCGGTTGGGATCGTACTCGATCGCCGCGACCGTCGCCGGAACGCCATCCTTGCTGCGCTTGAAATCAATAAAACGGTAGCGCCGCTTGTGGCCGCCGCCTTTGTGGCGTGTGGTGATGCGGCCCTTGTTGTTCCGGCCGCCCTTCTTGGTCAGCTTGCGAATGAGGCTCTTCTCCGGCCTCTCGCGGGTGACGGACTCCCTCGTAAGGACCGAAGAGTTTCTCCGGCCCGAGGTAACTGGTCTGTAACGTATCGCCGGCATACTAGACTCCCTCGAACAGTTCTATCCGGTCGCCCTCGGCCAGCTTGACGACGGCCTTTTTCCACGTCGCCGTCCGGCCTCGGGTGAGACCCTGGCGTTTGGGCTTGCTCTTTACGTTCGAGGTGTTGACCTTCCGAACCTTGACGTCGAAGGCTTCCTCGATCGCTTTCTTGATCTGGTTCTTGTTCGACCGGCGATCTACCTCGAAGGTGTACTGATCCTCCATCTCGATGAGGTTGTAACTCTTCTCGGAGATAACCGGCCGGACTATTACCTGATGCGGATCCATCTAACTCTCCTCCCCGTCTCCGATGAGCCTGGAGTACGCCGCCCGCGAGAAGACTACTTCCCGCGCCCGCAGCAACTCATAGACCCCATACTCACCCGGTCCGGCGATCGTAAGCCCGGTCAGGTTCCTGAAGGAGAGCGCCGCGTTCTCGTCGTCCTCGGTAAGGACCAACAGCACCGGACCTTCGAGCTCCATGGTGCCGAATACTTCCTTCGCCTGCTTGGTAGAAGGCTTCTCGAAGCCGAGCGAATCGAGCACATACAGGTCGCCGTCTTCGGCTTTGGAAGAGAGAGCCCCGTTGAAAGCCGCGCGGGCCTCCTTACGGTTTATGCGCTTACCGAAACGAGCCGGCTTGGGCTTTGGACCACCCCACGTACCACCGCCGTAGCGGGTCGGCGACTGGGCGTCGCCCGCCCGGGCGCGGCCGGTGCCTTTCTGCCGGTAGAGCTTCGCACCCGAACCCCGGACCTCGTTGCGGCCCTTGGTCGAGGCCGTGTAGGCCCTCTTCGCGTCCAACTCGGCCACGACGGCCCGATGTATTACGTGCTCCTTGGGTTCCGTCTCGAACTGTGGACCCGCGAGGTCCAGGAAGGATTTCTCCCCGCTGCGGGCGTCGAATACCTGTGCCTGGGCCACCTTAATCACCGACCTTCCGAATAGTAACCACGGCGCCCTTGCCGCCCGGCACGCCGCCGCGCACCCAGAGCTCGCCGTTCTCGGCGTCAACGTTCACGACCTGCAGGTTCCTCACGGTCACCTTCTCGTTCCCCATCTGTCCGGGCATCTTCTGCCCCTTGAAGATACGGGCCGGGTCCGCCGAAGCCCCGACGGAGCCGGGCTGACGGATGTTGTGCGAGCCGTGTGACATCGGGCCCCGGTGGAAGCCGTGCCGTTTTATCGTCCCCTGAAAGCCCTTACCCTTGGAGGTCGCGCTAACGTGGACCTTGTCTCCGGGCTCGAAGACGTCCGGGCCGAGGCTCTCTCCCACCTCGCCCGTAACGCCGCGCAGCTCCTTCAGGTGCCGCCGAGGGGGCGTGTCGAGCTTGGCGAAAACGCCGGCCTGGGGTTTGCTGATCCGGCTGGGTTTGACCTGTCCGAAACCGACCTGAACGGCGTCATAGCCGTCCTCCTCGGCGGTGCGGACGGCGGTGATCACGTTAGGCTCCACCTCCAGGACCGTAACGTTGACTAGCGTCCCGTCGTCCTGGAAGGCTTGAGTCATGTGCTTTTTTCGTCCGTAAATTGCCGTTGCCATAACCTCTAATTTGCCTTTATCTCGATGCTCACGCCCGACGGGAGATCTAGCCGCTGGAGCGAGTCGACCGTGCGGGGCGTGGGCTGCTGGATGTCTATCAGGCGCTTGTGCGTGTTGAGCTGGAAGTGCTCGCGGGAATCCTTGTCCTTGAAGGGACCCCGGATCACCGTGTACACGCTGCGCTTGGTCGGCAGCGGGACGGGGCCGAATACAAAAGCCCCGGTCCGCTCCGCCGTATCTACTATGGACTTAGCCGTCTTGTCTATGACCTCGTGGTCATAGGCTTTCAGCTTGATCCTTATCTTGGAGACGGCCATTCTCTACCTACTCTACGATCTCGGTAACGACGCCAGCGCCAACAGTCCTACCACCCTCGCGAATGGCGAAGTTCAATCCTTCATCCATCGCTATCGGTGAGATCAACTCAACGTTCATTACCGTGTTGTCTCCGGGCATCACCATCTCCACGCCTTCTTCAAGGCTTATCTCTCCCGTTACATCCGTGGTCCGGAAGTAGAACTGGGGCCGGTAGTTGCCGAAGAACGGCGTGTGCCTACCCCCTTCTTCCTTGCTAAGGACGTATACCTCGGCCTTGAACTTGGTGTGCGGGGTGATCGTCCCTGGCTTCGAGAGTACCTGCCCC
>JBGTJJ010000010.1:0-173800 GCA_041745215.1 Rubrobacteraceae bacterium | reverse complement strand
GCCAGACGTAGAGGTATAAGGAAAGAGCTGCTCTACCTGCATCTAAAGGAGTGTGAGTTTCGCTTCAACCACAGGCAAGAGAATCTTTATCCGGTATTGCTTAAACTACTCAGAGACAGACCGCTGTTCTAGTCTTGAGCCCTTGTTAATTACTCACCCTAGATTCTCGCGCAACCTCCCTCCTAGTCTCCCGGTTTCTGTACTTTTCCGGGGTATTTGAGTGGTTATACGCAAGGGGACCGCGAAAGGATTGCATCTCCGGTTGGAACTTCGGAGAGCGCGGGTAGAATGTGCGGGTGCCCAACGAGACCCGTACGAGAAGTTTGCAGGCGCCGCGCCGCATCCGGGCCTACCTCGCCGCCACGGTCGGGAGGCCCGTACTCTTGCTCGCCTCCACCGAGCGGGACGCCGAACGCTACGCCACGGACGCCACCTGTTTTACCGATGAGCCAGTCGTGCATCTCTCGTCGCGGGGCGTCCGGTATGGGGACGTCTTCGATCCCCCGGTCTCTCTCGTCGGGCGGCGACAGCGGGCGCTTCACTCGCTTGAATCCGCGCGCGTAGTGGTTGCGGGACCGCTGGCGGCGATGGAGAAAACTCCTCTCTACGAGCCTCTGGAACTAGCCGAGGGTGTGGAGTTGGAACTGGACGCTACTCTGGAGCGGCTGGTAACGCTAGGCTACGAGCGGGTAGACCGAGTCTCGCGGCCGGGAGAGTTCGCGGTGCGCGGCGGTATCGTGGACATCTTCTCCAGCACCCGCCGTTCGCCGGTCCGCGTCGAGTGGTGGGGGGACGAGGTAGAGAGCGTCCGGGCGGTCTCACTGGCGACCCAGCGCGTCGTCCGGGAGTTGGAAGCCGTGACACTCTACGCGGCCCGCGAGGGCGACCTATCCGGCCTCGCCGCCGCGAGCGAGCAAGATTTCGCGGAAGAGGCCCGGCGTGGCGTTCGCGTTCCGGGCCTGGACCGCCTTTTGCTGGAGCTAGACCCGCTGGCCCCCGCCAGGCTATTGCCGGACGATATGGAAATCTGGCGGGAAGAGCCGCGCGAAGGCGTGCCTGAAGAGGCCGACGACGTGGTGGCCGAACTCTACGATGAGGGATTGCCGGAGGCGGCGCTGGAGTTTACCGGCGGTGAGGAGGGTGAGATCGTATCCGCCCCGCCGGTCGCCGCTTTCGCTGATACCCTCGGGGAGGCGGGCCGGAGGCTCCGGTCGTTGGTGGACGAGGGACTGGCGGTCTTTATCGCGTGCGGATCGTTGGGTGAGGCGCGACGTACGATCTACGCTTTCGGGGAGATTAACCGCGCGGTAACCGAGGCCGAAAGGGTGGACGAAAACCTCCCGCCGGGCCTATACGCCGTACCGGGGATGGTGGAGGAGGGCTTCACCTATTCCGAAGGCGGCATCGCGGTATTCCGGCGCGACTCTCTCTCCGGGCGTCGCCGGGTACGGAGCACGCGGGACAGCCGGGGGAGGTCCCTGGCCTCTTTCGCGGACCTGAAGAGCGGGGACTTCGTAGTCCACGCCACGCAGGGGATCGGACGCTTCGAAGGCCTGGTGGCGAAGGAGGTTCTCGGGGCGACGCGGGATTACATGCAGGTCGTCTACAAGGACGGGGACACTTTGTTCGTCCCCTACGAGCAGATGGAGCTACTGCACAAGTACATCGGTGGCGAAGGCGTCCGGCTGGACCGGCTCGGAGGCTCCTCCTGGGCGCAGGTTACGGACAAGGTCCGAAAACGGGTCAAGGTTCTGGCCGGGGAATTGCTCCAACTCCACGCGGCCCGCGCTAACTCCGAAGGACTCGCTCACCCGGAAGACGGGGAGTGGGAGCGAGAACTTGAAGAAGGCTTCCCATATCAGGAAACCCCGGACCAGGAGGCGGCCATCGCCGCAGTAAAGGCGGACATGCAGGCGCCTCATCCGATGGACCGTCTGGTGTGCGGGGACGTTGGTTTCGGGAAGACCGAGGTGGCCGTGCGGGCGGCCTTCAAAGCGGTACTCGCCGGGAAGCAGGTCATGCTGCTCGCTCCGACTACCATTCTGGTCCAGCAGCACGAGCGGACCTTCAAGGAGCGTCTCGGGAAGTTCGCCGTAAGGGTCGAGAGCGTATCTCGCTTCCTATCGGCTGCGGAGAAAAAACGGGTGCTCGCGGACTTCGCCGCCGGCGAGGTGGATGTGCTCGTCGGGACGCACGCGCTGCTCGGTTCGGAGGTGCGACCGAAAGACCTCGGGCTCGTAGTCGTGGATGAAGAGCAGCGGTTCGGGGTGCGGCACAAGGAGCGGATCAAGCAATTCAAGAATAGCGTGGACCTTTTGACGCTGACGGCGACGCCCATCCCGCGCACGATGCAGATGGGACTCTCGTCGCTGAGGGATATCAGCATTATCGAGACGCCACCCGCCGGACGGCGCAGCATCCTGACACACGTCGGTCCCTACGAGGAGGAGATGGTGAAGCGGGCCATCGAGCGGGAGGTGGAACGCGAAGGACAGGTCTTCTTCGTCCACAATCGAGTCGAGACGATAGACGACGTTGCTGAGCGTCTGAAGGGCATCGTGCCGGGCGTTCGCTTCGTAACGGCCCACGGCCAGATGCCCGAGCGGGCTCTGGAGGATGTGATGCAGGGATTCCTGGAGCGGGAAGCCGACGTGTTGGTGTCTACGACCATTGTCGAGAGCGGGCTGGACGTTGCGACGGCCAACACCCTGATCGTGGACCGTGCCGACGCGATGGGACTCTCCCAACTCTACCAGCTTCGAGGCAGGATCGGCCGCTCCACCGACCAGGCTTACGCGTACCTGTTCGCCCCGCTCGGGGCCACGGTGGAATCTCAGAAGCGGCTCGAAGCGCTTATGGACTTCACCGAACTCGGTAGCGGCTTCGCCGTCGCCATGCGGGACCTGGAGATCCGGGGCGCGGGAAATCTGCTCGGCAGCGAGCAGTCCGGCCAGATCGCCGCCGTCGGGTTCGAGATGTACCTGCGGCTCCTGGAGGAGGCCGTCGCCCTGGCGAAGGGCGAGTCCGTGGACCATAGCGAGGAGCGGTCTGTCATAGTCGAACTACCGCTTGACGCATACCTGCCCCCGGAGTATGTGACGGATGAGATCGAACGTGTAGACCTCTACCGCCGGGCTTCGGGTCTTCGGACGCTCGCCGAAGCCGAAGACCTGGCCGAGGAACTCACCGACCGTTTCGGCCCGCTCCCCGAACCGACTCTCAACCTGCTCGGCCTCTCTCGCGTAAAGATTATGGCGAGAGAGGCCGGTGCGAACGCGGTCAACTATCGCTCCGGCACCCTGACGGTCACCGGCGTCACCTCGGAGACGCCCGCACTGCTCCGGAAGGCGACTGGCGCAACGGTCGGCGGACGGGAAGGCCGGGTGACGCTGCGCGGCCCGGATCAGGAGCCGCTCGCGCTCGCGGAGACCGCCCTCAGAGAGCTCTCTCGCGCTTCGTAAGTCTCCGTACTGCTATATGCTTGACTTTATTATCTGTGAGACAATCGTCGTGTATCCGGAAGGAGTAAAAATAGAGCTTTCGGGGTGCCTTCGCATTATCCGCTACTGCTCGACGGGCGCATTATTCGTCCCGGCCCTCTGTTGCTCCTTGCACCGTAAGCCTGACTGACCCGTGTACCCTCGTCTGCGGCTCGACATCTCTAAACCGGACATCTTGTACGGACTTTCGTACTGTATCGGGGGCTGGCATCGCCGCCAGTACGCCAAAAGAATAACTCAGACTCTCGCCGCGCCGGAGGAAAGTATGGTGTGCCTCTCGGTCCGTTCCGGGTTCGATTTGTTGCTGGATGCGCTCTCGCTGCCCATCGGAAGTGAAGTATTGGTCTCGGCTGTCACGCACCCCGACATGGTGCGCATTATAGAGCAGCACGGCTTGCGGGCGGTCCCTGTGGACCTCGACATCGCGACGCTCGCCCCGAGGGGCGAGTTGCTCGAACTCCACTGCACCTCACGGACGCGCGCGATCCTGGTGGCGCACCTCTTCGGCGGCCGGGTGAACCTGGAGCCGATCTCCAACTTTGCGAGAAAGCATAACCTGCTGCTGATCGAAGACTGTGCCCAGGCTTTCCGAAGCCCCAAAGATACCGGCGACCCGCTCGCCGACGTTTCGATGTTCAGCTTTGGGCCTGTCAAGACGACGACTGCTCTCGGGGGAGCGCTACTATACGTGCGCGATCCGAACATCCTCCGAAAGATGCGTGCCCGGCAGTCTTTCTGGCCGGTGCAGTCGCGGTTGGGCTACTCAGGAAAGCTGCTGAGAGCTCTGTGCCTGGTACAGACGACCCGGCCGGTCGTATTCGGATTTCTGTTTCGCGCTTGCGAACTGCTCGGTAAAGACTTCGATGCTCTGGTCAACGGCGTCGCCCGGTCCTTCCCTGCGAAGGGGCGGCATCGGTTCGGAGAAAGCAGGATGAGTCGGCCCCCGCACGCCGCCCTCTTCGCGCGCATTCGACGCCGGCCATCCGCGCCGCTCCTGGCGTTGCTCTCTCGCCGTCTGCATACCTTTGATGCGGACAGGCTCGCCCGCCGCGGCCGGGTTGGCGAGGAAGTCGCCCGACGGCTGTCACCGAAGTTGCCACATCCTGGAAGCCTCGCGGAGGCCCGAACTCACTGGCTCTTCCCGGTTATCGTCCCCGACCCGGATCACCTTGTATCCACTCTACGCCGGGAGGGTTTTGACGCGGCTCGGGCGACCAGTAACATCACCGCCGTAGAAGCGCCTGCAGGTCGCGCTGACTCCTCACCGGCGCAGGCTGTGTGGATGATGTCTCGTCTCGTCTTTCTGCCGGTGTACCCGGAACTACCCGAAACAGCGATCGTTCGCCTTATCCAACTCGTAAATGAGGCTGCGGAGAAAAAGGCTCCAAGGGATGACTAACCCTCGAAGAAAGCGGCTCTGGAGTCGGTGCGCGGCACAACGAGACCGGCGACTCCCCGAAAATCGCGCAATGCCCGCCGCCCACCACAAGGATGCTCTGCGGGTTGAACCGATTATCTCGCATACCTCCAGGGTAGGCGCCGAAGCTCCTCCGCTGGTACTCTGCAGTCACTGACCATGACCCGGCGAGAGTTGCACCTGGTATTCAATCCCACGGCAAACAGGGGACGGGCGATGGCTTGCCGGAAAGTCATCTCGTCTTTTCTTGAGAAGCGAAGTGAGATTGAGCCCGTATGGCACGTTACCCAAGGGCCGGGGCATGGCTACCGCATGGCCGTGGATCTGCCAGAGGATGCTACCGTAGTCGCGGTCGGCGGTGACGGTACGGTACACGAGGTGGCCACGGCCTGTATCAACACCGAACGGGTGTTGGGAGTCTTGCCGGTAGGCAGTGGCAACTGCTATGTACAGGCGCTCGGGGTGGGGACGAAGCTCGGGCGGGCGTTGGAGATATTGGTTCAAGGAAGAACCTGGACGGTGGACGCCGGTGAGGTCAACGGCGAGCGCTTCAACGACGGGCTCGGAATCGGCTTCGACGCCGAGGTCGCCGCCAAGGTTGCGCAGGCTCCCGGTTACCTGGGAGGTTTCGGAAGGTATCTGTGGGCGGTGTTGCAACTGATGGCGGACTTCCGTTGCCGCGAAGTCACCCTGAGGCTGGATGATCGGGTCGTCATAGAGTCCAAGACCGCGTTGGTCGCCGTGGCCCTGGGGACCACTTATGGAGGGAGATTCAAGTTGGCCCCCACGTCTCGCCTGGACGATGGCCTGTTCGATGTGGTCTGGTCCGAAGAGCTGGGACGGACCGAGTCGGTCAAGCTAATACCGGCTGTATTGCGGGGTACTCACCTGAAGCACCCAAAGATACACCTCGCCCAGGCTCGGGCGGTGGAGATTCGTTTCAGAGAAGCCACTCCGGCGCACGTCGAGGGGGAGCTTCTGGTCCCGGCGCAGACTTTTCGTGCCAGGGTATTACCTGGGGCGCTGCGCGTGATCTCACCGTAACGAAGTATACCGTCCAGGTACATAAATCACTCATTTGTACGATGATCTTCGTAACTAATCGGTCCATGATGTCATAGAGGCACGTATAAAGAGAGCGGCCTGTTCCCAAGAAACAGGCTGCGATGCCGGGAGTGTCCTGGCTGCTGTCAGACCTGGAGAGCTCTCCTGTGCGGAAGGCGGATCGAGGGCAGGGTAGATGTGGACAAAGATCGTGGCGCGATTCGGGGTTCTTGGAGGAGCAGGGTACGCCCTTGGCGGGGCCGTCGGCGTTTTGCTGATCTCGCTGCCATTCTCGGTACTGGTCGGAGGGGCCATTGGGGGAGCGGCATTAGGGCTGGCTTTAGGAAGTTGGAAGAAAACGATCGTTCTGACTTTGCTCAGCGCCCTGGGCCTGACTGTGGGAGTCTTGTCGGCCCTTGCAATCGGCTCGTTCTTTAATTACTCCATAGGACTTATAGGCGCTATCGTGGGGGCCCTGGTCGGCGCGTCGGTGGGGGTTGCTTTCCTGGATTGGAGAAGGGTTGCGGTCCTGGCCGTTAGCGGGAGTGCGGGGTTTGCAGCCGGATTGCTAACTGGAGGGTTACTGAGATACTCCTTCCCAGTAGTCAGGGGAGTGGGTAGCATCGTCATCGCGGGATTGATCGGGGGAGCCCTGCTGGGAGCTACCCTGGGATACCTCGAAGTTTTGAAGGTTCGTAGGGGATGAGCGCGCTGGGACGGAGAATTCTGGCAGACAGAGTGCCAAACAGGACGTATATGCAAGAGTGGAAACCGGTCGCAAAGGGCTTGCCATCAATAGGCCGTGCTATAATCCGCGCGGTTTCTGCTATTCAATCAACAGTGAGGTCTTCTTCCACCTTGAGTAAGCTTTTTTCCGGTAAATTATGGTTAGTTGTCGTGGCCGCTTCACTTCTGACCCTGGCGGGGTGTTCTTCGGCCGATCCAGCGTCCGAGGTTGATTCCAGCGCCAAGAAGGTTGTGACGTTCGATGGGGGTGAGGTCACCCAGGGTGAGTTGCGGGAGCAGATACAGCAGTTCGCCCAGCAGAGTGGGGCCGGAGAGATCAAACCGGGATCTCCGCAGTACGACGCGGCGGTTCAGCAGGCGATGCCGCAGATCGTGGGCATCGAGATAGCCCAGGCCTACGCCAAAGAACAGAACATCACGGTCTCCGAGAAAGACATCGACAAAGAGATCGAGACGATTAAGGACCAGATCTACGAGCAGGCCCAGCAGGCCGGCGAACAAACCATCAGCCGGGAAGAAGCCTTCAACCAGGCGCTGGAACAGGCGGGCTTTAGCGAGAAGGAGTTGCGGAACGACATCCGGGAGCAGCTACCTCTGCAGAAGGTCCAGGAGCAGGTGGTCGGTGACGCCGAACCCTCTCAGCAAGAGATAAAGGCTTACTACGACGAGAACAAGGACCTCCAGTTCGCAACCCCCGAGCAGCGCTGCACGAGCCACATCCTCTTCAACAAGGATCAGAAACAGAAGGCCGAAGAGGTCAAGCAGCAGCTAGAAGACGGCGGAGATTTCGCCAAGCTCGCCAGGGAGTTTTCCCAGGACCCTGGGAGCAAGGACAAGGGAGGAGACCTCGGATGCCAGGCTAAGGGGTCTTTCGTTCCGGCCTTCGAAGACGCCGCGTTCGGGGCAAAGGAGGGCGAGGTCGTTGGCCCCGTGGAGAGTGAGTTCGGGCTCCACGTCATAAAGGTGAACGAGGTGCAGGCCGAGAGCACCGCGCCGCTGGAAGAGGTCGAGCCGCAGATAAGAGAGCAGCTCGCCCAGCAGGAGCAGGCGACCAAGTTCGAGAAGTGGCTCGAAGAGCAGAAAAAAGAGCGCAACGTCAAGTACCTAACGGATTACGATCCGAACCAGCCGCCGCCCGGAGGGACGACCCAGGGACAGACCGTACCGGCTCCCGGAGGAGCGACCCAGGGACAGTAGAGGGCGATAGAGCAAAACAAACGTCTCGTAACGGTGGCGTCCTGATGACTAGAGGCGTAGAGTTACGGGTATAGCAAACGTCTGAGCACTAAAGGGAGGATTACTGCTGATGACGGAGATAGTAGCGGTACACGGACGGGAGATCCTGGACTCTCGCGGAAATCCCACCGTGGAGGTGGAACTTGTAACCAGGAGCGGGTTCGTGGGCCGGGCTTCGGTGCCTTCCGGGGCGTCCACGGGACAGAATGAGGCCGTTGAACTCCGGGACGGCGGTGACCGCTACGGCGGCAAGGGGACGAGCACCGCCGCCGACAACGTGGATACTGAACTCGCCGAAGTGGTAGTCGGCATGGACGCCACCGACCAGCGCTCCCTGGACCTAGCCATGATCGAGGCCGACGGCTCGGACAACAAGGGGCGTCTCGGGGCAAACGCCATGCTCGGGGTCTCCCTGGCTGCGGCGAAGGCTGCGGCGGAGGCGGCGGCGCTCCCGCTGTACCGCTACCTGGGCGGTGCGGGGGCCCATACTTTGCCGGTGCCATGCGCGAACATCCTGAACGGTGGCGAGCATGCGTCAAACAACGTGGACTTCCAGGAGTTCATGGTAGTGCCCTACGGATTCGATACGTACTCCGAGGCCCTACGTTCCGTGGCGGAGATCTACCAGGTCCTCAAGAAGCTGCTCGGGGAGAAAGGTCTCTCCGGCGGCATCGGGGATGAGGGCGGCTTCGCGCCGGACCTGGAGAGTAATGGAGCGGCGCTAGGTCTTATCTCAGAGGCTGTCGAGCGTAGCGGCTACTCGCTTACGGACCAGATTGGCTTCGCCCTCGACCCGGCGGCTTCCGAGTTCTACGAGGATGGCTCCTACCAGCTCTCCGGCGAAGGAAAGACGCTCTCCAGCGAGGAGATGGTCGATTATTATGTTGGCCTCGCGGACGAGTACCCTATCCTCTCGATTGAGGACGGCCTCGACGAGGGCGACTGGGATGGCTGGGCCATCCTCACCGAGAAGCTCGGCGACAAACTGCAGCTCGTCGGTGACGACCTCTTCGTGACCAACCCCAAGATACTGGCCCGCGGCATAGACCAGGGCGTCGGCAACTCGATACTCGTGAAGGTAAACCAGATCGGCACGCTCACCGAGACCTTCGACACGATGGAGATGGCCCACAAGTCCGGCTACACGACCATGGTCAGCCACCGCAGCGGCGAGACCGAGGACACGACGATATCCGACCTTGCCGTCGCGGTTAACGCCGGGCAGATCAAGTCCGGCGCCCCGGCAAGAGGCGAGCGCGTCGCCAAGTACAACCAACTCCTCCGTATCGAGGAGATGCTCGGAGAATCCGCGTATTACCCCGGACGTTCAGCCTTCAACCCCCGAAAGGGAAGGTAGGGATGCGTCGGACCAAGATAGTAGCGACCCTGGGACCGGCGACCTCTTCGGAAGAGGCCATCGACAAGCTGGTTAGCGGCGGTGTGGACGTTGCGCGCCTCAACTTTAGCCACGGCGAACACTCGGACCACCTGGAGAACGCGCGTAAGGTCCGGGAGGCGGCGAAGAAACATGGCCGCAATGTAGCAATACTACAAGACATTCAAGGGCCGAAGATCCGGACCGGCGAGGTCGAGGAAGGCACGGAGCTACGAGAAGGGAGCCGGGTTACGATCTCGCCGGGCGACTTCGTTGGTAACTCCGAGCGGCTCGCGACCTCCTATGAGCAGCTCGCCGAAGACGTCGAGGTCGGTCATAGGCTGCTCATCGACGACGGGTTGCTCGGTCTCAAGGTCGTGGAGGTCCGCGACGACGAGGTCGTGTGCGAGGTGATCGAGGGTGGTGAAGTTTCGTCAAACAAAGGGCTGAACTTCCCGGACACTTCGCTCTCGATCAAGGGTCTCACCTCCAAGGACATGAAGGATCTGGAGTTCGGGGTCAAGGAATTGAAGCCTGACTGGGTAGCCATTTCCTTCGTCCGGACCGGGGATGAGATCCGGGCGGTCAAGGAGCGTATGAAGGAGTTCGGCGGTGAAATCCCGGTCATCTCCAAGATCGAGAAACACGAGGCCATCGACGACATAGAGGACATCATCCTCGCCTCGGACGGCATAATGGTGGCCCGTGGCGACCTGGCGGTCGAGCTCTCCAATGAGCGGGTGCCGATAGAGCAGAAGCGTCTGGTGGCCCGGTGCCGGAGGGTCGGGAGGCCGGTCATCGTGGCGACCCAGATGCTCGATTCAATGATCCGCAATCCCCGCCCGACCCGCGCCGAGGTCTCCGATGTGGCGAACGCCATCTTCGACCGGACGGACGCGGTGATGCTGTCGGGAGAGACGGCAATCGGACGTTATCCACTGCAGAGCGTCCAGGAGATGGAGCGCATCTGCCGGGCGGCCGAGGGGGCGATCAACTACGGCCGGGACATATCCGCCTCGGCCTCCTGGGGCCGGGGCGACCGCTACGACGCGCTGACCCACGCCGCCTGCGAGTTGGCGGAGGTGCTGGAGGCCGAGGCGATCCTCACTTCTACCCAGAGCGGGCTCTCGTGCATCCGGCTCGCGCGTTTCCGGCCTCCGAACAAGATCCTGGCGGTAAGCCCGATAGAGGAGACTGCACGGCTGCTCGCGCTGGTGTGGGGCGTAACCGCCATAACCGGGGAACAGGCCGGCAGCCTTGAAGATCGCTTCCGCACCGCTGTAGAAGCCGCGGAGGCCGCCGGGGAGATAGAGGAGGGGGACCAGGCGATCCTGACCGGAGGAACCATGAGCTCCACGCCGGGCTCGACGAACCTGTTGCAGGTCTACACGGTCGGCGAAGATCGTTGAGTCTCTCCCGCCCTCTGAAGGTCGTGCTGTACGCGGCGTTTCTCGGGGTGCTGCTCGCATCATACGTGTCGCCGCTACAGCAGATCTTCGAGCGGCGGGCGGAGATACCAGTTTTAAAAGAGCAGTTGGCTGATACCAGGGCGCACAATATCGAACAGCGACGGTTCATCGAGGATATGAACACGCCTGAGGGCATAGAGCGCGTCGCCCGCCAGGATTATGGAATGATCCGACCCGGCGAGAAAGTCTACATAATTCCCGAAGATGGCGAGTGACCGGGAAGCCGTCGCCCGCCAGCTAGGACGCGACCCAAAGTCTTTCAGCGTCGCCGCCCGATGCCCGTTCGGGTTGCCGAGCGTCATAGAGAACGAACAGACCCGCGAGATGCCAACGCGGTTCTGGATCACCTGCCCGCACCTCGACGCTGCCATTGCCCGAGTCGAATCAACCGGCGGCGTAAGACAAGCTCAGGAAGCCGTCGGCGAAGACCTCGTGAGTGATACCCACGAGCAACACCGCGCCCACTACGGCAACCGGGTCGCCGGCGTCCGGGAAGGAGGCTACGTAAAATGCCTCCACGCCTTCACCGCCCTTCATCTCTCCGGCGCCATCCCAAACCCTATAGCTGAATGGACCCTAAAGCATCTCCAGAACCCTTACCCGGAAGACTCGTGTTGCTCGAAAGACTACTGAGACGGTTGTTATACTCACAGGTTGCGGGGGCGTGGCGGAATCGGCAGACGCACCGGACTTAAAATCCGGGTCCTGAAAAGGAGTGTGGGTTCGAGTCCCACCGCCCCTACTCGTTCGGGCGAAGGCGAGGTCGAACAGAAAACCCGCCGGCCCGGCTTGAATACAGACGGCTGTTTTACGGAGGGGCGCGTGTTTGTTTCTGGTCCGAAGGCTAGAGGGTGAGCCTGCTCTACGTGGCGCTTGGGGGAGCCATCGGGGCTTCCGCCAGGTACCTGGTGAGCGGTTGGATGGGCGCCTGGCTCGGCCCGGATTTTCCGTGGGGGACTTTCTTTGCCAACGTGTCCGGCTCGTTTCTTATAGGTGTAGTCCTGGTACTGGCGGATGCCGGCTCGCTCCCGGCGGGCGCTCGGGCTTTTCTGGCCGTGGGTGTGCTGGGCGGATATACGACTTTTTCGTCTTTTAGCTACGAGTCACTGGGGCTGCTTACGGATTCCGGCGTGCTCCTGATGCTTCTGAATACACTCGGGCAACTCGCTCTCGGACTCGTCTTCGTATACCTCGGCGTCGTTTTCGGACGGCTCTTGGGAGGAATATAGTGGAACCCGTCGAAGCCACGAAGCTGACCGTCTATACGGGAGATTCTTTCCGGTACGGGCGCAGGCTGCTCTACCGGGCTATCGTCGAGATGCTCCACGAAGAGGGGATAGCCGGCGCCACGGTGGTACACGGTATAGAG
This sequence comes from Rubrobacteraceae bacterium, assembly GCA_041745215.1. Classification (GTDB taxonomy): domain Bacteria; phylum Actinomycetota; class Rubrobacteria; order Rubrobacterales; family Rubrobacteraceae; genus SIRX01. The sequence continues at coordinate 161,643 of JBGTJJ010000010.1, read as the reverse complement.
GGTTACGGCGCGGACAAGCGCATACACACCGCCAGGATATTGGACCTCTCGGCGGACCTTCCCCTGATGATAATAGCCATAGACCGGACGGAGAAGATCGAAGCCGTCCTGCCCCGTCTCAACGAAATGGTGGACAAAGGAGTGGTGACCACGGAGCCGGTAAGAGTTATTTTCTCCCGACCGGCGGACCTTTAGCCGGCCTACTGCCCTTCCATGGCTTTCGTGACCTCTTTCTTGACCCTGTCTTCAGCCTTCTGTTTTTGTTTGTTCAATTCGTCGTTCGCCCGGTCTCGTACCTGATCCTCTACCGCCCCGCATCCGGTGATGCCGGATATCGAGATTAGGAGGGCGGAGCATACTACAACAAACTTCTTTTTCATTGATTCGCTACCTGCTTTCTTTGTAGATTCGTCCGAGCCCTTCAATTCGGTTTGGAATCAGAGTTCTCGCCGTCGTCGCTTTCTCCACGAAGGTCCCGGAGGATATCCTTACCCACCCGGATAAAAAGGTAAATCGCAACCACCCCTACGATAGCCGTTGTGATCGTAAGTACTCCACCGGATGAATCTAGGTTGAAAGCCCCAAAAAACAAAACGAGCGTCCCCGCCGCCAGAAGAAAGGCCGACACTACCGCCGTGCCTATCTTGAGTATGTAGCTGATGCATCCGGATCTCACCCTGTAGCCCTCATATCCACATATCCTACGATATACGCTGACGGCGTGTTATACACGAAAAGTCGTATAGAAACCCCGGCGTGTTGTGCGAAAAGCTGGACGAGGATTCCAGCGGAGGCGCCGGGGCTTGATCGAATTATCTTCCAAACTGTGTGAAGAGAGCATATAGTTCTTGTAACAAGGTTGTAAAGATTTTGCGCTACCCGTTACGAAACGGTTAAGGTAGGCGGGGGCTTCCCGCTTCGCGTTCGCGGGACGTCTGATTTAGATATCATGGGATCGCTTTGGAGATTCTGTATTTTGTCGTATTGGTCGCCGCTGCCGCCGCCGGGATTTTCGGGGTGGCGACGACAATGCGCAGGTTCGGTGGCGCCAGGCACCGGTTGACCCGCCCCGAGCTTAGAAACCGGGCCCTAGAAGAATCGCGTAGTCTGTTTCGATTCGTAGAGGAGCGGGAAGTGGTGCGGCCGGAGCATGATCCAATCATCAAAGACCACGAGTATTCGCACCGGCGCGTTACTCTGTACGACGAGGAGACGCAGAGGATCTACCTCGAAGAACACCTGCCGCAGGTCGCGGATCTCAGGGAGCTTTTCGCGAAACGTCAGGTAAGGAACCGGACGCTGGACGACCTGTACGAGTCCGTCGAGAACGATGCGGACATAAGAACCGTCTCGACCGCACTGGAAGAGATGGCGGAGAGGATATGATGGTATGGAACCCTTGAGGACCGTGCGGGCCGACGTAGTAGGCAGCCTTCTTCGTCCACCGGAGCTTCTGAATGCGAAGGAGCTGTACGAGGCCGGGGAGATATCCGCCGCCCGGTTCAAGCGGGAAGAGGACCGGGCGGTAGACTGGGCCCTGGATCTCCAGGAGCGGTGCGGCCTGGAAGCGCTCACGGACGGCGAGATGCGCCGCGAATCATTTCAGAGTCAGCTAGTCGAGGCCGTCGAGGGGTTCGGGGAGCATACCATCGACGCCTGGCTCTGGGGAGAGTGGCACGGCGGTGATGAGGTAGGCGATAAGAACGTGGAGCGACCGGCGACCCTCGGCGTCGTCGGAAAGCTGAGGCGCAGGCGCCACCTTTCGGTGGAAGAGTTCGTATACGCTCGGGCGAGGACGGACAAGACCATCAAAGTAACGCTGCCGAGCCCGACGCTTTTCGCCAACCTCTGGTCGCCGGAAATCTCCAAAGACGCGTACGCCACCATGGACGAGTTCGTGGAAGACGTGGCCGGGATTCTCCGCGAAGAGGTCGAGGAGTTGGCACGGCTCGGCGCCGAGTACGTCCAACTCGACGCGCCGCACTATCCGCTGCTTCTGGACCCGAAGACCCGCGCGTTCTACGAAGATAGAGGCTGGGACCTGGACACGTGGCTCGCCCGCGGCATCGAGTTGGACAACCACGTTTTGGGGGACCACGAGGGATTGACCACGGCGTTTCATTTGTGCCGGGGGAACCAGGGGAGCCGTTGGCTGGTCTCCGGGTCTTACGAGCCGCTGGCGCGCCGGATCTTCCGAGGCGTGAACGCCGACCGGCTGATGCTGGAGTACGACGACGAGCGTTCCGGCGGGTTCGAGCCGCTCGTCCACGTGCCGGAGGACAAGGTCGCAGTCCTCGGGCTCGTGACGACCAAGACCTCCCGGCGCGAGACTCCCGAAGAGCTGGAGAGCCGTATCCGGGAAGCGGCGGCTTACGCGCCGTTGGAGCGGTTGGCGATCAGCCCGCAGTGCGGCTTTGCGACTTCGGTGATCGGCAACGCCATCTCCTTCGAGGACCAGGAATACAAGCTCCGCGCCGTCGCGGAAACCGCCGCCCGCGTCTGGGGTTAGCGCCTAACCGGCGGGGCTTGTAACGAGCTTGCCGTAGGTTCCTCGGCTACCTAGCTGCTCAAGGGCTTCGGGCACTTCCTCGAAGGGGAACTCTTTATAGATCAAAGGCTTCATATCCCCCTGTTCGTAGAGCCGCGTCAACTCTTTGTGGGTCTCGCGGATCAGGTACGGCATCATCTTTCCGTACAAGCCCCAGTGCAGTCCCAGCACGGAGTAGTTCTTGACGAGCAGGTGGTTCGCGGGCGCCTCCGGGATGCGGCCTCCTGCGAACCCGATCACCACTATCCGGCCCTCGAACGCCACGCAGCGGCGGGAACCGTCGAAGACGTCGCCGCCGACGGGATCGAAGACGACATCCGCCCCGCGGCCGTCCGTTGCTTCTTTGACGGTCCCTATGAAGTCCTCCTCTTTGTAATCTATGGCTACTTCGGCCCCGAGGTCCCGGCAGATCCCGACCTTCTCTTCGCCCCCGGCGGTCGCCAAAACCCGCGCTCCGGCGGCCCGTGCGAGCTGTATCGCCGCCGAGCCCACGCCACCGGCCCCGGCGTGGACCAGCACCGTCTCTCCTTCTTTCAGACCCGCCCGGCGGTGGAGTGCGAAATACGCCGTCTGGTAGACGATGTGCATCGCCGCCGCGTCCGTGGCGGGCATTTCGTCCGGTATCGGGTACACAGTGGATGCGGGGACTGCGACTCGTTCGGCGAACCCGCCGCGCGGGAGCGGCGGCGTGGCGATCACCCGCCGTCCCGATTCCAGGTCCACGCCGTCACCTACCGCGGATATCGTCCCGGACACTTCGGCGCCGGGGGTAAACGGCAGGTCCGGCTTCTCCTGGTATTCGCCCTTGCAAAGCAGTATGTCGAAGAAGTTCATCGCCGCCGCCTCGACCTCGACTATTACTTCCCCGGATTCCGGCGAAGGATCTTCCATGTCCTCCAAAGCCAAGGCTTCGTTGGGATCTCCGAGCTCTTTTACCCGCCACGCTTTCAATGAAGCTCCCTTCCAGATCAGGCCGTACGGAACGTGAGCTTACCATTGTTGGCAATCTCAGTATTCGGGCACTATAAATGAGACGGATGAAGAGGGCAAAGGCCTATGATCTACGGGCAGTGGTGGGTTATTATAATGGTCTTGGGCCTTCTAAGTTGAAGGGGAAATATACTGCATGCTACACGAAGGTTTGTCGACGCCGCAGATGGTGGCATGGGAGTTACGTCCAAACGCGGGGACCGTTGTTGAAAGACCGTCGTCATTGTGCCGGTAGAGTAGGATAAGGCTTTGTCTCCCTCCGATAGAACGCCTCGGCAACAGGTTCAGCTCTGGATCTCGGGAGCGGTTTCGGATATCGAGAGTAGGGCTCCGGTAGAGGCTCCTCCCGAGACCGGCGTCCGCGAGCCCGTTCGTGGTCCGTCTCCGGGGGTGCGGCGCACTCGTTTTACACGGCGCGACACGGGAGCGTCGAACATGTCATACCTGCCGGGCCTGGACGGGCTCCGGGCGCTCGCCGTTATCGCCGTGCTGCTGTATCACGCGGGGCTTGCCTGGATGCCGGGCGGTTTTCTGGGCGTGGAGGTCTTCTTCGTTATAAGCGGGTACCTGATCACTGCCCTCCTTCTGGCGGAGTGGCGTCAGCGGGGGAAGATAGACCTCAAGGCGTTCTGGATGAGGCGCGCCCGGAGGCTCTTGCCCGCGCTGTACGTTTTGCTGGTGGCTACACTGGCGTTCGCCGTGTTGTTCCTGCCCGGAGAGGTGGCGCGGTTGCGAAACGAGGCGCTCGCCGCGTTCGGATACGTCACGAACTGGTACCTCATCTTCAACCAGGAGTCGTACTTCGAGTCCGTCGGTAGACCCTCCATGTTCCTGCACTTGTGGTCGCTCGCGGTCGAGGAGCAGTTCTACCTGATCTGGCCCGCCCTCCTCGCCGCCGGGATGACGTTCTTCCGGCGCCGGACCGTGCTCGCGTATGTCCTGGGCGGCGCATTGTTGTCCGTTGTTCTTATGGCCGTCCTCTACCAGCCCGGCGCGGACCCATCCCGACTCTACTACGGCACGGATACACGGGCCTCCGGTCTGCTCGTGGGCGCCGCGCTGGCCTTCGTGTGGGTGCCGGAGATGTTGAAAATACGCCCGAAGGACGTGCCGGAGGACCGGCGGCACGGGCTGCGAACGGCCCGGCGCCGGGGGCAACTCCGCCACCGTTGGGGATGGGCGATACCACGGCTTCTGGACGTTGCCGGCATTCTATCTCTGGGAACTCTGGTGTTGTTCTTTCTCCGGGTCAACGAGTTTCAGGCGTTTCTTTACCGGGGGGGGCTGGCGCTGGTTGGTCTTACCACGGCGCTGGTGATCCTGATTGTGGTGCATCCCCGCGCCCGGCTCGGTACGAAGGTGCTGGAGTGGCGGCCGTTGCGATGGATAGGGCTGCGGTCCTACAGCATCTACCTCTGGCACTGGCCGGTCTTCATGGTTACCCGGCCGCAACTCGACGTGCCGTTGGATGGGGCGCCTTTGCTGATCTTGAGACTCGCGGTGTCGGCCTTGCTGGCGGACCTCTCCTATCGCTTCGTTGAGACCCCGATCCGTCGCGGGGCTCTAGGGCGGGCCTGGAATTCTCTGCGAGAGTCTGAAGGTAGGCGTCGCCGGCGACTCGGCATCCGGTGGGCCGGCGGGCTCGTGATGGGACTGACCTTCTCCATCGCGCTCGGCCTCGCTATCGTGACCGCCCAGCCTCCGGACAATCCGGAGTATCTGTCCTCTAAAGAGCTACATAAGGGCGCGGAGGTGAAGCAGGACCCCGCCGGCCAGGAAGCGAAAGCCTCGGAACCTCAAGAATCCCGAAAAGATTCCGCTGCGACAACCGCTTCCGGGACGCAGACGCCAGTGGACGCCGGCTCGCCTCCGGGCGCCTCTGCGGTCGCGCCTCAAAACCTACGGGTGAGCGCCATTGGTGATTCGGTTATGCTCGGGGCTGCGGACTCTCTGGAGCGCCGGATCGGGGAGATCGGTACTGTCCAGACCCTTGACGCGGAGATCGGGCTCCAGGTCCAGGATGCCATAGGAATACTGAGTCAACGCCAGGCCGCCGGACAACTCGGCCACACGGTGGTCGTTGACGTCGGCAACAACGGCCCCCTGAGCGCCAACGAGTTCGACCAGATAATGCGGATACTCTCCGGCGCCCGCGAGGTGGTGTTCGTGAACGTGAAGGTGCCCCGCCGCTGGGAAGGGCCCAACAATCAGGTGCTGGCGGAGGGGGTCGAGCGTTACCCGAACGCCGTCCTCGTCGACTGGTACGACTTTAGCAGCGAACGTCCCCAGTTTTTCTGGGACGATGGCATGCACCTCCGGCCCGAAGGCGCCCAGGCTTACACGCGCCTGATCCTGCAAGCCATCAGAAACGGCGGGTAGATAGCCGTAGCGGGTCGTAGGTTATGGCGTGCCCGTCGGGTGGCTGGTAAGCTGCGGGGCGCGGATATTAGCAGACCACTTGGGATAAGGAGGCCGGATATGTTGCGGGTACGGGACGCCATGACGAGGGATGTAGTCACGCTCGGGCCGGAGGCGAGCGCGGCGGAGGCTATGGGGATTTGCCGGGAGCGTGGGATACGCCACATCCCCATCGTCGAGAAAGGTCGGCTCATCGGACTCGTCTCCGACCGGGACCTGCGGGACGTGAGCCCTACCAGGCCGGGACGCGACCAGGAGAACACGCTGGGATGGGTGCGGGTTAGAGACATCATGAGCACCGACCTGAGCACGACGGGTCCGCTCGACACCATAGACCACGTCGCCCAGGAGATCTACAACCGTAAGATCGGGTGTTTGCCCGTGGTGGAGGGCCGGGAGATAGTAGGCATCATCACCTCTCAAGACATGATGCGCACCATGATAGAGTTGACCGGCGCCCACGTCCGGGGGAGTTGGATCGAGGTTGAAGTCCCGAACCAGCCCGGCGCGCTCGCCGAGATAACTGACGCCATCCGCGACCGCCAGGTCAATATAGCCGGTGTCTTCCTCGGCCCGGCCTCAAAGGCGACCCACCGCATCATCGTGCTGAGGCTTGAGACCACCAACCCGAAAGGCATAGCAAGCAGCCTGGAAGAGGCGGGCTACAAGACGAGTGTCGTGGAATCCTCAGCCCCGGTCGAGGCCGGACCCAGGGAAATGTAGGCGACGGTTCCAACCGCCCATCCTTCCCAGTTCATCGCAGCGCATCACGCCCCGGCTAGGGCTAGATAGGCGTAGATCAGGGCCGAAACAGTTGCGTATCCCTCGACCGCCTCTTGCTCCTGCCTCGTAAGAGGCGCTACTTACTGTGGTTCTTGGAAGATACCGCCGACGCCCGGCTTGAGCCTGCCTTCGCTGTCCAGGTAGTCGCTCCAGGTGCGCTTGGGCGAGTAGCCGAGCATTTTTTGGGCTTTGGTGGTGTCGATGCCGGAGGTATCTTTTCTCGGTAGAGGCTTCTTTATCTCGACCTTGTCGCCGTAATACTCCCTGACGGTCTCCTCGAAGTTCCGGTTGCCGACGTTGTCGGGTGAGGCGATGTAGAAGACTTCGTGGCCCGGAAGGTCGCTCTCGGCGGCGAGCGTTATGGCGTCGGCCAGGTCGTAGGCGTCTATGTAGCTCCAGAAGTTCGGCGAGAGCTCAGAGGCGTCCCTGACCTGCGGCCCCAGGTTCCGTTCGTAGTTGCCCTCGTGCTGCACCCAGCAAGGACGGATCGAGATACACCGGATGTCCGAGCGCCTCACGGCGGCGTCCATCAACTGCTCGCCGAAGTGTTTGGCTGTCGCGTAAGGGTCTTGAGGCCGGATCGGATGATCCTCGTCCACCGGTACGTAGTCGGGAAGGAAGTCCCGCTCGGGGAAGAAGAAGCCGGGCACCGTTTCGCTGGAGATGTTGACGAAACGCGGGACGTCGAACCGGATCGCCGCTTCCAAAGTGTTGAAGACACCCATCAGGTTGTTCTGGAAGACGACGTGGGGCGGGTTGTGGGTCGGCTCCGGAAGGGCGGCGGCGTGTACCACGGCGTCCGTGCCCCGAACGGCGGCGAAGGCGTCGCCCGCGTCGGTCATGTCAGCCTGTATGTACTCCGCCGGCTCGTCGGGCTCCGGGCGTTCGAAGACCGGAGGGAACACATCCACGCCCCGCACCGTGTGCCCAGCTTCCATAAGGGCTGCGACCGTCGCCCGCCCGACCTTGCCGCCTGAACCGGTTACCACTACTTTCATCTACGATCCTCCATCTGTTTCGCCAATGGACCTTACTTACCCTAACATCCGAGGTGGTAACGTTAGGGTCCGGCGCGCGGACTCGCTGGCGAGGCCGGAGGGCTTTCGGACGGCCGCCCGGCTTGAATTTTTGGCCGCCGGTACAGTAATCGCGCGCCGCGGTTGATTGTTACCTGTCTATTGACTACCGTTGATCCCCTACGGCTTTCGGCCGCAGTGCGTCGTGCGTCGAGATAGGAGGTCGGCGGGTGTGTGGATTCGCGGGTGAGGTGAGGTTCGGCGGCACGCCGGACGTGGAGTCGGTGGTCCGGATGGGCGAGGCAATGACCGACCGGGGGCCGGACGGCAGCGGCCTGTGGTCCGGCGGTCCAGTTGCTCTGACACACCGGCGGTTGAAGATCATAGACCTCTCCGAGTGTGGCGCCCAGCCGATGGTCGACTCCGAACTTGGCCTGTCCATAGCGTTCAACGGCTGCATCTACAATTACCCGGAACTGCGTGAGGAGTTGTCGGCGGAGGGCTACCGCTTCTTCTCCACCAGCGACACGGAAGTCATCTTGAAGGCTTACCATCACTGGGGCGAGGACTTCGTGGATCATCTGCAAGGGATGTTCGCGTTCTGCATCGCCGGGCGTGACTCGGGACGGGTAATCCTCGGGCGCGACCGGCTCGGCATCAAACCGCTGTACCTCTCCGAGTCCGGCGGCGCCATCCGCTTCGCCTCGACTTTACCGGCTCTCCTGGCCGGGGGTGGCGTGGATACCTCCATAGACCCGGTGGCGCTTCACCACTACCTCATGTTTCATGCGGTCGTCCCAGCGCCACGCACCATCCTGAACGGCGTGCGGCGGCTTCCTCCGGCGACACTACTCACCCTTGAACCGGATGGCACTCAGAGCAGCCGGGAATACTGGAGCCCTCGTTTCGGCCGGAATCCGGAGTACGCGGATATGGAGCCGGGTGACTGGGAGGATGCCGTTCTGGAGGCGCTCCGAACCGCCGTGCGGCGGAGGAGTGTGGCGGACGTTCCGGTTGGCGTGCTGCTCTCCGGCGGCCTGGATTCGAGCATTATCGTCGGTTTGCTCGCCGAGGCCGGGCAGAAAGATCTCCAGACCTTCAGCGTCGGCTTCGAGTCCGTCGGCGGGATAGAAGGGGACGAGTTCGAGTACTCCGACCTGATCTCGAATCACTACTCCACCGAGCACCACCAGTTGCGTATCTCCAGTGGGCGGATGCTCCCGGCCCTCCACGACGCCATCTCCGCGATGAGCGAGCCGATGGTGAGCCACGATGTGGTCGGTTTCTACCTGCTCTCCGGGGAGGTCGCCAAACATATCAAGGTTGTACAGTCCGGTCAGGGCGCGGACGAGGTCTTCGCCGGATACGACTGGTACCCGCCGCTCGAAAACGCCAACGGCGACGGTCTCGACACCTACGAGTCCGAGTTCTTCGACCGCCCGCACGCCGAGATGGCGACGATGCTCAATCCCGAGTACCGCACCGGGAAAGACGTCAGCCGGGCGTTCGCCACCGAACACTTCTCGCGGCCCGGCGCCGGTTCCCCCCTCGACCGGGCCTTGCGGCTCGACACGCAGGTGATGCTGGTTGAAGATCCCGTCAAGCGCGTGGACAACATGACCATGTCCTGGGGGCTGGAAGCCCGCGTCCCGTTCCTGGATCACGAGCTGGTCGAGCTCGCCGCCGCCTGCCCGCCGGAGCTAAAGCTGGCGCAGGGCGGCAAGGGTGTACTCAAAGAAGCGTCGCGGCGGGTCATACCGTCCGAGGTAATAGACCGCAAGAAGGGTTACTTCCCGGTCCCGGCGCTCAAACACCTGGAAGGGCCGTACCTGGACCTCGTTCGCGACGCCCTGCACGCGCCGGAGGCTCGGGAGAGAGGCATCTTCCGGGAGGATTACGTGGACGGCTTGCTCGGCGAGCCGAACGAGCATCTCACCCGCCTGGGAAGCAACAAGCTCTGGCAGATCGGGCTGCTAGAACTCTGGCTCCAGGCGCGCGGCATCTGACGGCGAGCTATTAGCTGTCAGCCATCAGCAAAAAGCTGATAACTGAAACCTGACTGCTGAGAGCTAGAAGAACCCCTGTGCTATATTCGTCGGGTGAAACAGAGCCCGCTGGACTTGAACACTTTCTCCATAACCGCCCGTGACCCGGACTCCGGCATGTTCGGCATCTCCATAAGCACGAAGGTTCCGGCCGTCGGGGCCCTCACCTCTTTCGCCCGCGCCGGTGTCGGCGCCATAGCGACTCAGGCCCGGACCAACCCTTTGCTCGCGATAGACGGCCTGGAGATGTTGGAGGACGGTTACGGCGCTGAAGAAACTCTGCGCCGGCTTCTCGACTCGGACTACGAGCCGGAGCGGCGGCAACTCGCGATCGTGGACCGGCTCGGGGGTGTCTCCGCCCACACCGGGGCCGAGACCGATCCCTGGCGCGGGCATAGGATCGGGCCGGACTACGCCGTGGCGGGTAACCTGCTCGCCGGGGAAGCGGTGATCGACGCGATGTCCGCAGCCTTCGAGTCCTCCGCCGATTGTGATTTCCCCGAACGGCTCGTGCGGGCGCTCGAAGCGGGGCAGGACGCCGGGGGAGATCGGCGCGGCCGCCAGAGCGCGGCCCTGTACGTCGTGAAGACCGAGCCCTACCCGTACCTGGACCTTCGGGTAGACGAACACGCTGACCCCGTCGCCGAACTCCGGCGCGTCTTTGAGGTCGCCAAAGTCGAGCTGCTGCCTTTTATCGAAGCCCTGCCGACCCGTCGCAGGCCGGAGGCGGACATGGGAAACGAAGTCCGGGGAACGTTGCTGCCCGAGGCATAGATTCGCGCCATCGCGCACTTCGGACAGGGTTTTGTGTGCCAGTGTGACGGGTAAAGTCCTCACATGCGAGTAGTGGTAGTCGGAGCGACAGGAAACCTCGGGACGAGCGTCCTTCGTTCGCTGGCGGATGAAGAACAGGTGGATTCGATCCTCGGCCTGTCCCGCCGGAGACCGAGCCTTACGATGCCGAAGGTCGAGTGGGCATCGGCGGATGTCACGACCGACGACCTCGCATCTCATTTCGACGGGGCCGACGCGGTGATCTTGCTCTCTTGGCTCATACAGCCCTCCCACGACCTGAATAAGCTCTGGATGACCAACGTAGAAGGCAGCACGCGGGCAATGCGGGCCGTGAAGGAAGCCGGCGTGCCGGCGTTACTATACGCTTCGTCGGTCGGCGTTTACTCGCCGGGACCGAAGCATGAGGCAGTCGATGAAAGCTGGGCAAGGGGCGGCATCCCGACCTCCTACTACGGGCGGCACAAGGCCGAGGTCGAACGTAGGCTGGATCGGTTCGAGCAGGATGCGCCGGACGTTCGGGTAGTCAGGATGCGGCCGGGGCTGGTCTTCAAGAAAGAGGCGGCGACCGGCGTGCGGCGGCTGTTCGGCGGGCCTTTGGTGCCGGGATTTCTGGCCCGCCCGAGCCTCATAAACCTTATCCCGGACATACAAAACCTCCGCTCGCAGGTGGTTCACTCCTACGATGTCGGGGAGGCGTTCCGGCTCGCCCTTACTAAAGACGTGCGGGGCGCGTTCAACCTGGCCGCCGAGCCGATTCTGGACGCAGTCGAGCTCAGCCGCATCCTCGGCGCCCGAACGGTTCCGGTACCGGCGCGGGCCGCGAGAGCCGCCGCGGACATCTCCTGGAAGCTGCACTTGCAGCCGGTATCGGCGGGATGGCTGGACCTTTCGCGGCAGGTCCCGATCATGGACACGAAGCGCGCCCGCGAAGAGCTTGGCTGGACGCCGCAATATAGCGCCGGCGATGCCCTGCTCGACCTGCTGGAAGGTTTGCGGACCGGCGCCGGCCTCGACACGCCGCCGCTCTCGCCGGAGACTAGCGGGCCGTTTCGTATACGTGAGATCCTGACCGGGATAGGAAGGAGGGAGCCATGAAAGCCGTCGTGTGGCACGGCAAGGAAGACGTCCGGGTGGACAACGTGCCGGACCCGATCATTCAGGAGCCGACGGACGCTATCGTCAAGGTTACCTCGACCGCCATCTGCGGCTCGGACCTCCACCTCTACAGCAAGCTCGGTCCCATAATGCGCGAAGGTGACATTATCGGGCACGAGCCGATGGGCATAGTCGAAGAGGTCGGCGCGGAGGTGGAGCATATAGAACCCGGCGACCGGGTCGTAGTGCCGTTCAACGTCTCTTGCGGGCACTGCTTTTTCTGCGAACAGCAACTCTACTCCCAGTGTGAGACCACCCAGGACAAAGGTAATCTCGCCAGGGCCGCGAGTCTGCTGGGCCGGAGCAAGGGGGCGAGCCTCTTCGGATACACGCACGTCTACGGCGCGGTGCCGGGCGGACAGGCCGAGTACCTCCGGGTCCCGCAGGCCCACTTCGGGCCGGTAAAAGTGCCCGAAGGCCCGCCGGACGAGCGATTTTTGTACCTCTCGGACGTCCTGCCCACGGCATGGCAGGCCGTCGCCTACGCCGACGTGCCGGAGGGTGGGACTCTGGGAGTTTGGGGCCTCGGACCTATCGGCCAGATGTGCTGCCGGATCGCGCGCCACAAAGGCGTGGAGCGCATCATAGCCATCGACACGGTGCCGGAGCGGCTCGCTCTCGCGGCGAAGTACGGAGCGGAGACAATAGATTTCGCCGCAGTGGATAGAGTGCGGGACGTGGTGCTTGAGATGACGGGTGGCCGGGGCGTGGACGCCGGCATAGAGGCGGTCGGGATGGAGGCATCCGGTTCGTTCGTGGATTCGATCCTCCAGACGACGAAGGTTCAGCTAGACAAGGCCCACGCTTTGCGGCAGTGCATGTCCTCCATCCGGCGCGGCGGGACGCTCTCCATCTCCGGGGTCTACACCGGCCCGATCCAGATGTTCGAGCTGGGTGACCTCTTCGACATGCAGATCCAGGTCCGTATGGGACAGGCCAACGTCCGGCGCTGGACGGGGGAAATCCTGGACCTGCTCGGGGATGAGGATCCGCTCGGAACCGAAGATTTAAAGACCCACGAGATGTCGCTCTCGGACGCGCCTCTCGGATACGAGATTTTCCAGAAGAAGCAGGACGGCGCGATCAAAGTCGTCCTGAAACCGTAACCCTTTAGGCTTGGTTCCGGGCATGGGAGACACTATTAGACTATTATTCACAGCCGCTGTGGCCCGCGCCGGCCACTAGCGCACCCGACGGTACCACTTTAGAGAACTCACAGAAGGAAAGGAAGCTTGCGAGAGAGATCCGATAGAAGCACCCGACGGAGAGGCGTAACACCGGACCGCCGGGTGCGCCGGCTCTCTCCCGCCGAGCGTCGGCGCGTATACCAACGCCGCCGGATAATAGCCATGCTGGTAGCGCTTTTGCTCGCGGTAGCGGTCCTGTTGGTCGTCGTGTATCTGCCTCTGGGGAACAATACTGGTTCTTTAGAACCTCTCGCGGCGCCGGCGGCGGAACGGGACGTCTCCCGTCTGGAATCCGGTTTCAGTCCCCTGGAGGCGATGGATGTCGAAGTCTCACAGAATGCGGAGACCCCGGACGTAGCCGCGCCGGTGGCGAAGAAAGAAGCCGACAAACCTCCCACCCCAGTGGAGAACGCGGAAAACCCCTCCGGAGAATCTCAGAAGCCCGCTGGAAAACCGCAAGAGGCAGCAAAGAGACCCGAAGAGGTTGCCGGGGAGCCGCTCGACGTGCTGGTGCTAGGGGTGGACAAGCGTCCGGAGGGGAGTACGGTCGAAGGGAGCCGGGCGGACACCATCATGTTGGCGCGTGTCTTTCCCGACAACGGCAGCGTGAAGATGCTCTCCATACCCAGGGACATGTTCGTCGAGATAGAGCCGGGGGTAGAGGACCGGATCAACGCCGCCTACGCTTACGGCGGGGTTCCGCAGATGGCCGCGACCGTGGAACGCCTCACCGGGGTCACCGTGGACCGCCACGCCATCGTGGACTTTCAAGGGTTCGAGGACATCGTAAACGCCGTGGACGGGGTGACGGTGGAAGTAAAAGGCGAGATGCCACGCGGCTGGCACATGGAAGGCCGGCGGACGCTCGACGGGCGACGCGCCCTGCTCTACGCCCGCTACCGGGGGACTCCCGGCGGCGACCTCGACCGAATTGCCCGCCAGCAGCAAGTGGTGAACGCCCTGCGCGACGAGGTGATTAGCTGGAACTCCCTCCTCAAGCTCCCCGAGATACTGCGGGTCACGAGGGCGAACGTCGAGACCGACTCGGGGATCATGGAGAACATCTCGCTCGGACGCGCCGTCCTCCAAAATGGAGACGGACAACTCGACGCCCTCCAGCTAAAAGGCATCCCGGAGACCACACCAGATGGCCGTCAGGTGCTAATGCCCGACCTCGAAGAGAACGAACGCCTCGTGAAGGATTTCAAGCGCCCGGACTAGCCCTGGGAGCGGGGTGCGGAAGGATCCACTTTCCGCACCCCTCGCCTTCAGCCATCAGGTTTCAGCGATCAGCACTTCGAACGACGTTTAATAGTCCCAACTCGTCCTGGACGGACTCTGTAACTCGCTGCGGAGACTTCTTTTCCTCCTCTGACGGTTGCGGTAGCTCTCCCCGGCCTCGAAGACTGGGCCGTGCCGGTAGAGCGCCCACTCGTTGCCGTCAGTGTAGACGAGGTTCGGGATGAAGGAGAACTTCATGAACTGCTCCCTGTTGCGTCCCGTAAACTTCTTCGCGTTCGCCCCGCTACCCGGCGCCTTCAACTCCACGTACCCGCCGAGCAGGCCGTTTGTCCCAACGGCGATATCCGGCCTGCCGACACCGGAGATCGGGGCCTCCGTCGCCGACACGACGCCGGTCCCGACCATCGCCCCGAACTTCCGCAAAAGCTCCTGTACCGGAGCCTTTAGCTGGTCCTCCGGTTGCCCGCCGAGCATGGAAGACGAGCTGCGGCTCAAGGAGCGGGCGAAGTCTTGTAGAGAGTCGAAGAAACTTGCTTTGTCCCCTGGTGCCACGATCCTCCTCTGTACTCTGATCTACCCCGGACGATGCAACAAGCTTACCCGAAGATTCGGATGGAGACTACGGGAACCTACTGTAGCCGCTCTCTCCAGGACGCTACACCGGCGGGGTCGAGGCGTTCGATCCCGTTGTCCGCCAGACGGTCGAAGCTCTTGTCGGCCGTCGCTATGGTCTGGGATCCGGCCCGCAGCATAACCGCGACGTGTAGAAGGTCTCTCGCGCTCAACTCCGGCGCGTAATCATCGGCGAGATCGGCCGCACGTTCGACGTCCTCCGCGCTTACGCTCTCGATGCTGCCTTTCATTAACGCTGCGAAGCCCCGTACGGCGTTCTTTCCAGCAGGCCACATCCTCAAGGCCAGGTAACGGTGTAGTAGTTCCTGTAGCACCTCTGCATCGGTAAAAAAATCCCGCGGCCGGGCGGCGGCCAGACGCAGGATTTCTTTGGATGGTTGTTTCAGTGGATGTTCTCTTCCGGCGGCGTAGATCGCGACATTGGTGTCAACGAAGATCCGTGCCGGAGCCATGTGCCTCCTCCAACTGGCGGCGCAGAATCTCCATTTCCGGCACGTCCTCCAGTTCCAGACGCCCGAATTCCTCGGCCGTCCTTGTCCTGCTCTTCACGAGCTCCGCTTCGTAAGAGCGCTCGATGAGCTCGCGGACGACCTCTGAGACGGATACGTCCCTCGACGAAGCTACTTCCCGGAGTTTCCGCCGGGTATCACCATCCAGCCTAACCTCTACCCGCTCTGTTTGTGCCATGTATCCTACTTCTGCCTTCCGTACAACTATGTACGGTGAAGTATAACGCACAGTAGGAGCGAAGGTCTATCAATCATCAGGCTTTGCGTCTCTAAGCTCCCGCCAATTTTCTTCCAGACAGATATTGCCCGGAAGTCTCAACAGCAACTCCTTCCGCCTTGACCGAACGTACTCCCGCAACGCCGCCTCGATCGCCACGACGTCCGTGCGCTCTCCTGAAAGTCGTACTACCTCGTCTACCAAATTCGCATGGACATCTATGCTCGTCTCCACCTAATAAAGCCTCTCAGCGGTGAGCACTACTCCATCCTCATCTGTGTAGGCGTGGTGGCCCGTCGTCCAAGTCACGCCACTGAACTCCACGGGCACGTCTCGCTCACCGGAGCCGGCCTTGCCACTCCTCAAAGGATGGGTCGCCAGCGCCAGGATGCCGACTTCTATACCGGATAGCTCCGCCGAGTCCCGGACGCACCCGTTAACGATAATCCCGGCCAGGTTCCGGGACGCCGCTATGGAGGCCAGCTTGTCCCCGAGAAGGGCGCACCGCTTCGAGCCGCCGCCGTCCACGACGAGCACGGTTCCAGCCGGCAAGTCTTCCAGCGCCTCCCGCACCAGCACGTTGTCCTCGTAGACCTTTACAGTAGAGATGGGACCGGAGAATCTCGCCAAAGATCCGTAGGAAGTAAAGAGCGGCTCGCAGACGCTAACCTTCTCCGGGAACTCGTCGCAGATATCCGCGGTTTTGGGGGTCATTTGACCTCTTTGAGATCGTGAAGCAAGCGCGTCATTTTGCTTCACGCCTCACGCGGGCTTTCTTATCCGTATGGCTCCTGGGGTGACGACGGCGAACGTTTCGGAAGACAGGTCTTCGGCGTGATCCTCTATTGCTTCGAGCAGGACTTTCGCTTTGCTACCTGGAGTTAGCCCTGAGAGTCTGGTGAGTATTACCCCGTTTGACAAGAGTTTTTGTCGGTACACGAGCTCGCCGAAATCTTTGTCGGCTGTCAGTAGTTTCCTCTGCTCATCGCCGGCTACCTCCAATACATTTTCATCAGAAATTCCCGGTTCCAGTTCAGCGATATACCTCACGTCGTGACCTGCTTCTCGCAAAAGCTCCACCATCTGCCGGTCTACTCCTTCGTCTGCCAGTAGTTTCACCCCGCCCTGTCGCCGAGCGGGTAGACAACATCCGATTTCAAGGCTCTACCGGCAAAGTCCAGTGCTGCTCTCACATCTTCTTCTGTCAAACGTGGATGCTCCGCGATGATTTGCTCTGGGCTTTCGCCCGCCGCCAGTTTTTCCAGTATGAGCTCCACCGTGATCCGAGTACCGGACACCACGGGTTTGCCCATCATGACTTCCGGATCCGAGACTATAAGTTCGCCGTTCACCTAGTATACCTTTCTGCTGGTTGCACCCTGTATTCTAGCTCTCCGCACGCTACTAGCGTTCTCTGATACAACGTACTGAGTCGACGACTGTGCGCCAGAAGTCGTCTTTCTCGCCGGGTACGAAAGGGACGTAGAGGGCGACGCGGTCTATGAGACCTTCGTAGCGTTCTTTCAGGGCCGGGCCGACTTCTTCGGGAGCGGCTTCGACGGCGAAGGCGGCGAGCATCTCGTCCGTGATGAGGCCGGGCATCTCGCGCCACTTCTTCTCGCGGGCGAGTACCGATAGCTCGTCAGCCGCGCCCTCCCAACCGTGGACTTCCATGACGGTCCGGTAGGTCGGGGTGGAGGCGTAGAAGGAGAGTTGTTGCCGGATCGCCTCGCGCTGCTTCTCGGTCTCCTCCTCGTTTTCGCCGGTTATGACGAAGGCGCTGGTCGCAAGTTCGACATCATCGGCGTTGCGCCCGGATTGATCGGCGCCCTCGTTGATGGCGGGTTGAATGACCTGCTTCACGTATTCGGGACTGTGGAAGGGGTGGACGTGGAAGCCGTCGCACAGCTCTCCGGTCATCTTGGCGAGGTTGGTGTTGACGCCGGCTATGTAGATCGGGATCTCCGGATTGTCTATTGGCCCAGGATTGAAGAACGGCGTCATGAGCGTGTGCCGGTAAAATTCGCCCTCGAACTTCAAGGAACTCTCGTTCTGGAAGGAGTCCCAGATTGCCCGCAGTGCCATCACGTACTCCCGAAGGCGGGAAACAGGCTTGTCCCAGGGCATCGAGAAGCGGCGTGTGATGTGGGCTTTTACCTGGGTGCCGAGACCGAGGATAAAGCGTCCGCCAGAGAGATCCTGAAGATCCCAGGCGGTCTGGGCGACCTCCATCGGAGAGCGGGAGAACGCGATGGCGACGGAGGTGCCGAGGTCCACGTTCTCCGTCTCGTTTGCGGCTATGGCGAGCGGGAGGAACGAGTCGTGTTTTGTCTCGCTGGTCCACAGTCCGTCGAAGCCCAGATCCTCGGCGGCCCCGGCTGTCTCGGAGATCCTCTGCAGGTACTTGCCTTCGGTGCCGAGCCCTACGTCGAGCTTCATCGGGTGCTCCTTACTCTCACGGTATTAGGATGAGCTTGCCGGTCGTCTTGCGGCCTTCGAGGTCTTCGTGGGCCTGTTGGGCGTCGGATAGCTCGTAGGTCCCGCCGATCCGGACGCTCAGGTTGTCCTGGCCGATCCAGGAGAAGAGACTATCGGCCCGCCACATCAACTCCTCGCGGGTGGCGGTGTACTGGGCGAGGGCTGGGCGGGTAACGTAGAGGCCGCCTTTCTGGTTGAGGATCTGGAGGTCCACCGGCGGCACGGGTCCGCTGGATCCCCCGAAGAGCACCAGATATCCACGGGGCCGCAGGCAGTCCAAACTTTTGTCGAAGGTATCCTTGCCGACCGAGTCATAGACTACGTCCACGCCCGCGCCGTCGGTGATGCGCCGGGTCTCCTCGACGAAGTCCTGCTCGGTGTAGAGGATGACCTCGTCAGCCCCGGCTTCTTTCGCGAGCCGGGCTTTCTCCTCGGTCCCGGCGGTTCCAATGACGTTGGCGCCCCGCATCTTCGCCATCTGGCACAGCAAAAGCCCCACGCCTCCGGCCGCCGCGTGAACCAGGGCCGTGTGGCCTTCTTCGAGCGGAAAAGTGCTGTGAGAGAGGTAGTGGGCCGTCATGCCCTGGAGCATAATAGCCGCCGCCAGCCGGGCTTCGACCATCGTCACGTTGAACGGCACGAGATTGTCCACCGGCGCGACCACCTGCTCCGCGTAAGCCCCCGGAACCCCGGCGAACGCCACGTAATCTCCCGGCGAGACGCTCTCTACGCCATCCCCGACGGCTTCGACCTCGCCCGCGCCTTCGAGTCCAAGTGTAAAAGGTGTCTCCCGTGGATAGAGGCCGGAACGCTGGTAAGTATCTATATAGTTGACCCCGGATGCCGCCAGCCTCACCCGCGCCTCGCCCGGACCCGGCTCCGGGATCTCCACGTCTTCGTAGGAGAGGATCTCCGGTCCGCCGTGTTCGTTCACCCTGATCGCCTTCATGCCCGCGCTCCCCTCTGTCGCACTCTTTCCAACCTGATGACTATTGTACCGGCGAACGGCTCCGCGCCGCACGCCACCCGAAACCCGCAAGAAGAGCCCGTCCGTTTACTTCGACAACTCCCTGATCCACCAGACGTCCTTCGGCTGATGCGGCGTCCCCGCCGTCGCAGGAGCTAGAATTATCGCATGACCCCGGAGCCAGTCTATATAGCTTCTTACGACCCGCGTTGGCCCGTGCTCTTCGAAGAGGAGCGAAGGCGGATCGAGAAGGTTGTCGTCCCGTGGGTGATCGAGGTCGAACATGTCGGTAGTACGGCGGTTCCGGGTCTGGACGCGAAGCCGGTAATAGACATCATGGTAGGCTTGAGGTCCATGTTAGACGCAGACCGCTGCGTGGAGCCTCTCGCCGGACTCGGATATTCGTACTGGGAAGAAGGTGCGATGCCGCACCACCGGCTGTTCGTCATGTTCGTCGATGAGGGGCAAACTGCGCGCACGCATAACCTGCATCTCGTCGAAGCCGGGGCCTGGTACTGGAGAGAGCGGTTGCTGTTTAGAGACTATCTACGGAATCATCCCGCGACGGCCCGCGAGTACGCCCGGCTCAAACACAAGCTCGCCGAACGGTATCGAGACAACCGGGAAGCGTACACCGCCGCCAAGGCGGAGTTCGTCGCCGCCGTCGTGGCGCGGGCCGAAGAGTCGCGGACGTAGCTCTGTTACCATTCAATCGGGAAATCTACACGAGGGAGTGGAGCTTATGACTAACGTCCGCGAAGCGGTTCTCGACCTTCTACGGCACTTCGGAATGACCACGGTCTTCGGCAACCCCGGTTCGACGGAGCTGCCGCTTCTGAAGGACTTTCCGGAGGACTTTCGTTACGTGCTGGGACTCCAGGAGGCGTCGGTGCTCGGGATGGCCGAGGGGTATGCCCAGGGGACGGGCAACGCGGCGCTGGTCAATCTCCACACCGCGCCGGGACTGGGCAACGCCATGGGCGCCATGGTCACGTGCTACCAGAACAAGACTCCGCTGGTCGTCACCGCCGGCCAGCAGGACCGACGGCACGTCGCCCTGGAGCCGCTCCTCTCCGGCAAGCTGGTCGAGCTTGCTAAACCCTACGTAAAGCGCAGCTACGAGCCGCCGAGCGCCGAAGACGTACCCTTTGAGCTGCAGCGGGCCTATCACACCGCGATGCAGCACCCGAGGGGTCCGGTATTCCTCTCGATCCCGATGGACGATTGGGACGCGGAGGTGGAGCCGCCCGCCGTACGAGGTGTCTCCTATCGCTCTGCCCCGGCTCCGGAAGCCCTGGAAAAGATAGCCGAAGGACTGTCGGGCGCGCGGAGCCCGGCGCTCGTGGTCGGTCCCGGCGTGGCCCGGGCCGGCGACTTCGACGACGTGGTGGCGCTCGCCGAGAAGCTAAACGCCGCAGTGTGGCAGGAGCCGATCTGCGCCCTCTCCGGCTTTCCCCAGAACCACCGGCTCTTTCAGGGCCACCTGCCGGCCGCCCAGAAGGCGATGGCCGGGAAACTTGCGCCTCACGACGTTGTTCTAGTTCTGGGCGCTCCGGTCTTTACCTACTATCCGTACCTTCCCGGCCCAGTCGTCGAAGAAGGCACCAGGGTTTTCCAGATCACCGAAGACCCCGAAGAGGCTGCTCGCGCCGCCGTCGGAGAGAGCGCCGTCGGGGATGTGACGCTTGGTATACGCGGCCTCGCAGAGCTTCTGCCGGAGTCGGACCGTTCCGCGCCGCCGGAGCGGGGGCCGGCCCCAGAGCCGGAAGCGTCAGAGCCGATGTCCGTGGCGTATGCGATGCACGCTATCTCGGAAGTCTTGCCGGAAGCGGCGGTGATCGCGGACGAGTCCACGTCCAGTAAAGGAACGCTCTACGAGCACATCCGGGTAGACGAGCCGGACGGGCATCATACTTCGGCTGCTGGAGGGCTCGGATTCTGCCTACCGGCCTCGGTCGGGCTCAAGCTGGCGCTCCCGGAACGGGCTGTGGTCTGTGTGATCGGGGACGGCTCCACCATGTACTCGATCCAGGCCCTCTACACCGCCGCCCAATACAAGGTAGCCGTGCCGATAATTGTCATAAACAACAGCGGCTACTCCATTCTAAAAGGCTTCCGGGACGCCATCGGCATCGAAGACGTACCCGGCCTGGACCTCCCGGACATAGACATCGTACAGATAGCCCAGGGCTACGGGTGTGAAGGGGAGCGGGTCGGCGAACCGGGAGACCTACGTCCGGCCCTCGAACGCGCCCTCGCCTCCGGAGGCCCTTACGTGGTGGACATAACCGTGGATCGCGCGGTCCCCAAGATGTTCGGGTGACCTGGACGCGCCTCATTCGTCCGGCGATTTTCGTACTGGCCCTCGTCGCCGTCATCGTCGTGGTGCGGGTAACCGGCCTCACGGCCTACCTGAGCCTGGACAACCTCGCCCGTCTCCGCGATTACGTCGAGAGCTTCGGCCCCGCGGCCCCGCTGGTCTTCATCGCCGGTTATGCAGCGGCGACGGTCGCCTTCCTGCCCGGTACGCCGCTGACGCTGCTCGCCGGTCTGGCCTTCGGCCCGGTTGTTGGCACGGTCTACGTCTTAGCCGGGGCGACGATAGGGCTTACACTAGCGTTTCTGGTGGCCCGCTACGTCGCCCGAGGCCTGGTTGCCTCCTGGGTCGAAGAGAACGAGCGGATGAAGCGTCTCGACGCCGAGGTCGGACGGCAAGGCTGGCGGATACTCCTGATAACGCGCCTCGTCCCACTCTTCCCGTTCAACCTCCAGAACTACGCTTACGGGCTCACGAGGATACGGCTCGGCACTTACGTCCTTGTATCCGCGATCTGCATAGTTCCCGGCACGGCCGCCTACACCTTCGCCGGTGGCTCCGTTACCAGCGGGGATCTCACCCGCACCTTCATCTATCTCGGCGTCGCCGCGATCTTCTTCGTGATCCTCTCACTCATACCCGGTTGGCTCCGCAGACGAAGAGAGGTCTGAGTGCCGGAAGAGCATCCAGGCCCGGAAGAAGACCAGCCTCGGAGATCTTGACCGCAAAACCTGTTGTAAACGTTTACGTAAACGTTTACAATGCGGATCGGGAAGGAGTTACCGGAGCTTTGGCTACGATAAAAGATGTGGCGAGGGAGGCAGGGGTATCCGTGGCTACGGTATCGCGGACGCTAACCGGGGTGGGCCGGGTGAGTCCGGGGGTTCGCGAGCAGGTCGAGGCGGCGGCGGAGAGTCTAAGTTATCGGCCAAACGCGGTTGCGAGGTCTCTGAGGGCGCGTAACACTCGGACTTTGGGGCTGGTGATCCCGAATGTCAGGAATCCGTTTTTCACGGAGATAGCCCGCGCGGTCGAGGATGCGGCCCGCGACCGTGGCTACAGCCTGATATTCGGCAACACCGACGAGGACCCCGAGAAAGAAGCCGAATATCTCAACGTATTGCTGGAGAAGAGGGTGGATGGCCTGATCGTCAGCCCGGCGCGGGCGACCTCGCCCCAACTTGAAGAAATAGTGCGGGACGGGGTTCCGGTGGTGTTCCTGGATCGCTACGTGAGAGGTATCGAGGCTCCCGTGGTCCGGGCCGACGGGCGGCGGGCGGTGGACGAGTTGGTGGAGTATCTGGTGGGGTTCGGGCACGAGAAACTTGCTATTATCTCCGGCCCCTCGGAAACCGTGCCGGGCCGGGAGAGGCTCGACGCTTTTCTGAACGGCGCCGGGAAGCGGGATGCGCCGGTAAGCGAAGAACGGGTAAAAGTCGGGGACTTCCGCCGGGAGAGTGGATTCGAAGCGATGCGGGAACTTTTGGATCTCGCCGATCCGCCAACCGCCGTGTTCGCCGCCAACAACCTGATGGCGCTGGGAGCCTTGCAGGCGCTAAAGCGGTCCGGGATAAAGGCGCCGGAGGACATCTCCTTTGCGAGCTTCGACGACGTTAGCTGGTTCGAGCTGGTCGATCCTCCCATGACAGCCATCGCGCAGCCTGTCGCGGAGCTAGGGGCTGCGGCTGCGAGGATACTGCCGGAGATAGTCGAAGGAGGGCAGGTGGAGTCCGTGATCCTGGAGGCGGAGCTGGTAGTGCGGGGTTCGTGCGGAGAGATCGGAGACAGAGCGTGAGCCCTTTGCTAGAGATGCGGGGCATTACCAAGCGGTTTCCGGGGGTTACCGCGTTGGATCACGTGGATTTCGAGCTCGAGAAGGGCGAGGTACACGTGCTGTTGGGGGAGAACGGGGCGGGCAAGAGCACGCTCATCAAGATGCTCTCCGGCGCCTACCAGCCGGACGAAGGGGAGATCCTGGTGGACGGTAAGAAAGTGGACATATCGTCCTCGATGGACGCCCAGAGGCTCGGCATCTCCACGATTTACCAGGAGTTCAACCTCGTACCGCAACTCACCGTCGCCGAGAACATCTACCTCGGCCGCCAACCCAGGAGCTTCGGGATCGTGAACCGGCGCAAGATGCGCAACGACGCGCAAGAGCTGCTGGAGAGAATAAGAGTTCGGGTGGACGCCGATGCGTGGGTAGAGAGCCTCGGGGTAGCCCAGAGGCAGATGGTCGAGATCGCCAAGGCGCTGAGTCTGGACGCCCGCATCCTCATCATGGACGAGCCTACTGCTTCGCTCTCGGGACAGGAGGTCGAGCGGTTGTTCGAGATTATCCACGGGCTCATAGACGACGAGGTCGGCGTTATCTTCATCTCGCACCACCTGGAGGAGGTGACCGAGATCGGAGACCGGGTAACGGTCTTGCGCGACGGGGAGTACGTGGACCGGGTTCCGGCGAGCACAGACCGCTCGGAGTTCGTGCGGCTGATGGTCGGACGCGACATCGAGGACCAATTCCCGCGCCGCAAGCCGGAGATAGGCGACGTGCTGTTGGAGGTAAAGAACCTCTCCAAAGAGGGGGTGCTGGACGACATCTCGTTCGAGTTGCGGGCCGGCGAGGTGGTCGGGATCGCCGGTATCGTGGGGGCCGGGAGGACGGAGTTGGCGGAGGCGATCTTCGGCGCCGAGCCGGCGGATTCGGGCGAGGTGTGGGTAGGGGGCGAGTCGTTGAGGCCGGGCCAGCCCAGGGAAGCCAAAAACCGGGGGATCGGCTTTATCACGGAGGATCGCCAGGGCGAAGGCATCGTGCCACCGCTCTCGGTGTCGGAGAACCTGGGGTTAGCCGCGCTAGCAGATAACTCCAGGGTTGGGATCGTCAATCGCCGGGAGCAGCGGCGGCAGGCGGAGAAGATGATCGAAGACCTCAACATCCGCACGCCGGGGCCGGATCAGGAGATCCGCTATCTCTCCGGCGGCAACCAGCAGAAGGTGGTCATCGGGAAGTGGCTCTTGAACGACTCGAAGATCCTCATCATGGACGAACCTACCCGCGGCATAGACGTTGGGGCGAAGGTCGAGATTTACGAGTTGGTGAACGAGTTGACCGAGAACGGGGCCGGCATCTTGATGATCTCCAGCGAGCTGCCCGAGGTACTCGGCATGAGCGACCGCGTGCTGGTTATGTGCCAGGGACGCATCACGGGCGAGCTCTCCGAGGGAGAGGCGACGCAGGAGAACGTCATGGAGCTTGCAACCCGGCAGAAGGAGGACGCCGTTGAGTAGCATGTTGCAAAGTGTCAATCCAAAAGAACTACTCTCACGCAGCGGACCATTGGGAGGGCTCATCATCCTCTGCGTGGTGATGTCTTTCCTCTCCCCGTTTTTCTTCACTTTCAACAACCTCTTCAACGTTGGCACCCAGATCGCGGTAATCGCCATCCTGGCCTTCGGTCAGACGTTCGTGATCGTCTCAGGCGGCATAGACCTATCCGTGGGGAGCGTGCTGGGACTCGCGGGGATCGTCTTCGGGTGGGCGACCGCCGTCGCCGGACAGCCGCTCGCGGTCGCGCTGGTTCTGGGGCTCGGGGCGGGAGCGGCGGCCGGGCTGACGAACGGCTTACTCATAACGCTCGGGAACCTGCCGCCGTTTATAGCGACGCTGGCGATGCTCAGCGCGGCGCGAGGTCTGGCGCTTGTGATCTCCAACGGGCAGCCGCTCAACCCGATCCCCGAACCGATACAGACGCTCGGAGGCGGAGATCTCTTCGGTTTCATTCCGCTGCCGGTGATCCTGATGCTCGTGATGTGGGCCATCACCATAGGGGTCTTGCGGAGTACCTATCCGGGGCGGTGTATGTACGCCATCGGCGGCAACGAGGAGGCATCGCGGCTCTCGGGGATAAACGTCTTCAATCAGAAGCTGTTTATCTACACGATCTCGGGTCTTTTCTCCGCCGTGGCGGGTATCCTGCTTACAGCCCGGCTGGCTTCGTCCCAGCCGCAGGCTGGATTTACCTTCGAGCTGGACGCCATCGCGGCGGTTGTAATCGGGGGCGCCAGCCTCGCGGGCGGGGTAGGGAGTGGGACCGGGACCCTGATCGGGGCGCTCATCCTGGGCGTTCTGCGGAACGGGCTCAACCTGTTGAACGTCTCGGCATTCTGGCAGCAAGTAGTTATAGGCGCCGTCATAGCGCTCGCGGTAATGACCGATACACTGCGGCGGCGCAGGAAAGGATAGAAGGAAAGCTATGAAAGAAAAGATATGAAAGGAGCACATTTGACCATGAAGAAGATATCTCTGCTGGCGGGGCTGCTCGCCATGACGATCGCCCTGGCGGCGGGCTGCGGTGGCGGAGGAGGCCAGGGCGGAGGAACGGATAGCGGTCCCAAGCTGGCGCTCTCGGTCTCTACCCTCAGCAACCCGTTCTTCGTTACTTTGAGGGACGGCGCCCAGCAGGCAGCAGACGACGCCGGGGCGACGCTGCAAGTCTCCGACGCGCAGAACGACGCCTCCAAGCAGCAGAACGACATCCAGAACTTCGTCACCCAGCAGTTCGACGCCATCCTGGTGAACCCGGTGGATTCCGAGGCCGTTGGGCCGGCGATACAGGCTGCCAACCAGGCGAACATCCCTGTTCTCGCCCTCGATCGCGGAGCTTCTGGCGGCGAGATAGTCACCCTGATCTCCTCTGACAACGTTCAGGGCGGTAAGATGGCGGGTGAGGAGCTGATCGAGCTGGTCGGCAGCGGCAACGTGGCCCAACTCGAAGGCATTCCTGGCACCAGTGCGGCCCGCGACAGGGGCAAGGGTTTTCAGCAGGCGATAGACGGCCAGAGTGATGTCGAACTCGTCGCCAGCCAGCCGGCGGGATTCGACCGTAACCAGGGGCTGAACGTTACCCAGAATCTCTTGCAAGCCAACCCCAACGTCAAAGGCATCTTCGCCCAGAATGATGAGATGGCCCTCGGCGCCGTTCAGGCTCTCGGGGAACGCGCCGGTAGCGAGGTCAAGATCGTCGGCTTCGACGCCGTGGACGACGCCCTGCAGGCTATCCAGGACGGCAAGATGAACGCCACCGTCGCCCAGCAGCCGGATCGCATCGGGCAACTCGGCGTGGATAACGCCATAAAGGTCGTCAATGGTGAGTCCATAGAGGAGAACATCCCCGTGGAGGTGAAGCTGGTAACCCAGGATAACGTCTCGCAGTTCATGAGCGGAGGCGGCACGGGTGGCTGACGTTCTGGTCGTGGGCTCCATCAACCAGGACTTCCTCCTGAAGGTCGAGCATCGTCCCCAGCCGGGCGAGACCGTAACGGGCGCCGAGCTTTCACTCCATAACGGCGGCAAAGGCGCAAACCAGGCCGCAGCAGCAGCCCTGCTCGGCGCATCCGTAGCCATGTTGGGCCGTGTGGGCGGCGACGATCTCGGAGGGCCGCTGGTAGAGGCCCTGGAAGAAAAGGGCATAGACACGAGCCTTATCGAATCCATAGAGGACGAGTCAACCGGGGCGGCGTTTATCACGCTCACCCCCGACGGCGAGAACGCGATAACGGTGGCGCCCGGCGCAAACCGCCGCGTGCGCCCGCAAGACGTAGACGCCGCTTCGGATGCCATCGGAGGCGCGAAGGTTCTCGTAGCCCAGATGGAGGTCTCACCGGAGACCGTGAGCCGGGCGGTGGAGGTTGCCGAGGAATGGGAGACCCGCGCCCTGATCAACCTTGCCCCACCGATGGAGCTGCCTGGAGAGACGCTGGAAAAGCTCGATCCGCTGGTGGTCAACGAGCACGAGGCGGCTTTCCTGCTCGGCGAGAAGGTCGACGGCGTCGATGGGGCACTCCACGCCGCCCCGGGCCTTCTGGATCTCGGCCCCCGCTCGGCCGTGATCACTCTGGGGGCAAATGGGGCAGTCTACGCCGAGAGCGATACGATAGAGCATGTGTCTTCTCCCGAGGTAGAGGTAGTGGACACGACAGGCGCGGGCGACGCCTTCGTCGGGGCGCTGGCCGTAAAGTTTGCCGATGGATCCTCGTTGAAAGATGCCGTTTCGTATGCGGTGCGGGCCGGGGCGGCGGCGGTCACGAAGCAGGGGGCGCAGGGCGCCCTGCCGACCCCCGATGTTGTGGAGGCCATGTGAAGAAGAGTGGCATCATCAACCCGCGGCTCGCTTACTCTCTGGCCCGTCTCGGCCACACCGACCGGCTCGTGGTATGTGACGCGGGTTTGCCCATCCCGACAGGACCGGAGGTCGTGGACCTGGCGTTCCGGTTCGGTACCCCGTCGTTCGAGGTCGTGCTCTCCGGCCTGCTCGAAGAACTGGTCGTCGAAGGAGCGACCGCCGCGGACGAGGTCAGGCATCGGAATCCCCGGACGCACGAACTCCTAGTCTCCAGTTTCCCGGACCTAGAACTCGTGCCCCACGAAGAGCTCAAGCGCGTAACGCACTCCGCCAAACTGGTGATCCGGACAGGCGAGGCTACGCCTTTCTCGAACGTCGTGTTACGCTGCGGGGTGCCTTTTTAGGGAGATCCGAATAGAACGCTCTATCCTGTAGCTCGTAGAAGCGGAATAGAGATCCCTCGTGAGCCGGAGATCACGCCCGATGATACGCCATCCTCTTCTCTGCGGTTATCCGCGCTTCGCGGCGCCTGTGAGGAAGACCGGTCCGTGGGTACGGGGATCTTCGGGGATGAATCCGGCCTCATCCAGCAGGCGGTGAAGCTCTTCTTGCTCGAAGAACCGGACGCCGCCGGTAGATAAAAAGCTCTGGAGACCGCGGCCCCAGGAGGTCTGGGCCTTCAGGATTCCCATGATGGCTATGCGGCCGCCGGGTTTCAGGACGCGGGCGGTCTCGCGCAGGACGCGGGCCGGGTCTCCGAACTCGTTTAGCGAACCGCCACAGACGGCCCCGGAGAACGCGCCATCAGCGAAGGGTAGGTTCTCGGCGTCGGCGCGGGCGAAGGAAGGGCGGGCTCCGATCCTGCGTGCCCGGCGGGCGGCTTCCTTGAGCATGGAGGGAGAGATGTCTATCCCCACGATGTCGCCGCCGTCGCCGAGTCTTCGGGCTATGTTTCGGGTGTAAAGTCCGGAGGAGCAGCCGAGGTCCAGATAGCGTCCGTCCTGCTCCAACTCGACGAATAGGGAGATCAGTCGTATCTCCTTCTCGTTCGGGAAACGTTCGCCGGTGAGCAGGGTCAGGGAGCGTCTGCGCCAGAGGGGCTCGTAGCCGCGACCGGCGCCGGGGAGGAAGTTCGTGAGGTTGGCGATGTTGTCCGCCCCGAGGCCGCCCTTCATCAGGTCAAGGTAGCCTTTCTTTACGAAATAGGTCTCGCCGGTATCGGGAGAACGGGCTTTGCCGCGCCGGATCCTGCCGTTCTCCTCCGTGCCTTCGAAGTAGACTAATCCTCTTGTGGCCGATGGCTGAGGCCGTACGATGGAGAGGAGCCGCCGGTTAAACATTCCTAGCGTCGCCTGCGATTCTTGAGGCCGCTCAATCGCGCGTCGAAGCCGCGGGTGGAATCCATGAAAGCCCCCGACTCGCCGGGCCGCTCGGCGCTCTTGAGCGTTGGGTAGGTGCCCTCGTGGTATACCAGCGGCCCCTTGCGGGTGTCTCCCAGGCGAGCATCCACCACCCGGCCTACAAACAACTCGTGGTCTCCACCGGGATAGACGCTCTCAAGCTCGCACTCTATCGTGGCGAGCGAACCTGCGGCGAGCGGCGCGCCGGTCTTCCCGTAACCGCCGCCCAGAGAATGGACCGCCTGCACTCCGCTGGAACGTTCGGGGGATGCGAAGAGCCTGCTCAGTCCTTCCTGGTCGTCGGCCAGGACGCTCACGGCGAAGTAGCCTTCCTCTTTTATGCGAGGGTTCAGGCGGGCGTCCCGGTGGACGCTCACCAGAAAGAGCGGCGGATCCAGCGATACCGAGATCACCGCGTTCGCCGTCATGCCTTCGGCTTTCTCCTCGCTCCCGGAGGTTACTACCGTGACACCGGTCGGGAAGAACCGCATGGCGGCTCTAAGAGCGTCGGCCTTGGCTCTGCCCCCGGCCTCGCCTGCGGGCGGAGCGTTGCCCGGATTCTTCTCGTCGGTCGGCCCGTCAGCCGGCATCTAAGTCTCCCCCGCAAGTATGGGTTAATAAGGACGATTCGAGGCTACTACGCACGGCGCTCCTCCACAAGGACGTCTTCCACGCTCAACTCCTCCGGCCACCACCGCAGAACGGTCTCCCGGTCCGCGCCGTACCAGTGGCCGACACGCCGGTTGTGGTAGACGCCGTCCAGGACTACGTGCTCCGAGCCGGGTAGCAGGGCCGCCTCGACCGGAGCCACTCCGTCCCCGGCGACCCGGCCGTCCCCGACCATACGCTCGTAGCGCTTTTTGGCCTTGCGGGAATCGCTGCCGTCCACCGCATTACCCGCTACGGAGCGATACGCGAGCCCCGACTTACCGTGCAGCGCATCCGGGAAGAGATCGTTGACCCGGTTTATCGGGGCCAGGGTCTTGCTCTCCCGGACCACATGGGGGCTGCCGAGGGTTATGAGGTGCGAGACGCGGCGGTGTCCCGAGTAGCGCCGTCCGCCGTAGGGCGGATCCCCGCCGATGTAGACTCGGCATGCGATGCCGCCGGCGGAGTGGCCGATCAGGACCGCCTTATCCGACTCGCTCCCCAACAAGGCTCGGTCCACGGTGCTCGCGATCTCGAAGACTAGCTGGCCAAAGCCCCGGAAGTATCCTACGACCCAGTCCAGCGGTGTTAGTGGCACGACATGCACTTCGGAGTTGGAGACTCCGCGTAGAATATCCGCGAACTCCCGGTAGTCTCTCGGCGACGCCGTAACCCCGCCTACGATTATTATTGGACCCTTGACCATAGAGCAAGTATATATCCGGTTGGTTAGAGTGGGTGGTGCAGACGACTGCTCAGCTTTCCTTTACGCCCATTCCCGCCTCGCGGGCGCGGATGATAGCCTGGGCGCGGTCGGCTACCTGGAGCTTGGTGAAGATGTTGGAGACGTAGTTGCCCACGGTCTTGGTGCTGAGGGAGAGTTCTCTGGCGATGGAGGGGTTTGGGTGTCCCTGGGCGATGAGCTCCAGTACCTCGCGCTCTCGGTAGGTGAGGGCCGGGAAGGCTTGCGGCGGGGCGGCTCTGGTTTGCGGGGCGGCGAAGTAGGCGAGCACTTTTTCGGCAACGTGCGGACTAAATATTGCTTCCCCGCGGCCGACGGCATTTATGGCATGCACCATCTCTTCTTCGTCGGCGTCCTTGAGTACGTAGCCTCGGGCGCCGGCGCGGAGGGCCATGAAGACTGAGTCCTCGTCCTCGAAGAGCGTGACGACCAAGACGCGGACGCTCGGGCTCTCCGCCACGATCTTCCGCGTGGCCTCTATGCCGTTTCCTTCCGGCATCTGCAGGTCCATGAGGACCACGTCCGGCTGCAACTCCTCCGCGAGCGCGATGGTTTCTTCGCCCGTGGTTGCTTCGCCGGCTACCTCGAATCCGGCCACCGAAGAGAGCAGGGAGACCATGCCCTTCCGAAAGAGCGGATGGTCCTCGGCTATGAGTATTCGCAGGGTATCCACGAGATCACTCCACTACCAGCGGCAGACGGACTAGCAAGCGGGTGCCGCCCGCTAAGGGAGACTCGACGACGCAGTTGCCGCCCAGCTCCGCCGCCCGCTCGCGCATGGAGAGCAGGCCGACGCCGGCCTCGTGTTCTTCCGCGATGCCGGCGCCGTCGTCCGTGATCTCCATCCTCAACCATCTTTCCGGTGTATCGAGCCTCACCATACACTCTCCGGCTCGGGCGTGGCGGACCACGTTTGTAAGGGCCTCCTGCGCGATACGGTAGACGGCTACCTCCACGGCGGCCGGCAGTGGTGGCAGTTCTTCCGGCGTTTTCACCAGCACCCGCAACCCTTCGCCTTCCGCGCCGTATCGCTCGGCGAGCCGGTCCAGCGCACCGGCCAGCCCCAGGTCGTCCAGGGCCGGGGGCCGCAGGTCGTAGACCAGACGCCGGATGTCGCCGATGGCGGCGCGCAGTTCGTCGCGCAGTTCCATCACTAACTCGTCGGCGGCTTCGGGGTCTTGAGGGATCAAGCGCCGGAGAACCCCCGCCTGCACGTTCAGCCCGGCGAGTTGCGCCCCCAGCCCGTCGTGCAGGTCCCGGCGTAGGCGTCGGCGTTCCTCCTCGCGGGCCGTAACCAGCCGCTCCCGCGAAAGTTGGAGATCCACGGTAAGCCGCACGGCGTGGGCGGCGACACCGGCTTGGCGGGCCAGGTATTCCAGCAGCCGTCGGTCTGCATCCGAGAAGGCTTCCTCGCCGACACGCGGGGCGAGCAGCAACTCTCCGATCAGCTCGTTCTGGTACGCCAGCGGCAAGCGTATCGGTTTCTCCACCGGCTCACCGGCGGTAGCGACAACTTCGGAGTCGCCCTCCCTTTCGAGTGCGATGGCGGCGTAGGGTAATCGGAGCGCCTCCTTTACGGTTTCGACTATCGTTGGCAGCACGGCCTCGGGCGCGAGCGTCGCTTCCAGGCGCTCGCCGAGGCGGGAGACCACGGCGTATGGATCGTCGCGCTCACCGTACATCAGTCGGTTGACTGTTCTCTGTAGCCTCTCCCGCAATGGAGCGAATAACACCGCGACGACGCCGGTGGCGATCAACGAGAAGAGCAGATTGCCCTCTACCCGAAACACAGTGCCGAGATAGCCGACGACGAGGATGTAGAGCCCGACGACGCAGGCGGTCAGGGCGCCGTAGACCAGGGTGCGGTTGATGATGAGGTCTATGTCGAAGAGGCGATAGCGTAGGATGGCGACGCTTATTGAGAGCGGTATCATGAGCATCGAGAGGTATATGACGGTATTTCCTGCCAGGTAGGCGAGCGGGCCGGGCTGCGACAGGAAAGGATAGACGGAGATCGCTGCTAGGAACCCGACGACGGCGGCGGCGAAGCCGAAGACGACCCACTTGGTCTGCTGGCGTTGCGCGGGATCGGAGACGCTCCGGTAGTGGTATACCTGTACGGCCACGAGGCTGCCCATCCAGATCAGGTAGAAGGGTAACTGGAGCACGGCGGGCCACTCGCCGACGCTGGCGGGCGAATCAGGGAAGAAGTAAGAAGGCGCCGCAAGCGCGATCAGGGCCAGCGTCAGCCAGCGTGTCCAGAGCGGCACGAACCACCCGTCAGGAAACGTGTAGAAGAATAGGGTAAATGCTATCAGGCCCAAAAAGCCCAAGAGCGCAATCGGCAGCTCCGTCGCGGAAGACGACTCCGCCAGCGCCAGCGTGGTGTTGGGGAAGGTGATGCCCCACACCACGACGGCGAGCCCGCCGAGCAGCGCCATCCGGTCATCCGACCTGCGCCAGAAGATCAAGGCGGCAACCGCGAAAGACATCACCGCGAAACCAACCTCCAACGCGAGGACGTACTTGGCGTAGAAGCCGATGGAGAGGCCGAGATTCTCCAGATTCTGCAATCCTTCGATAGTAAGACGCGGACCGTCGCACCCGTCGCAGGTGGTCTGCAGGTACTCGAACTCGGCGGGGAGCGCGAAGGCGAAGACGGCGAGGGCCAGGCCAACAACCGACACCCACGCCACCCGCGCGGTAATGAGCGGAAGCCCGTGTAGAGGAGCCGGAGGTACGATATTCGAGCCTTCCGTAAACAACGGTTGAACGCTTCGCGGCTTCACGATTCTAATGATGCTCCTTTACCAAAACCTTTGCTATCGACTAATGATGGCAGCCGGAGAGGCCCTGTGCATCTCCGAGCCGGGCGAGAGTCGAGTAAACGGTCTCGCCCGGCATTAGCCAGGTTGATTACTGTATTCGCGGCTGAGCGGCCGCCCCCACCTTTGCGGTATCCGGCAAACGTCCCCGCGCCCAGTCCCCATCCGACATGCCAAGCACCTTCAGTCCTGTCCATCCGAGACCTATCAGGAGAAGCATCCAGGCGAGCATCACTGCGACGGTGCTGGTGCTGGACACGAAATCCAGCACGGACGCCAGAGCGATGCAGGCTGCCGCCCAGATCGGGATGATTCGTGCCCTCCACAGAGCCACCGATAGGATGATGAGTCCCAGGAGCAAGCCGAACAAGAACATCAGCAAAAAGATGCCGAAACCAACGCTCCCGTACACCCGCCCGGCGAGCGCGATCATCTCTTGCCGACCTCCTTCGGCCATCTCCAACAGGACAAACTCCGTGGCAAGAATACCCATGTAGCCAAAGACCCCAGCGAGGGCGAGTCCGCCGCCGATGTGGCCGAGGAGCACCCCGCGACCCTTCAACAGATGCAGCAGTCCGAGCAGCGCGGGTACCAGCAGAACCTGCATGAGCACGGCCAGAAGGTTCGATGCCAAAAAGCGAGTTGAGTACTCGGCGACGATCGTGAGCCGCTCACCAATGTCGAGAGCGGCCGGTGGAGCAACTATCGTCGCCGCTAGTCCGGAGACCGGCGCGGCGATCAAGCACAGCCCGGCCAGCGTTCGGCGGAAGTTCTCCGCGTCAGTTATCTTCAACATCGAGGTTTCCTTTCTCTCGTTTGCTTATCTCGTCCCGAGCTCTACGAGTGGCGGTGTCCCGCCATCAGCCCGACGACTGCCTCACGCTGCGACCACAACGTGTACCCCAGCGACAGCCAGATGAGGCCGAAGAGCAGGTTCGCGTACTCACCCAGGGGGATCGAGGCGGGCAAGGCGACTATGATCGCCACCCCGCACCAGCGCGGCAACACCCCTGCCCGCAGGGTGGCCGCGCCATAGAGCACGAAACCGACCAGCGATCCCAACCCTCCTACCAGGATCAGCCACTCAAGGGCTATGCTTCCAAGCAAGAAGCCCACCAGACCGACAGCCTGGATCAAGGACGCTACGATGACCGTGTAGAAGCCGGCTTGTCCGATACGTCCGTAGCTTCCCCTCTGTAGTTCATGGAACCCCACCAGTCCAACCACCACGAGGAGTATCCCGACGACGAAAAATATGTCCAACCAGAGATCTTCTGTCGGGTCCGCTACAGTAAGAGTGAGGGCGGTATCCGTTAGGAAGACCGCGCCCCCTAGCATGGCCGCCAGACCTCCCCACCGGACCAAGTTCAACGACGACATTTGCAAACTCCTTTCTTTCGTTGCGTCTGTGGTAGGGACTATATGGTGGGGAGTGTCCCGGACGGTAGGGGAGGCTTTCACTGCTTTGCCGGGCAAATTTTCCCGGGAATGCTCGGTCCGGTACGGGCGTTTCCCGCTACTCCAGCCCGGCCTCGCGGGCGCGTTGGGCGGCCTCTTTTCGGTCGGCTACCTGCAGCTTGTGGAGGATGTTTGAGACGTAGTTGGCTACGGTCTTGGCGCTCAGAGAGAGCAGTTGAGAAATCTCCGCGTTTGAGGCGCCGCGGGCCATCAGGTGCAGCATCTCCCGCTCCCGGTCGGTGAGGGTGGGGAAGGCTTCCCTCGGGACGGCGGGGCGCGAGGTGGTAAAGAAGTCCATCAGGCGGGCCGCGACGCCGGGACTGAAGACCGCCCCGCCGCGGCCAACGGTGCGTATGGCGCCGAGCACGTCGTCCTTATCCGCGTCCTTGAGGACGTAGCCGCGGGCGCCGGCCCGCATGGCGGTGAAGACGGAGGCGTCGTCCTCGAACATAGTGACCATCAGGATGCGGGCGTTGGGGTTATCCGCCAGGATGCGGCGGGTGGCCTCGATGCCGCCCACCCCCGGCATCTTGATGTCCATCAGGATCACGTCCGGCTCCAGCTCGGCGGCCAGCCTGATCGCCTCTTCTCCCGTAGTCGCCTCTCCCGCCACCTCGATGTCCTGTTGTGTGGCGAGGAGCCCCTGCATCCCGTCTCGGAAGAGGGGATGGTCGTCGGCGATCAGGACCCGTAGAGACTCCGTCATCTTATTCTGTCCCTTCTTGCGCGCGTCGTTCAGTATCTGCCAGCGGCAGCCGGGCGAAGACCCTGGCGCCGGATGGGGTGGCGCGTCCGATCTCGCAACTCCCGCCGAGCTCAGCGGCACGCTCTCGCATGGACCGCAACCCGACACCCGGCTGCGGCGCGTCCGGCAGCCCGATCCCGTCGTCTGTGATCTCTATCTCCAGAGCCCGGCCTCCGGGACAGTCGAGCCGGACGGTGCAGCTACTGGCATCGGCGTGCCGGCCGACGTTCATAAGCGCCTCCTGCACGATGCGGTAAGCGGCGACCTCGACCGCCGCCGGCAGTGTCTCCGGGAGCCCGGCGGCTTCCACCGTCACGCGGGGCTCCGCGCCGAACCGGGCGGCGCGTTCTTTTACGGCCTCGACCAGGCCGAGGTCGTCGAGGGCCGGAGGGCGGAGGTCGTAGGCCAGGCGGCGCACGTCGCCGACCGTGTCCCGGAGCGCCTTCCGGAGCTTCTCGTTGGCGGCGGTTGCCTGTTCAGGGTCGTTCTCAATCAACTCCCCGACCGTCGCGGCGCTGAGACCGAGCGCGGCGAGCGTGGGGGCCAGCTCGTCGTGCAGGTCCCGCCGGAGGCGCCGCCGCTCTTCCTCGCGCGCTAGGATCAGCCGCTCGCGGGATCGTTGCAGGTCGGCGGTGAGGCGCACGCCGTGGACGGCGACGCCCGCGTGGTGCGCCAGGTCTTCGAGCAGTCGCCGGTCGGCGGCTGAGAACTCTTCGCCCGGAGCGCGAGGTCCGAGCAACAGCTCGCCCACGGACGCGCCCTGGTAGGTGAGCGGGACGCGGAGGGTGTGGTCAACCGGCTCGCCGGTGGCTGCGGAGATCTCGAACCCGTCGTCACGAGGAAGCGCGATGGCGGCGTAGGGTAGCTTCAGCGCCTCTCTGATGGTGCCGACGATCGCGGGAAGCACGGCGTCGGGGGCGAGGGCTGACTCAAGGCGTTCGCCGAGGCGAGAGATCACCTTGTACGGCTCGTCGCGCTCACCGTACATCAGACGGTTCACGTAGCGCTGGAGCCTGTCGCGCAAGGGCTGGAAAAGTACGGCGACGACGCCTGTTGCGACGAGGGAGATCGCCAGGTCGCTCCCGGTCTGGAGAACGGCGCCCAGGTAGCCGACGATGAGGACGTAGATGGCGATGATAACGGCGGTCAGGGTGGCGTAGACTAGCGTGCGGTTGATGATCAGATCTATGTCGTAGAGCCGGTAGCGTAGAATCGCTACGCCGACGGCAATGGGGATGGCGAGGATGCCGAGGCCCAGAATGCTCCGGTAGTCGTCCAGAGGTGTAAACATAGCGGCTATGCAGGCGAACGCCACGACCCCGGCGAACGCGAACCACTTGATCTGCTGCCGCTCTACACCTCTCGAACGCCGGAAGCGTACTACGAGAGACGCCACGGAGCCCAGAGCGCTCACGCCGGTAACCGCGAGCCCGACAGGGACGATCTGTAAGAGAAAACCTTCTTCCGATACCGCTAATTTCGGAGTGCAGAGGGCCTTTAAGGTCTCTCTTGCAGCCTCGAGCTCCTGCTGGGCGCAGAGGAGCTTCATGCCTCCCTCGGACCATCCGAAGGCGGCGGCGGGGATTACGGTCAGCGCCAGGCCGCCGGCAGCCGTCCAGGCCAGCCAGCGCCAGCGGGACGAGGGAAACCGCCCGTCAGGGAAGAGCAGGAGTAGGAAAGTCGTCAGCAGGGCCAGGCTGGGTATCCAGGTCCAACTCTCCAGCCAGATCATCGTCTCGCCTCCCGGCATCGAGCCGGGTTTCGCGAGCAGCGCGTAACGGCCGTACTGGCCGGCGAAGATGTTGAGACCTTGCAAGAGACCGACGGCGCAGAAGATCCAGCCGATCGCGTTTCCAGGCTGCTTCCACAAGATCAAGACCCCCACCGCCGGAAATGGAACAGCCAGAACGATAGCCACCCACGCCACGTCCAGGACCGGCTCCGGAGCGTTGAGGAAGGCGAACAACACGGCCGTCCCGGAGAGCAAAACCGAGACTACCAGCAACGCAAAACCTAGCCAAAACACGACCCGGTTACCTGCCGGGCCGAAGCTCTCATATTCCGCCAGCTTTACAGACGGGTTTCGGGATTTCACCCCGTCCTCCTCGCTTGACCACCGTACTCCGCCGGAACCGGCCATCCCGATTCCAACTTTACTCTACAAGACACCAGAAACACAATGGAGGAGAGCAGAGATCCAACTCTCCTCCATTGCACAGCACTTATGACACACGCGCGGGTTGTCCGGCCATCTCGGTCCCGGAAGCCCTGAAGGCTCGGCCCAGTACCATCCAGGCGACCCCGAACGGAACCGCAATAGCGGCCCAGAAGCCGAGGTCGGACTCGGGCGCGAGCGATCCGAGCACGACGGCCAGCAGAAGGCCCAGTGGCAAGGTCCCTATAAGCAGCAGACTCCCCGAACGCGAAGGACCATCCCGCCTCGTCCGCCAGATGGCAAGCCCGACCAGCACCGAGCCTACCAGCAGGACCAGGAAACCTATAAGGAAGGCAGAGTGCCCGACGGCGCTCTCGGAACCGCGGAACGTGAGCGACGCGATTTCCACAGCATTACCGGCGAACATGGCGCCGAGCGCCAGGATAGATACGGGGAATCCCACCTTCCCGAGCAGCCCGTAGGCACCTCTCTGGGAGAAATAGAGCATCGCCACGCCAACCAGCAACAACAGCAGCGGTAGAACCGCCATGACCCAGTAGTACGCCACGGAAGCCGGGTAGGTTGGAGCACCCGCATCTTCGATACTCGCGATCGGAGTCCCAAACGGGAATAGCGCCCACAACATTCCACCCACCATCGCTGCCAGCGCACCCCACCGTACGTAATTTGCTGACGACATATCATTACCTCCTTCGTTTCCATTTTGTGCCGTCTGCCTGAACTGTAATCAGGGGCTTTCCCGGGAGGTAGAGTATTTCCTTCCCAACTTTCGGGAATTTGATGGTGGAAGTTCCAATCGAAAAGGGTGCGGCTTGGATCTGCGGATCTGACTGGCTAGGTTCCCAGGCCCGCTTTTATGCCGTCGAGAATAAATTGGACGGCCAGGGCGGCGAGCAGGACGCCCAAGACTCTTGAGAGTACGTTAGTCCCGGATTCGCCGAAGAAGTCCATGACGCGGGGAGCGAGTAGCAGTGAGAGCAGGGTGAGCAGCAGGATCACCGCGAGGACTCCGAGTACGGTGGCGACTTCCACTGGGTCTCGTCCGCCGGTGTACAGCAAGACGCCGGTGATGGCGCCGGGTCCGGCGAGCAGCGGGATAGCGAGCGGGAAGATCGAGATGTCTTCCTCGTAAGAGTCCTCCTCCTGTTCGCGGACGGTGCGGGACCGCATGCCGGAGGGGCGGGCGAAGAGCATGTCGAGTGAGATCAGGAAGAGCAAAGCTCCGCCGGCGATCCTGAACGCCGGCAGGCCGATACCCAGTGCTCCAAGAAGACTATCGCCGACGAGCGCGAACAGGAAGAGGATGATCGCGCCGACGATTGTGCCGCGTATCGCCGCCTCCTTCTTGCGCTCCTTGCTGTAGCCTCTCGTGAGAGCGGCGAAGATCGGGGCGAGACCCAGCGGGTCCACGACCACCACGAGGGTTACGAAGGAGTTGAAGGCGATCTCGAACACAGCCCGACATTATACGGGGTGCGGGGACTATAACGAGCGGTGAGGTCAACGGGTCTGAACAAAGTCCTCTATGGTAGTAAGCTGCGTGGTGGCAGTCAGAAAACCAGGAGGCTAGAGAGTGAAAGCCGTTATCATGGCCGGAGGCAAGGGAACGAGGCTCCGGCCTCTAACCAGCAACCAGCCCAAGCCGATGATCCCGATCGCCAACAGGCCCTGCATGGAGCACATCGTCAACCTCCTCAAGCGCAGCGGTTTCGAGGATATAGTGGTCACCGTAGGGTTTATGCCGGAAGCGATCCAGGACTACTTCCGCGACGGCTCGGATTGGGACACAAGCATTGAGTATTCCGTGGAAGACGAGCCGATGGGGACGGCCGGCTCGGTCAAACTGGCCGAGGAACATCTCTCCGAGAGGTTCATAATCGTCAGTGGCGACGCCCTCACGGACGCGAACCTCCAGAAGGCGGTCGCCTTTCACGAGGATCGCGGGTCCGAGGCTACCCTGGTTCTACAGGAGGTGGAAGACCCTTCCGAGTTTGGCATAGTGGTCGTCGACGACGAGGGCCGGGTGGAGCGTTTCCTCGAAAAACCGGACCCGGAAGAGGTCTTCTCCTACACGGCCAACACCGGCATCTACGTCCTGGAGCCGAGTGTGCTGGAGGAGATACCGGCGGGCGAGGAGTACGACTTCGCCGACGACCTCTTCCCGAAGCTCCTGGACGTAGAGAGGCCCGTGTACGGTTACGTGACGGAGAAACCCTACTGGGAAGACATCGGCAACATCGGCCAGTACATGGACGCCCAGAAAGCCGTGCTGGACGGCGAGGTCAGGGGAGTGCGGCCACCGGGAGAAGAGGTGCGCGAAGGCGTGTTTCTCGGAGAGGGTGTGGAGGTTGACGAGGATCAGCTCGAAGCTCCGGTCGCTCTCGGCGACAATGTCCGGGTGGGTTCCGGCGCGCGGGTCGGTCCCCATTCGGTGATCGCGGATGGGGTCGAGATCTCCCCGAATGCCTCGGTGGTTAGGAGCACGGTGGCCGAAGGTACGTCCATCGGGGAAGGCGCAGACCTCGACGGGGCGCTCGTCGGCCGCTCGTGCGACATTCGGTCCGAAGCCCGCTTGATGGAGGGCAGCGCCATCGGCGACAACGTCGTGGTCGGGGAGAAGGCCACGGTCGAGGCCGGAGCGAGCGTGTTCCCCGACAATTCTATTGACGGTGGCGTTACCGTGGACGAGGATATCGAGTAAGGGTGCGCGTCTACAGCGACAAAGCTTCGGGGCGTCACGTAAACTACGTTGCCCGCATAGAGGCCGAAGAGCGCTATCCGGCGGCCCTCGCCGGTGTACGGCTGGCGGAGATGAGCGGCGTCCGGATCGAACATTGCGCCTGTGAGCCCGTCCCTAAAGAAATTCTCACAAACGTTCACGCCCCGGCGTACCTCGACCGGGTGCGGGAGACGTCCGAAGCCGGTGGGGGATACTTCGCGGCGGATACGGGGCTCAACGAGCATTCGTGGGACGCTGCGTTGCTCGCCAGTGGCGCCGCCGTCGGGGCGGTGGAGAGCGCCCTCTCCGGTACGGCGGCTTTCGCCGTTGCCCGTCCGCCGGGCCATCACGCCGGCCCGGACTACGCGATGGGTTTCTGCCTCCTGAACCACGCCGCCGTCGCCGCCGGGTACGCCCGTTCGCGGGGCGTGGGCCGGGTGGCGATCCTCGACTGGGACGTCCACCACGGCAACGGCACCCAGGACATCTTCTACGCCGACGAAGACGTGCTCTACCTCTCGGCCCACCAGAGTCCCTTCTACCCCGGAACCGGCAATGTGAGGGAAGTGGGGAGAGGCGATGGCAGGGGGTTCACGGTCAACGCGCCGATGCCTCGTGGCTCCACGGAGGCCGACTACGAGGCCGTCTTCGAGGGCGTGTTCTCCCCGGTTCTTAGGGAGTTCCGGCCGGAGGTCGTGATCGTTTCGGCTGGCTTCGACGCCCACGCCGCCGATCCCATAGGCGGGATGCGGCTCCGGTCGGAGTCGTTCGGGCGTTTCGCTGCCCGGATCACCTCTCTGGCGCGGGAGATCAATGCTGCGCCACCGGCTCTGGTGCTGGAAGGCGGGTACGATCTGGACGCGCTCGGCGAAAGCGTCGCCGCGACCATAGTCGGCGTCGAGAACGGCGGCGAAGGCGTGGATGCCGCGAGCGGTCATGTGTCTGAGGCAACGTTCGTCGAGGAGTCCAGGGAGGCTCTGTCACCTTTCTGGGAGTCGCTGCGGTAGAGGGACGCTAGGCCGAAAAGAGCCTCTCGACTCGTTCCAGGGTTGCGTTCACCGTAAAGACCACGACGTCGTCGCCGGCCTCCAGGACGTCGTTGCCGTGCGGGATGATCGCCTCTCCGTCGCGCAGCATCATCCCCACTATCGCCTCTTTTGGAAAGTCTAGTTCGGACAACGGATGCCCGGCTACCGGGCACTTGTCCGGGACGCGCAGCTCTATCATCTGGGCCCCGCTCTCTAGCAGGGTTACGGCTACCACGTCCCCACGCCGGACGAAGCGGCTGATCGCGCCGGCCGCCAGAAGCCGGGGGGATATCGTAATGTCCACACCGAGGGCTTCGGCGAGCGGGGCGAACTCTCCCCGGCCGATCCCGGCTACCGTCCGGCGGGCCCCGAGCCGCCTAGCGTACATTGCGCCGAGCAGGTTCGTCCGGTCGTCGCCGGTGACGGAGATGAAAGCGTCCGTATGCTCTATCCCCTCTCTTAGCAAGAGGTCCTGGGATATGTCACTCGCGTGGACGACGGTCCCTTTCTCCAGGTGCGAGGATAAATATTCCACCCGTGATTCGATCCGCTCGATGATCTTCGTCGAGACGTCCGTGTCTTCCAGGGCTTGAGCCAGCCGCAGCCCGATGCGACCGCCGCCGAAGATCATGACTTCCTTCACCGGCTCCACGTCCGTCACCACGGCCCCGACCGCGTCCGCGATCCGGTGGTCTTCACTGATGAGGAAAATGTGGTCACGAGGCTTGAGGATGGTGTCTCCCCGCGACATCAAGACCTCGCCGTTACGCACGCCGCCGAGGATCAGGCTCCGTTCGGGTAGCTTTACTTCCCTGACGGATATTCCGGCCGCCGGAGAGTCTTCGGATACGATAACCTCGGCCACTTTTATGCTCCCGTTGGCGAAGCTCTCCACGTTAACGGCGCCGGGCGTAAGGAGGGCGGCTTTGATCTCCTCCGCCGCCACTTCTTCGGTGTGGATCACGAAATCTATGCCGAGTATGTTCTTGGCGAAGGGCTCTTGCGGATAGTAATCGGGGTTGTGTATCCGGGCGACGGTTCGCTCGACGCCGTGATGCTTGGCCGCCAGACACGCGGTGATGTTCGTCTCGTCGCTTCCCGTAGTCGCAACCAGCAGGCTGGATTTCCTTATGCCGGCCTCTTCGAGCATCTTCGGGCTCGCGCCGTTGCCGTGAAGCACGAGGGCGTCGAGTATGCCGGATGTCCGCTCAACCCGGACCGCGTCCCAATCCAGGACGACCACATCATGTCCCTCGCCCGAAAGCATCTGGGCCACGTTGAACCCGACTTCCCCTGCGCCGACTATTACTATCCGCACGTACTACCTTTCCCCTAAAACGAAGAACGTACATCCACATGTTACGCATATTACTACGCTGGGGCAAACCTCATCGGGCGGAGATCCGCCACTCGCCGCGTTGGGAGCGCGCCCTGTCCCACGTACTCTCTTCCATACGTCCCTCCACCGCCCCGTAGCGCGCGCGGACCTCCTCGGAGAGCGCCTCGACGACCTGGGGATCTGTGGCGTCGAGGTCCCCGAGGCTATCGGCCCGGAAGGGCAAACCGAGGGCTCTGTAGAAACGTTCGAGTACCCGGACGAGACCCTGAGTATCGGAGACCAGGATCAGGGCTTCGAGCCGCGCCGCCCGACGGCGCACCCGCTGGGCCAGTCCGGCGTGTTTTATCCCGCGCCCGCCACCGGATCGGACCGAGTACGCGCCGGGACAGAATTCCCCTTCGACCTCCCCACCCTCGGCCTCGACGCCGGCCCGCCGCAGGGCGGAAGCCACGAGGTCCACTCCCTCCGCATAGCGTTCGTACAGATCCTGGCCTAAATCCCCGACGGGATAAGTGATCGAGAAAGAGATCGAACCCCCGTTCGCCGCCACCGCCCCGCCGCCCGAGTTCCTTACCAACACCGGAAACCCTTCCTCCTCGGCGACCCGCACCGCCTGCCCAAAGCCCGGAAGCCGGGTCTCGCGTCTCGTGGCGCCGACGTAGGGCGTGGAGGTCCACATAAGCGCCGTCGCATCCCGGTTCCCCGCCGCAACTTCCTCCAGCACCGCTTGTTGAAGTCCGAACCCGTCCTCCGGGTCTTCGAGGTGTCCGGTGACCAGTATCTCCATCACGCCAAGATAGCAGTTCCCAGCGCCGAGGCGGCCGATGCTAAGATAGCCTCTGTTATGAGCGACGCGCGCACCGGAGCAGGTCCCCTAAAAACGCTCGCCCTCGCGGGTGGGGTCGGTGGCGCGAAGCTGGCGGCGGGGCTCCAGGCCGTACTCCCGTCCGGAGACCTATCGGTCGTCGTCAATACCGCGGACGACTTCGACCTCTGGGGGCTACACATCTCCCCGGACCTTGATACGGTCATGTACACGCTCGCCGAAATCGCCAACCCCGAGACCGGCTGGGGCGTCGTCGATGAATCATTCGCCGCTCTCGATATGCTCTCCCGTTACGGCGAGGATATCTGGTTCAAACTCGGCGACCGGGACTTATCCACCCACATCCTTCGGACCGCCCGTCTGAGAACCGGAGA
Organism: Rubrobacteraceae bacterium; assembly: GCA_041745215.1. Taxonomy (GTDB): domain Bacteria; phylum Actinomycetota; class Rubrobacteria; order Rubrobacterales; family Rubrobacteraceae; genus SIRX01. The sequence continues at coordinate 117,941 of JBGTJJ010000010.1, read as the reverse complement.
GTCACTGACGGAGATCACGGCTGATCTCTCTGCCGCGCTCGGCGTGCGAAGCCGGATACTCCCGATGTGCGACGAGCCGGTCGCAACGATCCTCGATACGCCGGATGGGACGCTGGAGTTTCAGGAATACTTCGTGCGCCGCCGCCAGGAGGATGAGGTGCTGGACGTGAGGCTCCGGGGAATAGAAGAAGCCCGGCTCTCCAGGTCTTTCTCGGAGGCGCTGGCCGAAGCGCAACTCGTGGTCCTCTGCCCTTCCAACCCGGTAGTTAGCATCGGGCCTATACTCGCCGTGCCGGGCATGAGGGAGGCCCTATCGGCTTCGTCCGCGCCGAAAGTGGCCGTGAGCCCTATCGTCGGGGGGCGGGCTCTAAAGGGACCGGCGGATAAGATGATGGCTTCTTTGGGACACGAGGTTTCGGCGGCCGGGGTAGCCCGGCTTTACGAGGGGCTAGTCGAAGGCATGGTGATCGACGACGCGGACTCCGGTGAGCGGGACGCGATAGAGGATCTGGGTATTGAAGTTCTGTTGACGGATGCCGTGATGCGCGACCTTGAAGATAGGTCTCGTTTGGCGGGAGAGGTGCTGGAGTTCGGCGCGAAGCTGGTGAAGGCTTGAAGCTGTGCGCCGTCGTCCCCGTAAAGGACCTGCGGGGTACGAAGAGCCGCCTTAGTTCCGTACTGAACGCCGGTTGCCGGGCGGGACTCACCATCTACATGATGGGACGCGTAGTCTCGACGCTGCTGGAAGCCGGTGTGAAAGAGGTCTGTGTGGTGAGCCCGGACCGGCTGGTGCTGGAAGAGGCGGGGAAACGAGGCGCCTCTCAGCTCTTTCAGGAGAGCCGGGGCCTGAACCCGGCCCTCGAAGAAGGCCGAAGGTGGGCGATGGAGCGTGGCGCATCGGCTTTACTGGTCCTCCCGGCGGACCTCCCGATCCTGGATGCGGAAGACGTACGAGCCTTGCTCGATGCCGCAGCAGAGTCGGACGTGGTGGTTTCTCCAGACTCCGCCCGCGTTGGCACGAACGCCTTGCTGCTCCAACCGCCCGACGCTATTCCATTCTCTTTCGGCATCGGCAGCTTCGGGGCGCACGTGCGGGCCGCGGAGCAAGGCGGACTATCGGTTGAGGTGTGCGAGCGTGAACATCTCGCCTTCGACCTGGATACCGGCCGGGATCTCACGCGGCTCGGGCCCCTGGAGAGGCTGCTCCCGTGATGCGGCGGTGAACGCGGTCGAGATATTGCCGATCGAGGGCGTCCCGGAGATCCGCCCCGGCGACGACCTCGGTGAGATACTGTCCCGCGCCGCCAGCGATCTGCTCTTGCCTGACGACGTCCTGGTCGTGACCCACAAGATAGTCAGCAAGGCTGAAGGACGCCTAGTAGACCTCCGCGAGGTCGAGCCATCTCCGTTCGCAAAGTCCTTCGCCGCCGAGCACGGCAAAGACGCCCGCCAGATCGAGGTTGTACTCCGGGAGAGCCGCCGCGTCGTGAAGATGGATCGGGGCATCATCATCTCAGAGACCCATCACGGATTCGTCTGCGCCAACGCCGGCGTAGACGCCTCGAATGTCCCCGGCGACGAGACCGTATGCCTGCTGCCCATCGACTCGGACGCCTCTGCCGCGAAGCTCCGTGAGAAGCTGTCCGATACCGCTAACTCCGATATAGCCGTCATCATCTCCGACTCCTTCGGACGTCCGTGGCGCAACGGCATTACGGACGTAGCCATCGGCGTCTCCGGGATGGACCCCTTCGCGGACTACCGGGGTGGAAGCGACCCCCACGGCAAGCAACTCGAAGCGAGCATCCTCGCCGTCGCCGACGAGCTGGCCGGAGCCGCCGAGTTGGTGATGGGCAAAACCGCTTCCATTCCGGCTGCAATAGTGAGAAACTATCCTTACGAACCCGGTGACGGGACAGCGCAAGACCTCATAATGGACCCGGCGAGAGACCTCTTTCGGTAAAATTTTCGTAAATCCGACAAAAAATGTCGGGTTTTATGTTGACGGGTAGGCAATGGTTGCTTACTATCCCTCTCATGGACTTCAAACTCATACGCAAGATAGCAACCGGGTTCGGTCTCTACGCGCCTTCGATGTGCGTTCGATGTAGCGTTCGCTGCTGTATCTAAAGCTCTTTCGCAGATCTAGAAAGTCTTATATTTCATGGAGGAATTTTCGTGCGTGAATCTTTGGGATCGTTAGGCCGCAAGTCAATGGTTTTGAACCACGAGAAGCTCGCCGGCGCCAACTGGCGCCTGGAAGAGGCAAGCGCTATAGAGAGGATCGAGTGGGCCGTCGAGACCTACGGGGACGGGCTTGCGCTTTCGGCCTCGTTCGGCGGGGGCGAGGGAATGGCGCTGCTCGACATGATCTCCAAGGTAACGGATAAGGTCACCGTGCTCACAATCGACACCGGCTTTATCTTCAAGGAGACCGCCGAGTTCCGGGAAGAGGTCATGCGCCGGTACAAGCTGCCGGTGGAAGTCTTGAGGCCCGCGCTCTCCGTGGAGGAACAAGTCGAGCGCTACGGGGAGCAGATGCGTACCTGTAACCCGGATCTTTGCTGCCAGATCCGCAAGATAGAGCCTCTCCAGAGGGCGCTCCAGGACTACGACGCCTGGATGACCGGCATTCGCCGCGAGCAGACTTCGCAGCGGGCCGGAACGCAGATCGTCGCCTGGGAAGAGAACTACGGGGCGACCAAGATCGCGCCGCTCGCCGACTGGACCGAGGATCAGGTGTGGGCGTACAACCGGGAGCACGATATCCTCGTAAACCCGCTGCTCCACCAGGGCTACAAGAGCATCGGATGCGAGCCGCAGACCCGTCCCGTACACGACGACGAAGACGCCCGCGCCGGACGGTGGGCCGGAATGGACAAGACCGAGTGCGGAATACACTTCGTCGGAGGAGATTTGCGCCGTGAAGTCTCTTAGAGAGCAGAAACTCAACAACGTAGAGAAGATAAAAGAGGAGCGACACCCGCTGGAGGTGCGCCAGGCGATCATCGACACTTACTCGAAGGAGGGTGTCGAATCGCTGCAGGCGGTTCACGGTGAGATGGAACGCCTCAAGTGGGTCGGAGTGTACCCGCAGAAGCAGGGCGGCAACGCCTTCATGATGCGCTACAAAGTCCCCGGCGGCGTCCTGAAGGCCGAGCAGGCGCGGGTCTTGGGCGAGGTCGCCACCGAGTTCGCGCAGGGTCCGATCCCAAACCCGGTCTTCGGCAACGCTTTCCTGGACATCACCACCCGCCAGACGGTCCAGATGCACTGGCTCCGGATCGAGGACATACCGGAGATCTGGCGCAGGCTGGAAGAGGTCGGGATGACCACCGTCCAGGCGTGCGGCGACTCGGCCCGCAATGTCTTGTGCTGCCCCGTCTCCGGCCTCGACCACGAAGAGGTCATAGACGCCTATCCGGTGGCCCAGGCTATCAACAACTACTTCACCGGCAACCGCGAGTACGCGAATTTGCCGAGGAAGTTCAAGATGAGCGTTACGGGCTGCCTTGAGGACTGCGCCCAGGCGGAGATCAACGACATCGGTCTCCAGCCCGCCCGGCACGAAGACGGGACTATCGGCTTTAACGTGCGGGTCGGCGGCGGACTTTCCGACGGGCCGCGCATGGCCTCAGATATAGATGTTTTTATTCGGCCCGACCAAGCCGTGGAGCTTACGCGGGGCATCGCGCAAGTCTTCGGCGAGCTCGGAGACCGGGAGAACCGCTGGACGGCCCGGATGCGCTACCTGGTTCAGGAGCTTGGCCCGGAGCGTTTCCGCGAAGAGCTTGAGAAGCGGACGGCCTTCGACCTCACGCCCGCCGGAGAGAGCCTGACGAAGCACTACCGGGGGGATCACGTCGGCGTCCACCGTCAGAAAGAGGACGGACTCTACTACGTCGGTCTAAACGTCACCGTCGGCCGGATGGGTGGCGAGAGCTTCGTCGAGGCGGCCCGGCTCGCGGAGGAGTATGGGAATGGTGAGATCCGGTTGGCGACCGACCAGAACCTGATCATCACTGGCGTTCCTGAAGAGAAGCTGGACGCCCTACTCGCCGAACCTCTACTGAAGAAGCACTCTCCAACCCCCGGCTCTTTCGAGCGGGGCGTCGTGGCCTGCACCGGCAGCGAGTTCTGCCGGTTTGGGATCGTGGAGACGAAGATGCGCGCCGCCGAGTGGGCGAAGGAGATGGACGAGCGGGTCGGTGACCTCGGCCAGGACGCTGTGAGGATGCACTTCTCCGGCTGCTCGGCCTCCTGCGCCCAGCCCCAGATCGGGGACATAGGTTTCCGGGGCGAGACGGCTAAAAAGGGCCACGAGATCGTAGAAGGCGTGGACATTGGTCTCGGTGGATCACTCGGCAAGGACGCCGCTTTCATAGACTGGGTCGAGGGCGCGAAGCCCGCCGACGAAGTCCCCGATGCGCTAGAGAACGTCTTCCAGTGCTACAAGGAAGAGCGGCGCGAGGGTGAGCGGTTCCACGAGTGGGCCCGCCGCAAGCAGAATAGGGAGCTGCGCCAGACGATGAGGGGCGTAGAGATGGCCGGGTGCAGGAATGGGGGCGGTGCTTAATGGCCGGTTTCGATATCCGCGAGATGATGAACGACATCGACGAAGCTCCCGGCAAGGTATGGTTCTGGGACCTGGAAAAAGCCGTCATAGACGCCGACCGCTGCATCCAGTGCGGCGTGTGTGTCGCGGCCTGCCCGACGGACTCTATCGGCATCGGCGAGGATGACCTGCCGACGCTCGTCAAGATGTGCACCGGCTGCTCGCTGTGCTGGGACTTCTGCCCGAGGGGGGGGTTGCAGTACGAGTCTACGTGGAAGATCATGGGCGCCGACCGGAGCGTCGAGGGAGTGGGGCACGTCGAAGAGAGCTACACGGCGCGCATAAACCCCATGATCGAAGGCGCCCAGGACGGCGGTTTCGTGAGCGCGATGATTATCGAGCTTCTCGAAAAAGGCGAAATAGACGGCGCCTTGCTCGCCAAAGAAAGCGAAACCGAACGCTGGAAGGGCGAGGCGTTCCTGGCCACCACGCCGGAGGACGTGCGGGATTGCGCCGGGAGTTTCTACAACCAGACGCTCGCGCTCGGGCACGTAGACTTCAAGGGCTACGACCTGCCGCCGAATCCCCGGATCGCGGTGGTCGGAACCCCGTGCGAGATCGAGGGTATAAAGGCCATGCAGGCGCGGCCGTGGACGTGGGGATCGTCGCAAGTAGAGGCGATCACGTTGACCATCGCCCTGCTCTGCACCAAGAGCTTCAACTACGAGAAGTTGATGCTGGAAGAGATCCGGGACAAGCGTGGCGTAGACCTCGACAACATAAGCCGGGTAGACATCACCCGTGGAAAGATGATCGTGCAGGATCTCGATGGCGAAAGTATTTTCGAGGAGCCGATCCGGGACTTCCACGGCGCGGCGCTCAAGGGTTGCGATGAGTGCGCGGACTTCATGGGATACGCGGCGGACATCTCCGTGGGGAGCGTCGGGAGCGACGACGGGTACTCAAGCGTCCTGATCCGGACGGAGGAAGGCCTCGACGCCTTCGAGCACATCCGCGAAAAACTAGAGCTCCGCGACCTTGACAAGCCGGGCGCATTGGATAAGCTAGACGGCTTGGACAAAAGGGTGGCCTTTAATAGCCTGAAGCGGGCCTTTGACCCCGAAGCGCCACTGTTCATAGACTTTGAAGAGCACCTTGAAAATTACGCTGGGACGGATCGCTCCCCGGTTGAGCACGAAGCAGTGAGGTACTAGTTGGCCGATGTAAGCAGAAGACTTCCTCTGCCGGAAGAGCCGGTGGAGATCAAGGCCGAAACCCGCTTTCTTCTGGAGGAGACTCCGGAGGAGGGCACGCGCGTCATAAACGACGCCCGCTTCGTTGCGGACCTGTTCTGGGATGAGTGGGGGGAGGAGATCGAAGAGGCCGGTATGGATTACGGCCGGTTCCTTGAGATTTCGCGCGGCTACGCCGACGAACTCAGGCTATGGGTCTTCGGTGAGCGTCCCTGGGATCACTGCGCCGCCGGGCTCGCCGGGAGAGTACGGAGGCGTCTTCCAGAAAAGGCAAATAAGGAGAGAGCGTTGAGCGAGGTTAACCGATGAAGACGGATATCGAGTACACGAGCATAGAGCCCCACGGCGGCGAGCTGATAAACCGGCGCGCCCCGAAAGGCGAGCAGGAAGAGCGCAAGGAGCGGGCGGCGGGCCTGAAGTCCGTAACGCTCAACGCGCGAGCGCTCTCGGACCTTGAGATGATCGCCACGGGCGTCTTCTCCCCTCTCACCGGCTTTATGGTCCAGGAGGACTACGAGAACGTCGTCGAGAACATGCGGCTCGCCAACGGCCTCCCGTGGAGCCTCCCGATCACGCTTTCCGTTAGCCGGGACGAGGCGGACGCTATCAACGAAGGTGACGACGTAGCCCTCGCCGACGGTGACGGTCGTATCGTCGCCACGCTGGCCGTCGAGGATCTTTACTCCTACGATAAGGAACGCGAGGCCCGCGAGGTCTTCAGGACCATCGATCAGGAACACCCCGGTGTGGCGGCCCTGTATCGTCAGGAAGAGGTACTTGTAGGTGGCGAGATCACGCTGCTCGAAGAGGAGCCGAACCACCGCCCGTTCCCCGGCTACTACTATGAGCCGGCGGAATTGCGGAAGGTCTTCGCCGAGAAGGGTTGGAGGAAGATCGTCGGGTTTCAGACGCGCAACCCGGTCCACCGGGCGCACGAATACATCCAAAAGAGTGCGCTCGAAACCGTGGACGGCCTCTTGCTAAACCCACTCGTCGGTGAGACCAAGTCCGATGACATCTCGGCGGCGGTCAGGATGCTCTCTTACGAGGTGATCCTGGACCGTTACTATCCGCAGGACCGGACGACCCTGGCGGTATTCCCGGCGGCCATGCGCTACGCGGGGCCGCGGGAGGCCATTTTCCACGCCCTCTGCCGCAAGAACTACGGTTGCACGCACTTTATCGTTGGACGGGACCACGCCGGCGTCGGTAGCTACTACGGGACCTACGACGCGCAGGCCATCTTCGAGGAGTTCGAGGAAGGGGAACTCGGCATAACGCCGCTTATGTTCGAGCATTCGTTCTTCTGCCTCAACTGCGAAGGCATGGCGACCACCAAGACCTGCCCGCATGGGAAAGACGGCCACGTCTTTCTCTCCGGCACCAAAGTGCGGGAGATGCTCTCCAAGGGCGAATATCCGCCGCCGGAGTTCTCCCGGCCCGAGGTCGTGAAGGTACTTATTGACGGGCTCCGGGACGAAGAGAAGACCCTCAAGCAGCCTCGGGTCTACAAGGAAAAGTAGTCTAGAGACGTAAAACGTAAAGACGTAAAGGAGATTAGCAATGGATGATGGAAACAGGTACGGACGCGGATTCACGCTCTGGTTCACGGGGCTCTCGGGCGCCGGCAAGACGACCATAGCGGATATAGTCGAGCATGAGTTGCGTGAGAAGTTCGGCAAAATAGAGGTTCTGGACGGCGACATAGTACGGACCAACCTCTCGAAGGGCCTCACTTTCTCGCGCGAGGACCGGAACGTCAACGTGCTCCGCATAGGCTTTGTGGCGAACCTCCTAACCCGCAACGGGGTTGGTGTGATCGTCTCGGCCATCTCGCCTTACAAGGAGGCGCGTGATGAGGTCCGGCGCAACATCGGCGAGGACTTTCTTGAGGTCTTCGTCGACGCGCCGCTTGAGGTATGCGCCGAGCGGGACGTAAAGGGCCTCTACAAGAAGGCGTTCGCCGGTGAGATCAAGGAGTTCACCGGAGTCTCCGACCCCTACGAGTCTCCCGTTGCTCCCGAGCTTCACATAAGGACCGACGAGGAAGAGCCGCACGAGAGCGCCCGCCGGGTCGTCCAGAAGCTCGAAGAGCTCGGCTACCTGTGGCCGGCCGAGGAATACGACCGCGCGTGACCTTTGAGGCTGCCCCCGTCCTCTTCGGCCTGCTGGTCGGATTCCTCGTAGGCCTGACGGGGGTCGGGGGCGGCTCTCTCATGACCCCGTTTCTGGTGGCGGTAATGGGTGTACCGGCGCCCACGGCGATCGGCACCGACATGGTCTACGCCACGGTCACCAAACTCACCGGCTCCTGGCAGCATTACAGGCAACGCTCGATAAACCTCGAAGTAGCCATATTCCTCGGGATAGGTAGTATCCCGGCGAGCCTTCTCGGGGTACGAACACTGGAGTGGATCAAGAACTCCTTCGACGTAGCCCGGGTGGACGCGATCATGATCACCGTCATCTCCATTACCCTGATTCTGGTTGGGGCCACCCTCGTATTCCGCACCTTCATGCCCGAGCGCTGGACCGAGAGAGGGGCCCACCGCTGGGACGGCAAAGGCTCCATGAGCCTCAAACGACGTATCTTCACCATTGCTTTCGGGGCCATGGGTGGTTATCTGGTGGGGCTCACCTCCATAGGTTCAGGAAGCATCATGGCCGTCATACTGCTCTTGCTCTACCCGCTAGCCCCGGCGGTCATAGTCGGCACCGACATAGCACACGCGACTGTCCTCTCGCTGGTAACGGGGATCGCGCACATAACCCAGGGAAACGTGGAGTTCGCCCTGGTCGGGATGTTGCTTTTGGGAAGCATACCCGGCGTGCTGATCGGCAGCCGGGTCGCGCCGTGGCTGCCTGGAAAGCCGCTGAAGGTCGTGCTCTCCATCATGCTCATCTTCGTCGGCGTGACCTTATTGACCGGGCAGCACTAACCCCCTCTTGCGTAGTGGATAGTTTGAGAGTCTGTTTTTGACGGGTAGAGTGACGGCATGAGCTTGCAAGTCATCTCGCAGATCTCCGGCCCGGTCTCTAACGTGTTGCTCGGCCTCGTGTTCGCGGTCGGGTATTACGTCATGATCAGGATGTACCGTGAAACCATAGAGGAGATGAAAGAGGCGCGGCTCTCGGGGGGACGGCCCCAGGTAATAGTGCAGGCGGATTACAAGCGTCTGCCGGAGGTGGAGCTGGTGGTAAGGAACGTTAGTAGCGGGGCCGCCAGGGACATCAAATTCGACTTCTCTTACGACATAAAAAGCTCGGACGGCTACGTGGTGACCGACTTGCCGTATTTCCAGTACGGCCTCGACTTTCTTGAGCCGGGAGGTGAGATCACCTGTTACTGGGACTCGCTGGAAGAGATCATCCCGAGGCTCAAGGAAGAGGGGCTCGACGAAGGGATCACCGTAACCACGAGCTACAAATCACTGTCCGGCACACCGTACACGAGTAGCTGGAAGGTCAATCCGCTGCTCTTCGAAGGCTACCGGGATAGCTCCCATAAAGGCATGGAAGAGCTCGTGAAGACCGCCGAGAAGATCTCGGAAGATATAAAGAAGATGTCCGAAAGTCCAGAAGAGAGCCGACAGCAGAGCGTCTAACGGATTAGAATTTCACGCTCCGGGAAAATACTTTAGTCTTTAAGCGCGTTACGCCGGAATCCCGCGACCTCATTTTTAGAAAGGACAGCCTTTTATGCCGGAGAGACGAAGTGCGTCAACGGAGCCCGTAGGTTACTCGTACTGGTTCGTACTCATTGTGGCGCTCTTTGTGACCAGTTTGATCACGGCCAACATAACAGCGGTCAAGTTGATCGGGGTTTTCGGCCTCGTGCTTCCGGCCGGTGTGGTGATCTTCCCGATCAGCTACATCTTCGGTGACGTGCTAACCGAAGTCTACGGATACCGGCTGGCACGACGGGTGATCTGGCTGGGCTTCTTCTGCAACCTCCTCGCCGTGATCGCCATCCTCATCGGCCAGTACCTGCCCGCCGCCTCGTTCTGGGACGGTCAGGAGGCTTACGAACGGATATTGGGCTACGCGCCCCGGCTGCTCGCCGCCTCTTTCTGCGCCTACCTGGTGGGCGAGTTCGCCAACTCTTTTATCCTGGCGAAGATGAAGCTCGCTACCAACGGACGCTGGCTCTGGAGCCGTACCATTGGCTCCACCCTCGTCGGACAGGGCTTCGACTCGCTGGTCTTCGTAATGATAGCCTTCGCCGGGACGATTCCAGTCGCGGGGCTGGTCGCCGCCATCGTTGCTCAGTGGCTCTTCAAGTCCGCCTACGAAGCCGCCGCAACGCCGCTGACCTATCTGGTCGTCAACTTCCTCAAGCGCCGGGAAAACCTAGACGTCTACGACCGCGACATCAGCTTTAACCCGTTCCTGGTGACTAGATAGCGCCAACCAGGAGTACAATGTTCAGCAGATGAGCGCCTCTTCCGAGATCCTGAACTCCGAGGAAACATCTTTCCTGATCCGCCAAAGGGTGGCCCGGCTTGCGACCGCCGACGCATCGGGCGAGCCTCACGTCGTCCCGGTCTGCTTCGCTTATACGCCCGGCGCAGTCTACATAGCCCTCGACGAAAAGCCCAAGGATGTGGCGCCAACCCGTCTCAAACGGGTGCGGAATATACTCGAAAACCCTCGGATCTCGCTTACCGCCGACCGCTACACCGAAGACTGGAGCATGCTGGCTTTCGTTATGGTCCGGGGCCGGGCGGAGCTGCTCGAACAGGACACCAAAGAGCACCCCGCCGCTATCCGTCTGTTGCGCGGCAAGTACCATCAGTATGAACAGATGAAGATAGAAGAGAATCCCGTCATAGCTATCCGTCCCGAAAAGACAGCTTCATGGGGCTCTCTCGACGCTCCCGAGGGCGGATTGAAACTCCTGGATGAGATCCGTGGCCGCCGCTCGGTCCGACGCTATCTCGGCAAAAACGTTCCACCTGAAGACATCGAGCGTGTGTTGGAGGCCGCCCGATGGGCGCCCTCACCGCATGGCCGCCAGCCGTGGCGTTTCGCCCTCATCACCAAAAACGCTACCAAAGAGCGACTCGCAGATGCGATGGGGGAAGAGTGGCGCGACAACCTCCAGATGGACGGACAGCCCGAGGAAGTCGTCGAGAAGCGTCTCGAAGGCTCCAGGCGGCGCCTGCTCGACGCGCCGGTGCTGGTGTTGCTCTGCCTCTACCTCAAAGACCTGGACGAGTATTCTGACGCCGTCCGCCAGCAGGACGAGACCACGATGGCCGTTCAATCTCTCGGGGCCGCGGCACAGAACGTGCTGCTCGCCGCCTACGAGCTTGGATTGGATGCCGGTTGGATGTGCGCGCCCCTCTTCTGCCCTGAAAAGGTGGTTGAGGCGTTGGGTCTGAATAAAGATCTCGTGCCGCACGCGCTGCTTACGATCGGTTATGCGGAAGGAGACCCGCCGAAGCGCCGCTCTCGCAAGACGCTGGACGAACTGGTAGTTTACCGTGACCGGCTCTGAGATAATCTCCTGGTTGATCGGCTACCAGGGAGGCGTATGAAGACTGAGCATGCGGAGGGGATGCGGGGATTCGGGATCTCGGGGTTCAGAGCGGAGGATGCCGGGCACGTACAGAGCAGCGCGGAGTACCTGGGGCCGGTAGTGCCCGATGTGTTGGACGCGCTCTACGAACATCTGCTCTCTCGGCCGGAGACGCGCGAGTTCTTCGAGACTCAGGACATCCAGCACCGCAAACAGTCCCTCGTCTCCTGGCTGACCCGTACCATAGAAGGGCCTCACGACGCAGGTTACTGGGACTACCTGATGAAGGTCGGAAAAGTGCATCGGGATTACGGGATACCCTCCTATCAGGTCGTACACCTCATCGGTTGGGTTCAGGGGACCATCTCTTCGGCGCTGCTGGCGAGCGACCGGCCAGAGAAGATGGCTGAGGCAAACGCCTGGACGAAACTACTCACGGCCCAGCTAGACCCCATGCTCACGCCTTACCAGCAACCGCTGGGTTAGGATGCATCTCTCCAGGTGCGCCGGTGTCGACGACTATGCTCCAGGTGTGAGCCGTGAACGAAGAACTGTTCGCACGAGCTCAGTTATCGTCACGGGCGGCGGCGTGGGCGGCAAACGCGGCTGCGCGCGCTTCGCTCATCGTGATCTCACCCCGCGCCCAGGCGCGCCTTGCTTCGATGTCTTTGCGTGGTCTGTTGTCTTTCGGGTACTTCTCCTCGAAGTGCGAGAGTACGTGCTCGGCGCACTCGGCGGCCCAGAGCACCGATGACCTTTGGTCCCGCTCGTCGAGTCTCATCCTCTTTTCTCCTGCTGTTTAAGAGGCCCTCAATGGATACCGGCTGGGCGGCTCTAGTGGGATAACGGCTCACAGAGCTTATGGAATTGGTACCTCGTTACCAGCCCCTTGACACCTAGAACCCTACATTTGGGAGACGTTCCATAGATGCTAAAGCTCAACCCACAGAGTACTCTCGCTCCGGCGTACCGTAGAGCGTCGTCCTGCGGCGTGGAGTACGTCCGATCTCCCGGATGGCAGCCTCCAGCTCCTCCGGCAACATCTCCTGGCCGTGGCTGGCGCCTGCGGCCCGTGAGATGCTCTCGTTCATCAGCGTGCCGCCGAGGTCGTTGCAACCGGACTGGAGGGCCAGCTTCGCGCCTTCCATGCCCAGCTTGACCCAACTGACCTGGATGTTGTCTATGTAGCCGTGAAGCGCAATGCGGCCAACGGCGTGTATCTTGATCGTCTCTGCGAAGGTCGGCCCCCGGCGAGACTTCCCCTGCAGGAAGAGCGGCGCGCCCATATGGACGAACGGTAGCGGCACGAACTCGGTAAAGCCGCCGGTCTCGGCCTGTATGTCGCGCAGCACCATCAGGTGCCGCGCCCAGTTAATCGGACCGTCAACGTGGCCGAACATGATCGTGGTGGTCGAGCGCAGCCCCACGGCGTGGGCGGCCCGCATCACGTCGGACCACTGCCCGGTGTTCACTTTGTCGGGACAGATGATCGCCCGGATCTCGTCGTCCAGTATCTCCGCCGCCGTGCCGGGCAGAGTCCCGAGACCAGCCTCCTTTAGATCCTCTAGAAACTCATCCACCGAGATGCCCAGGGTGTGCGCCCCTTGCCACACTTCCAGCGGCGTAAAGGCGTGGACGTGCATCTCCGGCACCTCATCCTTGACGGCCCGCAGGTAGTCGATGTAGTTCTGTCCGGTAAAGCTGCCGTGGATACCGCCGACCATGCAAACCTCGGTCGCGCCTTTCTCCCACGCTTCGCGGGCGCGGCGGGCGACCTCCGTAGTATCGAGCAAGTACGGGTCTCCGCGCAGGTTTAGCGACTTGGGGCCTTTTGAGAAGGCGCAGAAACGGCACCGGAAGTAGCAGAGGTTGGTGTAGTTGATGTTACGGTTGACGACGTAGGTTACCTCGTCGCCGTTGGCTTCCCACCGCAGTTCGTCCGCTACTTTGCACAGCTCGGCTAACTCCGTACCGCGGGCGGTGAAGAGTTGTGAGATCTCGCCCTGATCCAGGTCCCGCTCCCCGGCGCCCGCTAGCGCCCGCACGAACTCCGGGCGCATCTTCGAGGGACGGAGACCCTGCGCCTCGGCTATGCTCTTCTCCGGTACTTCCTCTTCGGTCCCCGGAGCCCAATCTTCTACTCGGGCAAAGCCCTCCGCGTCCATGCCGGCGAGCACCTTTGGTCGGAGACCCTCGTCCACCCAACGCTTCTCATCCAGGGCGTATGAAGGATGTAGCGCCAGCCGCTCGAGCAGCAGATAGCCCCGGCTCTCGGTCGCGCGTTCCAGCTCTTCGAGGTGCGGCCAGGGACGTTCGGGGTTTACGTGATCGGGGGTGACGGGCGAGACACCGCCCCAGTCGTTGATACCGGCTTCTATGTACCTCAGGTACGGTGGTACGCAGTTTGTCCCCGATTCGGCCAGGTTTGGCGGGGCTTGAATCGTCACGTCGGGCGGCAACAGCAGCCGGGCGAGCGCGATGGTTGCGAGCATCTCGTCTTCCGAGGGCTCGGGCCAACCCGCCATCCTGGTCCCAGGTTTGGCCCGGAAGTTCTGTACGATGCACTCCTGGATGTGCCCGTATTTATCGTGAACTTCCCGGATGGCGAGGATGGTGTCTACCCGTTCCTCGACCATCTCACCGATGCCGATCAGGATTCCCGTAGTGAACGGCACCGCCTGACGTCCAGCGGCTCCCAGCGTCTCCAGCCTTTTTTCGGGAACCTTGTCCGGCGATGCCCAGTGGGCCATTTCTCTACCCAGCAGGCGACCGGAGACTTCTTCCAGCATGATCCCCTGGGAGACCGAAACTTCCCGAAGCGTCGAAACTTCCTCTTCCGAGAGGACTCCCGGATTCGCGTGCGGCAGCAAACCTGTCTCTTCCAGCACCAGCCGGCAGCAGTAGGCAAGATACTCGATCGTGCTGGAAACCCCCAACTCCTCCAGTTCCCGCCGGGCCTCCGGATAGCGTTTCTCCGGCTTGTCTCCGAGCGTGAAGAGAGCCTCTTTGCAGCCCGCCTCCGCGCCGGCGCGGGCTATGTCGAGCACCTCTTCGGGGGTGAGATAAGCTCTCTCGCCGGGGCGCGGGGGATGGGCGAAGGTGCAGTAGCCGCAGTTGTCGCGGCAGAGCTTGGTCAACGGAATAAAGACTTTGCGAGAGTAGGATACTCGGGGTCCGAACGCCCGGTCCCTGATCTCCGCCGCCGCCCGCATCCCCGGTCCGGGCTCCGCGGCCGCGTGGCGCGCCAGCTCGTAGATTTCTTCCGTGTTCGACCGTCCGGAGACGGCGTTCTGAATTAATTCCTCGTAACCCATGCCGCTCCTAACGACCTCGGCCAGTACACCCGCAGATACTACACCCTCCTCGGAGCTTTCTCTGTTACCGGTCTATCGAGGCTACGCGAGTCTTGAGAAGCTTTATTCCGGACCAGGCAGGCTCTCGGGCAGGAAACGTTGGATTATTAGGGCCACGGCGCGTCCGACCCCGTCTTCTCGCGCGACCTTTTCGCCTAGACGGCCGGCGTTTTCCTTCAGGCGGGGATCGACGATGATCTTGCTGATGGCCCGTGCCAGATGCTCGGCCGAAAGCTTGCGGCGGTGGATCGGCGCCGGAGCCGCGCCGGATTTGTAGAGCAAGTGACCCCACAGGAGCTGGTCCCCGTACGAAGGGACGGTGACGCTCGGGATCTTCGCCCGGAGCGCCGCGTGCGTCGCACCGGTGCTGCCGTGATGAACGAATCCCCGTGTCCTGGGCAGTAGCCAGTCGTAGGGCGCTTCTTCTATTTCCAGGATATTGCGGTGCGGGGCGCCTCTGAGTTCGCCCCAGCCGCCGAGAAGTATGCCTCTCTGGCCCATGCCGGCCAATGTCTTTGCGAAGACGTCGGCGATCTGCGCGGCGTTCTCGATGTAGGAGCTGCCGAAGCCCATGCAGACCGGTGGCGGGCCGCTTTCGAGGAACTCCGACAAAGCCTCGGGAGGTTCCCAGCCTTCTTCACTATCCAAAAACCAGTAGCCGCTGACCCGACGATCCTCGTGCCAATCCGGGGGTTCCGGCAGCAACTCATTGCTCCATCCGTAGAGTTGCATTCGGTCATTTGTGCCGGAGCCAAACAGTGGACCCAGAAACGGGTGTGGCGGTAAAGATAAGAGTTCCGAGCGAATGCGGTTGATAGCTTTCCTGAAAGGCTGCCAAAGTAGCTGCCCGGCCGCCATGTGCGTCGTCCGGTTGTACAGGGCCCCGATGGCCCGCAAGCTGCCCTTTGAAAACCCTATGCTCGCGGGCATTAGCGCGTTCGGGAAGTGGCTGGTGGGCGCAATCAAGGGAGACATCGCCAGCCCGGCGGCCGGAAGATCCCGCGCGTCGGCCACATCGTATCCGAGGAAAGCCGCCGATGAGACGAGCAGGGCGTCGGCGTCTTTCGTGGCCTCCATGGCTTCTCCGGCCGCCGCGTAGAGCGCCGGTTCGACGACCCGGCGAAACCCTTTCATTATCCCGGTTGGGGACCCACCCGAGCGGGCGAACGACTCGACTACCGCCCGCGGGTCTACCGAAAGCGGGGCGAACGTAAAACCACGATCTTCTATAAGACTTTTGAACGTACCGTGCGAGGCGATCGTCACGTCGCAGCCTGCGTTCTTCAGGCCCAGGCCTAACGCCACGCACGGTTCCACGTCTCCCCGAGAACCGACCGTGAGAATAGTGATTCGCGTCTTCTAATCCCCTCTACAAACTACCGAATATAACTTTAACAGAAATGTAACCAGTACGCCCAAAGGCCTATTGTGAGCGGGTGTGCAGAAAACGGTTGTCCCAGTGTCCGGTAGCTAATGTGCTCGAAAAAGCCCCGGATGTCTGCACGCGTAAGCGATGAGATAGTGGTGCCCATCGCCTCGACTAACGTCTCACGGCTTCGGGCCTCAGCCTTGTACGGCAGGTTCTTGACCTTGGAGGGTCGCCGGGAACTGTAGCTACGGCTCGGGAGGTAGAGAAGCTTGCGGCCTCTAGCTTCGACCAGCTCTCTGATCTTGGTTGGTTCGGCTGTCATGTTCCACAGTTATGATGACTTTTCCTCTGGCGTGTCCTTCTTCAATATACCGGATAGCTTCAGCAACCTCCCTCAACGGATAACGTCTGTCTATAACAGGTACGACCTTGCCGGCTTCGAGGAGCCCTTTCAGAATAGCCAGATCCTCCTTGGTTGTTTTCGCCATCGAGTTGCCCATCTTCTTACTCCCGGTCATTGACATCACCGGTCCCAGGAGCATGGCCTGGAACATTTGAGCCGTGGAACCTCCGACCATGACATAGGTTCCTTTGGGACTCAATGCGCGCTTGTAATCTGAAATCGGATGATATCCGTTGGCAGCAAGAATCAGGTCATAACGCTGCCCGTTTCGGGTGAAATCTTCCTGGGTGTAGTCAATGACTTGATCCGCGCCGATCGAGCGCACCATGTCCAACTTCTTCGTGCTGCATACACCAGTGACTTCAGTTCCGAACGATTTGGCGATCTGCACCGCATACGTACCCACGCCACCGGACGCGCCATTGATCAAAACCTTTTGCCCCGGCTGAATCTGTCCTTTATCACGAAGACCCTGCAAGGCGGTGACTGCCGCTAAGGGCGCGGCGGCTGCTTCCTCGAACGGCATATTGGCCGGTTTCAACGCCAAAGCATCTTCACTCGCACATACATACTCGGCAAAGCCACCAAAACCGCACCCGGACAAGTCGCCAAATACCTCGTCGTCCGGCTGAAACCGCGTCACGTTTCCGCCAACTGATTCGACCTGCCCCGCTATGTCAGCTCCGAGTATCGTGTTTTTTGGTTTTAGAAATCCAAGGCCCATTAAGCGAACCAAGAACGGATCAGCTCTCAGGAGATGCCAGTCAGCGGCATTCACGGACGCCGCATGAACTTTCACCAACACTTCGTCGTCCTTGGGGGTCGGCTCCCGGACCTCTTCTAGGTTCAGGACATCCGGCGGTCCGTATTTTGTGTACACAATCGCTTTCATGAGTTTCCTCCAAGTTTGGTTTGGTTTGATTTGGCGCAGCCCCGCGAGGCACGCGGGGCTGCGTCAAATTCGGTTACTTTATGCTTTTGACAAACTCATCTTGTCTCTTTCGTTGTCTCTCCCGTTTAGGTTCCTTACGGGGCTCCTCGACAGGCTGTAGACCTTCCATCCCAGGATGAGATGGAAGAACATGAGCGCGAAGACGCCGACTGCGGTGATTGGAGAGCCAGGATAGATCAGAATGAAACATGCCGCTACACCCCCGACCAACCCGAGCGCCACGCTCACCCCGCCAAAGCCCTTGCCGAAGTCCGGGGCTCCGAACATTGCCACGCCGAGGGCAATGAGACCTGTCGGCAGAATAACGAGTCCCGTGACGAGCAACATCTCGATTATGCCCATGGTCGCCTGCCACAAGAGGACGAGCGTCGCCTGATCCTCGGGGGTCGCTCCAGGAGCATGATAGAAGTCGGAGATCGGATCCGTAGCGACGTGCGGGAGAGCGCCTGCCACGAGCATGACGAGACCCAGAATGCCCAGAGCGCTCCCGAAGAGAGCGGGCGCGAGGCTCGTCCCCCGGAGAGCGCGATACAAGGCGAGAAAGTGGATAACCCACAAGACGAGGACGGCCAGGTACAGGCCATTCTCTACTATGCGCGCCGTCCTGATCTCGGGAAACCTCATAGGTTCGGCTGCGGGTTCCACAGGTTCCAGCCCCACGGGTCCAAAGCCCACTATAGCGAAGACGACAATAAAGAGGATGCCGCCCAGGATGCCTGCCAGACCACCCCATCGCAGAACGCTTTTCTCCTGCGCCGTATTCTGTAAATCATTCATCATTTATCTCCTTCCTTTGAACGGCATTGATAAGGCTCATTGAATCGAACTTGGATAAAACTATGGACACCTCCTTGTCACTATGACTCACCCCGCGTTGGCATGAGTTCGGCTTTTTAATTGCCCCCATCTTGTTTCCTTTCTAAGGTGGTGGTCTCGATTGGCTGTTTGAAATCTGGCCCGTCTGCCTCTTCGCCGGATTCAACGCGCGTAACCGAGATGAGTGGCAGGCTCAAGTCACGCACCTTTCGTAGCAGCCCGTAGAGCGCGGCCTGATCTACCACCGGGCAGGTCAAAAGCGTCTCGCCGTTGTCCTGAAGAGTGATGGCCACGTCCCCAAACCAATCCGCCCACCCACGACCCAGATGGCCCCTGAGTCTGATCTCGTAGACCATCGGTTGGTCCGGATCCGTTTTCGGATTGAGTTCGTTCGACATGCTCCTGTACCTGTTCTGGGCTTTCACAACAATCCGTGCCGCTCGTTCATGTACAAGAGCCTAGCCGCAGCACGGTATTGACGAACAGCTACTAAAGTATGGTTTGGGGGTATTGTTTTTGGGACTGCTGAGAGGCCGGGAGGAGAAAAATTCTAAAGCTTTGGCTTCACAGACCGCTTGCGACCAGTCCTTGATACCGGGTTTGGGGGAAGGTGGCGGTAGGCTACAACAGGCCCAACTCACGGGCGCAGGCTACAGCTTCGGTGCGATTCTGGACCATAAGTTTGCTAAAGATGATCCGGTTGTGCCCTTTGACGGTACTCAAGGCGAGGAAAAGACGCTCGCTAATCTCTCGATTCGAGAGCCCCTGGGCGATGAGTCGTAACACTTCTAATTCACGGTGACTCAGCGGCTCGACCAGCGACTGAGCCGGTAGAACAGGAGGTAGATGAGATTCGCCTGCGCTCTTATGCTCCTCGGATTCGAATGCTGACAACAACCTACCTACATAGCCCAGAATAATTCCGTGGGTGGCTGTTTCAGACAGTAGTTGCGCCATTGGCCTACCTTCGTCCACAAAGATTCGGAGGTAGCCCTCCGGCTCGGCCAGCGTCAGGGCGCGTTCCAGAGGTTCGAGAGCAGCGGAGGTGTCGCCTTGCATATGGCGAGCAAGCGCCTGCAATACCAGGATCTCGATCACGCTCCCCATCCTCTTCCCTTCTTCCGCCGCGGTACGGAGACGCTCCAACAGTCCCATTGCCTCGTGAATGTAGCGTTCTTCCCGATCGCTCTTGTATCGGGCCAAGAGCACCCTCGCCAGGGTGATGTGCTCGAACTCGCGCAGGTAGCTGAGGTCGCCATGGGCGGACAGACCCCGCTCACGCGCCCAGCCCAGAGCTTCACCCAACCTGCCCTGCGCGAGCCACACCCGCGTCTTCAACGCTGCTACGGGACGCACGTCGGAAACAGGGCCTCTGCTAATATACTGCCGCTCCGCCTCGTGGAGTAGGTCGAGAGCGCCGTCCAGGTCTCCCTCGGCCTCCTTTATTCGCGCCATAGCAACGCACGAGCGATACTGCAATCCCGGTAACGTAGCGTGCTCGCCCAGCTCCTTGCTTGTCAGCAGGTGCTCTCTGGCGGCTTCCAGATCGCCTTGCTCGCACTGTAGCTCACTCAACCCCAAATACAGGTCCGCCGTGCCCCGTAGTACAGGCTCGCCCTGCTGTTCCGCAAGCTGCAAGGACCGCTCATATGTTCTTACTGCCTCGTGGAGACGGCCTTGCGCCATCCTGATGTCAGCCAGAACAAACGTGCCACCGATCACAGCAAGGATGTTGCCGGCCATCCGCATATTCGCCATGAAATCGGCAAAGGACCGCTGGGCCGCCTCCAGGTCTCCGCTCGCCCAGGATGCGACCCCCAGGAGCGCCGCTGCCGCTCCGCGCTCGAAATAGGCACCCTCAGGCAAGAGATCGAGCGCCCGCCGAGCGTACTTCACGGTGCCGGACACATCGCCGAGAGCCTGGGCATGCGCGGCACGGGCGGTGGCTATCGTCGCCGGTAGAGACCGGAACTGCTCTTCGTCCACGACGACCATCTCAGCCAATGGGGCTTCAAGTCGCCCACGCATCTCTGCCGTGGTGTCCAGCCACCGTTCGGCGTCCCGCAGTCGTGCCTCGCCGGCCTCCAGCTCGCCGCCATCCAGTAACGCCCAGGCATACCCAACGCTGAGCACGGGCCTGGCGCGGACCAGCTCGTCGGGGAGCGCCTTCACCCAGCCAAGCCAGGTGGCGGACTGGAAACTCCTGTCCATTGCCGGCCATGCCAGCTCGACCAGGCCCGCCGCTCGCTCGAAATCCTCCGCGGCGAGAGCGTGGCGGATCGCATCGACCGCCGAACCATTTTGCTCATGCCACTCGCTTGCCCGTCGATGTAGAGTGGATGCCTGATCGGGCTGCTCCTCCATCGAGCGCGCTTGGAGAACATCCGCGAAGAGGTGGTGATACCGATACCACCGGCGCTCGTCATCGAGCGGGACGACGAACAGGTTGCCACGCTCCAGGGCCTCCAGCGTCCCTCTGCCATCTTCCTGCCCGGTGACGGCATCGCACAGAGGACCACTCAACCGGTCGAGAATGGAGGTTTGTAGTAAGAAGCTCCGGATACATTCGGGCTGCTGTTGGAGGACCTCTTCGACCAGATAGTCCAGCACGAAACGGTGGCTGCCGGTGAAAGCCTGGATAAAACTGGCGGTGTCTGCTCGCCCCTGCATGGAGAGCGCGGCCATTTGCAGACCGGCGATCCAGCCCTCGGTGCGGGCCTCCAGCGCGGCGATGTCTTCTGCCGAGAGGTCCAGGCCCATCGCCCCTTCGAGAAATGCGGCGGCTTCGGAGGGGGTGAAACGCAGGTCCGCGGCGCGCAGCTCGGTCGATTGGCCCCTGACGCGCAATCGGGCCAGGGGTAGATGCGGGTCCTCACGCGTGGCGATGACCAGGTGCATCCGTGGCGGCTGGTGATCGAGCAGGAAGGCGAGGGCATCGTCCACCGCTCTGGCGTCTATAACGTGGTAGTCGTCGAGGACGAGAACGAAGTCGTCCGGGATGGCGTTTATTTCGTTGAGCAGGGCCGTCAGAACAGATTCGGTAGGCGGTGGCTGGGGGGATTGGAACACACTCAGCGCCCCTTCCCCGATATCCGCCGCAATGGTCTGCAAAGCGGCAACGAGGTAAGCCAGAAAGCGTGTGGGGTCGCTATCCCCTTCGTCCAGCGAGAGCCAAGCGACGGAGCACTCACAACCGGCGACCCATTCGCTGACCAGCGTGGTTTTACCAAAGCCTGCGGGGGCACAGATGAGGGTTAGTCTTCGGTTCAGACCTTCGTTCAGGCGCTTGATCAAGCGTGGGCGGAGGACGACTTCGGGCCTGGGTTGGGGGATATAGAGTTTAGTGGCTAAAATCGGCGCGGGCACAGATCAATTATAAAACACACATACTCGGCACTTCCTAACCGTGTCCCCCGAATATCTCATCACCGAGCTGAAACTGCTTGACGTTTCTGTCAATCGCTTCACCCCGCTCCGCTATGTCAGGCTATCAGGCCACGAGTTCGATGAGGACGTCTCTTACCTTTCGCCGCTGCTCTCGGAGCACATAAACATCTACGGTATTCACCGCTTCGATCTCGCTACTTCAACAGGCGAGAGGGGCTCAGCTCCCTGGGTACTTCAAGATGAGGACAGGGAGCTTAACGTTGTAAACCGCGAGCTCGCTCACAATAGCCTCCGAACGGGAATTTCATTTTCAAACCCGACAAATTTTGTCGGAGATACGTTAAAATGTGGGCTTGCATTGACAACGACAGTTGGAGGAGATCGCAGATGGAGCAGGAGATACAGCAGAAAGGTTACGCCCATCCGGAGGCGCTGGTCAGCACGGACTGGGTAGCGGAGAACCTGAACGACACCGAGAACATCCGCATCGTGGAGTCCGACGAGGACGTTTTGCTCTACGACATAGGGCACGTCCCTAACTCGGTCAAGATCGACTGGGTAGAGGACCTCAACGACCCCTTGATGCGCGACTACCTCGACCCGGAGCACTTCGCGCGGCTCATGGGTGAGAAGGGCATAACCCCGGACACCACGGTCGTCTTCTACGGAGACAAGAACAATTGGTGGGCGACGTACGCGTTGTGGGTCTTCCGGCTCTTCGGCCACGACAACGTCCGGGTAATGGACGGCGGGCGCATCAAGTGGGAAGCCGAAGGACGCGAGATGACCCAGGATGTGCCGTCCTTCGAGCCGTCGGAGTACCCGGTTCCCGAGCGGGACGACTCCAAGATCCGGGCCTTCAAGGAGGATGTGGAGAAGCACCTGGAGAAGCACGGCCCGATGGTGGACGTGCGGAGTCCCGGCGAGTATTCGGGCGAGCTTTTGCACATGCCGGATTACCCGCAGGAAGGCGCCATGCGCGGCGGCCACATCCCCGGCGCGGCCAACGTTCCCTGGGCGCGGGCCGTCAGGGAAGACGGAACCTTCAAGAGCGCTGACGAATTGAAGGAGATCTACGAGGGAGAGGCCGGGGTCTCCGGCGGTGACGAAGTCATAGCCTACTGCCGGATCGGGGAGCGTAGTAGCCACACCTGGTTCGTGCTCTCCTATCTGCTTGGCTACGACAACGTCCGAAACTACGACGGCTCGTGGACCGAATGGGGCAACGCTGTTCGCGCCCCGATCGAGCGGTAGAACGACGAGAATTTGGACCGCAAGCAGCGTATAGAGCTTCTGGTGGACCACGTCAAGAACCCCCGATTCCAGGGGGTTCTTGACGGCGCGGATGTCGTGATGCCCGGCGGAAGCCCGGAGTGCGGCGGCTCTGTGGTCATCTATCTCAAAGGTGGGGAAGACGGCTTCATCGAGGGCGTTTCTTTCACCGGCGAGGGCGACACTATCAGCATGGCCGCCACCAGCATGGTCATGGAAAAAGTCCACGCCGAAAACCTCGACACGGAGCAGGTTCTCGCACTCGATTATGATGAGTTCGTGGATAGCGTGGGCCGCGAGATCGTAGGAAGCAGGACCCGGAACGCGACGCTCGGCCTTAGCACCCTGAAATCGGCCGTCCGCAAGCTCCAGAAAGACCTGCGCTCTGGCGAACGCGTCGCCGAGACAGCCTGACCCATCGTTAGCACAGGAGATCCTAATACCGGAGACGAAAGACCGTGCAAACGTTTAGCGGCACGGAGAAAATCTCGACCGCCCTCTACTCTCGGGAGAGTAGAACACTCGCCTCATCCATTATAGGTAAGACGTACCCGCAACAGCTTTTAGAAGACCTGAACAGCTTCTGCGAGCGGCGCTTATCGTCCGGACTGGAAGAGATACTCTTCTGCGAGCTGGGTGTGGGAGCCACCTTCGGGCTCCGGCTGTCGAATGGCGGTGAGGTCGTGCTAAAAGCTCATCCGCCGGGACATTCTCCAGACTTCCTAAAGGCTACCCGAGAGGTGCAACGGCATCTCCACCGCCGGGGCTTCCCGTCTCCGGGGTTGGTTCTGGGTCCGGCTCTTTTCGGCTGCGGAGTCGCTACCGTGGATGAGTTTCTGGATGAGGGAGAGGCCGCCGACGGTCACGATCCCGCTGTCAGTGGCTCGATGGCCCGAACTTTGGCGCGCCTGATCGAACTTGCCCGCCAGGTTTCGGGTGTGGAGGCTTTGTCTCAGGGTTGGAACTGGCCGGCTAGAGAAAACCTCTGGCCGGCGCCCCATAATGCCCTGTTCGATTTCGAGGCGACCGCCGTCGGGGCCGGTTGGATCGACGAGATCGCAGCGGAATCTAAGAAACTGGTGGATGAATTTCAGGCCCCGCGCGTGATCGGCCACGCCGATTGGAGCGTGGACCAGATGCGCTTCGAAGACAAAACGGTGAGCGCAGTCTACGATTGGGACAGCCTCAGGTGGGATAAAGAGGTGGTCTTCGTCGGCATAGCGGCTTCCAATTTCGCCGCCACCTGGCACGGAGAAACCCCGAACCCTCCGACACCCGAAGAAGCGAGGCTCTTCGTCGCAGACTTCGAGGCAGCTCGGGGAGAGTCGTTTTCGGAGAACGAGCGCAGAGCCATCTTCGCCGCCGCAGTATACGCTGTCGCCTACATGGCTCGTTGCGAGCACGCGGTGGATCCCGAAAGAAATGATGTTAGAGGTAGTTTTCGGGAAACCCTACCGTTGTACTCAGAGGTGATCTAGCCGGTTAATGTCAAGACGAGCGCCCCCGGAAAGCCCTCCAGCTTACTCCCGATAGCGCGATGGCTGCGAAGATCACCAGCATAACCACGTAGCTCCCAGGTACAGCGGCACACGTTATGCTCTCCTCGCCGGGCGCCAGTGACACCGACCCCGACGACGAGTTGCCCCAGAAAACACCCGAACAGGAAGGGTCTGCTAGAAAGAGGGCGCTGACCAGGGACGCCGACAGGAATACGGCGGGCACTACGCCGAAGCCTACAAATGCAGACCACGCGCTTCGAATACCCACTTTTAATACTCCAAGGACGCCCATAATTACGCCGATAACGAGAAAAGGGTAACCGATGCTCAATATCCCTATAAGCCCGAAGCCCACGAAGCCGCCGGCGACGGCCCAATACAGAACCTTCATCCAGTCTCTCACGCCGGTCTCCCTTCGAAAATATATGACAATAGTATCATTTAGTCGATCTCCTAAACTCAAGAAAAGGGTGCTCGCTCATTCCGCTAAACTGCGGCTTATGAGTGAGAGAGACAAACAGCCCCTGTGGGGTGGGAGGTTCGGCGCATCACCTGCGGAGGCCTTCGAGCGATTGAACGCCTCCATACCCTTCGATGTCCGGCTGGCTCCCTACGACATCCGGGGTTCCATCGCCCACGCCCTGATGCTCGGCAAGCAGGGGATCGTTTCCGAGGAGGAGTCCGAGGAACTCGTCCAGGGCTTGGAAACAGTGCTGGAGAAGGTCGAAGCGGGCGAGTTCTCGTGGAACCTCTCTGACGAGGACGTGCATACGGCGGTCGAGCGGCGGTTGCGGGAGGTCGTGGGCGACGTGGCGCTCAAGCTTCATACGGGCCGGAGCCGCAACGATCAGGTCGCGCTGGATCTCCACCTCTTCGTCCGGGATGCGTCGGAGAAACTTGCCGCTGCCCTCAGAGAGACGATGAGGGCGCTCGTCGAGGTGGCTGAGGCTCATCAGGACATTGTTTTGCCAGGCTACACCCACCTCCAAAGGGCGCAGCCCATACTGCTAGCCCACCACCTTCTGGCCCACTTCGAGGCTTTCCGGCGGGACCTCCGGCGGTTGGAAGCTGCGCGCGAGGCGGCGGAGGTCTCTCCGCTTGGCGCGGCGGCGCTGGGTGGAACACCGCATCCGGTAGATCCTGCGATGACTGCGGCGGACCTCGGGATGGAGCCGCTCGTCAATTCACTCGACGCCGTCTCGGAGCGGGACTTTGCGCTAGACCTTCTCTACGCCTGCGCCGTGCTCGGGGTGCATCTCAGCCGGATCGGGGAGGAGTGGGTGCTCTGGACCAGCCAGGAGTTCGGGTTCGCTACGCTCGACGACGCGTACTCTTCAGGGTCGTCGATCATGCCGCAGAAAAAGAATCCCGACGCTTACGAGCTGATGCGCGGCAAGGCCGGACGCCTGATCGGGAACCTCAACGCGCTCCTGATCACCCTGAAAGGCTTGCCGCCCGGTTACTCTAAGGACCTTCAGGAAGACAAAGAGCCGCTCTTCGATTCCGTGGATAACATCCTGGCGATGCTCACGGTGCTGCCGGAGATGCTGAGGACGGCGAAGTTCCACGACGGTAGAATGAAAGACGTCGCCGGAGGCTTCGCGCTCGCCACCGAGTTGGCGGACTTCCTTGCAATGAAAGGAATCCCGTTTAGGGAGGCTCACCACGCCATTGGGCGGCTGGTCCAACGTTGTGAGGAACTAGGAGTTGCGTTGGAGGGGATCCCACAGGAAGAGTTATCGGCGGCGCATCCGGCCCTCGCCGATCTGCCGAACGGCTTGCTCACGCCGGAGGGAAGCGTGGAGAACAAAAAATCCGCCGGCTCAACCTCACCCGGCTCCGTGGAGGCGCAATTGGATCGCGCACGCGAGTTTTTGGAAGGCAAAGAATAGTGGGACGATGCCGCTTTGGCAGAGTTAGATAGGGCATAGTATATTCCTCGGCGGATCCGGCGAAGGGAGCAAGAAAGTGAAGATAGTCCAGATGTCCGACATCCATGTGGGGGCGGGACTGTTTGCCCCGGACCTCCTGTCGGCGGCGATAGACGAGACGAACGAGATGGAGCCGGATCTCGTCGCCATCGCGGGTGACCTGACGATGGAGGGCCATCGTTGGGAGTTCGAGCAGGCGAAGGAGTATCTTGACCGTATCGAGTGCCCCAACGTGGTAACCGTTATGGGCAACCACGACGCCCGGGCCGCCGGTTACTGGCATTTCGAGGAGTTCTTCGGCACCAGGGAGCAGTCCCTGACGATTCCCGGCGTCGAAGGCGAGGCAAAGGTCGTGGCGCTCGACTCATCGAAGCCCGACCTGGACGAGGGGGAGGTAGGACGTGAGCACTACGCTTGGCTCGCCTCCGAATTCCGGGACTGGGACCGGGGGCCGCGCATACTCATAGTCCATCACCACATTCTGGCCGTTCCCGGTACCGGAAGGGACGTGAACAACCTGCGCGACGCCGGTGACGTCATGGCGATCCTGCGCGAGCTGGAGGTGGACATGGTCCTCTCGGGGCACCGGCACGTACCTTATGTGTGGAGCATCTCCGGGGTCCGGATCGTCCATTCCGGCACGGTTTCGACCTACCGGGTTCGGGGTGTAATGCCACCCTCTTACAACGTAATAGAGCTAGATGCCGAAAGCGTCAGGATCACGCTGAAACAACCCGGCAAGGGCAAGGAGGGCGAAGAATCTCTGGCGAGTTTTTCCCGAACTCCGGTCAAGACCAGCCAGTTCTATCCGGACTTCGACCGCTACGTCCGGTACGACGAGCTTCCGTTTCTCTCGGGACAACCGGAAGACTTCTCCTAGTCGAAGCTCTCTAGCTCCCGATAAACTCTTGACCCTCCGGCTGGCCGGTCTTGTCGAAGGCCTGCCGGAGTAGACCCCGGCCCTCCTCAAGCTCCTCGTCGGAGCGGGCCTTTGCCTCAACGGTCTTTACGCTCTCTTCGAGGTCTTCTTCTATAAACGTGATCTCCGGCAGTCCGATAATGACCTCCCGGATCTGGCGGTAGATAAAGTCCGGCTCTCCGGCGTAGGCCCAGCATCTTCTTGCCCTGACCCACGCCCAGCCTTTCATCCGGACCGTGTTCTCGATGTCCTCGTCCTGGAGGCCGTACATCTCGATCCTGAGCCGGTGCTCGGTTATTACCTCGGGTCTTATGCGGACGCTGGCGATCATGGAACCAGTCTACAGCAGGCGGCCGGACTTTATCCTCGCTACCAAACGGTCCCCGAGATTTCGCCGGCCAGGTCCGTCAAGGAAGAGGATGTACGTCTGATAGCCGGGCGCCGGGTGGCCGATCTCTCAATCTAAACCCAAGATTTCGATATGGCTCTTCAAGAGCCGGATCCGGGAGGTTGCTATCGCCTCCCGGATCTCGTGGTAAAGCATAGACTCGACAGCGGCCGGTGAGCGCCTGTCCCTAATTTACTCCAGGAATCCGTTCTCTTCGAGATACTCCTGAGCAACGGCGGAGGGGTCTTCGTTATCCAGGTCTACCCGTCCATTCATGGTCTGCATAGTCTCCAGGTCGAGTGATTCGGTTACGGGGTTTATGATCCCCGCTACGTCTTGATTTTTATTGAGGAATTCTTCCTTAATAACCGGAGCCGGATGGTAGAACGGCCAGATGTTCTTTTTATCCTCCACGACGACCAGGTCGTCGGACCTGAGTTGGCCGTCGGTGGTAAACCCAACCGCCACGTCCGCATCACCCTGCTGTAGCGCCTGGTACCTCAAGCCGAGATCATTGACGACTTTGACCTCTTCGAAGTTAGTCTCCGGGTAAGACTCTTCTATGTTCGGGAAGCCGTCCTCCCGCTGCTGGAACTCGGAGAAGGTGGCGAAAACGAGGTTGGGCGACGCCTCGGAGAGGTCGGCGAGCGTCTCCAGATCGTACTGTTCGGCGGCGTCTCTACGCACGGCTATGCCGTAGGTGTTGTTGAAGCCGGCCTGCTTGAGCATCGTGGCCGCCGGTGTACGGGCCTCGTAGAGTTCTTTGGTCTTCTGGTAGGTCTCGTCCGGGGTGCTGAATTGTTCGCCTTCGTAGCCGAGCGCCGTTACAAGCGCGGTGCCCGTGTACTCGGGGTACATGTCGATCTCCCCGGACTGGAGAGCTTTATCCAGGATCGTTACGTTGCCCAGGTCGAGTCTCTTGTTTACGTCGTATCCGTTTGCTTCGAGCGTCTGAGAGTAGAGTTCCCCGAGTATTACCTGCTCGGTGAAGTTCTTGGAGCCTACCGTGATCTCTCCCTTGCTCCCGCCGCTTTCGGAGGAGGCGCCGCCCCCGCCGCAAGAGACGATGAGCGCGGCCATAGCGAACGCCAGGAGTGTTGCCAGAACCGCCCGTATCGTTGTCCTTTTCTTCATGCTGCTACCTTCCTTTCTTTTTAGCTATTCGAAGCCCTTTAGGGGTGGACATTCTTTCCAGTCCTCCAAAGAGGAACTCGGTCATTACCGCCAGTACGGCCACCGGAATCGCCCCAGCGAGCATGGTCGGGTAGTCGAAGCCCGAGAAGCCCTCGACTATGGGATCTCCGAGGCCGCCACCGCCGACGAACGTGGCGAGCGTGGCGCCTGCCACGACCTGGACCGCCGAGGTCCGGATGCCGGCGAAGACCACCGGAGCTGCGAGCGGTAGCCGCACGCCGGTCAGGATCTGCAGCCCGGAGAGACCCATGCCTCGGGCCGAGTCTATGATCCGCTCGTCTACCTGGTTTAGCCCCGTTACCGTGTTTATGAGGATGGGCGGTATCGAGAGCAGGATTAGAGCCGCCTCGGCCGTCCAGTATCCAATTCCCAGGAATACGAGGAAAAAAGCCAGAAGGGCGATGTCCGGGACGCTGCGACCGAGGTTGGTGAAGTTTATCGTGGTGAGGGCTATCCTCGGGGAGCGGCTGATGGCGACCGCGAGCGGGATGGAGACAAGTATCCCGACGAGCACCGCAAGCGCGGAGAGCTCGATGTGCCGGTACAGGGCAGCCGACCACTCCGGACGCTGGAGCTGCTCTATGAAGTCCGCAAACATCTCTAGGTGGCCTTCTGAGCGCGGCGGGCCCAGGGCCTGAGCCGGCCCTCCACCCGGTAGAGACCTACGTCCGCCGAGATAGCTATGAGCGCCACCAGCACCGCCCCGACGAGTATCGGCGTGAGGAACTGCCGGCTTATGCCGTCGAAGATCAGGTCTCCCAGCCCACCGGCTCCCACGAAGTCCGCGATGCTCGCGATGCCGACGACCGTTACGATCGCGATGCGGATGCCGGCTACTATTACCGGCAGGGCCAGCGGGATCTCCACGCCGAACAGGATCTGCCGTTCAGTGAGACCCATACCGCGAGCTGCGTCTTTTGTGTCGGCGGGGACCGAATCCAGGCCGGTAACGACGTTTCGGATGAGGATCAGTAGCGAGTACGCCGTGAGCGCCACCAGGACCGGCGGTCGTCCGATGCCCATTATGGGGATTAGCATGACGAAGAAAGCCAGACTCGGGATCGTGTACAGCACGCCGGTTATAGCGGTCGCCGGGGCGTAGAGCCAGCGCTTGCGGTGGGCGAGAATGCCGATTGGCAGTGAGATCGCAATCGCGATAGCCACCGGCACGAGAGAGAGGATCAGGTGTTGCAAGAAAACCTGGATTATTCCTCCATCGCCCGAAAGGTGGTCCAGTATCCAGGCCCAATCTATTAGCGGCGGACTCTCCTCCTGAAGAGAGAACTCGTTATCCACCGGCGTTGCTCCGGCTTATCTCCTGAATGCTCTCCAGCGTTATCGTCACGCGCGAACCATTGCCGTTCGATTCGTCTTCCGGGTACACAACGCCCCGACCGGACCCCGAGCCTATGAGCTCCGACAGGGCGTCCTTTAGGGAGAGGCTGGCGCTGATCCTGGGCAACCCGTCGTCGCTACCTTCGAACGGTTCGAGGTCCAGGTCCCCAACCTTCGTGAGCGAGAGGTTCTTCAGGACCCGGTCGTCGCCGACGAACGAGGAGACGAAATCCGAGGCGGGATCGGAGAGTATGTGGTGCGGGGTATCGTATTGGGCGAGGACGCCACCCTGCTTTAGGATGGCGATACGGTCGCCCATCTTTATGGCTTCGTCTATGTCGTGGGTGACGAAGACGATGGTCTTCTCTATGCCCTCCTGAATGCTGAGGAACTCGTCCTGCAAACGGGTACGGGTGATCGGGTCCACCGCCCCGAACGGCTCGTCCATGAGCATGATCGGGGGATCGGCGGCCATAGCCCGCGCCACCCCGACGCGTTGCTGCTGACCACCCGAAAGCTCCGCCGGATAGCGGTCTCTGTACTGGCCGGGCTCCAGGCCGACCAGATCCATGAGCTCGTCCACCCGTTCGTGGACGTCGGTCTTGTCCCAGTCGAGCAATTTGGGAACCGTGGCGACGTTCTCGGCGATAGTGCGGTGAGGGAAGAGGCCGATGCCCTGGATCGCGTAGCCGATCTTGCGCCGTAGCTGGGTGGGGCTTATGTCGGTAATGGATTCGCCGTCGATGAGGATGTCGCCGGAGGATATATCCACCAGCCGGTTGATCATCCGCATCGTGGTGGTCTTGCCGCAGCCGGAAGGCCCCACTAATACGCAGATCTCTCCTTCGGGTATCTCGAAAGAGAGATCTCGGACCACCGGCTCCTCCGTGCCGGCGTAGGTCTTGCTGACCTCTTTAAACTCGATCATTGCATCTCCCAAATTTCCATGGGTAGAATCTTCTTCGATAGACTTTTCTAAAGCTTCCCAACATGCTCAAGTCCTCTCCAAGCTTTTCTCGCGGTGGATATATTAACGACTAATTATAACTATTGTTCAAGATGATGACGCGGAAGAGGTGCGATCTCTGCGAACCGGAATACACTTTTGTTGTATATATCCATGATGCTTCGGAACGACGACAAACCAACCATAATATTCGCCGGCGGCGGCCACGCCCACCTCTACTCACTGCTCCGTACCGCACGATTGGTGGAGAAAGGCTACGACGTGGTCCTGGTCAACCCTTCGCCCTACCTCTATTACTCCGGGATGGCGACCGGCGTGATCTCCGGCCTCTACACTCCCGAGCAGGACCGCATAGACGTCCGTCGCCTGATTGAGTCCGGCGGCGGACGCTTCGTGGAGGCCCGCGTAACGGGCGTCCTGCCCAAAGACCGCGAGTTGCTACTGGATGGCGGGGGGCGCCTGTCTTACGACGTCGTCTCCTTCTGTTTGGGGAGCGATGTGGATTCACGGATCGACTCTGCGAATGAGGAGGGTATCCCGGTAAAACCTGTCGAGAATACGGCGGGGATCCGGGTGCGCATCATCAACGAAGACCCGGATGTGCTGGTCGTAGGCGGCGGGGCTGCCGGGTGCGAGGTCGCGGCCAATGCCTCCAGCCTCATACTTCAGCGTGGAGGCAAGGGTAGGATCACGCTCGCCGAAGGCGGACCGACTCTACTCGACTCCTCTCCCGAGAAGGCCCGGCGCGGGATGCTAGATCACCTCGAAAGCCGGGGCGTAGAGGTGCTTTTGAACACCCGCGTAGTCTCCCACGTCGGCGGTAAAGCTACTACCCTCGATGGACGGGAGATATCGGCGGGCCTGCTCGTCCCGGCGACGGGAATAGTGCCGCGCTCCATCTTCCGGAATCCCCAGGCGCCGCTCCTCACCGGCGCTGACGGCGGACTGTGGGTGAACCATCACTTGCGGAGCGTCAGCGACCCTCAGCTGTTCGGCGGGGGAGATTCGATCTCTTTCCGGGGTGGCATCCTGCCCCGGCTCGGGGTCTTCGCCACCCGCCAGGGGCCGATCCTTTTTTACAACCTGATCGCCACACTGCGGGGCGAACCGCTAAAGTCTTACGAGCCCCAAAATCGTTTCCTCTACATCCTGGAGCTTGGGGACGATACGGGCCTCGCCATCTATGGCCCGCTGGTCTGGAAGGGACGCGCCGCCGCCAGACTCAAACATTTCATCGACAAGAGGTTCATGGAGCAGTACCGGATAGCGTAGCCCGGTAATTATCTGCTGCGGCCCACCCCGAGCAAGAGGTAAAGGATGAAGTAGCCGCCGGCGGCGGTGAATGCCACGGCGTAGAAGTTGTTCGGGTCCGCTATGTTCCGCTGTTCTTCGGAGAGCGGCAGGACGTTGAGCAAGGCCTGGGCCGGGGACTCCAGCAAGGTTCCCAGACTGTAGATAACGTCGGTTAGCCCATTTGTGCCTGACTCCACGCCCGCGTAGACGACCCCGATATGAAAGAGGATCACCAGTATCACCAGGGCTAGTATCGTGCGGATTAACGCCAAAGTTCCACTTCCTTTCGCTAGGAGGCGGGCCGGTTCCGAGTTCTGTCGCCGGCGTCTCTAGCTTTCGATTCCTCATCCCAACGATTGTCGCGCTTCTTGCGCCGGCCTCGCATCAGTACGCCCGTCGATATGAAGACCACACCGGCCACGAGGAAACACGCCAGCCCGATCACGAACGTTACGAGGTCTCTCATCAAAATTCCGCTCGCTGCCGCCGCAGCCGGTATCCACCACAGGGCGAAAAGTAACCCCAGTTCTCTGGTGTTTGGGTTGGTCGCCATGTACACCCCGAGTCCTACGCCGGCAAGGGCCAGGAGCAGCATCAATATCCCTAGAAGGGTCAGAAAAAAGCCCATATTCCTATACTAACCGAAAGATCACGGATTTAACAGATAGAGATAGTTTGGTGTTTATCGGGCGTCAACGCCGGCTCATGGCGCGCCTGTAGGACTTCATTTCTGCGAGGAGACTCTCCCAATCCTTTGCCGGAGATTCGACGCGGTTGTTGTAGAGGGAGAACTTGTGTACGAACTCGTGGCGGGCCGTCTCGGTGTCCGAGATAGCCTGAGGGTCCGCCACTATCAGCACCTCCCAATCCTCCTCTTCTTTTATATTGTTGATGGCCGCTTTTATGCCGGACCGGTGGTAGAGGAGTGTGCCGGGAGAATCCAGATCCTCGTAGTTGGCGATTATTTCGTGCCCGTTTGCGTCGGCGTAGGCTTCTATGGAAGCGTATTGCTCCTCCACGGAGGGGAGTTCGCCTTCCGGATCCGTCCTGATGTAAGAGGCTGCTCGTGACACAATTTTTATGATAGCACGGGGTGTTTCTGGTATGATCTTAGCTTGCAAACAGCGCGTCGGGACGTGGCGCAGTCTGGTAGCGCACTCGGCTGGGGGCCGAGTGGTCGCCGGTTCAAATCCGGCCGTCCCGACCCATTGTGGTAGGCAGGCTCTACGGAAAGGCCACGGGCGTTGGATACACTTTATCTGCTGGTTAGTGTCGTCGGGTTCATGGCCTTGATCGCCATTTTTTTCTTCGGCGGCTTCGTCCTTCTGGACTTTATCTGGGGCCGTCGCGGTGGAGATCCCTAACCCCGGCGCGTAGACGCTCCGGATACAACCTCTAGTTGCCTCTAGTTGATCTCCACTCTCAACGACCTCCGAATCGTCCCGACAGCGCGTCTGATCCTGCACGAAGCCCACGACCCCGGACGCCTGTCTCGACTGCGGGAGCGTATGGAGGCCGAAGGCGTTCAACGCAACCCCATCATCGTCTCTCCCTACGGAGAAGACTATCTCGTCCTCGATGGCGCCCACCGGCTCAATGCCCTCGAAGGACTAGGGTGCGGACTGGCCCTAGCTCAAACGGTCGAACTTCAAGAGATCGTCGAAAGCTGGGGACACATTCTAGACGGCTTGCGCATCTCCGGTCTCCGTGGCGTGGACGAGGTCGAGGCCTCGGATAGCGAAGCCTGGCTGGCCCGCGTCACAACGTACGATGGTGGTGAGACGTTTCTCCGGACCCGAAGAGAAGGTCTGGCGGCGGATGTAGAGGCATTGTGGGGCCTTCAGTCTGTCTACCCGGAAGGAGTCGTGCATCGTGTGGATTCGGAGGCTCCGGTAGAGCTGGAGGCCGGTGAGGCCATGATCCGCTACCGGACTTTTACGCCCCAGGAGCTTGTCGAGGTCGTGCGGCTGGGTAGCGTGTTACCGGCCGGGATCACCCGCTTCCGGGTGCGCGAGCGGGTGCTCGGCGTTCGTTTCCCGCTGGAGAAGCTGCGGGATGGTGTTCCCGAAGAGCGTAACGTGGAGTTGAAAGCCTCTGTGCGGAGGTTCTGGGACGAGAACCGTATCCGTTACTATGGCGAGCCGGTAGTGCTTTTCGAGTAGGCGGCGGGAGATTCAAAAGAGAATCACTATGTGCTACATTGCAACCGTGGCTGAAACAGGCGGTCCCGACAGACACGTGAAGAATGTCGTTTCCCGCTTTGGCCTACTTACATTATCCGAATCATCGAGCCCGGAGGGGATCCAGATCAAAGTTGAGGAGATGAACGTTTGACGGCGACGGTTGTGCTCGGGCTCGCCTGGGGAGACGAGGGCAAAGGCCGGGTCTGCGACGCGCTGGCGAAGGATGCGGCGTACGTCTCGCGCTACTCCGGCGGCAACAACGCCGGACACACCATCCGGGTCGGTGAAGAGGAGTTCGTGGTGCATCTGATCCCCTCCGGCATCGTCCGGGAGGACGTTATCTGTACCATCGGCAACGGCGTCGTCGTAGACCCTGAAGTCCTGGCCCAAGAGGTCCACGAGATGGAGGCGCGGGGCATCGACGTACGGAGCCGCCTGAAGGTGGACGGACGGGCGCACCTCATCATGCCGTACCATATCCGGCTCGATTCCCACCGGGAGAAAGCCCTGGGTAAAGCCAAGATCGGGACTACCAACCGGGGCATCGGCCCAACCTACGAGGACAAGGTCGCGCGCGTCGGAATCCGGGTGCAGGATATCTTCGACGAGGGTATCCTGCGGACCAAGCTAAAGGCTGCCCTGCGCGAGAAGAACGCCTTGTTCGAGGGAGTCTACGGCGAGGAGCCTTTCGAGGTAGAGGATATGGTGCAGCGTCTGCTTTCTTTCAGGGAATTGCTGGAGCCTATGGTCTCGGATACGGGAACCCTGTTGCGCGAGGCGCTCAGTCGCAACGAGCACGTGTTGCTGGAAGGGGCGCAGGCGGCGCTTCTGGACAACGACTTCGGGACTTATCCGTTCGTGACCTCCTCGAACCCGTCCATCGGAGGGGCTGTGGTCGGGACCGGGATTCCGCCACGGGAGATGGGCCAGATCGTCGGGGTCACCAAGGCCTACACCACGAGAGTCGGCGATGGACCGTTCCCGACCGAGCTTTTTGACGAAAACGCCGAAAAATTGCGCGAGGCCGGCCACGAGTACGGCAGCACCACGGGCCGGCCCCGGCGGTGCGGGTGGCTGGATCTCGTCGCCGTCAAGCACTCGGCCCAGCTAAACGGCATAACCCACCTCGCCATCACCCTGCTCGACGTGCTTTCGGCGGTCGAGGAGGTCAATATCTGCGTCGGCTACGAGATAGACGGCGAGCGGGTAGACGGGTATCCGATGAACCAGACGGACCTCCACCACGCAAAGCCGGTCTACAAGACTCTGCCCGGATGGGGCGTGGACATAACAGGATGCCGGATGAGGGTGGACCTGCCCGAGACGGCGCGAGAGTTCGTCGAGTTCGTCGAGGCCGAGATAGGCGCACCGCTGTGTATGGTGAGCGTCGGTCCCGAGCGAGACCAGGCGATAGTAGAGAGGATCGGGGCCTAGAGCCGTGCGGATTATGGTGGTCGGAAGCGGCGGGCGCGAACACGCGCTGGTCGAGACTCTTGCCGCCAGCCCCCTAGGACCCGAGATGTACGCTGCGCCCGGCAACGCCGGAACGAGCCGTATAGCCACCCCGGTAGATATTCCTATCGACGACTACCCGGCACTCCGAGATTTTGCCCAGGAGAACGAGATAGACCTCACGGTAGTCGGTCCCGAAGACCCCCTGATCGGGGGTATATCAGAGTGCTTCATGGAGGCGGGACTGAAGATCTTCGGCCCGTCCCGCGCCGCCGCCCGGATAGAAGGCTCGAAGGTTTTCTCCAAAGAGGTAATGCGTAATGCCGGAGTCCCGACCGCCGGATTCGAGGTCTTCGACCGGCAGCCCGCCGCGCTCGCATACCTGAGATCCCGCTCCGAATATCCGGTGGTCGTAAAGGCCGACGGAGTAGCCGCCGGCAAGGGTGTCACCGTGGCGAAGAGCCGGGAAGAGGCCGAGAACGCCGTGCGCGAAATATTCGGTGGCAGGTTTGGGGCGGCGGGCGAGAGAATAGTTATCGAGGAATGTCTCGTCGGAGGGGAAGCGTCCATCTTCGTCATGACCGACGGGGAGGAAATCCTGCCTTTCCTGCCGGCCCAGGATTACAAGCCGATTTACGACGGCAACGAGGGGCCGAACACCGGCGGCATGGGGGCGTACTCCCCGATAATGTGGATGGAGCCCGGCACCTACGCGGAAATTCTGGAGGAGATCATCCGCCCGACCCTCCGCCACCTCGCCCTCATCGGCGCATCCTACTCCGGGCTTCTTTACGCCGGTGTCATGGTTACCGAGGAAGGCCCTAAAGCCCTGGAGTTCAACTGCCGCTTCGGCGACCCGGAGACACAGGTGATCCTCCCCCGCATGGGCACGGACCTCCTGGAACTAATGCTCGCCACTGTCGAAGAGGACATCTTAGGACGGGAGATCTCCTGGTCCGCCGACAAATCCGTCTGCGTAGTCTTGGCCTCCGAAGGCTACCCGGAGACCTCGTCTTCGGGGGATGAGATACAGGGCCTCGACGACATACCACCGGGCGTCTACGTCTACCACGCGGCGACCGAGGAGCGGGACGGCAAGTTCTACACTGCCGGAGGGCGGGTCTTGAACGTCGTCGGGATCGGGCCGAGCATCATGGAAGCCCGAGCCCGAGCCTACGCTGCCGTAGAGCAGATCCACTTCCCCGGTATGCAATACCGAACCGACATAGCCCTCGAAGCACTGGAGCTGGAGGACCTGTGATTGCACCGTTGGGCAAAGCGAGGCTCTCAACTTAATGAGGGAACGAACGATTGTGAAATGTGTTTCCCCGCTGTTATATGCTGCTAGCTTCGTACCTGCAGTCGTAGCCGTTTGGCAGATCATGATGTTCGTCGAATACAATATTGGTTTCGGTTATGATCGAGGTTTCGGCCTAGACGACTTTACTACCCTCTACTTCAATGGCGACGTAGCTGGCGTACTCGCGATCATCCTCGTGGGCTCGATAGTGTTCGGTGCTTTGACTCAGGCTCTCATGTGGGTAGAGCGTCTGCAAAGGCCCGGCTTCTTGGATCACCTGCGACACTGTGTCTTGTTGTACACACTTCTTGTACTCTTGGGCATCGTGCTTGTTTGGGCATATGGGGGCAACTACGGGGCAAACGCCAGTGGTGTAACTGGTGGATATGCTGTAGTGGCTTTGGGTTTTGTGATCGTTGGGTATGCCATTTTCATCAATGCAGCCTTAATCGCTTTGCGGCATCGGAGCCGCACTCGATTGGACCGGACTCGTTACTGGAGCAGCATATGATCGAACGCTACACCCTCCCGGAGATAGGCTCCATCTGGACCGAAGAGGCGAAGTATCGCGCCTGGCTGAAGGTGGAGTTGGCCGTCTGCCGCGCCCGCGCCGAACTGGGTGAGATCCCATCGGACGAGGTGGAGGAAC
The DNA here is from genome assembly GCA_041745215.1 of Rubrobacteraceae bacterium. Classification (GTDB taxonomy): domain Bacteria; phylum Actinomycetota; class Rubrobacteria; order Rubrobacterales; family Rubrobacteraceae; genus SIRX01. The sequence goes on along the minus strand of JBGTJJ010000010.1, from coordinate 79,950 downwards.
TCGCAGAGAAGGCGGACTTCACCGTAGAGCGCATCCAGGAGATAGAGGAGGAGACGAACCACGACGTAATAGCTTTTGTCTCCACGGTCGCTGAATATGCCGGGGATGTGTCTCGCCACTTCCACTTCGGCCTGACCTCTTCCGACGTGCTGGATACCGCCGGGGCCCTGCAACTAAGAGACGCCCTGGACCTTATCATCGAGGAGGCGAAGGCGTTGGCGCTGGTGCTGGCGGACCTGGCGCTGGAGCATCGGGAGACGGTGATGGTGGGGCGGACGCACGGCGTACACGCGGAGCCGACGACGTTTGGGCACAAGGCCGCGGTGTGGACGTTCGAGATGGAACGAAACCTGGAGCGGCTCGCCCACGCCCGCGAAGTGGCGGCGGTCGGTAAGATCTCCGGCGCCGTCGGCACCTACGCTAACGTGGACCCAAAGGTCGAGGCGCTTACCTGCGAGGGACTCGGGCTATCGTCTTCGCCGGCCTCCACCCAGGTCGTACAGCGGGACCGGCACGCGGAGGTACTTTCGGCCATCGCCATACTGGGCTCGACGCTGGAGAAGATCGCCGTGGAGATCCGGGGCGCCCAGCGCACCGAGATCCGGGAGCTCGCCGAACCATTCGGGCGCGGACAAAAAGGCTCCTCGGCGATGCCCCACAAACGCAACCCGATCCTCGCCGAACGCCTGACCGGCATGGCCCGCATCCTTCGGGCCAACGCCTCGGTAGGCTTCGAGAACAACGCCCTCTGGCAGGAACGGGACATCTCCCACTCCTCCGCCGAGCGGGTCGTGCTCCCGGATTCGACGATTCTGGTCTTCTACATGCTCCGCACCACCGGGCGCGTGCTGCGCGGCCTGGACGTAAACGAAGAGAGGATGCGCGAGAACCTCAACCTGGGCGGTGGCATCGTCTTCTCCGGGCGCGTTCTGCTCGCCCTGGTCGAATCTGGCATGAGCCGCGACGACGCCTACGCGGTTGTCCAGGGCGCGGCGATGCAAGCATGGCGGGGCGAGGGCGGCTTTCGGAACCTCCTGGAAGAGAGCGAGGAGGTACAGGACCGGCTCGGCTCGGACCTCGACGAATTCTTCGATCCTTCCTATGCGCTGCGTAACCTCGGAGTGGTTTTTGACCGCGTCGAGCAACTGAAAGAGAGGCTCGTGGATGGCTGAAGAGTTGCTGTACGAGGGTAAAGCCAAGAAAGTCTTCACCACCGACGAAGAGGACGTACTGCTCCACCGCTATAAGGACGACGCGACGGCCTTCAATGCCCAGAAGCGCGGCTCCTGGAAAGGAAAAGGGCACACCAATGCCTCAATCAGCGCGGCGCTATTCAAGTATCTTGAGAAGAATGGCATCCCGACTCACTTTCTCGGCCAGATGGACGCGGTTACCATGAAGACGAAGAAGCTCGACATGCTCCCGGTCGAAGTCATCGTCCGGAATGTCGCCGCCGGTTCGCTGGCAAAGCTCATCGGCTACGAAGAGGGCACGAAGCTCAAAGCCCCAATAATAGAATTGTGCTACAAGCGAGACGATCTCGGGGACCCGATGCTCAACTGGTCTCACTTCCGGGAACTTGGCGTCGCCGACGAAGACCTGGAGTTTTGCGAGGAACTGGGCCTGAAAGTGAACGAGGTACTCTGGTCGTTCTTCGACGAGCGCGGGATACTGCTCGTTGACTTCAAGATAGAGGTCGGGCGCGACGCCGACGGGACCCGGATGCTGGCGGATGAGATCAGCCCGGACACCTGCCGCTTCTGGGACAAGGAGACGAACGAGAAGCTGGACAAGGACCGTTTCCGCCGCGACCTGGGCGGCGTCGAAGAAGCCTACGCCGAGATGCTTAGGAGGATCACGGAGTGATGAGCAGTCGGCTATTAGCCATCAGCTATCAGCTAAAAGCGTTAATGACCGGGAGCGATGGATTGAATAGCAATCATCTCTCCGATATTAGTGACCGGAAGAATAGCCGACAGGGGTCGGCCATTCTTCCCTGGACTAGAAAGCTCTACGAGGCAGAGGATCATGTTACGCGTGCAAAAATAGGCGTAGCAGGCACGAAGCTGAAAGCTAACCGCTGATGGCTGAAGGCTTTATAAAAGTCCGCGTCCTGGTACGACCGAAAGACGGTATCCTCGACCCACAGGGCGAGGTCGTAAAGAACGCGCTACCCGCGTTGGGTTTCGACGGCGTGGAGACCGTACACATCGGTCGTCTGATCGAGATGCAGGTCGAGAGCGCCGACGAAATCGACGCCATGTGCCAGCGTCTACTCGCCAACCCGACCATTGAAGAGTACGAGTGGGAAGTGGTCGGGTGAGGATCGGCGTTACCGTCTTCCCCGGCTCAAATTGTGACCGGGACGCGCTGCATGCCATCGAGTTGATCGGGGCGGACTCCGTAGAACTCTGGCACGCCGACCAGGACCTCAAAGGTGTGGACGCCGTGATCGTACCGGGCGGTTTCTCCTACGGCGACTACCTCCGTCCCGGCGCCATAGCCCGCTTCGCCAAAGTGATGCCCGCCCTCGAAGACTTCGCCCGCGACGGCGGCCCTGTCCTCGGTGTCTGCAACGGCTTCCAGGTCCTTACCGAAGCCCATCTCTTGCCTGGCGCATTGTTGCAGAACATCAATATGCGCTTCGTGTGTGCGCGGGTACGGACCCGGATCGAGAACACGGACACTCCCTGGACTGCCGGGTGCGATGCAGGCGAGGAGCTAACGCTGCCGGTGGCCCACAACGAGGGCAACTACTTCGCGGACCCTAAGACACTCGCCACGCTGGAGGACGAGGGCCGGGTGGTGCTCCGGTATCTGGAGAATCCGAACGGGTCGGCGAACGACATCGCGGGGGTGTGTAACGAGGGGCGGAACGTGGTCGGCATCATGCCTCACCCGGAGCGGGTCTCGGAGGGGGTTCTCGGCTCTGATGCGGGGCTCAGGATCTTGCGTTCGGTGCTGGTAAGGGCCGGGGTTTGAACGTCCGGGAGACTTACTCGGCGCTCGGACTCTCGGACTTCGAGTACGAACGTATACTGGAGTTGCTCGGCCGGGAGCCGAACTACCTGGAGCTCTCGCTGCTTTCCGTGATGTGGAGCGAGCACTGCGGCTACAAGAACTCGCGTCCGCTGCTGCGGCGCTTCCCGAGCGAGGGGCCGCGAGTCTTGCAGGGGCCGGGGGAGAACGCGGGCGTCGTCGAGGTTGGGGATGGCTGGGCGGTTGCCTTCAAGATGGAGAGCCACAACCACCCTTCGGCGGTCGAGCCTTACGAGGGGGCGGCGACCGGGGTAGGAGGAATTATCCGGGACATCCTGGCGATGGGCGCGCGTCCTGTGGCTTCGATGAACTCTCTCAGGTTCGGGCCGCTCGGAGAGGGGCGGAACGACTACCTCTTGCGCGAGGTTGTCCGAGGCATCGGCGGGTACGGGAACGCCGTGGGCGTACCGACCGTCGGAGGTGAGGTGGAGTTCTCGCGGGCTTACGCAGGGAACCCACTGGTTAATGCGATGTGTGTGGGGCTAATCCGTACCGAGGACGTGGTTCGGGCGCGGGCTAGTGGAGAGGGGAACCTGGTAGTCCTGATCGGCTCGAAGACCGGTCGGGATGGAATCCACGGGGCCACGTTCGCCTCGGACGAGCTTTCGGAGGAGTCCGAGTCGAAGCGGTCGAACGTGCAGGTCGGGGACCCGTTCTGCGAGAAAATGGTCATCGAGTGCTGTTTGGAGCTGCTCCACCGAGACCTTCTCGTCTCTTTGCAGGACTTGGGAGCCGCAGGCATCACCTCTTCCGCATCGGAGATGGCGGCGAAGGGCGAGTTAGGGATCGAGATCGAGGTAGAGAAAGTCCCCCGCCGGGAGAGCGGGATGGAGCCTTTCGAGGTCATGATCTCCGAGTCCCAGGAGCGGATGTTGGCCGTCGTCGAGCCGGAGAAGGTAGACGAAGTCCTGAAGCTAACCGAACGCTACGAACTCGTCGGGGCCGTCGTCGGACGTGTGGCGGACCACGGCGATCTGCGAGTTCTGCAAGGTGGCGAAGTAGTCGGTACGGTTCCGGCGGAAATCCTGGCCGACGCCCCGACCTACGAGCGGGAAGTGATGCGTCCGGCGTACCTGGACGAGCTGCCGGAACTCGACCTCGAAGAACTGCCACAACCAGAGGACTACAATGAGGTCCTGCTAAAGATGCTCTCCCACCCGAACCTCTGCTCCCGCCGGTCGGTCTGGGAACAGTACGATCACCAGGTCGGCACCAACACCGTAGTCTTACCTGGCGCGGACGCTGCCGTAATGCGCATAAAAGGCACGAAACTAGGCTTCGCGGTAACTGCCGATGGCCGGGGACGGCACTGCTACTTAGATCCACGCGGGGGCGGCGCGGCGACGGTCGCCGAGGCGTACCGGAATCTCTCGTGCGTCGGTGCGGAGCCGGTCGCCCTAACCGATTGCCTCAACTTCGGCAGCCCTGAGAAGCGGGACGGGTACTACCAACTCGCGGAGTGCATCGAAGGTATGAGCGAAGCCTGCGAGGTCTTCGGGACGCCGGTGGTCAGTGGCAACGTCAGCCTGTATAACGAGACGGAGCAAGGCGCTATCTACCCGACGCCGACCGTCGGGATGGTGGGGGTTTTTGAGGACGTAAGCCGCCACGCTACGCCCGGTTTCAAGCGCGAGGGCGACATGGTGGTGGTTATTGGGAGTGGTGGAGACGTCTCAATCGCCGGGTCGGAGTATCTAGAGATAGTGCATGGCGGGATCGCCGGCAAACCGCCTCAGGCGAGCCTTGTTGCAGAGAAGAAGTTAGCGGACCTTGTGCGTGAGATGGTCAGGTCCGGGCTCGTGGACACTGTTCACGACATCTCTGGGGGTGGGGAGGTTGTGGCGGTTGCGGAGATGTCTATGGCGGGCGGCATAGGTATCGAGTACGAAGAAGGCGAACTCGCGCGAATGATCGAAGGTCAGGGGCGAGGACGAGCAGATGCCGCGTTGTTTGGAGAAGAGTACGGTGCGTTCATTGTGGCAGTGCCGGAGGAGCGGTGGGATGAGTTGCAAGACGTGCTCGGCGGAGCAGTAGGATACGATCAGATTGGGACTGTTGGAGGCGACCGTTTCAAGATAGGCGATCTCATAGACCTCAGCCTGGATCAACTGAGAGAGGCCTACGAGAGAGACCTGTTCGATGTCTCTGTGATACCGGAAGAGATAGGATGACCGTGGTAAAGGTCAACATCGCGGAGAAGCTGGCGCTCTTCGATGAGCACTGGAGCCCGAAGGTAGTGGGTGATCTCAACGGCCAGCACGTAAAGCTGGTCAAGCTGCTCGGCGAGTTCGTCTGGCACCATCACGACGAGGAGGACGAGTTGTTTCTCGTGGTCAGTGGTCGTTTCCGGATGGATTTCCGGGATGAGAGCGTGTGGGTCGAAGCGGGAGAGTTTATAGTCGTACCGCGCGGCGTCGAGCACAGACCCGTGGCGGACGAGGAAGCCCACGTGTTGCTCTTCGAGCCGGCGGCGACGCTCAACACGGGCAACGTACAGGATAAATTGACGGTAGAGGAGTTGGAGCGCATCTAATGTCCATTCTCGAAGACGGTAAACCCAAAGAGGCCTGCGGCGTCTTCGGACTGTACTCCAGAGAGCTCGCAGGGGAGCTGGCCCAGCGCACGTACTTCGGCCTGTACGCGCTCCAGCACCGGGGCCAGGAGTCGGCGGGGATCGCCATCTCCGACGGCGAACGGACTACCGCCATGCGGGACATGGGGCTCGTCTCACAGGTCTTCGACGGGCAGCGGCTTGAGTCTCTCGAATCGGGGCACATCGCACTCGGGCACGTACGGTACTCCACTACGGGGTCGGCTTCTTGGGAGAACGCCCAGCCGGAGTTCCACGGCCGGGGCGACGTTAACGTTTTCGTAGCCCACAACGGGAATCTGGTAAACACCCGAAAGCTGGGGGAGGAGCTCTCCGAAGAAGGTTTCGAGTTCAACTCCACATCGGACACGAGCCTCATAGCGGCGGCGGCAGTTCAGGAACTGGAGAAGGGACGTTCGACGGGAGAGGCGGTTCTGGAGGCGACCCGGCGTTTCGAAGGGGCGTACTCGGTATCCATGATCTTCCGGGACAAACTCGTCGCTTTCCGGGACCCGTACGGCTTCCGGCCGCTGTGTATAGGGGAGATAGAGGGCGGCTACGCCGTCTCCAGCGAGACCTGCGGTCTGGACATCATCGGGGCGAAGTTCCTCCGGGTCGTGAAGCCCGGCGAGGTCGTCGTGATAGACGATGACGGGCTTCACAGCTACCAGGGGGAGAGCCCGCGTCACGCCCTCTGCGTCTTCGAGTACGTGTACTTCGCCCGTCCTGACTCGCGCTTCGACGGACGGGAAGTCGCCGGCTCCCGGCACCGGATGGGCGAGTTGTTGGCGGAAGAGTCGCCTGCGGATGCCGACGTCGTCATCCCGGTGCCGGACTCCGGGATCATGGCCGCCGTCGGGTACGCGGACCGGAGCGGCATACCCTACGCCGAGGGCCTCATAAAGAACCGCTACGTCGGGCGGACGTTCATCGAGCCGGCGGACGGGATGCGCCAGCTCGGCATCCGGCTAAAGCTAAACCCGCTGCCGTCCGTCATAGAGGGCAAGCGCGTCGTGGTAATAGACGACTCGATAGTGCGGGGCAATACGAGCCGGAAGCTGGTCGAGTTGCTCTACGAGGCGGGTGCCACGGAGGTCCACTTCCGGGTCTCCTCGCCGCCGGTGATTGGTCCGTGCTACTACGGTATAGACATGGACAGCCCGGACCAACTCGTGGGCGCAAACTACACTATAGAGGAGATCCGTGAGCAGATCGGGGCTACGTCCCTCGCCTACCTCTCCACCGACGCGATGGTCAAGGCTACCGAGCAACCGAAGTCCTCCCTATGCCGCGCCTGTTTCGACGGCGAATACCCGACCTCGGGAACCTCCGAGAAGTACGCCCTCGAAAATCGTACGCATTACGCTATCCCACGTACCAAGTGAGCCCGGAGGAGACATCCTACGAGGCAGCCGGCGTCTCCATAGAACGCGGCGAACGCGCCGTAGACCTGATGCGCGACGCCGTCGGACGCACCCACGGCCCGGAGGTCCTCGGAGGCCCCGGAGGCTTTGCCGGACTCTACGCGCTGGCGGGCTACAAAGAGCCCGTACTGGCCTCTACCATAGACGGCATCGGCACCAAGGTAATGGTGGCGAGAGAGGTTGGCCGCTACGATTCTTTAGGTACGGATATCGTTAACCACTGCGCCAACGACGTGCTCGCCACCGGCGCCCGCCCGCTCCTCTTCCTCGACTACATAGCGAGCGGCCACCTCGACCCCGAAGCCGTCGCGGAAGTGGTCCGCGGCGCGGCGCGGGCTTGCGAGGCCCTGGGCGTCGCGCTTATCGGCGGCGAGACGGCGGAGATGCCGGGCCTCTATGGAGAGGGCGACTTCGACGTGGTTGGCGCCTGCGTGGGCGCTGGTGAGCGCGCGGAGGTGGTTACCGGCGAGGACATGAAGCCCGGAGACGCCATACTGGGTCTCGCTGCGAGCGGCCTTCACACGAACGGCTACACCCTCGCCCGCAAGGTCTTGGATGATGCGGGTCTCTCTTACTCCGACACACCGGAGGAGCTAGATCAAACCATCGGAGACGCCTACCTGGAGCCGCATCGAGCCTACGTGCGAGAGGTTCTCGCGTTGCGCGAGGCCGTAGAAGTGCGAGGCCTGGCCCACGTAACGGGTGGAGGGTTGCCCGGCAATTTGCCGCGGGCACTCTGGGGATACGGGACACGGCTGGAGGTTGGATCTTGGAAGGAGCCGCCGGTTTTCGGGCTCATACGCCGGCTCGGCGGCGTAGCCGAGGACGAGATGCGCCGGGTCTTCAACCTCGGCGTCGGCTATTGCGTGGTAGTGCCGGAGGACGAGGCGGAGAGAGGCATCGAGACTCTGCGCGGCTCCGAGTGTGAGGCCTGGCGTATCGGCGAAGTAGTCGAGGGCGGAGGCGTGGAGTTTGTCTGAGGCTTTACCGGAGGGCGCACGGTTCGCGGTCCTGGCCTCCGGGTCTGGGTCGAACCTGCAGGCTTTGCTCGACGTCTATCCCGAAGAGCTAGTGGTTGTCGGGGGGGACAAGAAGGAGGCTTACGCGTTCGAGCGGGCGCGGCGGGCCGGGGTCTCGGTCGAGCACGTAGACCCGGCAGGGTTTGTGAGCCGGGAGGACTACGACGCGGAGCTTGCGGCCAGGATCTCCACCCACGACGTAGGGCTCGTGGTCGGGGCGGGCTACATGCGGGTGCTATCGTGGGCCTTTCTAGAGCGGTTTCCGGCGGTCATAAACGTCCATCCCTCGCTCCTACCGAAGTTCCGGGGCCTGGACGCGGTCGGCCAGACGCTCGCGGCGGGGGTGAAAGAGACGGGGGTCACGGTTCATTTCATGGTCGAAGAGGTGGATGCCGGGCCTATCATCTCTCAAGAGAGAGTCCCCATCAGGCCAGACGATACTAAAGCGACCTTATTTGAACGGCTGCACCCCATAGAGCACCGGCTGCTCGTTGAGGCTGTGGCGGATTATTTCTGGGGGAGGATCGGTATATGAAACGACGGGCTTTGATCTCGGTCTCGGACAAGACGTGCGTCGTCGCGTTCGCCCGAAAGCTCCACGACATGGGGTTCGAGATCATCTCGACCGGCGGCACGGCAAAGGCGTTGGACGAAGGCGGAGTTCCGGTCGTTCTCGTCTCAGAGATGACCGGGGAGCCGGAGATACTCGGTGGCCGCGTCAAGACACTTCATCCGAAGGTCCACGGCGGCATCCTGGCCGACCTCGAAGACCCCGATCACGTAGTTCAACTCGTGGATCAGGACATAGCCCCGATAGACCTCGTCTGTATAAACCTATATCCGTTCGAGGAGACAGTCGCCGGAGGGGCCGAGGAGAAAGAGGCCATCGAGCAGATAGATATCGGGGGACCAGCGATGATCCGGGCCGCCGCCAAGAACTTCCGTACCGTGACGGTAGTTCCCGGAACGGGCTTCTACGATGAGGTCGTAGTGGAACTGGAGAGCGTGGGACAGGTTACCGAGGATACCCGCCGCCGGCTCGCGCTCGCCGCCTTCCAGAGGACCGCCGCCTACGACGCCGCAATCTCCGGCTGGCTGGGGGAGAAAGTCGGGACCAATGAGGATTTCCCGGAGGAGCGTGAGGTGCGCTATCGGCGTGTTACGCCGTTGCGTTACGGGGAGAACCCGCCTCAGAAGGCCGCGTTTTACGCTGAGGAGGGTATGGATCACCTTCTCTCCGGCACGGAGAAGTTCCAGGGTAAGGAGCTCTCCTTCAACAACCTCTACGACCTCGACGCCACGCGTACCCTGCTTACAGATCTCGTCGAGGGCTTCCCCGGCAAGCAGGCCGCCGTCATCGTAAAGCACGCGAATCCCTGTGGCGCAGCCGTCGGCGACACCATCTACGAAGCCTACGCCAAAGCCCTGGCCTCGGACCCGACCTCGGCGTTCGGGGGAATCGTGGCCTTGAGTGGCGAGGTAGACGGGGAGCTCGCCGCCGAGATGTCCAAGGTCTTTACCGAGGTGCTGGCGGCGCCGGGTTTCTCCGGTGAAGCCCGCGGAATTTTCTCCGCCAAACCGAACATGACCCTGCTCGAAGCCGGGTTGCTCGCGCGTCCCGAATATTCCGCCAAATACGTGACCGGCGGGCTCCTTCTCCAGGAAGCCGATGAGGTCGAGGGCGGAGAAGGTTACAAGGTCGTTACGGAGAAACGTCCTTCCGAAGAGCAGATGGAAGACTTGCTCTTCGCCTGGCGGGTCGCCAAGACGGTCAAGAGCAACGCCATAGTGCTCGCGAGCAATGGCGGTACGGTTGGCGTCGGTGCGGGCCAGATGAGCCGGGTGGAATCAGCGGAGATCTCCGTCCGAAAAGCGGGTGAGAAAGCGCAAGGAGCGGTCGCCGCGAGCGACGCTTTCTTCCCGTTCGCCGACGGGATCGAAGCCCTGGCTGAGGCCGGAATACAGGCCGTGATACAGCCCGGTGGCTCCAAACGCGACGAGGAGGTCGTACGGGCCGCCGACGAGCGCGGTATAGCGATGGCGCTTACAGGCAGGCGTCATTTTCTGCATTAGGATCACGACATAGTGAGCGAAGAGCCCAAAAACAAGCCCGGCGCGATAGGAATCATAGATTCCGCCGAGCGGATCGTCTATTTTGGGGCCGCGCTCTTTCTGCTGGTGACCATAGGTATGATCTTCTTCTCGGCCGTAACCACTTTCCTCGAAGTCGCGGAACGCGGGATGCTCGAAACGGCGCTTGAGATCCTCGACCGTATACTGCTCATCTTTATCTTCGCCGAGCTTCTCGGAACAATTACCACCATCGTGCGAGACAACGAGGTGCGCGCCGAGCCGTTTTTGCTGATCGGGCTTATCGCCGTCGTCCGGCGCATACTGGCCGTTACCGCCTCTATAGAACAGAGCCTCGGCACTCCGCAGTTTATCAACCTGCTCTACGAGCTCGGAGTTCTTACGGCGCTCGTCGTTGCGCTCGCCGGCGCCTTCTACTTTATCCGGCGGGATGAACGGGCCGGCAATGTCCCTAGAAACTAAAGGTTTCTTTGACGGACGGTTTCGAGACGGCTCCTATCTATGATGTATAGTTGTGTTCGATGAGTTCTCGAATCATAGAAGCCGGTTCGGACAGGCTGCAGAGTCTGAATTACATGCTCTGCTTCGAGCTTCACGCCGCTTCACGGGCTATGACGGCAGTATACCGGCCTCTCCTGGAGGAACTCGGGCTCACTTATCCGCAATATCTGGTGATGATCTTGCTCTGGGAGCGGGAGCCGCGTTTGGTCAAAGAACTCGGGCGGGCGTTAGAGCTCGACTCGGGCACCCTCTCGCCCCTGCTCAAGCGTCTCGACACGGCCGGTCTCGTCAGCCGCAGGCGGAGCACTCAAGACGAGCGCGAGGTAGAGGTTACGTTGACGGACGAGGGAAGAGATCTCGAAGACCGGGCCCGGTCAGTGCCCACGACCGTCGAAAACGCCACGGGCCTCTCCGAAGGAGAGATCAAAGCTCTCCGCGAACGACTCGCCGGGTTGCGGGCGGCGCTTCGCGGAACCGTTGCCGGTTAGCCTGCCCGGCTCTGGAAGGCGTTGGTCTACGCGGGATAAGCTGCTAGAATCCACGGACTGGAGGGCCAGTAGCTCAGTGGTAGAGCAGGGGACTTTTAATCCTCGTGTCGAAGGTTCGATCCCTTCCTGGCTCACGAGCCCGAATACGGGCTTTGCCCGAAAGGGTTACATGCCCCCATCGTCTAGAGGCCCAGGACACCGCCCTTTCAAGGCGGCGGCACGGGTTCGAATCCCGTTGGGGGCACTTCTGGGGAGACCCGGCATGGAGAGACCCGGCGCGGGCGATTAGCTCAGGGGTAGAGCGCCTCCCTTACAAGGAGGAGGTCGCTGGTTCGAAACCAGCATCGCCCACTCGCGGAAAGCCTTTGCCTATGGATGACGATGGGAATTACTCTGGAGATCTATCAGGGTACGCCCAGAGGTCCGTGCTGATATCGAAAGGCTGGTGGTGGACGTTCCCTAACCTGTCGGTGGCTTCCAGGACGAGCCGGATGTTACCCGTGTGGCCCTCTTCTCTGAGGGTGTTTGCCAGCCGGATCAGGCCGAACTTGTAACCGACGCTGTCGCCGGGCGTCAGTTCAATCGGCGGCTTCTGGTGCGGGCTCTGGCCGAGCATGTTCGCGGCGTCCCCGGCGAACCGGGCGGACATTATCCTGTCCTGCACCGGGTCCAGCACCAGGCGGCGCCCGAACGGGTAGGGGCCATCATAGAAGGTCAGCCGGAGACTGTGGAGGTAGATGGGCCTCTCTCCCTCGTTGGAGAGGGCGAAGCGCACCAGCGGAGCGCCCTGAGGGTAATCTATGCCGTGCTCATTCAGGAAGTCTCCGAGCAGCATGTATAGCCTCTCCTGGGAGTCATCGTGTATCCGGGGAGGGCCATCGTCCTCGCCGGCTGCTTCCAGGCTGCCGGCCCGGTACTCGTAGCGCACCCGGACTTTGAGCCGGGGACGCCGGTCTTTCCTCTGTAGATAGAGGTTGAGTACGGAGAGGAGGAGCGCCAGCAGCGACGCTGTTATGGTTGCGATCTGCGTGAGGGCTTCGCCGAACGTTTACCCGGCCCTCCTCCGTCCGAGTCTCCCGTACGCTCCGGGACGGGTGAGGGCCGCCCGGCCACCGCCTGTCTCGCCCCGATCCCTGTCGCTCGCCGTGGTCAAGAGTTCCTCCTGTGCCCGGAGAAGCCCCAACCTCGATGCAGGGGGCGAGAAACCCCGTCCAGACCGGTATAATCACCGGGTAGGAACGGGCGTCTTCATCCCCGGCATATCCCCAAAGACCGCTACTGGTTGGTCGCCGTTCGGTCTCCAGGGGCCTGAGGTGAGGGCGCTCCTCCTGTTTCTTCTCGTTGTCTTTCTTACTGTACATCCATTTCGCCCATTTAGTCAAGCAATTGTTTGATTATCGAATGATTCGGTGTTAGAGTTCGTCTCGAAGGGCTTACCTGGAGGTTTCAACGGGATGACCGAGGGCTTGCATTCCAGAAGGGTGAAGATACTCGAAGCCCTTGCCCGTGCGGCCCGGAACGGGGAGGAGGCGCCTACGGAGAGGGAGATCGGCCGCGCGGTTGGTCTCAGGAGCTCTCAGACTGTTCACCACCACCTCCAGGTCCTTGAGACGGACGGCTACATCGAGCGGGGTGAGGCCCCTAGCCGCAAGCGCCGTCCGGTGAGACTGACGGAGAAGGGCTGGGAGGCTGTGGGGGTTATGCCTATGCTGGGACGCATCGCTGCGGGTCGTGGCCTTGAAGCCGTGGCGTTCGAGGACGAGACGTACTCCCTGCCCACTGAACTGTTGTCGCCGCGTTCCGGGAGGGGGCGCTACACCTTGAGGGTGGTGGGGCAGAGCATGAGCGGGGCGGGGATCGAGGATGGCGACCTGCTGGTTGTGGAGGACATCGAGGATCCGCCGGACGGTACGGTGGTGGTGGCTCTCCTCGGGGATGGGGAGGAAGTGACCGTCAAGAGGCTTTACCGGGATGGTGGGATCGTACGGCTCGTCCCGCAGAACGGCGGGCACGAGGAGATCGCCGTTCCCGCCGGGGAGGTCCGGGTGCAGGGCGAAGTAGTCTACGTCCTTCATCCTCCCCGCAGGCCGTAACGTCCTTCGTCTCCGGTATGAGGACGATACTTTTGGGATATTTCCCGAAGTAGACGGCGTGGATCCGGCCCGGCTACCGTACAATTACCGAAGAGGCCGTAACTCTCGAAACTACAGAGGAGGTCGGAGGCCATGTGTGGCAGATACACATTGAAGACGCCGGTAGAAGCTCTTGCGGAGCGGTTTGGTATAGAGCCGGCGCACGCAGCGTCCAGCTACAACATCGCCCCCACTCAGGAGGTGGCCGCCGTGCTCTCCGAGAATGGGGTGAGGGCGCTCGAGATGTTGCGTTGGGGGCTCATCCCCTCCTGGGCAGACGACCCTCAGATAGGGTCCAGGATGATCAACGCCAGGGCCGAGACGGTTCCAGAGAAGCCTTCGTTCAGGAGGGCTTTCAGGAGTCGCCGGTGCCTGATACTAGCCGATGGCTTCTACGAATGGCGCAAGACCGGCGGCGGCAAACAACCTCATTACATCAGGATGGAAGACGGCTCCCCGTTCGCCTTCGCCGGGCTGTGGGAAAGCTGGAAGAACGGACGGGAGATCCGCTCCTGCGCCATCATTACCACCGGGGCCAACGAGCTCGTGGGCGAGATACACGACCGGATGCCGGTGATCCTCCACCCCGAGGACTACGACCTCTGGCTCAATCCCGACTTCGACGAGAAAGACCCGCTCGCCACCCTCCTGAAGCCCTACCCGGCGAACGAGATGGAAGCCTATCCTGTTAGCAGGTACGTCAATAGCCCATCCAACGATGACCCTGGCTGTGTACAGCCGGTAGGTTGAGAGAATAGCGTTAGCGAACCAGACAGATTCCGGGCCGGCGCCGCTTCGTCGCCCGCCGCGGTGGAAGGTAATAGACGAGGCGCCTGGCGTTTGTTAAACTCTGCCTCGCCCTTTACGGGGCGCCCCACGCGGGGGCGTAGTTCAGTTGGTTAGAACGCTGGCCTGTCACGCCAGAGGCCGCGGGTTCGAGTCCCGTCGCTCCCGCCTCCTTGTACGGTCAATGTTTCCATTGCCGTGTCTTGCGGAATGATCCACCTTACAATAGAACTCGTCCGTGACGATGGTGGAGGTTGGATGAAGAAGGACCAGAGGGGTGAAAGAAGCAAAGGGGTTGACGATTTGATCGGGGAGATGGGCCGGGAGCGGGTCGCGTTACGGGCAAAGAGGGCCACTATCTTCCTACTGCTCGCGTCTTCCGTGGTTTGTCTGCTCGCGGCGGCCGCCAGTCTCGGCGGGTTTTTGCCCTATGCTATCGGTCCGTCGATAGTTATGATCTGTGCTTCGGTCGTCGGGTTTGTGCTGGCTTACGTCGAGACTCGCGGTACTTGACGTAGGCGGTAGACTAGATGTGTAGTAGAAATTTCATACGGAGGTATTTTTATGGCAGAGCCTGTAGTGGTTACAGCCGGCACGTTCGAAGAAGAAGTTTTGAAGTCCGAGGTTCCGGTTATTGTGGATTTCTGGGCTTCGTGGTGCGCCCCGTGTCGCCAGGTCGCGCCGGTGATGGATAAGATCGCCACCGAGTACGAAGGTTCCGTGAAGGTAGCGAAGGTCGACGTTGACGCCGAGCAGGAGCTCGCCGGTAGTTTTGGGATCTCCAGCATCCCGACCATCGCGTTCTTCGAGCCCGGAGAGCAGCCGAAAGCCGTCATGGGAGCGTTGCCGCAAGAGATGATCGAGTCCTCATTCGAGCTCGACCGTTTCGCCAAGGCAAGCTAACCTGGACCGCAAGCCTCACAAGTTCGACCCGGCGAAGGTCTCCAGGCTGGATCAGCCCGAGCGCCAGCAGATACTCCCCAGCGACCGTCTGGTGGACCTGCTGGCGCTCAAGGGGTACGAGACCGTGGTGGATTATGGGGCCGGTAGCGGCGTCGTTACCGTCGTAGTAGCCGAAAGACTCCCCAACGGCATCGTACACGCGGTAGACGAGAGCACCGAGATGATCGAATACCTCACCGGGAGGTTGGCCGGTTCAAGCCTGGAAAACGTCTCAACGCATCTCATAAAGAGCAACAAAGTAGGACTGGAAGATGGCAGCGTTGACCGGATAATAGCCGTCAATCTGTTGCACGAAGTTATAGGTGAGGGCGCTCTGGCCGAGATGCGGCGATTGTTAAAGCCCGGCGGTTTCTTACTGGTCGCAGACTGGCGCTCTGATGTTTCGCGCGAAATGGGGCCGCCCGCCGAGGTCTCGCTCAGTCCCCAGGAAGGCCAAAAAATGCTGGAAAACGGAGGCTTTAGCGTAACGGCTGTGGACGTAAATTTCCCTTACCATTTCGTATTCGTGGCTCATCCGGAGATCCCCGCTTGATAGCCCGCGCCGCGTAATCTAGAATCTCTCGAAGCAATATCCATTTTGCACGGCGGGATAGCTCAGTAGGTAGAGCACATGACTGAAAATCATGGTGTCCCCGGTTCGAGCCCGGGTCCCGCCACTTCCTTGCTTTAATTTGATGTCGAAGCTCCGCGTTCAACCGTGCGGACCCGTAGGTTAGTTTCCACTTAAACCTTCTAACGAAGTGAGGTGTAGTATATTCATCTCTGTGGATTTTCCTGGTAGATAGGGGTGGGATTGAGGTTTGCTTTAGTAGTAGTTTTGATTTTCTCAGGCTTGCTCGTCGCTGCCTGTGGCCCTGAAGAAGAGGAACGAGGCTCTACGGTGGAACCCGTTAGGACGGTGGAGGTCACAAAGACTGTGACAGTCGTCGAGACCGTGGAGGCGGACGACCGGGCCGCTGCTCAGGGAGCGGGAGCCGTTACTCGCCAGAGTTTGCCGGGGCCGGCCGTTCCTTCTGCTGACGAAACGCTGGATCTCGGGGAGACGGCGGATCTCGACTCCGGCGGCCGGCTTACCATCCTATCCGGCGAGGCTGGGGTACCGGAGGACGAGGCTTTATACAGGCCCGGCAGAGGTATGGAGTTCTTCGTGATCGACGTCGAAGCCTGCGTCCCCGAGACGGCGGACGAGCCTGTCTTCTTCTCGCCAAGACAGTTCGGGCTTCTGGGTGCGGATGAGGTGCGTAGGATCGCAACCGTCCCGGCCAGGACGCCGGCCCTGCGCGGCGCCAGGGTGTCTCCGGGAAATTGCAACCAGGGGTACATTACCTTTCAGATCGAAGAGGGGGGAGATCCTGGATCGGTGATCTTCGAGGGTTCCTCGGTGGTAAGGTGGAACCTGAGTTCCGGCTAGAGCCCGTGCTTTTTAGCATCCTAGTGAAAAGGGGTTTTCGTGGATCGTGAAACGAAAGAACGCAAGATGGTCGCTTTGATGGTCAACGACCTCGGCATCGCGGATATCGAGGAGCCGGAGATGCGGCGCATGAATCAGGAGGTCCAGGCGCTCTCGGAGGAGGAGTTGAACGAGACTCTCGCCTCCAGGGTCGGGTTGGCTACTCCCGTGAACGAGACGGCCCTGGAAAACGCCCTGGCACGCGTCGAAGAGCCCGAACGCGCCTCACAGGATGGCCCGGATGGTTTTACCGGAGCGCCGGATATGAGCCACGAGGCCCGGCCAGAAGAGCGCGAGGGCTAAGCTACTATCCTTCCTGACTTTCCGGGTTCGTAGAAGGGGCGGATATCTCCCGCTTCAGTGACTCGACTTCGCCGGATATCTCCTTCAGCGAGGCACGGGCCTCCGTCATCCGGGCGTGTTCGGTGCGGACGAAGCGGGTGTAAGGGGCGATCGCCTCCCGCATCCGCTCGACGGAGCGGGCGAGCTCCGAGTCGAATTGCCGTCGCACAACCTCTCCGAGTTTCCCTCGTAAGGCGTCGGTCTTCTCACGAAATTCCTCGCGGGCTTTGCGGCGCCGGTAGGGCAGTATGAAGAACCCGAGGCCCGCCAGAAGCAGAGCCGAGAGTGTCATCGTTACGTCCACTGCGGCGGCCATGGCGACTGTTGCTACTATTGCTCCCATGCCCAGGGCTCCGACTTCGGCGGCGACGGTTTGGGCGACGGCTCCCTGCATGGAGAGGGCTATCTGCTCCGACTCGCGTTCCCGGTCGTAGTTACGGACTACTTCGGAGGCGTTCTTTCCCACGGACTGTATGACGCGGCTGCGGTTGTACTCGAAGTTGTCGCCGACCTCCCCGATCAGGTCCCCGTCGTACTTCGCCTGGCGGCGGCGATTGACGTACTCTACGATGTCGCGCCACTGCTTTAGGTTCCGGTCCACCATCCAGTCGACCATTTCGTTGACCCGCTCGTCTATGAGCGATTCCGTATCCCCGATGACCTCGCGCTGGAAGCGTTCCTGTATCCTCTCCCGGCGCACTAACTCCGCGACGTTGCCGATTCGGATGTTGTCCTCGAACCAGGCGTCACCCCGCTCGTTCAGAGAGTGGATTATGTTCTCGACCTCGGCCATCCGGGCTTCGAAGTCCCGCTTCATGTCCTCCTGAAACAGTTCCATCTGGGACTCGACGTTCTCGGCGGTCTTGAAGTCGTCCTCCAGCAGGCTGACTCGCTCCTCCACGGATTTCCCGTAGCGGCGCGATAGCTCCTCCACCACGCCCAACGGACTCTCCAGTTTCAGCCGGACTCGGCCTTCTTCGTCCAGCAGGTCCGTGATGTGCTCCTCCAGGGCGGTGAAGTTACTCGCTTTGAGTAGGGCGTCGCGCTCCATCGGACTGTTGGCGGCCTTGGCTTTACGGGCCAGTAAGGAGGATACGAAGAAGATTTTGGGCGTCAGGCCCAGCATGGAGCGGATGCCGTTGGCGACGAAAGACCGGACCTTCTCTACGCTTTCTTCGTTTTCGAGGAGGTCCGCCTTGTTGACGACCAGCAGAATCTTCTTGCCCCAGTCCCGGATCAACTCCAGGTAACCGCGCTCGCTCTCGGTTAGCGGGCGGTCGGCGGAGGTTATGAACAGGACGAGGTCCGAGCGGGGGACGAAGCCTCGGGATAGCTCTTCGTGGTGGCGGATAATGGCGTTGGTCCCCGGCGTATCCACGATGGCGATCTCCCGCAGAAACTCGTTGGGATAGCCCCTTTCGAGGATTCCCTCCCGCCTCTCCCTGTCGGACGGCTGATCGCTGTGGCGCAGCACCGTGATCCTATCGGTCGTCGGCGTAACGCCTTCTTCGGCGACCTCCGCCCCGAGCATCGCGTTGACGAACGCCGATTTGCCGGAGTTGAATTCCCCGACGATTACCAGCAGGAACAACTCCCCCAGGTCTTCGAGAGTCTGACGCACGAGCTCCACGTCGTCTCGCGGGGCCCCGAAGTCTTTCAGGAACTCCACTAGCTTCTCCATGAGAGAGCGCTCGCGCTCGGCGAGTCCTCTGTGCCGTTCGTCGAGTATCTGCAAACCCGGGCTCCTTTCTAGCGCCCAGCTTAATATATATGATCCCTCCGAACAGCGGTCTTTCGCCGTCTCGCGTAGTAAGCTATTCGAATTGTTTCGTAGAATTTTTTTAGAGGAGATATTTGCAGCTTTTCGGTAAGCGCCGCTACGTGGTGCTGGCGTTCGCACTCCTGGTAATTTTCTGGGGATCGGCGTTCTCGGTCGTGAAGATCGGACTGGAGCACGCGCCGCCCATGTTCTTCGCCGGATTCCGAACCCTGCTGGGAGGCGCCGCCATGACGCTCGTCGCCCTGGTGTGGGGCGGGGACCCGCATCTGCGACGTGACTGGCCGGTGTTTTTGCTGCTCGCGGCGTTCAACGTGGTGTTCTTTATCGGGTTTCAGACTGCGGCTATCTCGAACCTGCCTTCCGGGACGGCGGCGGTGTTGGTCTATCTGCAGCCGATACTGGTCGGGTTGCTGGCGTGGTTGATCCTGGGAGAAGCGCTCTCGACGGCGAAGGTGATCGGTCTGGTGCTGGGGTTCTCGGGTATCGTCGCGGTGAGCGTCGAGGGTATATCCGGCTCGATATCAACGGTTGGGGTGCTGTTCGGCGCGGCGTCGGCGTTCTTCTGGGCGATGGGGACCGTGTTCTTCAAGCAGTTTCAGGATAGGATCTCGACCATGTGGGCCGTCGCGGCTCCGTTCGTGATCGGTGGAATAGTGCTCACGGCTTTTAGCTACGCAACCGAGTCGTGGTCCACCGTCTCCTTCAATGGAACGCTCTTTGTGAGCCTCGGCTACGCGTCGCTCGTAGGGATAGCGCTGGCGTGGTTGATCTGGTTCGGTCTTGTGCGGGCCGGGGAGGCGAGCCGGGTCGCGGCCTACGTCTTCTTCGTTCCCCTGGCCGGTATAGTAATAGGGGCGGTGTTCCTGAACGAGCGTCTGACGGTTTCGTTGCTGATCGGGGCCGCGCTGATCGTCTCGGGCATCTACCTGGTGAACCGCGCCCCGGCGGATAAGAAACCCGCCTGACGTTGACGCCTCATCTCTCACTGGGCTACGCTTCCCCGGCTACATATACGGCAAACCGGCTTCTGAAAGGCGGGACACGGTGCGGCTGAAGTTCCTTGCTATCTCCGACGCCCACCTCGGGGAATCGACCTCCATGCTCTCTTACGAACAGGGTCGCCGGCATCTCGCGGACGTGATCCGGGGCCACCTCGGTGATGGCGGGAAGGTCGAGGCGGAGCGTCTGATCCTGCTGGGCGACATCCCGGAGAGGTCGCACGCCACCCCTGAAGAGATGCTCTCCAGCACCCACGGTTTCATGGAGGCTATGGCCGAGACGATCGAGTTCGAGAAAGCAGTTTACCTGCCGGGCAACCACGACCACGTACTGTGGACCAGCTACTGTAAAGGTCTCCACGGGAAAGACGCGACGCACTGCATTACCGGGCCGCAAGGCGACGAAGTCGTGCGCCGGGGCGTTCGAGAAGACCACGACTCAAGCGCGGAAGAGTTGCTCTCCATAATCTTCGAGCATCCTTCGGGGCCGGTGTGGCGAGGGATCGAGGAAAAAGGCGTAGACATATCCTTCGCAAACCCGGTATACGCCGAGAGGTTCCGGGGACGGACTTACATTTTCGCGCACGGTACCCATTTCAGGAAAGAAGCTACCTCACCCCGCTGGGCCAGGAAGATAGCGGACTTCCTGATCCCGGACGGCGCGCTCGGAGACTTCAACATTGAATCCGACGGTGACGTAAGGGAAGACCGGAACCTCGAAGAGCTCGAACAAACGGTCGCGCCGTTCATGGACGCGCTACTACCCGCATACGAGAAAAACCCCGCTTCTAACCTCGACAAGCTCGGCTACGCGATGGCCGTGCTGAGCGGCAGGTTTGGGCTAAAGCGCCAGAGCCCGGACGAGAGCCGGCTCTTTGCCTGGGAGGAGTTGCCCGGCGTACCGGATGACAGGCTTCCAAACCTTGCCTCCGGCGGCGAGGTTAGGGACCGGCCACTGAAACTTTGCATGAAGTACTTCTTTCCTCACGTACTCGAATACCTCGAAAGTTACGACGTTCCCACGGATGAGATCACCTTCGTCTACGGCGATACACACGACGGGGGCTGGGGAGCTTTGCCGTTGGAGCCTGGAGGTGAGATGCGCGTTTACAACTGCGGCGGCTGGGTGACCTACGACGTAGAGGACCATCCGACCTGCTACGTCTTCGCCGTCGGCGAGGATGGGACGGAGTACCTGCTGGACGTATCCTTCAAAGAAGTGGACTTGAACGGCAACCTGCTACTCCGCGCGACCTCCGACAGCGCCGAGAGCCAGCGCGCGAGAGTCGGAAACATGCTGCGGGACATCCGCAGGCTGGTGGGACTGTAAACAGGCTAAATAAATCCGTGTCCGGAAGCGAATAGTTGGTAGACTCACGTAAATGATGTATTACGTCGTTCTAAATCACCCGGAAGAGAGGATCGAGGCGGGATCCCGATTGAGCCGAGGCGTTAGCACAAACCTGGAGAGGCCCTCAAGATCAGACAGCCAAAGGGCTGTGGCATCCTGAAAGTGAAAGGCTCTTCAACGAAAGGTTCCCGCAAAAAAAAGCGGGGCGCCAACGATCGGCGGCTGAGATACGTTGCAGCCGCAGTGGGTGCGGCGCTCGTCATCGGGCTTTTAGGGTGGTTGTTCAGCGGGGCAATCGGCGCCGCCTGGCAGTGGTTCTGGAGCGTCGACGTGGCAAGCCTCCGCGCGGCGATACAGAATCTAGGACCGTGGGCCCCGCTCGCTTCCGTAGGATTGATGGTTATTCACGCTTTCGTACCGTTTCCGTTGGAGTTTTTGGCTATAGCAAACGGACTGGTGTTCGGGGCGTGGTGGGGCATTGTGATCACCTGGTTCAGCATGGTCGTGAGTTCGTGGGCCGGGTACGGGGTGGCCCGTTTCGCCGGACCTCTGGTCTTTCGCATAGTGCCCGGAGATCGCTTGGAGCGTATGGAGAAGTGGACCCGCCGCCGTTCGGACTGGCAACTGGTTGCGGTACGTTTTATCCCGATCATCTCCTTTAGCGTGCTCAACCTGGCTGCCGGCCTGCTCGGGATACGCTTCTGGCGCTTTACCTGGACCACGGCGCTCGGGATCATCCCCATAGTGGTGGTCTCCGTGCTGACGGGACATCTCCTTACACTCGGCCCGTGGGGATGGGCTGTGGTCGGCGTGGTGGTCCTGGCGTACGTCGCGTGGGAGATCCAACGCCGCAAATAACCGTGCTAGACTCCCTCTCAGAGTCTCGAAGGAGGACTAAATGATCGACCATCTAGTGCTGTTCGCCGTTAAAGAAGACGCTTCCGAAAGCGACGTGAAGGACTTGCTCTCTTCTCTGGCCGCGTTGGAAGATGAGGTTCCGAGCGTCGTGGACTTCTCGGTCGGCGAAGACTTCAGCGGGCGGGCCGGAGAATACACCCACGCGCTCTTCGCCCGATTCGAGAGCCGTGATGGATTACAGGAGTATCTCGGTCATCCGGAACATCTCGCGGTCGTCGAAAAACTCGACGCGCATACCTCGGGCCGGCTGGTGGCGGACTACGAGTTTTAGATGCGGCAGCCGGATTACCGGAACATCACGCCTCGGGAATTGAAGGGACGGTTAGAGGCCGGGGAGAATAACCTGGAGTTGCTCGACGTGCGGGAGCCTTGGGAGTTCGAGATGGCCCGGATAGAAGGTTCCCGGCTCATCCCGATGAACGACTTGCCGGAGAGGGTTTCGGAGTTGGACCCTAGCTCGGAGATCGTGGTGATCTGCCACCACGGAGCCCGCAGCGCCTTCGTTACACAGTCCCTGGAGCGCTCCGGTTTCTCGGACGTCTCGAACCTGGAAGGCGGCCTCGACGCCTACTCTCAGGTAGATTCTTCAGTACCTCGCTACTGATCCTCTAACCCGGAACTTCCACCGGCGCGATGTCGCTCGCTGTTTTGGCGGAGTCTAGCGCCACGGTGCATCGTACGTGGTAGCCGGCATCCGCGGCGGCCGAGCCTCTGTCCGGTACGATCTGTTGCGAGAAGGTATTGCCGTCGAAGGAGGCTCCTTCCAGGCTGAACCTCCCGATGACCTCGCCGTCGCGGCTCTCCAGGAGACGGCAGGCCGGTGGCGTAGAGAGTCCCTTCATCCAGGAGCCGTCAACGATCACGGATTCCCCGCTCCAACGGGCCCCGGAGATCTCTATCGCCAGGCTACGCCCCTCACTCGCGCCACAGGCCGCCACCAGGGTGACCAACGACATCATAAGGATGACCGGCAGCCAGTGGATCAACATACTAATCCTCGACACTCAAGACCTCTTCGACCTGTCGGTAGAGGCCCGCGGCGAGGCCTTCAGGTTTGGAGGAGCGTTCTCTGAGCATCCGGGCGGCTTCGGCCGCGCTGGTCTCCCCGGATATCTCGAAGGTCAGGACGACCGGCTCCAGGTCTTCGAGCCCCAACTCCTCCTTTACGGACTCGCGCGTTGCTGCCGGTCTCTGGCCCGTCTTCGTCGCCAACTCTCGGCTCATTGACTCCGGGTCCAGTTCCTGGCAGACGGCGATGCCGCCGCCCATGCGACGCTCCCACCACCAATTGGAACTGACATCGGTAAAGTTTTCTTCTACGAGCATCGTGGCCTTATCGGCCAAGAACTCGTTCAGATATTCGGTCATGGGATCATTTATATCAGCTTGCGGAGGACTGCCCACCGGACGAGGCTCGTATACAATGCCCGGTAGGAGATAGACGGGAAAGGGTGAAATGCTCCTGGTAGAAGATTCAATGGCCCGTGAGGTCGTAACGCTCCGCCCTGATACAACGGCGGAAGAAGCCTTGGGACTGAGCCGCCGGAAAGAGATCCGTCACTTCCCCGTGGTGGAGGGCGGGACGCTAGTCGGTATCGTATCGGACCGGGACCTGCGCTCCGCGACCCCAGTGCTCGGCGAGCCCGGACGCGCGGCGGCGTTAAAAGAAATTCTGGTCTCCGAGGTCATGTCTTCAGAGCCCGTAACGGCCGACCCCCGAGACCCGATAGAGCTTGCGGCAGACGTTATGAGGGAGAAGCAAATAAGTTGCCTGCCGGTAGTCGAGAATGGGAATTTGGTTGGGATAGTTACCTCTACGGACATGATGAAGGCCCTTGTGTATCTCGTCGGCGCCAACGAACCGGGAAGCCGAATGGAGATCTCGGTCCCCGACCGCCCCGGAGCGCTCGCCGGGGTAGCGGGAATATTCGGTATGTGCGACATCAACATCGTCAGCGTGGCGATGGGCGCGAGGACAAAGTCGCCGTCCGGGGACGACGCTTACGAGCGTCTCGCCGTGTTCCGCGCGGATACCATCAACCCGGACGAGGTCGTGGGGCATCTGGAGAACGCCGGCTACCGGGTACTCTGGCCGCCGCGCCCATGAGCGGGACCTCCGCGATAGTCCACGACCGAATCCTTGAGACGTATGGTTTCGGTGACGACCATCCCTTCAACCCGTTGAGGATCCGGCTGACTCTTGAGCTCTGCGAGTCTCTTGGTCTCTTCGAAGGATACGAGTTCGTGGCTCCGGAGCCTGCCAGCGAAGAAGACCTCCTCACCGCCCACAGCCTGACCTACATTCGACTCGTGCAGGAGGCCGGACGCGCCGCCGCCGATTCAGCGGAGTTGATGCGTTACGGGATCGGGACGGCGGACAACCCGGTCGTTCCCCAGGTCCACGAGGCCGGTTCCCTGGTGGTGGGAGCGGTATTGAAAGCCTGCCGGATAGTCATGGACGATGAGGTGGACCATGCTATGTGTATCTCCGGTGGGCTCCACCACGCGCTCCGCTCCGCCGCCAGCGGCTTCTGCTTCTACAACGACGCGGCAGTTGCTATCTCACGGCTCAAGGAAGAGCATCCCGGAATCCGGATCGCTTACGTGGACACCGACGCCCATCACGGAGACGGCGTCCAATGGGCCTTCTACGACGACCCGGAGGTCCTTACCGTGTCCATGCACGAGTCTGGCCGCTATCTCTTCCCTGGAACCGGAGGTGTCGAGGAGAAAGGACGTGGCGCCGGGAAAGGCTACTCCGTCAACGTGCCGCTCGAACCTTTTACGGACGACGAGTCCTGGATCTCCTGCTTCGAGGCCGTAGTCCCCGAAACCTTGCGGTCTTTCCAACCGGACCTCATCCTCTCCCAGAATGGATGTGACGGTCACAAGCTCGACCCCCTGACGCATCTCTCGGCCACGACGCGTCTCTACGAACACGTGCCGCGCCGCGTCCACGATCTCGCCCACGAGCTTTGCGACGGAAAATGGGTAGCCACCGGCGGCGGAGGCTACGACATCTGGCGCGTCGTGCCCCGAGCCTGGACTATCCTTTGGGCCACCGTATCCCACCAGGAACTACCGGAGAAAGCCGACGCGGATTGGCTGGCGAAGTGGGGAGAGCGGAGTCCGGTAACGCTGCCGCGCCTCATGGGAGATGACCCGGAAGATTCTCCGCCCGCGCTGCGCGCGGGACAAATCTCCACCACCAACCAGCGGACGGTCGAGGCGTTGCTGGATCGGGTCTTACCGCTGATCAAATAGGTGCAATCCGGGAGGTTCGTATGCTACCCTTTTGCAGGATATGACAGAAAAACACTACGCATCAGGTACAACCGTTCTCGCCACCGAGACCCCGCCAAAACCGAAAGAAACTACCCGGCGGAGCACGAGCCAGGAGCCGCCCTATAAAGTCATCCTGCACAACGACGACTATACGCCGATGGAGCACGTCGTGTCCACGCTCCGCAAAGTCATACCGCGCATGTCGACGCGCCAGGCAGTCTCGATAATGATAGAAGCCCACACCAACGGCAAAGCCGTCGCAACCAAAACCCACAAAGAGCTCGCCGAACTCTACGCCGAACAGCTAACCTCTGCGGGCCTCATCGCCAGCATAGAGCCGGACTGAGTCCCAGAGGTAAACAGAGAAGCGAGGAACTTATGGAAGCGTATAGGACCGATGTCGTCGTCAAAGAAGACGGGACCGTTACGATAGGTGGCCTGCCTTTCCGCACTGGGGAGAGGCTTGAGGTGATACTGCTTCAAAGAACCGGGAGTTCTAATGGTGGCGAGTCCTATCCTCTGCGTGGCGAGGAGTTGAGGTACGACGAGCCTTATGAAGGCGTGGCTGAAAATGATTGGGAAGCCTCGAACTGAGGTGCGATGATCCTACTCGATACGCACGTTTGGGTGTGGTGGGTTCACGGAGACAGGAGACTCACACCCTCGCAAGCGGCCACTATCGAAGGTGCGGAGTCTGATGTGATCGGGGTGAGCGCTATCTCGTGTTGGGAGGTCGCCAAGCTCGTGGAGCAGGGTAGGCTCGGATTGCCACGTTCGGTGGAGGAATGGCTAGGTCTGGCGCTAGGATATCCGGGCGTACGGCTGATCGAGTTGAGCCCCGAGGTGGCTGTGGCCTCGACCCGTTTGCTAGGCGAGTTCCATCGAGACCCCGCAGACCAGATCATCGTCGCGACGGCACGGGCGAACGACTGTCCGCTCGTTACTTCCGACCAGAAGATAGTCTCCTACGAGCATATAGAGACCGTCGTCTGAGCTGGACGAGATTCTACCGCTACTCTCCGTAAGCGCGCTGGATGGATCACGGCCAACGACCAAACGTAGTCTACCGGGGAGGCCTCACCGCCGGCATAGAGCCGGACTAGATGTCTTCCTTTGTAGAAGGAAACCAACCCAAAAACGCCATGTCTCGACCAGCCTCCAAAATATGCGGCCAAAGTGAATAACTATACGGCCCGAGTTACGGGCAGGCACAAGGTCAGGTAACGAATATGATTTACCGACCCGGTTCCTAGCTTACGTTGAGATCTCGACGGCTTCCGGGAACACCATCTCCTTACGAAACTGCTCCAAAATCCCCATTCTTATGCAGAATAGTGGATTGGCGCAAACTTTCTCGGAAACTGTGTTGTCAACGAGTTAGGAGACCTACTTCCCTGGCTCGGGCCACGGCTTCGAGCTGGGAATGTGCCCCGAAAGCCTGCAGAATCAAACGAATATGTCCGCGTACCGTGGCTTCCGAAAGGCCAAGCTCGGCCTTAATCTCTTTGGCAGATCTACCGTAGGAAAGCAGTTCGAGCACCTCTAACTGTCGAGATGTGAGGTCTGGTGCGCTCTTTTGAGAAGCGTCTACGATAACCGGCTGATTGTCCTTGACGATCTGAACTAGCTCTTGAACCGTATTCGTTTCAGAGGTGGTATGTAGCATATAGTCTATCGTCATAGCAGCACAGTAGGCTAAGCCCTCGGCCATAGACAGGTCTTTCTCCGTGTAGCGACATTCGGATTCTGTTGTGACCAACCCTATTGAACCGATAACTCTTTGGCGGACCCGAAGCGGCACGCACATATAAGAGCTCGGTCTGAGATTGCGTAGTACCCTCAGGTGCTCGGCATCGTGAGCTAAGACTTCAATCACTTCATCGGTCATTTCGCTGATCATCTCTGGCTGACCAGTACGTAAAAGCTTGGGTGTACCGTGGGGTGCCGTGGGACTCAAAGGGTAATGATACTGTAGGGCTCTTGCCAATCCTTCCGCCGCTTCGCGACCCTCGGCGTAGGCTACCATCAGCCGATGTATGTCGGCCATATCGCCTTCCTCTCCTCCGACCACGTCCACAAAGCACCAATCGGCAAGTGTTGGCACCGCCAGCCGAGCCGTACAGGAAAGTGCTCCAGCATAGTCGGGAGATGCGGACAGCACGGCGTTTGCATCAGACAGGAATCTGAAACGGCGCTCTGCCTCAGCAGCTTGCTCCGTTCGCTCCATCACCTCTATCCGAACATCTTCCTCAGAGAGATTACGCTCCATCGCCGCTCCGAGGATCTCCGCGACACCAGATAAAAATCTCGTCTCCTCTTCATCGAACATCCGCTGCCGGGTTGTATGGGCGCCCAGTATGCCGTAGACACGGTCGTGTCTGTAGATGGTAGTAGTAATACCGCTACGGACATCATGCTCTTCCAGCAATGGCGTACCTGCGAACCTGGTTTCCTGCTGGACGTCCTCGACCCTCACGGGCTTGTCCACGATCAAAGTGTAGCCAGCCTGTGAGTCCAGGTTTATTCCCACGACGGCGTGTCCTACGCAACCATCCCGCCAGCCCGAGCCATAACGGAGTAGAAAACTATCTCTGTTCGGTGTGAGTTCCAAAATTTCACAGTATTCAACCGAAAGAACTTGCCTTAGACTAGCAGTGGAGTCTCGCAAGAGTGTAAGAATATCTGTTTCCTTAAGGGCCAGTAGTCCTAGCTCGTCTAAAACCTTCTGCTGACCCAGGCGATTTCTCAATTCCTCCACTAGCCTTCACCACTCCCTACGAGACTAGAAGCACCGCAACTATTCTACCGCGTTGGGTTTCCAGACTATAGATCGGATTTCATCCACTGCGCAAATAATCCTCTCCCCATTTAAATTAGTGAAGCGCATCTGAGATCATGAATCAATCAATTCTGACTGTGCAAACGGACAATTTTGGTGATGCTGCTTAGCTTGGCACAGAGGAAAATGCAGAAAAGGAATACTAAGCCGGGAGAAGTGAATTCATGAGGAGATTGATGATAATGGCTTTAGGTTTTGCGTTGGCCGCGCTAACCGTAAGCTTATCTGCTGGATCACTGTCGAGCTCAGCGTCCGCGCAGCAAGCTCCCGCGCAACAAGCTCCCGCGCAGCAACGCACCACCGAAGAACCCGTGGTTCAGGCGCAAGGTGGTCGCCCTATAAGCGGTACCGGTTGCAGTATTTATGCCAACAATCCTCATATAACACTAGATAGATACACAAGACGAATAGTAAAAGGGTTCGGTGGAGTCCAATGCAGTGGGAGAAAAGATCGCCTTTGGGCGAAAGTCGTTTTGCAAAGAAAATGGTTATCTAGCAATACATGGCGTGGCGTAAAAACAGTCAGACGAAACGATGATGGTAGTGGCTGGCGTGCTGATCCTTGGCGGAATATGCTAGGTGCAACGCGACTCTGCCGCAACTCTGACTATCGCCGATACAGAACCCGTGTCTGGGTAACAGTGGTCCAGTATAATGGTGATGTTCGGCGCACTTGCCATACTAGTCTGGAGGTACGTGTTCACTGTAGTTTCTAGGCTCTTGAGAGCACGGAAAGGACACAAGCGTAGTGGCTTTACAACTGAGGCGTGAAGGAGAGCCATGGCGGCGGTTGCGGTCACACTGGCAGTCGTCATCCTCACTGGTCTTTTGGGTGCCGCAGACGTGTATACGTTTGGAGCGAGGAGCGTATGTGAGACTGCCGAGTAATTTGCCCTCAACCGTTGCGTAAACTGCTTTTAGTGGCAATGGACATACCAGTGACTTTCCGTGCAACTAAACCGAGGAAGGCGTTGCTATGAAAGTAGAAGACGTGCTTGGGTCGATCTCATCCGCCCCCAAACGCTACGAAACCATACGCGCTGCATTACGCTACCAGGGACATGGTCCCACACTCAAAAAGACACGAGCCGAATACTTTGAGAGCGAAGTCGGGCGGCAAGAGGTAGGGGGATCGACTGAACAATACGAGCCACCCGAATTCGACGAGCCCGACGGGCCTTACGGTTGGCGCTGCCGGGTGTGGTTCGCCGGTGTACGGTTTCCTAGCAAGGGGAATCGTTATCGCTTAGAACTAGAACTTCCAAACGAAGCCGTCTCTGGTAGTGACTTGCACATTACTGCTTGGGCTGGTGGGGCCGTGGGACCAGGAGGTACAGAAACGTCTCTTGTACACAGCACTAAAAGAGGTAACCTCGACGACGACCCATCATGGATGTGGCTAGCCCAGGATAGTTACTGGACCACTTACCTGTTTGATCCCGACGGTATCGCAGGATTGCCCTTGCTACTAAACGATCTCGACCTCAGGGTTGAGGCTCCAGTCTTCCAAGCGGGACGGGAGGCAGTGCGTCTAATAGGGGTTCCAGTAGAAGAATGGCCTTATGATCCCGATCCCCTGCGTTGGGGTGCCGACGAGTATGAGGTGATAGTGGACATAGAACGCGGGGTGCTCTTACGCTGCGCGTCGCGGCTCAACGGCACCGACTTCGACGCACTAGAGGTAGAAGAAATTCACTTCGATGAGCAGCTTCCTGAGAACATTTTCACTTCGCGGGAACCACTACCATGGAGTTGAGTGTCCAGAAAAATTATTCTACTGTTGCCTCGGTTGACTACGTTGCAGCCAGAGTTTCCTAGCGCAGGAGCTTCCCGGAAACTCATCCCGACCTCAGGGTAGGCTGTGGGAAGATCCGTTCCCAAAAGCTCCATCAGGCGACGAAGTTTCTCTGCTGCGCCACAGTCTAGCCCCGGAGATCACACCTCCTACTACCTCAGCCCCCGATCTGGCTCATCGTCCGGTTTCGGGACTCTTCGGGGAGCGTGAGGCCGGCGGCGGGCTTTATACGGGCCGTCTCCCAGAGAACCCGATGTATCTCGGTTATCGGGTCTTCGGAGCGGATCGCGTCTTTTACCGGCACGTCGAGGTCTGTGAGGAGGCAAGGGTGGATCTTGCCGTCCGCCGTGAGCCGTAGCCGTGAGCACCGGGCGCAGAACGGTTCGCTCACGGGCGTTATGACGCCGAAGGTTCCCGGAGCGCCGTCGAACTTGAACTCGTCGGCCGGGGCTGCGGGGTCTTCTTTCTCTATGGGTTTCAGGTCGCCGAGTTCTTCCTGGGCGCGGTCCAGAATTTCGCGCCCCGAGACGAAGAGCGAGCGGAAGCGCGAGCCGTCGGTGTCGCCGTTCAGGGGCATTAGTTCGATGAATCGGACGTGCATCGGGTACTTGAAGGTGAGCTTCGCCATCGCGGCGATCTCGTCGTCGTTCACACCCCTTAGGGCGACGGCGTTTATCTTGATCGGCGAGAGCGGGGTCTCAAGAGCCGCCATCAGTGCGTCCCAGACTTTCTGGAAGTGGTTGCGGCGGGTGATGAACTGGAACTTCTCGGGCTGGAGGGTATCCAGGGAGACGTTGATCCTATCCAGCCCCGCCTCAACCAATCCTTCCAGGTTCTCTTTGAGCAGAAAGCCGTTGGTGGTCATGGTGACGTCCTCGAAGCCCATTTTCTTGAGGTTTCCGATGAAGTCCACGACACCGGGCCTCACCAATGGCTCGCCGCCGGTTACGCGTACCTTGGTGACGCCGAGTTGTAGGCTCGCCTCCGCAAAAGTGAGCATCTCTTCCAGCGACAGCAACTCCGAACTGTCCTGGAACTTTATGTCCTCCGGCATGCAGTACTGGCAGCGGAAATTGCACCGGTCGGTGACGGAGATCCGCAGATAATCCATCTTGCGATTGTAAGAGTCGGTTAGTTGGGTCATCCCTGTCCTTGGGTTTCTTTCCTTGAAGCTATTGTAAACCCTCGGGAGTACATTGACGCCGTACGGGCGTCGGAAACGCTTTCCTACTACAATTAAGGTCGGTTGGTAGACAGGATAGCGGGTGCTGTTCTACCGTCCGGGGCGTATAGAGACCGGTGCTGCGAAGAGCGGAGGGATTTGAAACTTCTCGAAACCAGGCCAAACGTAGCGGGAGAACACCCCTGACGGCCACGCTGGTGCTTGCGCCGCTGGTCCTGGCTCTGTTGGCCGCGCCTGCAGCGGTGCTCGCCGGTATGATCCGAACCTCCCTCGCGGCGCCTGTGGGGGCCATCTTCGCCGCCCTGGCGTTCGCCGCCACGCTCTATGGCTGGGTTTCGGGCGGAGGGTCTGTGGATGTCGCCTGGGCTTCTACGCTGGATCTGCGGTTCGCGGTGGACCTGGACGGGCTCGCCACCCTTTACTCCTTGCTCGCTACCGGAGTGGGATTCCTGGTGGTTGTGTACGCCTCGCGCTACATACCGCTACACCTCCATCACGAAGACCGGCCGCAAGAGTATGCCGTCAGGTTTCAGTTCTTTATCCTGATGTTCATGGGCTCGATGGTCGGGCTCGCAATGGCCCAGGACCTCATCCTGATCTTCGTATTCTGGGACCTCACGGCGATAGCCTCCTATTACCTCATAGGCTACGACGCCCATCAGGAAGAGTCCCGCTCGTCGGCTCTAATGGCGCTTTTGGTCACGGGGATTACCGCCGTCCTGCTGCTCATCGGCGCACTGATGTTCTATCGGGTCTATGGAACCTTCTCAGTCCCGGAGCTCACCCGGCTCACCGAACCGGGTTTGCTGTTGAACGTGGCCGGGGGGCTGATCGCGGTCGCCGGACTCTCCAAGAGCGCCCAGGTCCCGTTCCAGTTCTGGCTTCCGCGTGCGATGGCGGCGCCTACTCCGGTCTCAGCATACCTGCACTCGGCGGCGATGGTGGCGGCGGGGGTGTTGCTCGTAGGACGAGTCTATCCGCTGCTCCAGAAAAGCGAGTTCCTGCTCTGGTCCATGCTGGTTATCGGGGCGGCCTCGATATTGGTGGGCGGTCTGATCGCCCTGACGCGCGACGTGCTGAAACAACTCCTGGCCTACTCCACGATCTCCCAGTACGGGTACGTAGTCTTTATGTTCGGGCTCGGCGGCAAGTACGGGGCGATGGGCGCTTCTTTCTACGTAATCGCCCACGCCCTGGCGAAGAGCGCCCTGTTCCTGACCGCCGGCGCTGTCACTGAGGCGACCGGCGAGAACAGGCTCTCTCGTCTGGGCGGTCTCGCACGCTCCATGCCGGTACTCGCCGTAGCCAGCGGAGCCACGGCGGCGGGCCTGGCCGCCGTCCCTCTAACCATCGGGTTTTTCAAGGATGAATTGCTCTTCGGCGCGGCGCTGGAGAGAGGCCCCCTTTTTGCAGTTATGGCGTTAGTGGCGACGGTGTTGACCCTTACGTATACCTGGAGGTTCTGGAGCGGCATCTTTTTGGGGGACGAGAGTGTCGAAGCGAAGAGCATACCGGTTGCCCTCGTGGCCCCGATCGTGGTGCTGGGGATAATGGTGGTGCTCGGTGGTACCTTCGTTGGGCCTTTCACGGAGTTGGCGCGGGCGGCCGGCGAAGTCTCATACGCTGGGAATATCGAGGACATACATCCGGAATACCATTTGGATGCTCGTCCCGAGAACCTGCTGGCGATAGCTACCTTCTTGCTCGGGGCACTACTAATAGTCTCACAACCTCTATGGCAGGGGGCGGTGGATCTCTTCTCCCGAATCGGCGAGAAGGTGGGGCCGGAGCGAGTCTACCGCGTCGGGCTCAGGGAGCTGAACAACTTCTCGGACGTGATTCATCGGGCAGAGGTCCGGGATACCCGCGGCAGGGTGGCGGCGATCCTGATCCCCGCCGGTATATTGGTCGCCCTCGGACTGGTTTTTACCGGCACGGCCGGGGTCTACCGGCTCGGCGGTTTCGAGACGGCGGATTTCCCGTTGCTGTTCGCCCTCATCGCGGCCTCCGTGGCATCGGTGGCGACGTGTTTCGTCAGGAAGCACGTTACGCTCGTGCTGGTGATATCGGCTTCGGGGTTCTCCATAGCCGTCGCCTACGCCTTCTTCGGGGCCCCGGACGTGGCCCTCGTGGCGGTGTTGGTCGAGACTATCGTCACGCTCATCATCCTGGGCACGCTCAAGTTGATCCCCTACCGGGTTTTGCGGCGCGGGGCGAAGATACCAGTCAAGTACGTCAAGGTGAAAACTTTGATCGCCGCCTTGGCCGGGGGCTTTATCATGGCTATAAGCTGGGCGACTCTCTCCCAGCCGCTCAAAGAAGAAAGCGCCGCTACCGCTCTTCTGGAGCTAACGCCCGAGGCGCACGGTAAAGATGGCGTGACGGTAATTTTGGCCGACTTCCGTGGCCTGGACACGATGGGGGAGATCTCGGTGGTCGCCCTGGTCCTACTCGGACTCGCAACCCTGCTCCTTCGCGGGAGGCTGCCATGAAGGATGTGAGATCCGGATCTCCCGGCGGCGTTCCCGAGGGGGTCACGAGCGTCATGACGCGGCTTGTAGCACGGTTCCTGCTGCTGCCGACGATGGTTACGGCGGCGGCGATACTGGTAAAGGGCTACGTCGAGCCGGGAGACGGTTTCTCGGCAGGGGTCGTCGCGTCTCTGGGCATACTCATGCAGTACCTGGCTTTCGGACGGGAACAGACCGAGCGTACGCTGCCGCTGCGCGGTGTCGGCTACGGGGCCTTTATCGGGCTGCTGCTGACGCTCGTCGTTGCCGCCCGGCCGTTGTTCGTCGGAGATCCGATAATGACCCACTGGCCGCCGCCGGGGGCGCACGTCATACATTTCGGGACGCTGGAGATCATAACGGCCGTCGCCTTCGATGTCGGGATATTCCTCCTGGTCGTCGGCTACGGGATCGGGGCCATAAGCCTTCTCGCCCGGCTCATTGGCCGGATAGAACGCCGTGGGTTGGAAGAAGAGCACCTGGACCCTGATGAAGCCTTCGGGGAGGGGCCCGGATGATTTTTATTATCTCTCTAGCCATCTCCATTATCTTCGCCGCCGGGTCGTACTTGATCTTGCAGCGAAATCTGATCCGGGTCGTCATCGGGATCGTCCTGATCTCAAACGCCGCCAACCTGTTTATCGTGGCGGCGGGGATCACACGGGGACAGGCTCCGATCTACCCGCTCCCCGATGGATCGGAGATTAGCGATCCGCTGGTGCAGGCGATGGTGCTGACGGCTATCGTGATCGGCTCAAGCGTCGCTGCGTTGCTACTGGCCCTTAGCTACCGGCTCTACACTTCCCACAACTCCATCGACGTGGACGACATCTCGCTCGCCGAGGCAGAGGCCGCCGAAGCGCTGGAGCGCGACGAGTCGCCTGAGCTAATAGACCCCGAACGGGAGGGTCCGGTTTGATCCTGATCACCCTGACCATCGGCGTCACGTGGGTCTTCGGGGCGGCACTTGCCATGATGGACGGGCGGCGCCGAAGCGTCGGCATCCTGGCGCTACTGGGGTTGGGTACGAGCCTCGTATCCGCCATCTTGCTCGGTATAAGGGTGCTCCAGGAAGGCAAGGTCGTGATGATCGCCGGCGATTGGCCGCTGGGTTTGGGAATAGCCCTGCGGGCCGACGCCCTGGGTGTGACGTTCGCCGTCGTTTCGTGTGGCGTGGTGTTCGCGTCGCTACTTTACGAGGTGATACTTGGTGTCCGGTCCCGTACTTTCCCGGCGCTGGTGCTTTTCTTGAATACCGGGCTTATGGGAATATTCCTAACCGGGGACATGTTCAACTTCTACGTATTCTTCGAGATAGCCATGACCGCATCGTACGTGTTGACGGGTTACCGGGAACAGGACTATCAGGTTCGGGCGGCTTTTATCTTCGCCATAGTCAACCTGCTCGGCTCGGTTATATTCTTGATCGCGGTCGCGGGCCTCTACCGTATCACCGGCACCCTCGACATGATGATCGCGGCGGAACGGATAGGAGAGGCCGGTCCGAACCCGACCATCGTGATCGCAACCGCCATCTTCGTGGCTTTCGGCCTGAAGATCGGGCTTTTCCCTTTCCACTTCTGGCTGCCGGCCGTCTACGTCGGGAGTCACGCGCCGGTCGCGGCAATTCTGAGCGGCGCCGTGGCGAATATCGGAGGGTACGGTCTGCTACGGTTCGGAGGTTACATAATGCCGGACCAACTCGCGTTCGGGGCGCCGGTGTTGCTGGCGCTCGGGTCCGCAAGCATCATCTACGGGGCGCATCAGGCCGTCGCCCGCCACTCCCCGGTCGAGGTGATGGCCTACTCCGCGATAGGCCAGGCAGGATATATCCTTATAGCGCTCGCCATCGGTGGTCCTATCGGTTATGCGGGCGCTGTTATCTACGCGGTCGTGAACTCTTTGAATAAAGGTTTGATCTTCCTCGCCACCGGACTCCGGGGGTGGATGGTCGGGGCCGCGTTCGCCGTCGGCGCGTTTAGTATCGCCGGGGTTCCCCCGGCCGCCGGTTTTATATCGAAGCTCGCGCTCTTCCGGGCGGCCATTGCGTGGAACGGAATAGCTGGAAGCGTGGCAATGGTCGCCCTGATCTTCGTGGGAGGCGCTATCTCTTTCGTTTACTCGTTCCAGATCTACCAATCCATCTACCTGAAGCCGGGCCGTATGGAGGCCGGCAAGCCAAGTCCCCTTGCGGCCCGGATATTAGTAGTGGCGCTCGCCGCCCTGCTGGTCGCCCTCGGACTCTACCCGGAGCCGCTCCTGTACATCGGCGCGCAGGCCGCTGAAGTGCTCGTGGAAGGTTCGTAGCGTGAGGCGTCTAGGATGAGGTTCGTGACACTAACTATAGTCCTTCTAACCCTGGTTTATGCGCTCGTCCTCGGGAGCTTCGCGCCTGCCGACCTGGCGATGGGTGTGGTGATCTCCGGTGTCCTCGTATTCGGGACGCGACGGCTTACCTTCCGGGAAAAACCGTCTTCGCCGGACTTGCTCAAGCGCTTTCTGTACTTCTGGCCGTTCCTGGTAGCCGAGGTCTGGAACATAGTGAACGGTACCTGGACCGTCGCGCTCATCACGCTCCACATAAAACCGTTGGTCAGCCCCGGTATCGTCGCCGTGCCCATAGGCGAGCGGACACCGGCCGGAGTGGCGATCTCGGCGATGGCGACGACGCTCTCTCCCGGCACCTTCCTGGTGGACGTGGACTGGGAGAAAGGCGTAATGTTGATACACAGCATAGACGCGAGCGACCCGGACGAGGTGCGGGAAGAACACCAGGAGTTCTACCGGAAGTGGCAGAGCAAGGTCTTCCCATGATCCTCGGGGTTACATATATTTCGACAGGAGGTCTCTGAGTTGCACACGATAGTCTTCTATGCGGCGGCGGGCTGGATGACCATGCTGCTGGTGATCGCCGTGGTAGCGACGATCCGGCTGCGTGCCACGGCGGGCCGCATCCTGGCCCTGGATACCCTCACCCTGGTGCTGGTAGGTCTTCTGGTTCTCTATAGCGCCATATTCAAGACCGCATACTATCTGGACGCCGCCCTCATACTCGCGCTGCTGGCCTTCGTGAGCACCATCGCGGCCGCCCGTTACCACGGAGAAAGAAAGATCTTCTAGTGCAGGCGGTGATCCCCTACTTGGCCGACGTACTGGTCGTCTTCGGCACCTTCATCGTGACCATCGGAGTCTACGGAATAATCCGCATGCCGGACACGTTCACACGACTCCACGCGGCGAGTAAGTCGGTGTTCCTGGGCCTAATATCCTTGCTGATCGCCACTACGGTCGTCGGGGAGCCGGACGTTATCTATCGTGTGGTCTTGATCGCCTTTTTCCTCCTCATGACCACTCCCGTTTCTTCACACGTGATCGGCAAGGCTACCTTTCACCGGGAGGAACACATGCGCGCCCCCGGCGCCGTGGACGAGTCGGGACATCACCTGAACGAACCCGAAGACACCTGAGCCTCTCCACCGGCCAGCCTGACTATCCGGTCCGCGAGCGCCGCCCAGCCCAGCCGCTGCACGCTGTTGCGCCGCACGATCTCGCGGCTGTTCGACCGTTCCTCTTCCGGGAGCCGTAGGTAAGAGGTAAGGGCTCCGGCGAGATTTTCCTCGAAGCTCTCTACGCCAACCCGTAGATCAAAGGTCAGACCTTCTCCCACGATCCCGCCAGCCTCCCTTAACCCGGAGTGATCGGCGACGAACGGTGGGACACCGCTCGCCGCAAGCTCCGCCGCCACGAGGCCGAAGCTCTCGGGGAAGATGGACGGCACTGCCGCAACGTCGGCCGCCGGCAGAAGCTTTGCGAGTTCCGCGTGGCCGAGCGGACCGACGAACTCCACGTAATCATCTATCCTGGCTGCGTCTCGTACGAGCTCCTCGGATAATCCGAAGTGCTCCAGCGACGTGGGCGGTCCACCCTCTATCAATTGTCCCGCCGCGACCAGCAACTCCAGGGCGCGCCGGTTGCCGGTGCCCAGGGCGAGCGCTAGTGCTTCGAGTCCTTCCCGGAAAGTCCCGAAGCCGACGACGAGGAGCCTGGCTCCAGTGTCGCGGTGGACGCGGACAAACGATGAGAGAAGGCTGTGTACGCCCTTCGAGTGGATCAACTTACCTACGTAGATAACGAGCGGGCCATCCTGCTCCAGAAAAACTTTCAGACGTTCTCCTGCGTCCCGATCGTGGGCACGAGCCTCATATGAGTTGGCGATGGATCGCAGGGCGGAGACCAGGCTATCCACCGACGCCGAACTTGCCAGAGTCTCGTCCAGCGCCGCCCTCTGACCCGGACCTCGTCCAGGCCCGCCGTCCAGGTCTTTCACGAGTGTCCGGAGGTCCAGGGCTCCGGGTTTGAAGAGATCCGTATCCACGCCGCCGGTGAGCGTGACGGCTTTGTCGGTGAGCTCCGGGAAGTCTTCTTCGATGGTGCTGGTGCTGTGTTCGGAAGGTGAAAGGATGCGCCGCGCACCGGCGAGTCCTTCGCGCGCCATCTCCATGTAAAGCTCACTCTTCCTGGCGACGTACTGGAGTGCGCTGCCGTGGACGATGCTCAGGTAGGGGACCTCCGTGCCTCGAAGAGCCTGGCGGGCTAGAAAGGGTCCGGGCACCGAATGGTTCGTAACTACGGCCTCAGCTTCCGAATGCTCCAGGACCAATCTCGTCGCCCGCACGTTGCTCTGTACGTAGACTTCCAGCTCTTCGTCCGTGAGGTCCAGGAAGGTCTTTACCCGCCATCCTGGATAGTCGTCGTAGACGTAGACGGGCAGCAAGTCACCTATCTCCGGGCGGTAAACGACGCATCTTCCATCGTAGGGCGTGTCCCGTTTTCCTAAACGGTAGATGCCCTCCACGCCGACTGCCGAGTGCTCGTCCACGAAGTCATAGTCAAGTGGGTTCGGCTCCTGGCACAGCAGATGTACCTCGTGTCCTCTGCGGACGAGCGCCCGGCAGAGGTTCTGCACGTAGACGTTGCTCCCGGAGCCGGAGAGCATGTAACCGTGGGTCATCAAGAGCCTCATACCTCCGAGCATAGCAGAGGTCGGGCCAAGTCAGGCTTTAGGCTGTAATATTCGGGGGAGGAGACCGTTTGATACACGAGGAGGACGCCTGTGGCGCGTACGAAAGTCGCTGAAGTACCTGAGGTCGGAAACGAGGCGCCGGAGTTCCACCTGCCGAGCGCCCAGGGCGGGCAACTGCGGCTCAGCATGCGGACAGCCCGAGGGCCGGTGGTGGTGGTTTTCTACAGTGGGATCAGGGTCGAGGAAGACGTGGAGTATTTCAAGGCGCTGGCCGGGAAAGAGGATGAGATCAATATGGCCGCTGCCTCCGTAGTCGGCATCGGGGTGGCGGAGCCCGACGTAGCGCGGGAGTTCGTCGAAGCCTCTGGGATGAAGTCCTACGTACTCTACGACTACGCCCGCGTCGCCAGCCGGGAGTGGGGCCTGCTCCAGAAAGACAAAGAACATGGTGAGTACGCCCGTCCGGCTGTATTTATAGTGGATACGGACCGGAAAGTAGCCCACGCCTGGGTGGATGAGCGTCCCGACCCGGCGGAGATACTGGCGAAGGTCAGCGAGATCACCGGCCTCCCCAAACCTCCCGAAGAAGAAGAGGAGAAACCCAAAAAACCAAAGAGGGCGGAAACGGAAGGCGATTCCGAACCCACGGAGGCCGCCGACAAACCGGAACGCCCCAAGCCCTCGTCCGAGAAAAGTGAGGCGAAGAGCAAGGCCGCCGGTGAGGATTCGGAAGATGCTGGAACCGGCAATCCTGTCGCCGAAGGAAAAGAAGCGCAAGCCACCGAAGCCGCAGCAGAGACCGGGTCGGGTGAAGGCGGAGAGAGACCGCCCGCGGAGGGTGAAGACGACGCCGAGCCGGAAGAAAAAAAGAGCGGGGAGTAGCAGGTTGTGGCTGAGCCGGGTTCGACCGAGGGCCACGAAGAGCGTCCGTTAGGCAGGACCGAGTTGGCGGGCCCGGTCTCCGATCCTCCCAAAATCGACGAGGAAGTATCGGACGCGGCGGAGCTGAAAGTCCGGCTGGCAGTGAGGAACAACCGACTCCGGGAGTTGGCCGGAGAGTTGGCCGAGGCCCGGAGCGCCGCCGGAGAGTTTCAGGCGGCGCGAGAGTCTCTGG
The DNA here is from genome assembly GCA_041745215.1 of Rubrobacteraceae bacterium. Taxonomy (GTDB): domain Bacteria; phylum Actinomycetota; class Rubrobacteria; order Rubrobacterales; family Rubrobacteraceae; genus SIRX01. The sequence goes on along the minus strand of JBGTJJ010000010.1, from coordinate 40,329 downwards.
AAGAACGCGCCGGCGCCCTGAGTGAAGAACGCGACCGCTTGGCGGAAAAAGTACGGGAGCTAGAGGAGGAAGTGCGGCGGCATCAACAACGCCGGGATGCTCTTGAGCGCGAGGCCGGAAACCGGGACGTCGAGGCGGCAGAGCTACAGGCCACCATAAACGAACTCCGTGAGAGGCTCGAAGAGGAGTATGAGTTGCGCCGGAGCCTGGCGGAGCCCGAGAACCGGCTCCGCGCCGGCATCGAGCTGTTCAACGAGTCCGAGCACCGCAACTCGGTGAACTCACTTTCAAGATCCATGGGCCAGCCGGAGGTTCACGTAGCGCTGGAAGAAGGGGAGGAGCCAGCGGCCGTCCTGAACTTCACCTGGCAAGGAATAACCTGGCAGACCTACGCCTCTAATCCCGGACTCGCGGTGGAGGAGCCTCGTGTCTACCTCCGAAACTCCGGCGAGAACCTATCCGGCGTGGATCGGGAATCGCCCAACGCCCACATCGGTCCCGGAGGGCGACTATACCTGGGGGTCTAGTCTTTCTTCCGCTGCTCGTCCTTTTCTTCCGGCAGTTCTTTTCTGTCGGCTTCCTTGGTTTTGCTGCTCCCAAGCTCGTCTGTAAAGTCCTTTGCTCCGCGCCCTAGAGAGCGGAAGAGGGCGGTTATGCGCTTGGGACCCAGGACCAGGAACACGACGAATAGCAGGATGAGTAGTTCGAAGGGGCCCATCAGATGTATCTCCAGACTTTCAACACTAGTAACGTCGGGCTTCCATCAGGTATTTAAGGCGCGCCAGGGAGCGCTCGCCATTCTTGCGGGCGAAGCGGTTCATGCCGGCGACTTTCGCCACCCGGCTAAGGAGACGCTGCTTTAGACGAAACTCACCGCTGTAGGCCACGATGCTGCCACCGGCGCCGTCAGGGGAGATCTCTACCAGGCCTCCGCCCTCTATGGTCGAGTTGTAGGACCATCGTACCCTTTCGGGATTATGTTCGTGTACCGTGACCTCCGGTTCGAGCTTCCCGACGGGTGTCGCCAGCCTCAGCCGGTACTTGTCTTCTTGAAGCGGCTCCACGCTTTCGACACCGACCATCCATTCCTTGGCGTGACGGAAGTCTCCCATGTAGGCGGCGACCAGCGGGGCTGGGGCGTCTATTCTTTGTCGGACCTTTACCGAACCTTCGCCTTCTTGTGTCATCCCCAGCCCAACTCGTCTAGCTGACCGTCGTCGAACCCGAAGTGGTGTGCGATCTCGTGTACCACGGTTACCCGAACCTGCTCTTCGAGTTCTTCCGTTGGGAAGTCTCGTTCGAGAGGACCTCGAAAGATCGTGATCCTGTCGGGCAGAGCCCCGTGATAGCCTGTCCCACGACTCGTCAGCGGCACACCCTCGTACAGGCCGTAGAGCGTGCCACCGTAGGCGAGATGAGTATCACGATCCGGCCAGTCCTCCACCAAAACGGCCACGTTGTCTAGAAGGTCTAGCAACTCCCGGGGCAGCCTCTCCAGCGCCCGCTCCACAAGCTTCTCGAAGTACAGTGTGTCCTGGTTCATGGACGTTATTGTACTTCAGTGTTGCGGGCGCAATCCAAAAGCGCCGTTGCGGCCTCTAGGCTACCCTGTCGCCCCGGACGATCAGACGCCACTCGTAGTTCGCGCCGACGCATGTCTGCAGGGAGACCATGTCCCTACCGGCGACGGGGTCCGCTACCCAGGTGTCATAGGGGGTCACGGTCATTATCTCGGTGACCTCGTAGGTGTAGACGGTGCCGTCGGAGCCGGTCAGGTAGATCATGTCGCCGTAAGTCATGTTGGGCAGGTTGGCGAACTGCAGCCAGCTATTCGTCCCTTCCCATCCGAGGACGTGGGCCGCGATGTAGGTGTTGGCCCCCGGCTGCCACGGATAGCCCGAGCCCGGTAGCTTGCCTGCGCCCTGGTCCAGGGTGGCCTCCGACATGTCGTTCATTACCATGTCGTCGTACCGGCCCATCTTCGGTACCGTCAGGGAGAGCATCGAAGGGTCAGGCGGGGCCACGGTGTCTACTGCGGGCTCTTCAGCGGCGGCGGCTTGTTCGGCAGCAGCCTGCTCAGCGGCAGCCTGCTCAGCGGCAGCCTGCTCAGCGGCAGCCTGCTCAGCGGCAGCCTGCTCAGCGGCAGCCTGCTCAGCGGCTGCCTGCTCAGCGGCTGCCTGCTCAGCGGCTGCCTGCTCAGCGGCTGCCTGCTCAGCGGCTGCCCGCTCCTCGGCCTTTTTCTCAGCTTCTTCTGCTTTCTTCTTGGCTTCTTCCTCGGCCTTTTTCTTTTCGGCGTCTTTCTCCGCCTGGGTCGGGCCGGTCTCGTCGGGGGCTTGAGTCTGGGCTACGGTAGGGGAAACGGCCCTATCTACACGTCCGTCTTCCGCCCCGAGCAAACCAACGGCGAAGACCGATGTAGCCCCAATAACCAGGAGCGCCACCACGCCGAGGGCATAGAACGCAAGCCTGCCGCCAAATGTGTTTCCCAACCAACCTCTCAAAGTACCCCTCCTCATTCGATCCCGGAATGCCGCAATGAAGCCATGCAAACCGCGAAACTTCCAGAAATTATTCCGTATATAGTGATTGTATACGTAGAAGATAGTCGTGTGGATTAATTTCTATCAATATAAAATAATTTTTACAAATATTTTACTCTACGTGTTTGGGTAGTCTAAGATATTCTCACGTTGAGGTTTGCTGAGAGGTATGTGTAGGTCTCCTACGGTCCTGGCGGATGTCCAAGTCCACAAGGCTCATGGAAGCCGGGGACGCCGTCCTGCGGGCTTTTATTGTACACGTGGAGAATAATCTGACCCGCTGTTGCTTTGAAAGAATGGCTTGTGTAAGCTCCTGAGCCACAGGCAGAGCAAACGTGCCGGGAGGGGGAATGCGAGCGTAGCCGGTTACTTCAAGGATCGAGAATCTACGATCGTTGCAAACGCGAGAGTCCATGATCTTTATGAGGGAGAGTGTATTTTGACTAAGCAGCGTTTCCAGAAGGTCTTTATCGTGGTGATGGTGCTCATCTTCTTGCCGACCATATTCCCGATCTTCGGGCTCGCGAACCGGGTCGAACCTCTGGTGCTGGGGTTCCCGTTCGCCTTCTTCTGGGTGGTGCTCTGGATCGTGATCGCGTTCTCGGCGCTGCTGGTGCTCTACTACTTCGACCCCGAGAAGTAAGGGAGGCTCTTTATGGCTAACTGGCAGGTAGCACTGGGGATAATGTCGGCTTATCTGGTCATCGCCATGGCTATAGGTATCCTGGCGGGCCGGGGGCGCGACAAGGCGTCTCTGAGCGAGTTCGCCACTGCTGGACGGGGTCTCGGGCTGATCGTGATGTGGTTCTTGATGGGTGGCGCGGTCTTCAGCGCCTTCTCGTTCCTCGGAGCCCCAGGATGGGCGTTCGCGCAGGGTGCTCCCGCTTTCTATATCCTGACGTACACGGCGTTCGCCATACTGCCCTGGTACATCCTCGCCCCAAAGATCAACGCGATAGGCAAGAAGCATAACCTGTACTCGCTGGTCGGGTTCTTCTTCGGGCGCTACCGGATGAAGAGCCTCTCGGTGCTGGTGGGGGCGATCGCGGTCTTCGCCTTTATCCAGTACCTGGCGACGCAGATGACGGGCATGGCGATCATCTTCAACGTGATGACCGAGGGGAGGGTGCCGATTTGGCTCGGCGCTCTCGCCGCCTACGGGATAGTGGTGGTCTACGTCGCGACGGGCGGTCTTCGGGCTGCGGCGTGGTCCGATGTGTTCCAGGGCGCCCTGATGATAATTATCGCCTGGACCGTGGGTCTGACCATTGTATTTCAACTCCACGACAGTCCCGCTCAGATGTTCGAGGGGATAGCCAGGGATAATCCCGGCTTCCTTCAGATCGGAGTCGAGGGTTCGAACATGTCGCCGATGGCCTACGTCACGGTGATCCTGGTCTCCATCATCGGCTTTATCATGTGGCCGCACCTCTTCTCGAAGTCCTACGTTACCGAGCCACGCACGGCGAAGAAGACGGTGCTCGCATACCCTTTGTTCGCGCTGTTCCTCATCCCGCTCCTGTTGGCGGGCTTCGCGGCGGTGGGGGTCGTGCAGGCTGGTGACGTAGATACGCCAGACAATATCCTCCCGTACCTCATAACGACGGTGATGAACCTTCCCGGCTGGCTCTACGGGCTGGTGGGGGCGGGCGCCCTGGCCGCCGCGATGTCCTCGGCGGACGCGATCACGCACAGCGCCTCTTTGGAGTTCCACGATGGGGTCGTGAAGACCATAAAAGGAGACATCCCCGAGGCCACGACCGTTACCATAATGCGGGTGCTCGTGGTTGTTATCGGGGCTCTGGCCTACTGCGTGACTATCTTCGGCGGACAAGGGCTCGTGGCGCTTCTGCTGGGAGCATACGGTTCTATCGTGCAGTTCGCCCCCGGCGTGTACGGCGCTCTCTACTGGCGGCGCGTAACCCCGGTTGCCATCATCTCTGGATTGATCGTCGGCACGGTGCTCAACTACTTCTTCCAGCTATCGGGGATTGTCGTTCCGTTCGACATCCACCCCGGCATCGCTGGCCTCGCGGCGAACATACTCGTCGTGGTAGCCGTGTCTTACGCGACGAAGCCGCAGGAGAAGGCCATCGTGGATTCGTATGTGGACGCGAGCCTCGACAGTAGCTATCTCGCTACCGAGAGCGAACCAGAGCCGGCCTACCGTTAGGATGGCAGTGGACTACATCTTCTTTGGCGGCGAGGTCGTTACTGTAAACCCGACCGACGAGGTGGTGGAGGCGGTAGCGGTGGAGGGGAACGAGATCCTCGCCGCCGGGACGGACGAGGAGATTCTACGTCTCCGGGACTCGGAGACCGTGATGATCGACCTGCGCGGGCGCAGCCTGTTACCGGGATTCATTGACTCGCACATCCACGTGCTGCTCCACGGCGCGAACCACCTCGGGGTGAACTGCAAGAACGGGGTGGAGAGCCTGAAAGACATCGCCGAACGTCTCGCGGAACGCGCTGCGGAGACGCCACACGGGGGGTGGATTCGTGGCTGGGGTTACAGTGACCAGAGGCTCGCCGAAGGCCGCCATCCGACCCGTGCGGATCTCGACCGCGTATCTACCGAACACCCGATCCTGCTGGTCCGCACCTGCAACCACATCTCCGTAGCCAACTCCCGCGCTCTGGAAGCGCTCGGGATCACCCGCGACACGCCCGACCCTGAGGGAGGTGAGATCTCCCGCGACGCCAACGGCGAGCCCGACGGAATCTTGAAGGAGACGGCCCACATGTCCGCCTTCCAGACCACGCGATACGACGAAGAGGAGATGCTTGAGGCGCTCAAGATCGCGGACCGGGACCTGGTAAGCCTCGGAATTACGAGCGTACACGAGGCGGGCGGCTATGGTCCGGCGCAGATGCGGATAATGCAGCGAGCCGTCTCCGAAGGAAACCTGCGGGTACGGATGTACGCGATGGTTTGTTCGCTGCACGAGTCGGAGAAGTTCGTGGAGAAGATGATCTCTGCCGGAGTCACCACGGGGCTCGGAGACGAGCGGTTCCGGATCGGACCGGCGAAAATCTTTACCGACGGTTCCAGCAGCGGCCCGACCTGCGCCACCCGCGAGCCGTACACCAGCGACCCGGAGAACATCGGCATCCTCTACTACACCCAGGAAGAGGTGGATGGGATCCTCGGCGAGGCCCATCGTCACGGGTTCCAGATCACGGCCCACGCCATCGGCGACAGGGGCGTTGAGATCGTCGTCAACTGCATCGAGCGCGCCCTGCGCGAGCACCCCCGCGAAGACCACCGACACCGTATCGAGCACGCGGGTATGGTTCCGCCGGACCTTATGAAGCGCATCAAGGACCTCGGCATCGTCCCGATCCCGAACCCCGCCTTCTTCTACGAGTTCGGCGATGGTTACATAAAGAACTACGGGGAGCGCGTGGACCACATGTTCCCGCTCGCCGACTATATCGCGGAGGGCGTGATCGCCGCTGCCGGCTCCGACTGCCCGGTAACGGTAGCGAACCCCATGCAGGGCATCTACTGCGCTATCACTCGAAAGACCTCTTCCGGCACGCTAGTAGGCGAACCCCAGAAGATAACGATCCTCGAAGCTATCCGCGCCTTCACCCTGAACGGCGCTTACGCTACCTTCGAGGAGGACCGCAAGGGCAGCATTGAGCCCGGCAAACTCGTGGATCTCGTTGTCCTCGATGGCTCCATCCTCTCCGCTGAACATGAAGACATCCTCTCCATGGAGCCCGTCCTGACGATGATCGATGGTGAGATCGTATTCAAAAGTAAGGAGCTGTAGCCGCGAGGTACAATAATCTCTTCGGTTGATCGGTCTCGTGGAGGTGTGTACTTGAAGTTCATGTCCGGTTCACGCCCTGGGCGTTGGATGGTCTGGGTCTTCTATAGAGCTTTCAACAAGCCGCTACCGGTAGCACATGCGGCGGAGTGGATGATGATCCCGGAGCACTCCGTGGAGCAAGTCCTTGAGACCGGCGCCCTCGCGAGCCTCTACCCGACGGACGTTCTGGAAGCGGCCCGCCGGATGGACCGCCAGCGCAAGGAGCACGACGAACATCACGACCGGAACTCTTGAACGAGGTCTCTGGACCTCAAGCGGTGTGCTCTTGCGGCAGTCCGGTTAGCTTCTCGCTTAAAGTCCAGAGTTTCCGGGCTAACTCCTCATCACGGGAAACCTCAGACGAGGTAGTCGGTTTCTCGTCGGCGAAGTATTTGCCGCTAACCCCCTCGACTTCGGGGGATGAGGCCAGGTAGATGGAGGTACGCGCGCCTTTTTCGGGCGCGGTCGAGAAGAGCCGGAAAAGGGACAAAACCGGGCGGACGTACCAGGCCTCTTTGTTAGAGTCGATGTTGGTCGCAACCGCTCCGGGGTGCAGGGCGTTGACGTAACTCCGGTATCTTCGAGGCGACGCGCCAGTTCGTAGGTGAACATGACGTTGGTGAGCTTGGATTGGCCGTAAGCCTGACAGCCGCTGTAATGTTCTTCGAGGCTCGGGTCTTCCAACTGAATCTCCGCGCCTTTGTGGGCCCCGGAGGCGACGTTGATGATTCGGGACGGGGCTGCGGCCTTCAGTGGTTCCAGCAGCAGGTTGGTGAGCAGGAAGTAGTTTAGGTGGCTGAGGGCGAAAGTATTTTCGATGCCGTCAACCGTCTCTCCGTACTTCATGAAGAAAGCCCCGGCGTTGTTCACGAGCACTTCCAGACTCTTGTGGCGGATCTTGAACTCCTCCGCCAGCAACCACTCTACCGATTCGTTGCCCGTACTCGACGTAATATCTTGCGCCACAGCCTCGGTCTTCTCCGGATTGCGGCCACTATAAAAACCGTCGCGCCCTTTCTCGCAAGCTCCCGAGCGGTGACCTCGCCGAGGCCGGAGGTGGACCCGGTGACCAGACAAGTTTTCCTCTCCAATGTGCGCTGCGGTCCTGTCATAAGGTCGTCTCCTCTATGTTCTTTCGGAGAACGTCATCAGTCGTACTGCTGTGCCATCTCTATAACTTTGCGGGCGGTCCTCCAATTTCGGCCGGTTATCGGAACGCCGAGTATCCTTTCAGCGTTCGCGGCGAGTTTGGATCTTCCTATTCCGTCGGGTGCGTGTAGATAGAAAACGCCGTCTTTGAGGACAAACCTTTCACTCTCGCCCTTGATGTTTTCCAGGGCATCTAGATCCGGGTTCCACGGCTCCGACGTCAAAAAGTGTAGATGTAGAGTCTTTGGTTCGGATTCGGCCTCCGGGAACGGATTAGCTGAAGCGGCTCTCTCCATTTCCTCCAACTCCAGTAGCAGCACTCCAGGCTTGAAGCCATGACTTTTCTCGATCGCGGCGCTGATACTCTTCGAGAGCAACTCCGCGGCCGTTTCATGACTCTTGAAAACCGCATTACCGCTTTGAATGTAAGTTCTGACGTTCCACAAACCGATATCCTCTAGTGTGGATACCAGCTCTTTCATCGGCAGTACGTTCTTACCGCCGACATTTATTCCCCTAAAGAGAGCGACGTAAGTCTCCATCCGATCACCATTCCTACATCCGAATCGCTTCTCGGCCGATTCTACTTTGTTTGCCGGGAACGAGATAAACTCCGCCGGAGCAGAGCCTTGTTTGGAGGTAAGTTTGGAGCAGAAGATGCGGGCCGTGGTCTCGAACGGACACGGTGGCCCGAAAGTGATGCGGGTGGAAGAGGTCGAGATGCCCAGGCTCGGCGAGCGCCAACTGCTCGTCGAGGTTCGGGCCGCCGGAGTAAACCCGATAGATTGGCGTCTCAGGCGTGGTGAGCTTCGTCCGATCACCGCCCTCAAGCGGCGACGTATTCTCGGACGGGACATTGCCGGGGAGGTCATTGCCGTCGGCGACCGGGTGGAGAGTTTCGAGACTGGAGACCACGTTTATGCGATGCTGGACAGCATATTTGGGGGCTACGCCGAGTATGCTGTAGTCAGCCAGGATGCGGCGGCGCGCATGCCGAACAACCTTTCTTTCGAGGAGGCCGCAGCCGTACCGTTGGCGGCGCTCACGGCGATACAGAGCCTGCGAGGGGCGCTGCGAGACCTTCCGCACGACTGCGACGAAGCCCTGGGACGCAGGAGGGTCCTCATAAACGGAGCGTCCGGTGGTGTCGGCACGTTTGCCGTGCAGATCGCCCGCATATTCGGCGCCCAGGTGACGGCCGTTTGCAGCGCGAAGAACCTGGGGCTCGTCGGAGAACTCGGCGCGCAACATGCTTTGGATTATGCCGAGGAAGACTTTACCCAACGCGCGAACCTCTACGATGTGATCTTCGACGTGGTTGGAAACAGAAGCTTTCTTTCTTGTCGCCAGGCTTTGAGGCCCGGTGGGATCTACGTGACTACGGAGCCGAAACCCAAAGGGTTCTTTTTGCAGTTACTCACTTTCCCAGGCGAGAACAAAAAGGCGCGGGTAGTGCTGGCAAGGCCATCCGGGCGAGATCTCACGCTTCTCAAAGACCTGATCGTGGCCGAAAAGATTCGGGTGGTTATGGATCGGGTCTTCCCGCTCGAAGAGGCGGGCGACGCTCACGCCTACTGCGAGGCAGGGCATGTTCGGGGCAAGGTCGTGCTGACCACCGCCCGGATCAACTAGTCATTATGTCGGCCATGTTGACCGCCGGTACCACGGTGACATCGAAGTGCGATTCCCACTCTGAGGCAAGCTCCAGTACCGGGCCGTTCTCGTCGGCCTCGAAGAGTAGAATAATCCTCGGGTCCGTGCTCTGGAGCCAGTATTCGCCCACGATCTTTATCCCGGCGAATCGTCCTTCGGTCGGTGTGTTACCGATGCCGGCCCCCTGAGTCCTCCGGGCGAGATATCCGGCAAGGGGCGCGGACTCTCCGGTTTTTACCTTGAACGTAGCCGCAAATAACATGTCCTAGCCACCCTTCTTTAGGCTTATCATGTTGGATGATTCATATTCCGAACGAGAGGATACTACCCGAACCTTTGCGCCGGCGCTCCCAAAAACAATTCCGGGCACGAGGATATACTGATCCCGTGGACCTCTTCGATACATCCAGCTCCGAGAGCCTCTCCCGGCGGGCCCCGCTCGCCGAGCGGCTGCGCCCGAAAGAACTCGGCGAAGTGGTCGGACAGCCGCACCTGACAGGCGAAGAAGGGCCGCTCGGGAAGGTGGTGGCCCGCGGCCGGGTGGGATCTCTGATCTTCTGGGGACCGCCCGGCACGGGCAAGACGACGCTAGCCCGCGTGTTGGCGAGCAGCGTGGAGGAGGAGTTCGTGCCCCTGAGCGCGGTGACGAGCGGCGTAAAGGAACTCCGGGCCGCCTTGGACGGCGCGCGCGAGCGGCTCAAGTACGAAGACCGCGGCACGCTAGTCTTCGTCGACGAGGTACACCGCTTCAACAAAGTCCAGCAAGACGCCCTGCTACCGGCCCTGGAAGAGGGACTCGTGGACTTTATCGGGGCGACGACGGAGAATCCGTCCTTCGAGGTCACGGCGCCGCTGCTCTCCCGCTCGCGCGTGCTGCACCTGCGCCCGCTCTCGGCGGATGACCTTGGCGTCTTGCTTGACCGGGGGCTCGGCGAGTTAGGAGTCGAAGCGTCACCGGAGGCACGAGAGTACCTGATGCGCCTCTCCGGCGGCGACGGAAGGCGAATGCTCAACGCCCTGGAGGTCGCATCCGGCGGCGTGAAAGTCGTCGAGGTGACGGACGTGGAGCGGGCCGTTGGTCACCGGACGCTGCGCTACGGACGGGAAGAGCACTACGATGTCATCAGCGCGTTCATAAAGAGCGTGCGCGGCGGCGACCCGGACGCAGCTCTTCATTATTTGGCCCGGATGCTGGAGGCCGGAGAAGATCCGGTCTTTGTGGCCCGGCGGCTCGTGATCCTGGCCTCCGAAGACATCGGCAACGCCGATCCCCACGGCCTGCCGCTCGCCATCGCCGCCGCCGACGCCGTCCGGCTAATAGGAATGCCCGAAGGCCGCATCCCGCTCGCCCAGGCCACCACCTATCTAGCCTCAACCCCTAAATCCAACGCCGCCTACAAGGCAATCGGCCAGGCCTTAGAAGACGTGCGGCGCGAGACCGTACCCGAAGTCCCGATGCACCTCCGCAACGCCCCAACGGGAATGATGAAAGACGAGGGCTACGGAACCGGCTACCGCTACGCCCACGACGATCAACCCGAGGGCATGAACCAGCGCTACCTGCCAGAAGAGCTGGGAGGCCGAGTCTACTACCAGCCAAAAGACAGCGGCGCGGAAGCTACCGTGAAAGAGCGGCTGGAGATATGGCGCCAGAAGCGGGAAGAGCGTGAGGGCTAGGAAGTATTTGACGGGCGAGACGCAACGAAACCGTAGAGTCCCGATGATGCGCGGCTACTGGAGATGGATCGTCGGATGGTGTCGACACGACATGGCAATCAGCTCTGAATCAACCGCGTAGCTTGAGGATGGGCTTCGTCAATTCCGATAAGCGGATCTTTTGCTCACCGTGTTCGTCAAAGTTTGTCGGATTGAGCCAGTTCAAGAAAGCATCTTCGAGAGCAGGCCATTCTTGGTCAATCGCCGCATACCATGCGGTATCGCGGTTGCGGCCCTTGTAAACCGTTGCCTGACGAAAGACTCCCTCGAACGATAGTCCGAGTCGCTGCGCCGCCGCGCGTGATTTCGTATTGAGCGCGTCGCACTTCCACTCGTACCGCCGGTAGCCGAGCTCGAACGCCCGGTTCATCATCAGGTACATGGCTTCCGTTGCCGCAGGAGCGCGTTGTAACAACGGCGAATAATTGATGTGGCCGACCTCGATCGACCCGCTCTGGGGGATAATTCGCAGATAGCTCGCTACACCGACCGCTTTGCCTGTGTTATCAACGATTGCGTAGAATGACGGGTCGTCTTTGCGACAATGTTCGTTTACCCAACCGAGGTAGCTCGCCAGAGTTTCGAATGGACCGTATGGCAAATAGGTCCAAATCTTGCCTTCTTTATCGAGCTTGTTAGCCTCGTAGAGTTGGGCTGCGTGGCGGTCGAGGTCCAGCGGTTCCACACGACAAAAGCGCCCCACCATCGGGTGGTGCCGCGGATGAGGTGGGGGCTCCCATCCATCGAGAGCGAAGCTGACAGGCTGTCCCGAAGTATCTAGATCGCGTGACGCGCCCATCAACTCCTCACCCCAAGATTCGTCTGTATACGCATGCTGCCATCACTTCAAGAAGCGCTCTCTTGTTCTTCCTGATCTCCAACATCTGACTTCTCTTCGCCTTTCCCATCCAATGCGGTCTTCTCGTTGGTGCCGGCCAAAAGGGCGAGGAAGATGAAGGGCTCGAACCAGATTATGTAGGTGTAGAACCAGTAGTTGGTGGTGAGCTGGAACGCTATCACGATGGCTGCGGAGAGTGCCGCAAGTTGCCGGACGGTGCGCTTTCCGCTGGGGAAGACGGCCACGACAAAGGCGAGCAGGACGACGGCCGCCAGTAGTGGCTCCTTCAGGAAGGCGAGTTGTGGAACCTGAGTGAAGATCGTCCAGGGAGTATCGCGGGTCCCCTGGAACGCGATGGTCTTGTTGTAGAAGAGCTTTATGCTGCCGAGTGGGTCACCGTCCAGGAATAGCACCCAGAAGGTGGTGACGACCACGGCTACGCCGCCGAGGATGAACTTGAGCATCGGACCACGGCGCACGTCGTCGTGGAAGAACCAGAGGGGAACCAGCAGGATCGGATACAGTTTTAGCGCGAAGCCCGCCGTTACCGTCAGGCCGCGGGCGAGAGGGGAGGTAGCCGCCGCCAGGCCGATGGCCGCTGCTGCGGCGACGATTATGTCGTTGGCGTTGTTGTTGGTGGTGTAGAGCGTGTAGGGGAAGACCGCCCAGGCGAGGAACATCGCCGCCCCGAGCCGGAGACCGGAGAGCCTCCAGCCCGCGATCAGCATAGCCAGCGCACCGACCACGAAGGCGAAGATCGTCACGGCGTGGGCCGCCGGTAGGAAGTCCCAGTTGCCGGAGAAACCGAACATCAGGACCGAGGGTACGTATAGTAGATAGTTGAGCGGACCATAAGTATCGCCGGTGCCGACGTCCGAGGGCATGTTGCCGTAGGGGATTGTGCCATCAATTATGCGATCCGCGCCGACGACCCCAGCGTAACCGACGTCTATTACGCGGGAATAGAGGTTCAGCCCGATGATAAGTCCGCTCGCGAGCATGGCCGCCGCCAGCAGCAGCCAGGTCGGGAAGCTACTGGTTCTCTCCACCCGCGTGCCGATGCCGAAGCCCATGAGCAGAGTGCGTACCAGCAGGTAGATCAGGGGCGGATACCATAGCAGCACCGCCTCGTAAGAGATGCCTTGCCGGAAGAAGCCGTGAGAGATTAGGAACCCGAGCATCGCCAGCACGTCCAGGTTGCGCATCGAGTAGAGCTTATCGGTCCGGACGAAGGCCAGGGCGAAGATGAGCGCCATCGGCCCCCACACCCACCAGTAGTTCGCCTCTTTGCCGTAAGCCCCGGAGTCGCCACGGGCCAACTGCCAGCCGACCTGATCCCCGGTGAAGACGTAGTTCGTGCCCCAGCTCTCGGCGTCGATGCCGACCTGGGCTACCTCCGTTTGTTTCTTTCCCTCCTCGACCCAGTAGTGGACGATCCACTCGCCGTTCTTGTACTCCGCGTCCGTGACGTAAGTGCCGTATTGGGAGACCTCTTCTTGCACCCGTTGATTGGCGCTGGCGATCTTCATCGCCTCTTCTTTGTCCAGGGTAGGGAACTCTAGCTCGTCCGCGCCGGGTGAGACCGTTACGCCGGAGACTTCGCCCGAGTCGTCGTCCACCGTGAGACGGGCCACGTCTTTCCCGGAGGCCTGCTCCGTCAAAACCACGTCCCAGGAATCCGTGGCGGATTCGTATCTGGCGGACGATTCGACGGTCGGCTTCGAGTAGAACTCGTCCAGTTCCGGGACGAAGCTCGCCTTATTGCTCGCATCTTCGGCGCTCATCTGGGAGCCCGGCGCAAAGGCCAGGACGAAGGAGAGCAAGGGAATCAGGAGCAGCACCGGAAGCACCGTATTTACGAACGCCCGTCCCCTCACGGTTTCTCCTTTGACGTCGCCGCCTGAGTCAGTGACTGAGGCAGGAAGAGCATCAAGACCCAGAGCACGACGAGCAGGAGGTTTCGCGCGATTAGCAGGTTCGTCGCGGCAGGTTCCATGTCCATTAGTTCCCCGTAGTGTAGAGGGAAGATCTGGACGGTCGCCCAACAGGTCGTCAAGAAGACTACCGATACCCCAACGCCGACTAGACCGCCGGCCGCCAACGGCACGAGCGGCAAGAGCCAGAGCATGTACTGTGGCGAGAGAACCTTCGAGCCTATTACGAAAGCCAGGACTAACGCCGCAGCATACTGCGCGAACCTGCCGCGCCCGAACCGGCCGGCCCGGAAGTCCCGGTACATTATGGCTGACGTAAAGAGCAGCAACGCGCCGGTTATCGGCAGGCTCAGGGCGCTCAGGAGTTCCGTGCCGCGCCCCGACACTTCGAAGGCTCCGTACTCGAAGACGATATTCTGTACCCACCCGAGTTTTATAAGGATCGAAGAGGCCAGACTTTCGAGTTGCAGGCCCCGGTTGGTGTGGTAGGTGAAGCTCTCCACGAATCTTTCACCACCTAACAGATAAGCGGGGACGAAGAAGGCCCCGATCACCCCGAAGAAAATCCCGAACCCTAGCAGTACGCCGCGCAGCCCACCGCCGATCCGTTTTTCCAGAAAAGCCAGCGGGAGCGTTGCGAGCGCCGGAACCAGCTTGGCCGCCGCGCCAAGTCCGAGGGAGGCGTAGCCGAGCAAAAGGTACCTGCCGCCGAGCGCCGCGCAGAACGCTGCCAGCGCCAGGGTTAAGGATACTATGGGATCGAAGCGGGTTACGGCTACGGGGAAGAGGATCGACGCCCCGGCGGCGACGGCGATAGCCGGCACGACCCACGCCCAGTCGCCTCCCAGTCTCCGGGCCGTGAGCGCCACCAGCACGAGCGTCGCCACCAACACGAGCGACATCTGATGGGCCAGGAAGTCAGCGTATCCAGCCGGTGTCTCGGTGAAGAGGGCGGGCGGCACGAATGCTGGCACGCTGGCCGGCGGGTACTCGATAAAGAAGTCCCGGTAAGGAAATTCCCCGCGTAGGATCGCCTCGCCGGTATCCCGGTAGACCGCCAGGTCGTTTGAGTCTTGCTTGAGTCCAGTCGGGAGTCCGGTGTAGGCCTTTATGAGGAACGCGTACATGAATGCCCCGAGCAGGGTGAGCAATCCCCAGAACGTTGCAGTCCGTGCCGGGGACCCGGCCGTCGCCTTTGTCTCCGCGGCCTTTATTGGTCTTCCAGTTCCTCTAGTTCGCGGCCGAAGAGCTCGGCCAGCGGTTCCAGGCCCTCAGGGGCGCCGGTGGCGAGCAGCGTGTCACCCCCGCGCAGGACGTAAGAATCGCGCGGACGGTAGGTCCAGCGGCCGGATCGGTTGACGGCGAGGGCGTACATCCCGGTCTCGGTCTCCAGCCGTAGGGCGTCCAGAGTCTTGCCGTCGGCGGGCGCGCCGGGGGAGACGGTCAGCTTCAGAACCACCTCGTCTGACTCGCCGACGGCGGCGGAGAGTACCGGGTGTATCTCCTCGCCCTTCTCGACCATCCAGACCATCTCCATCGCACAGTCGGCTATGGTCTCGGAGGCGGTCGCCAGGTGTAAGATGCCCCGGAGGCGGGAGGAGTCCTGTATCTGGCGGGCGGCGAGGAGGACCCACTGCTCGATGCGGTAGCGCATCTCGTCCATCTCGTCCTCTATGGCGACGACTTCCCGGGCCAGCCCGGCGTCGTAGTAGAGCAGGGCTGAGTAGGCCAGGCCCACGGCGACCTCAGAGAGGTTCTTCATCTCGATCAGGAGGTCCACCGCACGCTCTAACTCGGAGAGCGGCCCCGCTCCCTCTTCGGGCTCGGGTATCGGTAGCGGTCGGACGCCGGCGAGGTCCCGGATCTCCGCCACGCCCTCCGGCGGTCCCTGCAAGAAGAGCACGTCGCCCGCGCGCAGCACGTCCTCCGGTTCCGGGTCGAAGTGCCACTCGTCGCCGGAGCGGATGGCGATGGGCCGCATCCCCGTCTCTACGGGGAGGTCCATGTCCCCGATGCTGCGTCCATCGAGGGCGCTCTCCGCGCAGATCCTCACTCGGGACGGTATCTCCTCCGCCTCCGGTATGTCGTGCAGGAGCTCCGGCGGGATGCCGAGTCGCTTGACCACGATCTTGGCGATGTCGTTGGCGGCGTTGCCGATCTTCTCGATGTCCTGGACGACCTGCAAGATGCCGGCCATCTGCTCCGAGTCAGCGGGGCTGCGGGCGGCGAGTATCGCCAGCGTCCGCATGTCGAAGACCAGCCCGTTGAGCCGTTCCTCCAAACGGGAGACTTCTTCGGAGATGTCCTCCGAGTTGTAGAAGATAGCCGCGTAGGCCAGGTCCACCATTAGCTCCGAGGTGTTCTTCGCCTCGGTGAGCATTGCCTTGAGGTTCCTGTTCGGGTTTTGTTCACGAGAAAACATTTATCCTGCCAATCCGAATATTATCAGAGAGATTATAAGGCTAAAGACGCCGACGAGGTCCATCGTCGCCGTGATGATGGGTATGCTGTGGTTATCGGGGTCGAGTCCGAAGCGGTAGGTGCCGATGGAGGAGTAGTACGCCACTACTATGGCGGCGGTCGTCGCGATGAGTCCCCCGAAGAGGCTCACGACTACCATCAGCGCGAGGCCGGGGCTTTCGTAGCCTGTAATGAGCGCCAGGACGTGCGAGGCGCTGCCGACGAAGACAAAGACCCCCACGGCGAACATGTACACGAGGTTGAAGTCCCGGAAAGTGGTGAGCGGGGGGAAGCTCCGGGGCTCCAGGAGACCCAGGTGGATCTTGGACGACAGCCGGCTCGCCAGTATGCTGCCCAGAGCGCCGCCCTGCTGCAAAAAGGCCGGGATCAGGACCAGGAGCGCCGGGAGCGTCACGAACGTCTCCAACCGAGTCTCCAGCGTCATGCCCGCCAGGATCAAGACCGTCCCCGAGAAGGTCAGGACCGGCAGGCTCTCACTTAGAATGCGGCGCAGCCCCGGGGCTCCCCGCCGGAAGCCCCAGTAGGCCGCCAGAGCGGTGATCAGCACCAGGACGGCCGCCACCGACCCCGTGAGGTAAGGCATCCCGACGAGGTACGTAACGGCGACTATCGAGGGCAGGGTGATGATGTCGCCCGAGGCGGTGACCATCGGGGCGGCGATGTTGTCCAGGTCCCAGCCGCGCCGGACGCTGATCTCCGCGACGATCACCGTTACGAGCATCACCACGGCGCCGGCCATAAGGCCGCCCAGAGTAGAGATGACTATGTAGTCCAGCACCGAGAGGTCGGTCGCCACCCCGAGCAAATCCGAGAGGTAGCGGGCGAGAAACGCCAGGATCACGCCCGTAGTGAGCGACAGCACAATCGCAACCTCGACGTTCTCCCTCAACACCCCGCCCCGACGCAGGCTGAACTGGAAGAGGCCGGTGTGGATGGCGGTTCCGAAGCGGCTGCCCATCGCGCCGAAGATGGCCCCCCGCATCCCGATGGCCGCGGGTATGAGCACCATCAGCCCCACGAGCTCTTCCAGCCTCCCGGTTATGGCGCCAAGCATCATCCCGGCTATCAGGTTGCCGGTAGAGGAGATGAACAACGCGGCGAAACCCTGCCGCAGCGACTCTTTCTCCTCGGTGAGGTAGCCATAGACGGTAGGACGTATGCGAGGCCGGTTGCGCAGCCGGTCTCTCAGACCGTCCTTCCGGCCCTCTGTTTTTCTGCTCTCGGACACGGTAGTGGTATAGCGGTTGGAGCCGATGATGTAAAGCGACACGGGCTTCGTCAGCGCCTGCAGATCGAACATAGGGAAACTTTTACAGGAAGATCTTTGCGCCCGCAAGTAAAATGGTAATATCCGCGCGGCCAGAGAAATTTGGAGGTTTTGCCGGGTTGGAAGAGTTGCGCCGCGAAGAGATCATTGGGGAGGGCGTTCCGACGCTGGCCCCGCTTCTGGCTCCGCTGGGTCTAGCGTTCAAGCGGATGACGGCTTTGATCGAGCGTGAGACTGATTTGAGCGGGCCGAAATGGTTTTTGTTGTTGATGTTGAACAAGCACGACGGCATCAGCCAGGGCGAGGTGAGTGAGGTCTTCGAGATCGACCCATCCAGGGTCACGCGCATCGGGCAGTCCATGGAGGCCGACGGTCTGGTACGCCGGGAGCGCGACTCGGACGATAACCGGGTAATGCGGATGTACCTGACGGACCAGGGCCGCTCGGCTCTGCGCAATGTATCGGAACTAAACGAATTACTAGAGTCCCGGATACTGGGAGCCCTCGATGAGAAAGAGGTCGAGGTGCTCGGCAGAAGCCTGTTTACGCTGGCCGAGGCTCTGAGATGAGCGAGTTGTTGGATCGGACCGGGGCGCGGGCGACCGTGCTGGCGGTGGCCGGGTTGATGCTCGCGCTGTTTCTGGTGGCTTTGGATCAGACCATCGTCGGGACCGCACTGCCCAAGATCATCGCGGAGCTAAACGGGTTCGAGAAGTACGCTTGGGTGACGACAGCTTATCTTCTGGCGTCCACTTCCATGATCCCGGTGATCGGGAAACTGGGTGATATATACGGCCGCAAGTGGTTTATCGTGGCCGGTATTTTCGTCTTCCTCGTCGGCAGCGCGCTTTGCGGGGCGGCGTGGGGGATGACGGAGTTGATCCTTTTCCGGGGCGTGCAGGGGCTTGGGGCCGGTATGATCTTCGCCAATATCTTCACCAGCGTCGCGGATATATTCCCCGACCCGGCGCGGCGGGCCAAGTTCCAGGGGATCTTCTTCGGGGTCTTCGCGTTGTCCAGCGTGATAGGGCCTACGATGGGCGGTTGGATCACGGACAACCTCGATTGGCGTTGGGTCTTCTATGTGAACCTCCCGCTCGGGGTATTCTCGCTCTTTGCCCTGCCCGCGGTTCTCCCGCAGAGCGCCAGACGGCTCGACGCGAAGATAGATTATCTGGGGGCCGTCACCGTAACAGCTTCGGTCGTCGCACTGCTGCTCTCGCTTTCCTGGGTCGGAGCGGGAGATGCCTGGGGCGCTGATCGCGTCGTAGCGGGCTTCATAGTCTCCGCCGTCTTCCTCGTGGTGTTCTTGATCGTCGAGCTTAGGGCGCCGGAGCCGATCATCCCGCTCTCACTCTTCAAGAACCGGGTGTTCTCATCAGCCGCCGTGCTGATGTTCCTCGTCGGGATAGGGATGTTCGGCATAATCCTTTACACGCCGCTCTTCGTGCAGGGCGTGCTCGGTGAGACTGCAACGGGTTCCGGCACCGTCCTGACGCCGCTGGTATTTTCGATGACAGCCGTCGGGGTCATAGGCGGCCAGATCATCTCTCGGGTAAGGCGCATCAAGCCGTTCACGCTATTCGGGACGGTGGTGATGTCATGCGGCGTCTACCTGCTTACCACCCTGGACGTGGACTCGACTACGGGGACTGTGGCGCTCTTTCTCACGGTTACCGGGCTCGGATTGGGTCTCATAATGCCGACCGCGACTCTAGCCGTGCAGAGCACGGTAGAGAAACATATGCTCGGGGTCGCGACGTCCGCCACGCAGTTCATCCGCTCTCTCGGCTCGACGGTCGGAACGGCGGTCGTGGGTTCGCTGGTCACCAACACCTACGCCGACGACCTCGCGGCCAACGCGCCTACCCAGGCTCCGGGACGGCTCATCTCGGCGCTCGGGGACCCGAACGCGTTAGTGAGTGACGAGGCCCGCCAGGCGCTTTCACGCACTGCTTCGGCGTTTCCCGGTGGCGAACAGGTAGTAGAACAAGTCCTCGATGTGGCGCGGGAGTCACTCTCGGAGGGTATCCACACGGGTTTTATGTTCGTGTTGGTGGCGGTGATCGGGTCCATAGGCGGCGCTCTCGTGATGAAGAACATACGACTGGAAGAGCAACCGGACGTGGAGTCGCCGAAGCGAGGCTACCCGGCCGACGGCGCGGCGATTACGTCGGCCCTCGCCGGTGCCTTGCAAGATGGCGCCCGGAACCCCGAAGATGACCGGCTCGCCTTACGTCTAATGATGAACGGTAGCGCCACGGAAAGTCCTGATACAGACGCCGAACTCGAAGAAGAAGCGGCGGCTCTTTTGGGCATCGCGGAGCGGATCGAGCACGGCAATGGGGATTATCCGGGCCTGATCCGGGCCGCCGCGAAGCTGGCGAATGGGCACGAAGGCAGCGAGCGCGAGCGGGCCGTTTACGTTTCCAAGACGGTGATACGTCCTCTCGCCGGTTCCATGGTGGCCTCATCCACCGACCCGAAAGCCGGAAGCGAGGTTCGGGAAGGCGTCAAGGAGGAGCGATGATCGACTTTCTGGGTAGGATCTTCAGTCCTCTTACGACCCTTATAAGCGACGTTCTTGAGACGTTCCATTCTCTCGGGGCGCCATGGTGGTTGAGCATTATGTTCCTGACGATCCTGGTTCGTGGCGTTCTCTTCCCGCTGACGGTCCGGCAGGTAAAGAACATGCGCGCGATGCAGCAGTTGAGGCCGGAGATGGATGAGATCCGGTCGAAATACAAGGAAGACCTCCAGAAGCAGCAACAGGCCATCATGGAGCTCTACAAGGAACGTAAGGTAAACCCGGCGGCCGGTTTCCTACCCATCCTGATCCAGATGCCGGTCTTCATAACGATGTACCACGTCATCCGAGATCACGAGGAGACTTTCCGGAGCTTCGCCTCCGGCGGCCTTCTCTGGTTTACAGATCTGACCCAGGCGGACCCGTACTTTATCTTGCCGGTATTATCGGCGGCGATACTCATAGGAGCCGGTGAGATATCCTCCAAGAACGTCAACCCCAACCAGCGGATGACGATGCGTTTCTTGCCGGTAGTGTTTACCTTCTTTATCGCCCGTTTCCCAGCAGGCTTGTTCGTTTATTGGGTGACTTCGAACACGTTTACACTGCTGCAGAACTACCTGATCTACCATCGCGGGCCACAACCTGCACCGCCTCCGGAGCCGGCAAAGGAGACCGGAGATCAACCGGAACGTACCCCCGTCGGAGACGTCGGCAATAAAACCGCGCAGGCCACGAAGAAATCTACCCGGCGGCGAAAGAAGAAAAAGAGGAGGTAGAGTGAGGGTGACTATTGGTCGCGCCTCTCGAACTTCTTGAGCAGGGTGGGATAGAAGACAGCGGCGAGCGGTATTGGCAGCCAGAAGTTGAACAGACGGTACCCGAGTACGGCGACTGCCGCCTCCGCCCCGACGCCGAATAGGGCGAGTGTGGAGATCATGGTGGTCTCGAAGATGCCTATGCCGCCGGGAGTTATAGGGACCGCCCCGACTGCGGTGGCGAACCCGTAGGCTACAGTCAGCTCCAAAAGTCCTACCGGTATGTCCAATGCCTGAAAAACAAGTACTAGACACAGAGCGTCGAAACCCCAGTAGCCGAAAGCCAGAGCCGCGAGCTTTAAGGTCTCGCGAGGCTGGCCGAGAAGTTGCCGGCGGGCGGCGCGGACCTCCTCCCTTACGCCGGCCACGATTCTCTTGGCAAGGTCTTCGGCTTTCCGCCAGGGGCGATGCCCCGGTAGCATGGATGTGGTTGCGCGAAAGATGCTGACTAAAAGGTTTCGGACGCGTTTTGGCCTACGGTACGCTGCGTAACTTCCGATGAAAATCACCGACGTGAGGGCCAGGCCTCCGGAGACGGCGACGAGACCCGCCGTACCGAGGTCGCGGTACAGGAGCATGTAGGAGAGGCTAACGGCGAAGATGACGCCCAGGGAGCCGTAGATCAGCGCGACGATCGCCGCCAGCGCCAGCCCGATCTTCTGCGGCCGAAATCCCCGATTCCTGAGCGCCATGTAGGTAACGGCCGCCATCGAAGCCCCGCCACCGGGCAGGATGTGCGAAGCCCCCGTCTCGGCGATGGCGAGCCGGAGCATAAACCAGCGGCCCAAACCTCTCCTCCTCCGGCGTCGAATCGAGGTTCCCGCCCACGAAGCCGCCCCGATCGCGCGCCCCATAAGCTCCGCGTAACATAATTGACTCGCCAGTTCCGCCAGGAAAGCCGCCAGGATCGGGGCGGGCGCGGCTTTCGCTATCAGTTGGGTAGAACGCTCGATCCCGGCTATCTCCGGCAGGATCAGGTGTACGGCAAGCCCGATCGAGAGCAGGTACAGCACGTGGCGTAGAACCGTCCGGGTGCGTAACGCACGTAAGAAGCCCATGCTACACGCCTCCCGGTGCCGCCATTCCACCGCCTGATTTCTTACTCAGCACCATCTGAAATATTCTAGAGCTTTTATGCAGAACTACCTCTTGGCCCCGGAAGCCTGAATACGGTAAGGCCGTTCTGCACGTTGGGGAGTGAACTGCCCCTACTAGCGTTGATGCCAGTCAGACTATCGCTGTGCCGCAGCCGGTACGAGTGAGCGGATGCCCGCGCTAATGCGTTCCGGTGAGTAGCCCCGGACGCGGCGCTGGTAGTAGTAGAGGTCTATCTCCAGCGGGGCGACCAGCGCCGTCGCCAGATATTCGAGGTCCATTGCGCCTTTGAGACTCTCCTCACGGTCCGCCATCCGCAAGAGGCCTAGCACCGTAGAGCGCAGCCAGTCTCGGGCCGGGTGAGATTGAAGGGCTATGCGCTCGGACCCGCTTAAAGTTTCGTGGCCGCCGTAGAGGAGGTCCAGGTTATCTTCGGTGAAATATACAGCGCTCTCCAGAAAAGCAGCAAGCTTATCGAGACCATCGCTTCCGGCTTCTCCGATCATCCGCAACGTCTCTTCTTGAAACGCACGGGTCGGCTCGTCGAGCAGCGCCTGACAGAGAAGCCCCTTATGGGGGAAACGCCGGTAGAGCGTTCCTTTGCCAACGCAACTCTCCCGCGCGACCTCCTCCATATTTACCCGCGTTACTCCCCGCTCTTCGAACAAGCGCCGTGCCGTGCAGAGGATCCTACGCCGGTTCCTCGCCGCGTCACTCCTCTCGACCTCCGGCCCGGCCTCCCGGCCACCGAAGTCCAAACGCCAGCCGCCCGATTCTCTTTTTCTCTTCGCCCGTCCCAACTCGTGCTCCTCTTTACTTGACATACTCAGTCTACCGCTTTACCCTTATACTTTGAAGTGGACGCAAGTCCGTTTAACTACGAAAGGAGCAGGATGTCGGCTAAAGTAGCGGTGATTTACTACAGTGCAACGGGGAACGTTTACAAGCTCGCCCAGGCGGTAGAGGAAGGCGCCAAGGAGGCCGGGGCGGAGGTCCGGTTCCGCAAGGTACGGGAGCTGGCGCCGGAAGAGGCGATAAAGAGCAACCAGGGCTGGTACGACCACGCTCTGGAGACGCAGGACGTGCCCGAGGCTTCTCTGGAGGATCTCGAATGGGCCGACTCCTACATATTTGGTACGCCGACCCGCTTCGGCAATGTTTCCGCGCAACTCAAGCAGTTCATAGACACTGCCGGCGGCCTGTGGTTTCAGGGTAAGCTCGCGGATAAGGTAGTTGGTGGTTTCACCAGCGCGCAGAACCCGCACGGCGGCCAGGAGTCGACGCTACTCAGCATGTACAACGTGTTCATGCACTGGGGTTCGATCATCGTCCCGACCGGTTATACGAGCGACGAAGTTTTCGCCGCAGGCGGAAACCCCTATGGGACGAGTAGCAACGGTACCGAGGATGGGCCGACCGACGAAGAGCTCGCGGCTGCCCGCTACCAGGGACGACGAATCGCCGAGAAGGCCGCGGCGCTGGCCGGAAGCCGGGTCTAAAAACACCGAACGAAGGAGAAACGGAATGGCCGAGCAGACGAAGATCACCGCCTACGACAACGGCCCGTACCTCGTGACGGGTATGGTCTCCATCACCGATGCGGACGGCAACCAGTACGAGAAAGCGCAGGAGACCGTGGCTCTCTGTCGCTGTGGCGCTTCTACCAACAAGCCCTTCTGCGCACCCACTCAAAGGCCGGCTTCGAGGCCGCCGAGCGGGCGGTTCAGTAGTAGAAGTCCGAGGGAGCCAGAACCTGGCGTTGGATCGTTGTAGACTGCCGGTGTGAAAGTCGGTACACACACCTTCCTCCCCACAGAGAGAGTCCATTTCGGCTCGGGGAGCCTGGACAACCTAAAAGAGGAGGCCCGGTCCTGTGATCGGGCCTTCGTCGTTACCGGGCGAAGTCTGTACGAGAAGACCGGCCTGATCCAACGCGTCGAAGAGCTACTCGGCGATAAACACGCCGGCACTTTCTCCGGCATGGGCCAACACACGCCCGGTAGTGCCGTAGAGACCGCCGCAGCGGAGGCCGAGATGGCGGCCGCGGATCTGCTCGTTAGCGTCGGTGGCGGGAGCGTCATAGACGGAACCAAGGCTATAGCCCGGCAGCTAGGTTATCCTAAACAGGTCGCTATACCGACGACACTCTCGGCCGCCGAGTGGGCGCACCGGGTCGGGGTAACCGACGAGGCGTCGGGCAAGAAGAGCGGGTTCGCGGATACCAAAACCGTGCCGCCCGTCGTTATCCTTGATCCCGAAACCACGGTCTTTACCCCGGAAACTCTCTGGCTCTCCACCGGCATCCGGGCGCTGGACCATGCAGTAGAGGGTTTCCTTTACGGCGGGCCGCATCCCATCACCGACGTAACCGGACTCGAAGGCGCCCGTCGGCTATTCGAACACCTTCCGCTCTCGAAGCGGGAACCGGAAGACCTGAGCCCGCGGGCGGAGCTTCAGGTGGCCGCCTGGCTCTCGTACTTCGCGCCGCTCAATACGCCGATGGGGCTCTCGCATTCCCTGGGACGGAGGATCGGGGCGAGCTACGGTGTTCCGCACGGCATCACCTCCTGCATCACTCTGGCGCCAAGCCTGGAGGTGGTGCGTGAGGAAATATCCGGAGATCGCTGGAAGTCCCTTGCCGGAGCCCTCGGTGGAGACCCGGCTGAGCGTGTAGCCGGGCTGGTAGAGGATCTCGGCTTGCCGAGCCGGCTGCGGGAGGTAGACGTGCCGGAGGGAGACCTGGATGAGATAGCGGGCGAGTTCGGGGAGCGCGAGTCTCAGGCACGGGAGATACTACGCTTGGCGCACTAGCTTTTAGCGAAATCGAACTAAGGGGGCGGAGATGTCCGGAGTAATTAGCGGTGTCAGGCGGCAGACGGAGATCTACCTGAACGGCCTCGCCGGTTGCCGGTCGGTGGATGAGATCCTGGAAGATACCCTTGCCCCACGACAGGTGGAACGTACGATTTAAGACTCTACGGCATCGTTTCGACGCGGTCTCCCGGATGGATCTCGCCGTTTGACAGTATGTCCGCACGCAAACCACCGCGATGTACGAGCCCGCGAAGAACGCCCGGCCGGGTCAGGCGTTCGAGATGGGCGCACGGTTCGCATCGGCGCTGGCCGAAGCACTCGACCTCTCCTACCCGGAAGCGTTTGCCGATAAGGCTGTCCAGCTCCACATCTCTCACCACCAGGTTCCTTCGGGCTTCGGCGGGTGGGATCTTCACGCCGCGCGCCGCCAACTCTTCGAGCGCCTCGGCTTCCACCAGGGTAAGGTCATTGCCACGTCCGTTCGGGTCCGAGAAAGTTCCCGCGCTACGCTCGTAGCGGTCTCCTTGTAGGCCGCGTCCTTTCAGCGCCTCGGCCGACGATACTATCCGCATCGGGCCTCTGGCCTCAGCGGCCACGGCGATAGACTCGACCACGCCGGACACGCCGGTCTCACTGCCGACACCGATACTGCGCGAGGGATCATGCTCAGCCAGGACGAACGCGGCATCCAGACGAGTACCCGCACCGTTATTCGGTTCACCCGCCGGATCGTAGATAACGCCGGGCGGAACCCCGAAGAGTACCGCCCAGCCGGAAGAACCGCTGCGGAGACCGAGGAAACGCCCCGGCCACTTGAAGTTCTCCGGCGACTCGACGGGTACGAGACCGAGGTTCCGTTGGGCGAGCCACTGGCTCAAAGCTACTCCGTTATTAGCAGGGACCTGCGAAGGGTCCACACCGAGAATATGCGCGATGCACACGGCCAGCGAACCTATATTGCGATCATCCACCGTTGCCACACCCGCCCTTCCTTTCGAGACACATCTGCTGTGAAGACTCTATCCGTGGCGCAGGCGCGATGCAAATGTCGTCGTGGCGTTCGTCGTTGGTTAAGTAGCCGCCTTTTCTTCCGCCGGTTCCACTTCGTACTTCTCTCTCCAGGCGTCGAACCCGCCTTCTAGAGCGTACGCTTCGAATCCCAACTTGTTCAGTCTCCGCGCCGCACGGGCGCTGGTCGCTTCGTCCGGTCAGGTACAGTAGGCGACGATGCGCTGGCCTTCGATCTGACTTCCATAGGCTTCTTCTCGTTCCTTTACCCACTCCTCTATCTGGTCCGGCGCCACCCGCTCCGAGCCGGGGATGCGGGTTCGGTCGGCCTCGTACTGGGAGCGGGTACGGACGTCGAGGACTACCGGGGGTTCTTCGCTTTCCAGCATCCCGGCGAGGCGGTCGGGTTTTAGGCGGATCGAACCGCTCGCGTCACCCTCGAAGATGCCACCGGCGTTGTCCCGCTCCTCCTCGTGGGTCTCCTGTTCGACGGCCCGTCCGTAGGCCTGGGAGAGAGGCGTCGCGGAGGCGCCGTGCGCGACTACCGAGACGGTCACCACCACCCCGACCACGGCCAGCAGAAACTCGGAGTTGGCGACGCCTGCCTGGAGTACGAGCAGGGCGAGCAGTAGAGAGTTCAGGCCGCGCGGACCGAACCATCCGATAAACGCCCGCGCCTTGTTGCTTATGGCGGCTTTGCGGAGCACGATCCCGATGGCGAGTGGGCGGGCGATGAAGATCACCACTACCGCCAAGATCAGGGCCGGTACGAGCGGAACTTCTCCGAAGAGGTCGGAGATCACAACCCCGAAGAGAATAAAGGCCAGGAGCATCGCCATCTCGCTCGTCGTCTCGCCGTAGTCAAGAAAACACTGGCAGAGGTCGAAGTTCAAGACCGCGACTGCAAACCCGGTAGCGAAGGCCGCCAGGAAACCGTCCCCGCCGAGGGCCGTGGCGACGGAGTATGAGAGCAGCACGATCCCGACGCCGTAGAGCGATTGGTAGACCTCGCTCACGCCGAACCGCTCGTCGGCCTTGCTCATGAGCCACGCCGCCCCCGCGCCGATGGCGAAGCCGATAATGGGACCTAGCAAGAGCACCTCGCCTACGAGGACCGCCCATCCGGCGATGCCCGAAGCCTCGGCGTTAGCCAGTGCGATCAGGATCAGTAGCGTCGGCAACACGACTATGTCGTTGGTCCCCGCCTCGATATTTAGCGCCTGCCGCACCGACGACGGTATCCGCTCCTCGCGCACCACATCCCGCAGCACCACCGGATCGGTCGAAGCCAGGATGGTGCCTAGCAAGAGCGCGCCGACCACCGAGATGTCGAACAGGAAGTACGCGCTACCGGCCACGACCGCGACGATTATTATGGTGCCGGGACCCAGAGAAAGTATCGGGACGAAACCCGCGCCGCCCATGCCGATGTTCCCGATCCGCACCGCTTCCAGGCACAGGACCATCGCCAGTGTAATAGTCGCCACGACCTCCAGCAGAGTATTCTCCGCGCCGATGTCCAGGATTCCGAGGCCACGATGCCCCAGCAAGAAGCCGAGTCCAAGGAAGATGATCGGGAAAGAGAGCGGCGCCCGATCCACGAACCCCGACGCGAGGCCCGCTACCGTCAAAACGATTGCGACCAGGGCGAACCCGGTTACGAGGTCCGGCACGACACCTCCCTAACGGCTCCGATCCGCGACATCCTAGACGAGCACCTCGTCCACGTAGCAATACCGCCAGTCCTCACCCGGTTGAAAAGACTGGACGATGGGATGTTCCGTCGCGTGGAAGTGCTTTGTGGCGTGTTTGTTCTTGGACGAGTCACAACAACCCACGTGGCCGCAACTCAGGCACTCGCGGAGGTGTACCCAGGTGTCGCCCATTTGGAGACACTCTTCGCAACCCTGTGCGCTCGGTTCTACGTCTTTGATCTGGTCCAGATGCGTACACTGCTGTTGCACGTGGTTTCCTTTCGCTTTACGTTAGGGAGGCTACCCCGATTTGGTCTCGTGGGAGACATCGAGGGTCGCCGCATTCAGGGCTTGGGTGAGGTCATCGTGACGCGCCACACTCGCTATCCGTCCGTCGCGGACTGTGAAGACGGAGCCTACAGTACCTTCTCCTATAACTTCTCCGGTATCCGGTGAGTACCATTCGGCGGCCTCCTCCACGACCACTACCTCCTTACGATTGAAAAAGCGTCGCGGTACGAGGCGGATGTTCGCGCGGGCCACCCATTCGCGCAGCACATCCGCGCCGCGAACGATCCCGCGCGGGCCGCCCATTTCAACGTCCGGGTGCGAGAGCCCGACGAGGCGATCCGTGTCGCCGTCATTTAGCGCTTCGTGCCATTGCTCCACTGTTCTGATCTCCACGTCTTCCTGTTCTGTCACCTTCTTTCCTTTCACCTATGCGGGGGCTGCTTCGCCTTCGGCTTCACCTTCCGCCGTGTCTGTCTTTTGCGTCTGTCCTTTACCCTCTATGATGATCGCCGCCGCCAGCGCGCTCGCCAGCGCGAAACCCGCCGCGATGTACATGGCGAGCCGAAACCCCGCGACGAACGACTCGTCTACAGCCTCGTCTATGGCCGCCGCTGTCTCATTGCTCACACCCTCTGGTGGTTGGGCGGCCCCGAGGTCCACCTTGCGTTCATCCATAGCCGCCTGCGTCTGTTGCGATACGTCGAGTTCCGATAGTCGGGAATCCAGGGCGCTGGAGAACGAGGCGAAGACAAATACTCCCATCAAGGCGACTGCCATGAGGGTTGCGGTCCGGGAGACGGAGTTGTTGACGCCCGAGGCGAGGCCCGAGTGCCGGCCGGAGACGGAGTTCAGGGCCGTCGTTGTGAGCGGCGCTATGACGAGTGACATACCGAGTCCCATCACCACGACCGCCGGGAAGAAAGTGAACCAGTATGAGCCGCTGGTTCCGGGCAGGGCGAAGAGGATAAAGCCGGCTCCGGCGATGATCGGACCTATAACGAGCGGCAATCTCGGGCCCACGCGAGGCACGAGCCCACCGGCCCAGCGGCTGAGGAGGAACGTCAGGACTATAAACGGCAGAAAGGCGCTCCCCGCCGCCGTGGCCGAGTATCCGTGAACCTGTTGCAGTACGAACGGGAAGAAGTACAGTGCGCCCCCGAGGCCCATGTACAACAGTAGAGTAAGCAGGTTCGCCCCGGTGAAGTTTCGGGAGCGGAACAGGGTGAGCGGCATCATGGGCTCCCGGCTCTCCCACTCGACGAAGACGAAACCGACCAGGGCGGCGGCGCCCAGGATCAGAGGTCCGAACACCAGCGGGTCTCCGAATCCCCGGTTGGAGGCTTCTATAAGCCCGAATACGAGCCCGCCGAGCCCGACCGTTGCGAGTGTCGCGCCAACGAAGTCCAGCCGGGCGGCGTCCGGGTCGCGGCTTTCGGGGACGTGCCGGACACAGATGTAGAGCGCGATCAGGGCGAGCGGAATATTTATCAAGAAGGCCGCCCGCCACGATACGAAGTCTATGAGCAAACCGCCCACGACCGGGCCGATGGCAGCCGTAACGCCGGAGAACCCGGACCAGGTTCCGATGGCCTTACCCCGATCCTCTTCTGAGAACGAGGAGCTTATGATCGCCAGAGAGCCGGGGATCATCAACGCACCGCCGATACCCTGGATCGTACGGGCGGCGATGAGTGATTCGGAACTCGGCGAGAGGCCGCACCACACCGACGCCACTGTGAAAATAGAGATGCCGATCATGAAGATTTTGCGCCGCCCGTAGTGGTCGCCCAGAGACCCACCGACCAGGATCAGGGCGGCCAGAAGCAGGGCGTAGGACTCGACGATCCAGAGCGCGTCAACCGCCGTCGCGCCCAACTGCCGCTGCATTACCGGCAACGCGACGTTGACGATGGTACCGTCCATGAAGCCCATCCCGGAGGCGATGATCGCCGCCGCCAAAACCCACGGCCCGGAGCCCTGCTCGCACGGCGCGTCGGCCTTGTGAGAGAGTATGATCCCCTCTTCGCACGGCGGCCGGCCCATGTTCGACATACTTCAGCCCCCTTCCGCTGATCTCAGCAATATTTCAAAACGATGACCCCGGTTGTTCCAGGAACTCCGCTTCTTCCGGCGTCGTCTCTCGCCCCAGCATCTCGTTCCGATGCGGGAAGCGGCCGAAACGCTCCACTATGTCCCGGTGTCCCTCCGCGTATTCCGTAACGTTCGGGCCATTCTCTTCGGCGGCGAGGTCTCGGAAAAGCGCGACGGACCGGCGCTGGTCCTCCACGCTTTCGCTGTGCATGAACGGCATGTAGAGGAAGTGCCGCTGGAAGAGAGGCAATTCCCGGTCTGCTCCCTTTTGTATAGCTTCACGGGATATGTCGAGAGCCTTCCCGTCCGTGGCGTGGGTGCGCGGGTCTCCCCGGAACAGGTTGCGCGGGAACTGGTCCAGCAGGATCACCAATGCCAGACAACTCACGGCCTCTTCCCGCCACCCGTCGTACTCGCCCCGCGCCGCCCTTTCGTAGTCCTCCGAGAAGCGCTCATGGATCTGCCGGTCGAACTCCTCGTCCTTCTGGAACCACTCGTCGCGGAACTCGCCGTAGCCTTCTTCGCCCTCGCGCCCGAACCAGAAGTCCAGGATCTCGGCGGGCTCACTCGGCACGGCTCACCACTGCAAGGTCTTCGCCCGAGCGGGTGTAGGTTGGGCCGTTCAGCTTGGAGCTGTAGCCATTCATCATCCAGACCTCGGGGATGATCTCCGATATGAGGTCCCCGTCGTCGAACATCCTGACCATCGAGCTCTCCGAGACCGCCACCGCCACCGCGTCGGTGTAGTGGGAGACCGAAGCCGCCGCCATGTGCCGGCTCCCCAGTCCCAGCGGTACGTTCAGGTTGTCGGAGCGGGCGTCTATGTAACGGGCCGCAGAGAGGACTACGCCCGAGTTGGAGACTACGAATGCCCCGTCTAGTTGGGCGAGTTCTTTGAGTGACTCGCGGACGTTCGGGTCGTTTATGTGCTTGTCTTCGTCTGCGTGTCCCTGTAGGGGGTCCAGGATCAAGGGTTTGGAGTTCTTCATGACCTCGCCGGAGTCCCCGACGACGAAGAGGGTGCCGATCTTGCGTCCCTCCCGGCCTTCGCGCGCGATCTCCACCGCCAGCGCTATGGTCTGAACCAGCACCTCTCTGTTCACCCCGCGCCGCTTGGAGCACAATTCCCGGAACAACTCGTTCTTATTATCCATCACATCGCTCCTCTCAGTCTTGATAGGGATACAACTTTATCCCGAAACCCTCTCGGCGGAACGTGGCTGTTCGACCGGCTCGCCATCCGGCCCGTCGACCGGCAGCCGGACCTCCATGCTCGTTCCTTCGCCCGGCTTCGAGACGACCCGGATGTCTCCATTGTGCCGCCCGACTACGATCCGGTAGCTCACGTCCAGGCCGAGCCCGGTCCCCTCGCCGACGCCTTTGGTCGTGAAGAACGGCTCGAAGATGCGGGTCTGAAGCTCTTTTGGAATCCCCGGTCCGTCGTCCTCTATCCGTACCAGCACCCGGTCGTTCTCACAGGCCGTCCGCATCCGTATGCGCCCCGCATCTTCTCCGGCGACGGCGTCCACGGCGTTCTCCAGCAGGCTCGTCCAGACCTGGTTCAACTCGCCGCCATAGGCCGTGACGGACGGCAGATCCCCATAGTCCCGCTCGACCTCGACGTCGTCGAGCCGGTAGGCCAGGATCGCCAACGTATTCTCCAATTCCTCGTTGACGTCCACCTCCTGAAGGGGCGTCTGGTCCATATGCGAGTAGGCCTTCATCGTCTCTACCAGCGACGAGACGCGTGTCGTGCTCGCCTCGACTTCCTCTACCAACCCCGCCACCGCGAGCACCGCCTCCTGGTAGCGCAGCGCCTCCCCGATGCATTCGGAGCCCACGACCCCGGAGACTTCTTCGAGGAATGAAACGTCGAGCCCCGCCTCCGCGAAGGTCGCAGCGAAGTCCCACGCCTGTTCGACACCGCGCTCCTCCATCCACCGGGCTAGATTCTCTTCGCGCTCGGAATGCTCCAGCGAGTTCTGGTCCTCCGCCGCGGCGGCTTTCGTGAGGGCCGAGGTGGAGATCCGCCCGATGCCCGCGACTTCCTCCGGGCTCAGGCTTCCCGAGCTTGCCAGGCGGGACACCTCCATGCCGATAGACCTCATACTCTCGAAGCACTCGCGCAGCCGACCGGCGGCCCGGACGCTCGCCGCCGCCGGGTTGTTTAGCTCGTGGGCCAGGCCGGCTGCCAGTGTTCCAAGAGACTCTAACCGCTGGCGCTGCTGGGCTACGGACTGGAGGTCTTTGACCCGCCAGGCCATCGTCTTGAGCACGGCGTTACTGAACGACGGGTAGGTGTTGAGCATCCGCCGGAACTCCTCCTCCGGCAACAGGAAGATTCGGCTGTCAGTCAGCGCCCGGCCGCTCGCCAGGAACGGCTTGCCGGCCAACAGCGGGACCTCACCGAAAAAGACGCCGGGACCGTAGGTGTTCAAAACCATCTCCCGGCCTTCCACTTTCCTGGTGATGCGCAGCTCTCCCTCAAGCATCACGTAGAAGTGCTCGATGGGCTCGCCTTCGCGGGCGTAGACCGCGCCCCGCGGAACCCGCGCCTCCGAGCCCTGCTCGATCACCTCAGCAAGCTGCTCGTCGGTCATGCCCTCGAAGAGTGTTGACCGTCGCAGTTCTTCCAACTTCGTCACTTTAGCTTCCATCCTCTTCTTTGGGGTCTATCGGCAGGCGGATCTGGAAAGTAGTCCCGTCCGGGCCGGTATCGAACCGTATGTTTCCGTGATGCTTCTCGGAGACGATGCGCCGGACGATGTCCAGGCCGAGACCCGTTCCTTTACCGACGTCTTTGGTGGTGAAGAACGGCTCGAAGATCTTGCCCTGCGCTTTTTCCGGAATTCCGGGGCCGGTATCGGAGATCTCGACCAGTATCCGGCCGTTCTCCCGCTCCGTACGAACCTCAATGCGGCCCTCGCCGTTAACTGCGTCTATGGCATTGTCCAGAAGGTTTGTCCAGACCTGGTTCAGCTCGCTGCCGTGGGCGCAGACCTTCGGCAACTGCTCGGCGTAATTGCGCCCGACGGTCACGTCGCCTTTCTTGAGCTTGTGGCCGAGCATGGTCAGGGTGCTCTCAAGTCCCTCGCGTATGTCTACCTCTTGCAAGGGAGCCTTGTCCATATGGGAGTAGGACTTTATGGCTTTTACAAGTTCCGAGATGCGGACGGAGCCGTCTTCGATCTCCCGCAGAAGCTCGTCCCCGTTCATCTCCGCCACGAGCCAGTTCAGCACGCCGAGGATGTTTTCTTCTTCAGAGATATGTTGTGTCAACTCGTCCAACCACTCTTCGCTAAGGCCGGCGGAGACGAGCGTGGGGGAGAGGTCCCAGGGCTCTACGCCATGGTCTTCGAGCCAGATCGCCACCTCGTCCTCCTGGTCGCTCTGATCCAAAGAATCCAGCTTCGGGGCTTCTTTTGCCCGCCGCGCCACCATCTCCGGTAGACCGGCGACGAACTCCCGTTCTTCCGACGTCATCTCCAGGGCGTTTAGCTCTATCGCCCGGGCCGACGAGCCACGGAAGACTTCGCGGGCCTCCTGCGCACTGCGGCTGATGGCCGCCGCCGGGTTGTTGAGTTCGTGTGCAAGACCGGCGGCGAGGGTTCCGAGTGAGGCGAGTTTGGCTTGTTGTTGGGAGACGGTCTCGTGGAGTTGCGCCCTCTCGGCGGAGGTAGAAACGATGCTCTTGAGTACCTCGGGGCAGATGCGGAGCATGTTCCAGAAGGCGTCCACGTCGAGCTTGTAGAGGTTTACGTTGGTGATGGCGTGGCCGGTGGTGGGGTACGGTTCGTCGAGGACCATTATTAGCTCGGCGAAGATGTCCCCCGGCCCAAGCGTTACGACGTAGACTTCCTCGCCGCCGACGTTGCGGGTCCACTCCGTCTGGCCCTCCAGGATCACGTAGAACCCGTCTGGCGGGTCTCCCTGGGAGGCTATACGGTTTCCCGCCTCAATCTCCACGACCTCGCCCTGTTCGGAGACCCACTGTAGTTTCTCTTCGTCCAAACCCGCGAAGAGCGGCTGCTCGCGCAGGCAGTCGGTTATCTTGGTGGCTTCCATAGCTCCGTTACACCTCGCTCAGGTACTGGTGGACGAGTTGGACCGCGATCGCGCCGCCCCCGACGCCGTAGGCGATCCGCTTTGTGGAGCCCCGCACCACGTCCCCGGAGGCGAAGATGCCCGGCACGCTGGTCTCCAGCCAGTACGGGTCCCGGTCCAACTTCCAGCCGTCGGGTTGTTTACCATCGCGCATGAGGTCCAACCCGACGGGGATGTAGCCGCGCGCATCCCGCTGTATCACGCCGTCCAGCCAGTCGGTGCGCGGCTCGGCCCCGATGAACAGGAAGATGGAGGTTCCTCCGAGCGTTTCCTGTTCGCGTTCGCCGTTTCCGTTCTCCACGGTTACGGTCTGCAGGCTGTCTCCGCCGTCCACGGCTGCGACGGTCGAGTTCGTGCGGACCTCGATGTTGTCTATCTCCTCGATCTGGTCTACCAGGTATTGCGACATGCTCTTGCCCAGCGAGTCGGCGCGGACGAGCATCGTGACTTTATCCGCGAACCCGGCGAAGTAGACGGCGGCCTGCCCGGCGGAGTTTGCGCCGCCGACGATGAAGATCTCCTCGTTCTCGCAGGAGCGGGCCTCGCTCATCGAGGCGCCGTAGTAGACGCCCGCGCCGGTAAAGCGCTCCAGGCCCGGCGCGTCCAGCATCCGGTAGGAGACGCCGGTGGTGATGACCAGGGCGTGGCAAGAGAGCTCGCTGCCGTCGGAGAGCTCAACGATCCGATACGGGTCCTCCACCCGCACCCCACGGACCTCCTGCGGAGTCAGGATCTCCACCCCGAACCGCTTCGCCTGCGTAACCCCGCGCCGCGCCAGGTCCGCTCCCGAAAGCCCGGAAGGAAAACCCAGGTAATTCTCGATGCGGGAGCTGGTACCCGCCTGTCCGCCGGGGGCTTCGCGTTCGATCATCACGATCCGTAACCCCTCCGACGCGCCATACACTGCGGTAGCCAGCCCCGCCGGGCCGGCCCCGATGATGATCACATCGTAGAAAGGCTTCTCGGCCTGCGTACTGAGCCCGATACTCTCCGCAACTTCCAGCGTCTCCGGCTCCTCAAGCTCCGTCCCATCCGGCAGCACCACCAGCGGTAGCTTCTTTCCATCCAACTCAATGCCAACCGGCGCACCCTCCGACTCCTCACCAGCCCGCACGTCCACCCACTGGTAGGCGACCTGGTTGCGGCCCAGGAAGTCCCGCAGCACGAAAGACTGGGGCGACCAGCGATGCCCGACGAGCCGGATGCCCTCGAACGGCGGGCGGTAGGACGCTTGCCAGTCCTCCAGCAGGTCGTCCAGGGTGGGGTAGAGGCGTTCTTCCGGTGGGTCCCAGGGTTTCTGGAGGTAGTAGTCCAGGACGCGGTTGTTGATCGCGCGTATGGCGGCGTCTGTATCCGCGTAGGCCGTCAGGAGCGCCCGCTTGGCGTCCGGGAACATGTCGCGGGCCTCTTCCAGGAACTCCACGCCGCTCATCCGGGGCATCCGCTGGTCCACCAGCATCAGCGCGACGGGGTCGCCCCGCTCCCGCACCTTCTCCAGGGTATCCAGCGCCGAATGCCCCGAGTCCGCCCGCAAAACCCGGTACTCGCGAGCATAGTTGCGACGGAGATCCCGCTCGACCGCCCGCAGCACCTGCGGATCATCGTCAACCGCGAGTATCACCGGCTTCGCCATAGCCCTCCCAGCGTCTCAAATACGTTTATCAAAAACCGTAACCGCACACTCAAAGCACGCCCGAAAGCCTCTCCCGGACGCTTGATAAGATTCTAACATCACCTTCAACCCGCCCATTCGGGTAGGTGCTTTTAGCGAAGAAGAGATCATGGGAGAAATTGCGACATGATCTTCTTGCTATTGGTATACTGCGCCGGCTGGGGACTATCGGTTGGACTGGACGCGCTTATGTTAGACCACATTAAGTTGGAGAACTTTCGCGGCTTCGAACGCCATACGCTTCCTTTAGCGCCGTTGACAGTCATAGTAGGTCAGAACAACGCGGGTAAGTCGACGATCGTCGAGGCACTGAGGTTACTGTCGCTTGCGATCACTCGCTGTACGAGGCTATCTTACGGGACGCCACCAGCATGGACAGGACGTCCTAAGCGTGAATACGGAATTTCACCTTCCCTACGCAATGTCGAGATCGAGTTTTCAACTCTGACCCATCAATACGCTGATCCGCCATCAACCGCCACCGTTGTCTTTTCGTCGGGTGTATCGGTTACAGCTTATATTGACGATGCCAGATTGTTTGCAGTCATTCGTGATCCCGCCGGTCAGATTGTGAAGACTGCGGGGGCTGCTCGAGGACTGAATATACCACAGGTCGCAATAATGCCCCAGATTGGACCTGTGCAGAGGAAAGAGAGTATTCTTCGTGCTGATTACATAAGGGCTGCTCTCGATTCTCCATTAGCCAGCCTTCACTTCCGAAATCAGCTCAATGTGTTCTACAAGCAATTTCGGGATTTTAAGAGAGTGGTAGAGGAAACATGGCCCGGCGTGCAGGTCCAACGACTTGATGGGCGAGGGGGAATACCAGGGGATTCTTTACGTCTTTGGGTTCGAAATGGAGGCTTCGTTGGTGAAGCAGGTGTCATGGGACATGGACTCCAGATGTGGCTACAGACGATGTGGTTCTTGACGCGTGCTAGAGGAGCAGGAACCGTGATTCTCGATGAACCTGATGTTTATATGCACCCTGATCTGCAGCGTAGATTGATCAGGTTTCTTCGTGGTAGATTCCCGCAGATTGTAATGACGAGTCACTCGGTTGAGTTGGTTTCTGAAGTAGAACCAGATGACTTACTTGTAGTAGACAAAGAGCGACCAAGCTCAAGTTTTGCAAGTTCGCTTCCCGCTGTCCAGCGAATCGTCGAGCGTGTAGGTAGCACTCACAATGTTCACCTCGCAAGGCTCTGGCGAGCAAGGCGGTTTTTAATGCTTGAGGGAAAAGACATAGATATTCTTACGCGCTTCCATGAGACGCTCTTTCCTGTCGCGGAATCGATGCGGTCTGTGCCTCGGATGTCTATTGGGGGATGGGGAGGATGGAAGTTAGCGATCGGCTCATCAATGGCACTCAACAATGCTTTTGGAGAGGCTATTGTTACATACTGCATTTTGGATTCTGACTATCATGTACTAGAAGAACAACAAGAGAGGCTCAACGAAGCGCGTCAGCGGGGAGTGTGCTTGCATATTTGGAATCGAAAAGAGATTGAGAATTATCTGCTGGTTCCGAGCGCAATTGCCCGATATATCGCAAAGCATGCGCGGGATACACAGAGGGCACCCGACGAAGACGCAGTACGTGCGAAACTTTTACAATTAGCTGAGGAAAAGAAGGAAGAGGTTTTCGACGCTATCGCGAGCGAGATTCAGGCACGCAATCGCAAATGGTTGGCTGGTCGCGTGAACCAGGAGGCCCGTAGAAGGCTCTCGACTCTCACCGCGCAATCTGGTGGTATCTTGACCGCAATGCCTGGTAAAGCTCTTCTTTCTGGACTGTCTCAATGGTCCGGCGATGATTTCGGTGTAGGTCTCTCCCATTCTGGAATTGCTGCTGAAATGACAGCAAGCGAAATCGACGCGGAAGTAAAGCATGTGCTCGAATCGATAGAACGAGGAGTTGTCTTCCCCGAAGGTACTTAGAAGTTTAAGTCTATTCGGCTAGCGTGAGCGGATCGACGACGATCAATGTTCGCGTTCGAATGAGGCGCGGCGTGTTTGTTAGCCCTCTGAAAGTGTCAATGCTATCATGAGTTACATGATCGACTGGTCTACTTGCCCCGAAGTCGAGCGGGACCCACAGCGCGTTAGCGGAGCTTGGGTGTTCCGCGGCACGCGCGTACCCGTCGCCGCGTTGTTTGAGAACCTTGAGGACGGCTCGCAGGTTTCGCAGTTTGTGCAGTGGTTCCCTGGTGTCTCACCCGAACAGGTTCGCGCCGTCCTCGAACACGCCGCGCGAAGCACGCTGACTACCGCCTGAGTGCGTGTACTGTTTGACCAGGGAACGCCGATTCCTCTGCGAGATTTGCTGACCCAACACGAAATCTCGACCGCATACGAGCTTGGTTGGTCGACGCTGAAAAACGGCGACTTGCTTGACACGGCGGAACGAGAAATATTCGAGATTCTCGTCACGACAGATAAGAACCTCAAGTATCAGCAGAATCTTGGCGCACGGCGCATTGGGATCGTCGTCCTGACTTCTACGAGCTGGCCGCGCATACAGCGCGATATCTCCGCCGTCGTTGCCGCAGTAGATGGGGCTTCTCCTGGAAGCTACGCGGAGGTTCAAATTGACTGAGCGACGGACAGCGGATCGAAGGTCTGAAGATCGAGAATCCGTTCGAACGTGCATGAATATTCGCATCATGTGATGTATATTTTGTGCATACACGAAGGAGGCGAGTATCGTGCGTACCACCGTAAACCTGGACGACGAACTGCTGGAAGAAGCGCGGCGTATCACTGGCATGAAGGGTCGGACTGACCTGATCCACGAGGGATTGCGGGCTCTGGTCGAGCGTGAGAGCGCCCGTCGCTTAGCCCGGCTCGGAGGTAGCGAGCCTGGGTTGCAGCCGGTACCTCGGAGGCGTCCCGAGTCGGCGTGATCCTGGTAGACACCTCCGTCTGGATCGACCATCTGCGCTCGGGAGAACCAATGCTGGCGAAGGCCCTAGATAGCGGTCAGGTGATGACACATCCCTTTGTGCTGGGAGAACTGGCCTGCGGCAACCTCGAAAACCGGGGTGAGGTGCTCAAGCTAATAGCGGACCTGCCGGCAGCACCGACTGCTACTGACTCGGAGGCTCTCGGCTTTATCGAGCGCCACGCTCTGATGGGACGAGGTATCGGCTACATAGACGTCCACCTGTTGGCTTCTGCAGCTTTGGAGGGTGCCGCGCGGTTGTGGACGCACGACCGGCGTCTGGCAGCGGCGGCTGCGGCGTTGGAGCTAGTCTTCGACGAAGGATGATAGAGAATGAGGTTGCAAGACAGGTCGCGGATTCGCCATTCCAAGCTCTTTTTCGCAGTCTTCGCCATGCTGTCGTTTGTGGCCGTTGCCACGGGTTGCCTTGTAGTTGCTCTCGATGGGGCTTCTGCCGGAACATGGCTACCCAATCTCGCTGCCTGGGGTGTGGGCGCTCTCGTGGCGCTGGTCGTTTATCGTTCCGCTTCGCCCGTGTTCACTCGCGGCATGATCTTCGCCGCCCCCGTCGGGTTGCTAGTCAGTCTTGCCAATCCAGGCCAGATGGGGGTGCATCGCTGGCTCGATGTTGGCCCTGTACATGCGAATGCGGCTGCGCTGCTGCTGCCGATCTTCGTTGTTGCGATGGCCGGTCTCGTCCGTGATGTGCGATGGATATGGCTTGCGTACGCTGTGTGTGCGGTGGTGCTGATCGTGCAGCCGGATGCGTCTCAGGCAACCGCTTTCGCCGCCGCGATCCTCATCCTCGTAGGTCGCCTGCCGGTGACACGCGTTGCCCGCGTCGGTCTCTTTGTCCTGGTTTCCTCCGGAGCAGGGATTGCGTGGCTGCGCCCCGATCCACTAACACCCGTTGCAGAGGTCGAGGGCATCGTCGGCCTTGCTTATGCTATCTCTCCCTTGATCGCCGTTGTGGCCGTTGTTGCGCTTGGTGGTGCAACCCTGGCACCCGTGATGATTTTTGCGCGTCCTGAACCGTCGAGCGTGCGAACCGCCGCACTCGCGCTCAGCGCCTATTTCGTTCTGTTAGCCCTCACGCCGCTGTTCGGCGCTTTCCCGGTCCCGATCGTCGGTATCGGTATGAGTCCTATTGTCGGATTCTGGCTGGGCGCCGGCTTGCTGGCGGCTATCGCCTCTCGGGAAAATGCCGCCGCTGACATCTCAAGCGCATGATGCGAATGTGCCGGTAAGGCGCTACCCTATCAAGCATGACGGACCGGGGTCGCTTGCGCTGCGGGAACTTGACCGGGCGACGTTCGCCTGTCAGCTGATGTATAGACTAATTGATGCTGTACACGTTACAAAGGCAGGTTGAGTTGACGAAAGACTTTCCCCAGGTTCAGATAGAGAGTCGCGAGGAGTGGCGGGCGTGGCTAGATGCCAACCACGAGAGCGCGGAGAGTATCTGGCTCGTCACCTTCAAGAAGGCTAGTGGTAAGTCGCACGTACCGTACGACGCCGTGGTCGAAGAAGCGATCTGTTTCGGTTGGATCGACAGTCTGCCGCGCAAGCTGGACGAGGAGCGGACCATGCTGCTGCTCTCGCCGAGGAAGCCCGGCAGCGCCTGGTCGAAGGTGAACAAGGATAGGGTGGAGCGTATGAACGCCGCCGGGAAGATGCGTCCGGCCGGTCTGCGAAAGATCGAGGAGGCCAAAGCCGATGGCTCGTGGACGTTCCTCGACGATGTCGAAGCCCTCATAATCCCGGACGACCTGGCAGCCGCGCTCGCGGAATATGAGGACGCCGGGGAGAACTTCGCGGCCTTCCCGCGTTCGTCGAAGCGTGGGATTCTGGAGTGGATCAAACAAGCCAAGA
>JBGTJJ010000009.1:0-318909 GCA_041745215.1 Rubrobacteraceae bacterium | reverse complement strand
ACAGATGCGGCGATCGCGACCGCGCACGAAGCGAAACGGACCTGGGGCAGGACGCCGGCGCTCGAGCGCTGTGAGGCGCTCCACGAAGTCGCCACCGGCCTGCGCTCCCGGACCGAGGAGATCGCGCACCTGATGACGCTCGAAGGCGGCAAGCCGCTGGTCGAGAACCGCGACGAGGTCAGTTGGACCGCGGCCGCTTTTGACTACTACGCAGAGCTCGGGCGCAACTTCGCCGGGCGGGTGATTCCGCCGATCGAATCGACCCAGCTCGCACTCGTGCTCAAGGAGCCGGTCGGCTCGGTCGCCTGCATCGTGCCCTGGAACTACCCGCTCTTGCTCGCCGCCTGGAAGGTAGCCCCGGCGCTCGCCGCCGGCAACGCCGTCATCCTGAAACCATCCGAAGAGACGCCCCTGGCGACCCGCCGCATGGCGGAGCTAATAGAAGGCCTGCCGGAAGGTCTGCTACGGGTCGTATACGGGGCCGGAGATGTCGGTGATGCGCTCGTGCGGCATCCCGGTGTGGACATGGTGGCCTTTACCGGCAGCCAGGAGACAGGCCAGAAGGTTGGGACTGTGGCGGCGGAGCGTCTGATCCGGGCGAACCTGGAGCTTGGGGGCAAGGATCCGTTTATTATCTGCGACGATGTGGACGTGGAGATCGCCGCCGAAGGCGCTGTCTGGGCCGCCTGCCTGAACGCCGGACAGGTCTGCACCTCCTCCGAACGCTACTACGTGGAGCGCGCAGTCGCAAATGACTTCGTAGAAGCGTCCAGAGAGTTCGCCGAGAGCCTGAACCTGGGAGATCCAATGGACCGCACGACGGACATCGGGCCGATGATCAACGCGAAAGGCCGCGAGAAGGTCGAGCGTCACGTCGGCGAAGCGATAGACAAAGGCGCGAAGCTCGTCACCGGCGGCGAGCGATGGGGAGAGAAAGGGTTTTTCTACCGGCCGACCGTGCTTTTTGGCGTCGAACCCCAGATGACCGTGATGCGCGAAGAGACCTTCGGGCCGGTCGTACCGATAGTCGAGGTGAACAGCCTGGACGAGGCTATCGAGCAGGCTAACGCAGTTCCGTTCGGTCTCGGTGCGAACGTCTATACGCGGGACTTCGAGAAGATGCTCAAGTGTATGCGGGAGATCCGGGCCGGCACCGTCTGGATCAACGACCCGCTAACGGATAACGATGCCGCCCCATTCGGCGGCCAGAAGGGTAGCGGCATAGGCCGAGAGCTGGGCCGCGAAGGCCTGGAAGCGTTTCAGGAATCCAAACACATCCACATAGACCCGAGGGTCGAGCGCAAGGAATGGTGGTATCCATATGGAAGGTAGGGACTTGGATGGCTGAGTCACCGGAACGTATAGCCGAGGGAGTCTACCGGGTAGACGCGATCCCGTTAGCCAACGCCATCAACGTACTGCTCATCGAAGACGAAGACGAAGACGGCTGGACGCTGGTGGATACCGGCCTGGGTAGTAGCGTCGAGCGGATCAAAAAAGCCCTATCTACACTCGGCTCGGGGCCGGAAGATCTCAAGCGCATCTTCCTGACGCACCAGCACGACGATCACATTGGGGGTCTAAAAGGGATGCTGGAGTGGGCGCCGAACGCGGAGGTCTCGTCTACCGAACACGAGGCCGAGGTCGTCTCTGGGAAGCGCGGGTTCGACCCACAGAGCAACCCGATCCTGCGTCGCCTGGCGAGCAATGCGAAACCTCCGGGCATCCCTGTCCCGAAGGTGGTCGGTGAGGGTGATGTAGTGGCCGGGTTTCGTGTGATCTCCACGCCGGGCCACACGCTCGGCCACGTCTCTCTCTTGCGCGACGAGGACGGATTGCTGTTTACTGCGGATGCCTTCGGATGCCTGCCACGTAAGCTCCGAGTCGGCGTCCGAAAGGCTTTCTGTAACGATCCTGCGGAGGCGAAGCGCTCGGCGGAGAAGCTGCTGAAAGAAGAATTTTCGACCGTAGCCTTCGCCCACGGCAAAACGCTAAAGGCAGGGGCGAAAGAGCTGCTCCGGGCGGCGGTTGCCCGGTGCGATTACGCGTAGTTTGTAAAATCGTAGAAAAGGAGAGTTTTCGTGGATACGAAGACGCGCAAGATACAGAATTTCGTCGGGGGAGAGCACGTAGACTCCGCCGAGGGACGCACTTACGAACTGGTGAATCCATCGACGGGCGAGACCTTCGCCCAGGCTCCGCTCTCTGGCGAGGCTGACGTGGATCGGGCGTT
The DNA here is from genome assembly GCA_041745215.1 of Rubrobacteraceae bacterium. Classification (GTDB taxonomy): domain Bacteria; phylum Actinomycetota; class Rubrobacteria; order Rubrobacterales; family Rubrobacteraceae; genus SIRX01. Next base: position 316,676 of record JBGTJJ010000009.1, on the reverse strand, counting down.
CAAAGCCGCCGACAAGGCTTTCGAGTCGTGGCGGGACTCGACGCCGGCTGAGAGGCAGCGGGCATTGAACAAGTTCGCCGACGCCGTCGAAGAGCGGGCTGAAGAACTCATGGGCGCCGAGTCCGAGAATACCGGGAAGCCTCTCGCGGTCCACATGGAAGAAGAGATCCCGATGCTCCTGGATCACATTCGCTTCTTCGCCGGGGCGGCCCGCTGCTTGGAAGGCAAATCCGCCGGCGAGTACATGGCCGGAATGACCTCTTTTATCCGCCGCGAGCCCATCGGTGTCTGCGGCCAGGTCACGCCGTGGAACTATCCGATGATGATGGCGGCCTGGAAGTTCGCGCCTGCCATCGCCGCCGGTAACACTGTAGTCATAAAACCGAGCGACACGACGCCGGTTACAACGGTTATGCTGGCCGAGATAGCGGCCGAGTTCTTGCCGGCGGGTGTCTTTAACGTGGTCTGTGGTGACCGCGACACGGGACGGGCGCTCGTGGAGCACCCGATTCCGCAGATGGTCTCCATAACGGGTTCCGTTCGGGCCGGAATGGAGGTCGCAGCCTCGGCTGCGAAGGATCTCAAGCGGACTCACCTAGAGCTCGGCGGCAAGGCGCCGGTCATCGTCTTCGACGACGCCGATATCGAACAGGCGGCCGAGGAGATAGCGACCGCCGGCTACTTCAACGCCGGCCAGGACTGCACGGCGGCGACCCGCGTCCTCGCATCTCCCGGAGCCTACGACGACTTCGTCGCCGCGCTGACCGAGCAAGCGAAGAACACCCGGACCGGAGCCCCGGATGATGAAGACGTGCTCTACGGACCGCTAAACAACCCTACCCAGCTAGAGCACGTCTCTGGAATGGTGGAACGGCTCCCCCAACACGCCGAGATCACAGCCGGCGGCGAATCGGTCGGCAACGGCGGATACTTCTACTCTCCTACCGTCGTCTCCGGCCTTCGCCAGGACGACGAGGCATCGCAGAACGAGATCTTCGGCCCCGTCATCACCGTCCAGCCTTTCTCCGACGAGGACGAGGCTGTGCGCTGGGCAAACGGCGTGAAATACGGTCTCGCCTCCAGCGTCTTCACCCGCGACCATGGACGGGCGATGCGGGTCAGCCGGCGGCTGGACTTCGGGTGCGTCTGGATCAACACGCATATCCCGCTCGTCGCCGAGATGCCCCACGGCGGCTTCAAGCACTCCGGCCACGGCAAAGACCTCTCAATGTATGGCCTCGAAGACTACACCCGCGTAAAGCACGTAATGACCAATCTCGAAGTCTGAACCTGGTTTAAGGAGGACGGATCATGCCAAGAGTAATAGGAGTCCCCAAGGAGATAAAGGACCAGGAAGGCCGGGTCTCGATGCAGCCCGACGGCGCCGCCGAACTAGTCCACCACGCCCACGAAGTCGTCGTCGAGTCCGGTGCTGGCGCCGGCGCGGGTTTCACGGACGAAGAGTACGAACAAGCTGGCGCACGTCTCGTCTCGTCGGCTAACGAAGTCTTTGAGTCAGCGGACCTGATCGTGAAGGTCAAAGAGCCAATCCCTGAAGAGTACGACCGTTTCCGCGAAGGCCAGGAACTCTTTACCTACCTGCATCTCGCGGCGGACAAAGAGCTAACCGAGTTCTTGATGGAACGTAAGATCAACTCAATCGCCTACGAGACCGTGGAGCTGGAGGACGGAACCCTACCCCTACTCGCCCCGATGAGCGAAGTCGCGGGAAGGATGTCCATACAGGCCGCCGCCCATTGCCTCGAAAGCCCCCAGGGCGGCGGTGGATTGTTGCTCGGAGGCGTCCCCGGCACACCCGCCGCCAAAGTAACCATCATCGGAGGCGGAGTAGTCGGCACGGAGGCCGCCAAGATAGCCGTCGGGATGCGGGCCATAGTGCGGGTGCTGGACATAAACCCCCGCAGGCTCGCCTACCTCTCCGACATCTTCGGAGGCCGGGTGGATCTGGTCACGCCCAACCGCGCCCGAACCGCAGCCTACGTCCGGGAATCTGACGTGGTGGTAGGAGCAGTGCTGGTACACGGTGCGGAAGCTCCAAAGCTCGTAACCCGCGACATGCTCGCCAGCATGCGGGACGGGTCCGTGGCGGTAGACGTAGCCATAGACCAGGGTGGGTGCATGGAGACCAGCCGGGCCACGACCCATTCGGACCCCACCTATGTCGAAGAAGGGGTAGTCCACTACTGCGTGGCGAACATCCCCGGAGCGGTAGCGAGGACCTCCACGCTGGCTCTCACCAGCGCGACGCTACCGTACCTGGTTCAGATAGCCGATAAGGGGATAAAAGAAGCGTCGCAAGAGAACCTGTCCCTCGCCAAAGGACTCTCTACTCTCGACGGAGAACTGGTCTCCGAGCCGGTGGCCGAGGCCCATGGCCTGCCTTACGCTGAGGCCGAAAAATTGCTCGCCTGAGAGTCGTCTTGGGTGCAATCCCTGGAGCCCGCAAACCCTGAAAAGTTTTGTCTGCCGGGCCAAAGATTCTGGCTCCGAGTACAGGCATAATGAGTCAAAGGTTGCGCGTAACTCTAAGGAGGCGGCGAATGGACAACGGCAACAGGTTCGTCCGGGTGTTGGGGCAGAAGGACGTTATCGCGCTGGCTTTCGGGGCCATGATCGGGTTCGGCTGGGTCCCGCTAGTCGGTACCTGGCTCACGGAAGCCGGGAGTCTCGGCGCCATTCTGGCGTTTCTTATCGGGGGTACGGTGGTCGTTTTCGTCGGCCTCACTTACTCGGAGCTCGTCTCAGCCATGCCGAAAGCGGGCGGGGAGCACAACTACGCCTGGCGGGCGATCGGCCCGTTGGGGGCGTTCGTCGCCTCTTGGGCCATCGCGCTCGGCTACGTCTCGGTGACGGCTTTCGAGGCTGTAGCCTTGCCGACGACGATGGAGTACCTGCTCCCCGAGGGATTCAAGACCGGATTTCTCTGGACCATCGCGGGATACGACGTTTACGCTACCTGGATCGCCATCGGGGTCCTGGGGGCCGCAGCTATCACGGCATTGAATTACATCGGCATCAGGCCGTCGGCGATCTTCCAGTTCATAGCCGTGCTGGCGTTGCTGGGCATCGCGGCGCTGTTCGTGTTTGGCACGTTCATCGGTGGGAGTGGGGAGAACTTCGCGCCGGTCTTCTCCGGGGCGGGAATCGCCGGTCTCCTCACCGTGGTCCTGATGACGCCTTTCCTGTTCGTCGGGTTCGACGTGATACCGCAATCGGCGGAGGAGATAAACCTTCCGTTCCGGCAGATCGGGATGCTGCTCATCGTATCCGTAGTTATGGCGATGGTCTTCTACATAATCGTGATTATCGGGGTCGGAAGCGGGCTATCCCGCTCGGCGCTGGCCGATACGGAACTCGCGTCCGCCGCCGGGATGGGTGCGTTGTTCGGGAGCGATATCTTTGCGAACATCCTGGTTATCGGCGGCATCGCGGGGATACTCACGAGTTGGAACGGGTTCATGATCGGGGGTAGCCGCATCCTCTATGCCATGGCCGAGAGCGGGATGTTGCCGGAGTTTCTAGCCAGGATTCATCCCAGGTTCCACACGCCGACGAACGCCATACTGCTGGTCGGGGGGCTCTCGATCATCGCTCCGTTCTTCGGCCAGAGCGCGCTCGTGTGGCTGGTCAACGCGGGCGGGTTGGGGATCGTCATCGCGTATCTGATGGTGGCTATCTCTTTCCTCGTGCTGCGCCGCAACGAGCCGGAGATGGAGCGGCCTTTCAGGGCGGGGCGGGGTCCGATCATCGGCATCATCGCCGCCGTGCTGAGCGCGGGGATTGCCAGCCAGTACCTGCCGGGGATGCCTTCGGGCCTGGGGGTACCCGAGTGGATCATCGTCGGACTCTGGACGGTTGTCGGTGTGGCATTCGCCTTCCGGATGGACGTGCCCGAGTACAATCCCGAGCTCTAAGAAGCGTATACTGGGAAGATCAACGCGACGGGAAGGAGTGGGCTCCATGCTGGACTCTACTAGGATAAAGACGCAGATACCGGGACCCAAGAGCAAGGCTCTGATGGAGCGGCGCAAGGGCGCCGTAACCTCGGGCATCAAGACGGGAACCCCGATTTTCGCCCAGGAAGCGAAGGGCGCCACGATCACCGACGTGGACGGCAACACTTTCATAGACTTCGGCGGCGGCATAGGGACGATGAACGTCGGCCACTCAGATCCACGGGTGGTCGAAGCCATAAAGGAGGCGGCCGACCGCTTTACCCACACCTGCTTCTTCGTCAACCACTACGAGCCCTACGTCGAACTGGCCGAGAGGCTAAACGCGATGGTTCCCGGCGACACCGAGAAGCGCAGCGCGTTCTTCAACTCCGGGGCGGAAGCGGTTGAGAACGCCATCAAGGTAGCCCGTTACTACACGGGCCGGAAAGCGGTGCTGTCTTTCGAGAACGCATTCCACGGCCGCACCCTGCTCGCCATGACGCTGACCAGCGCGGTAGACCCGTACAAAAAAGGCTTCGGCCCACTCGCCTCAGACATCTACCGGGTGCCCGCGCCGTATGCCTACCGTTGCCCGGCGAACCGGGACTGCTCCAGCGGATGCCAGAGCGACTGCTTCGACGCCATCGAGCGGGCGATGACGGTCGGCTTCGACCCGAATGATTTGGCGGCGGTCATCATCGAGCCGGTGATGGGGGAAGGCGGTTTCATACCGATCCCGGACTTCTACATGCGCCGTTTGCGGGAGTTGTGCGACGAGATCGGGGCGGTCCTGATCGCCGACGAGGTCCAGTCCGGTTTCGGGCGGACGGGCAAGATGCTCGCCATCGAGCACTCCGGCGTCGAGCCGGACATCGTCACCACGGCGAAGAGCATGGGCGCCGGAATGCCGCTCGGCGGCGTAACAGGCAAGGCGGAGATCATGGACAGCGTTCACCCCGGCGGACTCGGCACCACCTACGGAGGAAACCCACTCGCCTGCGCCGCAGCCCTCGCCGTCCTCGACGCCTTCGAGGAGGACGACCTCCTCTCCCGAGCCGAAGTAATCGGCGAGCGCGTGATGGGCGCGATGCGCGACATTCAGGATAAGCATCCGGACTTCGTCGGTGACGTGCGGGGACGGGGCGCGATGGTGGCGATGGAGCTCGTCAAGGACTCAGAGAGCCGCGAGCCGGACCCGGAACGGACCACCAAGATAGCGAGCAACGCCTTGCAGGAAGGCCTCATACTCCTCACCGCCGGACCGTGGGGCAACGTGATCCGGGTCCTCGTCCCCTTCGCCGTAACCGACGAACAACTCGAAGAAGGCCTTGAGATACTGTCCCGCTCCGTAGAAGCGGCCGCTGAAGGCGCAGGAGAGCGCCGTCGCCCCGGAAGCGAATAAAGTCAATACAAGCAGAATGATATGGGCTGCGTCGTGCGGTCCGTACTCAACGTAGAGTAGAGGGCCGATGGGTGAAGTAAAGCAGGCCGAACAAGACCTCAAGGCGCTCGAAGCCTTTGTCGTAAGCAACCCGGACCTGGAACGGTTGGAAGCGCTGCTGGACCGGTTCAACATCTTCGAGGCGGTCGGTATGGAGCGGCAGGAGATCAGTCACTCAAAGTTCCTCGCCTTCCTTCTCGACCCGAACGAGTCTCACGGCATGGGTGACGCTTTCGTGAAGCGGCTGTTGCAGCGGGCCATCATGGACTCCCCGAACGCCTCTGCTCCCGTTACGCCCATTGAGTTGAGCCTGTGGGACCTCGGGGAGATGAGCGTCCGGCGGGAATGGCGGCGCATAGACATCTTCCTGGTGGACGAGCGGGAGAAGCTAGCGGTTATTATCGAGAACAAGATCGGGGCTGGAGAACACGGCGATCAACTCGACCGCTACCACAAGATCGTCAGGGAGCAGTACCCGGACTACAGGCTCCTCGCCCTCTACCTGACGCCGGACGGCGACGAGCCTTCGCACCCGGAGTATCTGCCGGTGGACTACCGGGCAGTCTGCGAGATATTCGACGAGCTTGCCGAGAGCTGGGCCTCCGTCATCGAGCCCGACCTGCGAGTCCTGGTCACACACTACACCGAGATGCTGAGGAGGCACATCGTGGGCGACTCCGAAATAGCCAGGTTGAGCCGGCAGATCTACCAGAAGCACCAGCGGGCGATAGATTTGATTTACGAGCATCGCTTTGCTCAACAAGAAGCGATACGCAAATTATTGACAAAATTAATAAAGGAAGCCCCTGACCTCTCTTACAACACTCGCTACACTCATTATCCTGCGGGAGAATGGATATCTTTCGGCGCAGATAAGTGGGACGTTCCATCTCTCAATGTTGCTGGGGGATATGCTGGTCAAGATAACGTTCTGCTGTTCGTTATAGGCAATTTGCCAGATAGGCTGAACCTTAAATTGTCTATCTGTCCGGGAGATGAAGAGACGCGAACAAGGCTTTTTAATGCGGCTCGGAATAATCCAACAGTTTTTCAGAACTCGTCGGGCTCGTTAAAATGAGAGACGCCAATCTTCTTGCGGACAATTCTGGAGCCAGAATTATACGAAAACGCCAACGACACCCAACGCGAAGCGGAAATCCGCAAGAACTGGTTTGACTTCCTCGAAAACGACCTGCCTCGCATAGACGACGCTCTGAAGCGGGAAGCCTGGATCTGGGAAGAACCCGAAGGCTAGAAAGGTCAGCCGAGAACGGCTTCGGCCCGGAAGGACAGACCCGGCAGTGCCGTGGACTCGAAGGTTTCTTCTCGCCGTACTTTCTCCAGATGCCGGTAATCATTGCCGGATGGAGTAGTGTAAAGCTCGATGATCTCGCCCGCAAGGTCCACGATCCAGACCTCCGGGATGCCTGACCGGGCGTAGAGCGGCAGCTTGACGTTACGGTCGTAGGAGAGGGTAGTGTCGGAAACCTCGATCAGGAACAGCACGTCCTCGGGACCGGGGAGTGAATCTCTGTAGTCTCGGGCCCGGATCACCGCCAGGTCAGGTTCCGGCTCGTTGTCTTCGTCTAGCCTCACCGGGTTCTGTACGCTGACGATGTACTCATCTCCCAGGCTCCTCACCAATAGGCGATTCAGCGTGTTGACGCAGGTGAAATGCCTGCTACCTATTGCGGCCATTTCGACAAGCTCCCCCTCGATAAGCTCCACCCGGTCATCCTCGTGGAGTATCCCGGCTTCGGCCATACGATGATAGTCGTGGACGGTGAAGCGCCGCCGCGTAACCTCTTGCGTCTTTGTCTCCACGAAGTCCTCCGATGCGCGCTTGCCACAAGAGTATACCCGAATAGAGAAGGTGGTCCTTACTCCTCTTTCAGCAACTCTTCCAGATAGCCGGTGTGATAGTCGCCGGAGACGAATGCTTCGTCTTCCAGGAGCCGGAGATGGAGCGGGATGGTGGTCTCTATGCCTTCCAGACGGTACTCGCGCAGGGCGCGGCGGCCACGGTTGATGGCTTCTTCGCGGGTGAGTCCCCAGACGATCAGCTTCCCCACCAACGAGTCGTAGAACGGCGGGATCTGGTAGCCCTGGTAGATGGCCGAGTCGACCCGGACTCCGGGACCGCCGGGCACTTCGAGGAAGGAGATCTCCCCTGGCGAGGGCATGAAGTCATTGTCGGGGTCTTCGGCGTTGATACGGAATTCTATCGCCCAGCCCTCGAAGGGCACGTCCTCTTGCTTCAGGCTCAGAGGTTCTCCGGCGGCGACCCGGATCTGCTCTTTTACCAGGTCCACGCCCGTTAGCGTCTCCGTGACCGGGTGTTCGACCTGTATCCGGGTGTTCATCTCGATGAAGTAGAAGCTCTGATCCTCGTCCACCAGGAACTCTACCGTACCGGCGTTGGTGTACCCGGCCTCCCGCGCCAGCCGGACGGCGGCATCGGTCATCGCGTTCCGGGTCTCGGGGATTATGCCGGGCGAGGGGGCTTCTTCCAGCACCTTCTGCCGCCGGCGCTGCATGGAGCACTCCCGTTCGTACAGGTGGATGGCGTTGCCGTGGTGGTCGGCGATCACCTGCACCTCCACGTGGCGCGGGCCGACCAGAAGCTTCTCCAGGTAGAGCGAGCCGTCCCCGAAGGCTTTCTCGGCCTCCTGCTTCGCCACCTGCACGGCTTTGCGCAGTTCTTCCTCGTCCTCCGCCACCCGGATGCCCCGGCCGCCGCCCCCGGCCGACGCCTTGACCATTACCGGGTAGCCGATCTCCTCCGCCGTTCCTACCGCTTCGTCGGCGGAAGCGGCCTGCTCCGAGCCGGGCACCACTGGCACTTCTGCCTCCTGGGCTAGCCCGCGTGCCGCTGATTTATCGCCGATCTTCTCGATGGCCTCCGACGATGGCCCGATAAACGTGAGCCCCGCATCCTCGCAGGCTTCGGCGAACGCGGCGTTCTCTGACAGAAACCCGTAGCCGGGGTGTACAGCATCGGCCCCCGTCTCCTTCGCCGCCCCGATAATGGCTTCGATGTTCAGGTAGCTCTTTGTGGCGGGTGGCGGGCCGATGTTGATCGCTTCGTCGGCGTGGCGGACGTGGAGGGCCGTTTCGTCGGCGTCTGAATAAATGGCTACGGACGGTATCTTTAGCTCCCGGCAGGCACGGATGACGCGCAGGGCGATCTCGCCCCTGTTGGCTACAAGGATTTTCTCGAACATGACGCAGCAACCTCCACGGACGACTTCCACACCGAAACCACCGCCATCATACTTCCGCGGTGCGCTTCACGCCCGCGAAGTCGCTATCGCGGGGGCGGCGGCGACCGCCACGAGCGCGGCCAGACCTACCTTGATCAGGTCGAACACCACGAATGGAAGCACGCCTTGCGCCAGCGCCACCACAAAGGGCAATTGAGACACCACCATGAGCCAGGCCATCCCGAGCGCGTATATCACGACGAGCCCCACCGTACCCGCCGCGAAGCTAAAAGCTATCGCCCGGCTACGGACGGCGTTGGCCGCTGCATGGGCCGCGAGTCCTGCGAGGGCTGCGGCTATAGGGTACGAGACGAGGTAGCCCCCCGTGGGGCCAAGGATGACGCCCAGGCCGCCTTGTAACTGGGCGAAGACCGGGACTCCGACCGCGCCGACCAGCAGGTAGATCCCCATTGCCAGCGCACCGTAGCGAGGGCCGAGTAGCAACCCCGACAGAACTACGGCCAGAACCTGCATGGTGAACGGAACCCCCGAGAAGGGTAGAGGTATGGCGATCTGGGCCGCCACCGCCGTAACGGCGGCCATCAACGCTACTCTGGTCATCATCGCTACGTTCATTTTTCCCTCTCTGTACTGTACTCTAGCGGTTCTCGGGAGACTTTTAGCATTTATTGACCGGCATTTCCTATCCTAGTAGGATTCTTCCGGGATCTTACAGAAAAGTGGGGTGCATCGAAGGTATGAGCGAAGGTACCGAACTGACACAGGCCCGGTACAGCTACGGCGGGGACGAGTACGTCTTCGTGGAGCTTTCCGAGGCGATGAGCTTGAAGGTCAACTTCCGGGCGATGGCAATAACCAACAGGCTCAAGGAAGAGAACATCGAGGGCATCACGGATATTTGTCCGTCGAATGCCTCGTACATGATCCGGCTGGACCCCGACATATTGCACCCGGACGACCTGATCTCGCGTCTCAAGGCGTTAGACGAGGAGGTCGGGGACGTACACGGCTTCGAGCTCGACACGAGGGTAGTCGACGTGCCGGTGATGATAGAAGACCCCTGGACCCACGAGACCTTGATGCGTTTCCGGGACCGCCACCAGGACCCGGACGCGACCGATCTCGAATACGGCGCCCGAATCAACGGCTACGACACCAAAGACGACTTTATCGAGGCTCTCCTGGGCTCGCCGTGGTTGGTGACCATGATCGGGTTCGTGCCGGGGCTGCCCTGGTGCTACCAGCTAGTTCCGCCCGAGGAGCAGATCGAGGTTCCAAAGTATGTCCGGCCCCGCACCTTCACCCCCGAGCGGGCCTTTGGCTTCGGCGGTGGATTCGCGGTCGTCTACCCGGTGCAGGGTGCTGGCGGCTACCAACTCTTCGGGCTTGCCCCGGCCCCGGTCCTGGACCTCAGCCAGAGCCTCAAGGATTTCCAGGACTCTATAGTATTTCCGAAACCAGGTGACATCTTCAAGTACCGCCGCGTAGACCAGGAGGAGTTCGACGAGGTCCGGGCCAAAGTAGAGGACGGGACTTTCGAGTACCGCAAGGCGGACTTTAACTTTCACGGGGACCGCGCGCTGGAGGACCCGCACGCGTACAACGAGGAGATTCTGGGGGCGCTCTATGGCGATTAAGGTCCATCAACCGGGACTCCTCACGACCGTTCAGGATACGGGCCGCCTGGGCGACTACGATATCGGGATGCCGCCTTCGGGGGCGATGGACGTGTTCTCCTACCAGGTCGGCAACTACCTGGTGGGCAACGAGGAGGGCGCGGCGGGGCTGGAGATAACTTACTTCGGCCCGGAGCTGGAATTTACACAAGACGCCGTCATCGCAGTCACCGGCGCGGAGATGCCGCCGAAGATAAACGGCGAAGAAGCCCCGACCTGGGAGGCGCTCCAGGTGGAGGAGGGCGACGTGCTCTCCTTCGACTATCTCAAGAGCGGCGCCCGGTCCTATCTGGCTGTGGCCGGTGGGATAGACGTGCCGGTCTTCCTCGAAAGCCGCTCTACGTACACCCTGATCGGTCTCGGCGGCCACGAGGGCCGGGCCTTGCAGGAAGGCGACGAGCTAAAGGTCGGCACGTCGAACGGCGCCGCCGAACGAGTGGGCCATCGGGTTGACGATGACCACATCCCGAGGTTCGGTAAGGAGGCTGAGATACGCGTCATCATCGGCCTCACCAGCTACCGGCTTACAGAGGAGAGCCTGGAGACGTTCCTGAATACCGAGTGGACCGTTACCCCGGACGCGGATCGCATCGGCTACCGTTACCGGGGCGGCGAACTGGAGTTCGTCGAGCGGGAGCAGCCCGCCGGCGCGGGGAGCGACCCGGCGAACGTAGTGGACCTCGGCTACCCGGTCGGCTCCATCCAGATCCCCGGCGGCGTCGAGCCCATCGTTCTCGTGAACGACGCAGTGACCGGCGGCGGCTACGCTACCATCGGCACCGTAATAAGCGTCGACCGCGACCGGCTCGCCCAGACAAAGACCAACGACAAGACCCGCTTCCGCTCCGTGGACCTCGAAGAAGCCCTCGAAGCCCGCAAGCAGCGGCGGCAACAGATGGAAGAGATCAAGGATTCGCTCGGTTAGTAAGGCGGTTAGAAAGACCGAAAGACGCCGACCGTAGGGAGACAACGATGCACATAGACCTCAACTGCGACATGGGAGAGAGTTTCGGCCCCTACAAGATGGGCCACGATGAGGAGATGATGAACCACATCTCCTCCGCCAACGTCGCCGGAGGCTTCCACGCCGGAGACCCGCACGTAATGCGCGAGACCGTGCGGCTGGCGAAGGAGCACGGCGTCGCGGTCGGCGTCCACTCCGGTTACAAGGACCTGGTCGGCTTCGGGCGTCGGGCGCTTAACGTGGACCCGGAGGAGATCCACGACGAACTCATCTACCAGCTCGGCGCCCTGCGCGAGTTCGCCCGCTACTACGATATGGAGGTCCAGCACGTAAAGCCTCACGGCGCGCTGTACATGGTCGCCGCTAAAGACGAAGAACTCTCTCGCGCCATTATAGAGGCGATACAGAAGACGGACCCGGAACTCCTGCTCTTCTGCATGCAGGCGTCCGTTACCTACGATCTCGCCAGAAAGATGGACCAGCCGGTGGTTGGCGAGTTTTTCGCCGACCGGGGCTACAACGAGGACGGCCAGATCGTCTTTACCCGCAACGTGGCCGACGAACTGGACCCTGAGGAGGTCGGAGAGCGGGTGGTTCGGGCTGTCACCGAGGGGAAAGTTATCGCCGACTCCGGCACGGACATAGATATGATCTCGGACTCGGTCTGCGTCCACGGGGATACTCCGGGGGCGGTCAAACTGGCCGAGGCCATAGCCCGCAAGCTGGAAGAGAACGACATCGAGATACGGCCGCTCGGACGCGCAGGACAGAGAACCTCTTAGAAAACTCTCTAGAAAAGGAGCAAACGAATTGGCTGAAAAGACTGTCAAAGCCCAGATGCCCGGCACCTTCTACCGCAGCCCGGACCCGGACAGTGGCCCTTACGTGGAGAAAGGAGATAGCGTCTCGGCGGGGGATGCCGTCGGCCTGATCGAAGTGATGAAATCCTTCCACGAAGTGAAAGCCGGGGAGGACGGTACCGTCTCCAAGTTCCTCGTCGAGAACGAAGAGGCTGTGGACGCGGGACAAGACCTGGTGGAGCTGGATTAGAAACCGGGGCTCATCCTCAACTATCTCACAAAAGCCAACCAGCTACGATAGGAGCCGGCATTGCCTTCACAGTCTTTCCGCCTGGAAGAAGCGACGATCGACGACATCCACTCCGCTTTCCGGTCGGGAGAGTTGACATGCCGGCGTCTGGTCGAGTTGTACCTGGCGCGGATAGAAGCCTACGACGAGAGCGGGCCGGAGCTCAACTCGATCATCACGATAAACCCGAATGCGCTTGAAGAGGCGGATGAGTTCGATCGCTCGTTTCAACAGTCCGGGGAAATGGTCGGGCCTCTCCACGGCGTCCCGGTTCTGGTCAAAGATCAGGCAGAGACCGCTGGTATTCGCACGACGTTCGGCTCCATAGCTTTCGAGGACTATACGCCGGAGGAGGACGCGACCGCGATAAAGAGGCTCAAGGAAGCCGGAGCTTTGATCCTCGCGAAGACGAACCTGCCGGACTTCGCTACCTCCTGGTTCGCCTATTCCTCGGCCGGTGGCGTGACGAAGAACCCGTACGCTCTGGATCGGGACCCCGGCGGCTCCAGCAGCGGAACGGGGGCGGCGATAGCGGCGAACCTCGGGGCCGTCGGAATAGGTGAGGACACCGGGGGTTCTATACGCGTCCCGGCGTCTTTCGACAACCTGGTGGGCGTCAGGGTTACCACCGGCCTCATAAGCCGCAAGGGCCTCTCCCCGCTCGTGGTCTTCCAGGATACCGCTGGGCCGATGACCCGCACGGTGAAGGATGCTGCCATCCTTCTGGATGCGTTAGTAGGGTACGATCCCGCAGACCCGTTCACGTCGGTAGCTACGCTTGCCAGAGACGCGGGGAGCTATGCGCGAGGCCTGGCCGAAGGCGGCTTGAGCGGGGCGAGGATAGGCGTATTGCGGGAGGCTTTCGGGCCGGATGACGACCCAGACTCCGGGCAGGTCAACAGGGTTATAGAGGGCGCAATCGAGGCGATACAGGAGGCGGGAGCGGAGGTCGTGGACCCTGTCAGCGTCCCCGACCTGCTGGATTACATCGGTGTCACCTCCCTGTACCTTTCCCAGTCCCGCTACGATATAGACGGCTTCCTGTCAGAGAGGCCGGGGGCCCACACGATAGCGGAACTCTACGCGTCAGGGCAGTTTCATCCACGCCTCGACCTCTTTATAGCGATAGCGGAGGAGGCGCCGGCCGATCCCGAAGAAGATCCCAACTATTATCGGGGACTCGCAGCCAGAGAACAGTTCCGCCGGGCGATCCTCGGAGCCATGGCCTCGCAAAACCTCGACGCGCTTCTCTTCCCGAACTCGCAAGTGCTGCCGCCGACGAGAAAGGAGCTAGACGATTGGAAGTGGACCGTGCTCACGTTCCCCACCAACGCGCTCATAGCGGCGCAGGCGGACCTGCCGTCTATCTCCTTGCCTGCGGGATTCGCGGAAGAAAGTGTGCCCGTGGGGTTCGAGCTCGTCGGGAAACCTTACGGCGAGGCTGAGCTACTAAGGTTGGCTTACGCCTACGAGAAGCAGGCAAACCCGCGCAAACCCCCGGAGAGTGCGCCACCGCTCTCCGACGAACCTCAGTAATTTGGGAAAGGAGAGCGTAGCGATGACCGAGACGGCCGAACGGTACATGGGGAGCAGCGTCCCGCGCAAAGAGGACCCGTTGCTCCTAACGGGCCGGGGCAACTTTACCGACGACATCAAGCTGCCGGGCATGCTGCACATGGTCGTCCTCCGCAGCCCTCTCGCGCACGCCAGGATCACGAACGTCGATGTCTCGGCCGCCCTGGAACAGCCGGGTGTGGTCGCCGCATTTACCGGCGAAGAGTTGGCGGAGGAGTGGGTAGTCGGCATCCCCACGGGCTGGCCGGTGACGGAGGATATAAAGACTCCCGACCACTGGCCCCTGGCCCGAGACGAAGTGAACCACATGGGCGAGGCGGTGGCGGTGGTGGTAGCCACCGACCGCTACAAGGCCCAGGACGCCCTGGAGCACATCGACGTGGATTACGAACCGCTAAAAGTGGTGGTGGATGTCGAGGCGGCGCTCGAAGAAGGCTCTCCGCTGGCCCACGAGGAGTTCGGGACCAACGAGTGCTACACCTGGACGCTCGGTACCGGCGACGTTGAAGATGCCTTCGATAAGGCGGATGTGGTGGTCAAGGAACGCTACATCCAGCAGCGGCTGATCCCGAGCGCCATCGAGCCTCGTGCCACCGTGGTCATGCAGGAGCCGGGCCACGGTGGCTCTTTCGTCGTCTACACCTCGACCCAGGTTCCCCACTTTACGAAGGATGTCCTGGCCGGGGTGTGTGGGGTTCCGGCCCAGAAGATCCGGGTCGTGGCCCCGGACGTGGGCGGCGGCTTCGGCTCCAAGCTCAACGTTTACGCTGAGGAGGCCCTGGCGCTGGCCCTCGTCCGCAGGCTCGGCGTGCCCATCAAGTGGGTCGAGGACCGCTCTGAGAACCACCTGGCTACTACCCACGGACGGGGACAGGTACAGTACATGGAGCTCGCCGCCACGAACGATGGGAAGATTCTGGGCATGAAGGTCAAGCTCCTGGCGGATATGGGCGCCTACCTGCAGCTCCTCACCCCCGGTATCGCCATCTTCGGCTCCTTTACCTACCCCGGCCTCTACGCCTTCGACGCCTACTCATTTGAGTGTACCGGGGTCTTCACCAACCTCACCCCGACCGACGCCTACCGCGGCGCCGGACGTTCGGAGGCGGCCTACGCCCACGAGCGGATAATGGACGCCCTCGCCCGCGAGCTAAAAATGGACCCGGCGGAGCTGCGGTTGAAGAACCTCATGCCGCCGTTCGACGAGCCGACCACCAACCCGGCCGGCGTCCAATACGATTCCGGCGACTATGAGGCCTGCATGCGCCGCGCCCTGGAGCTTTCGGACTACGAGGGCGTGCGCGAGGAGCAGCAGCGCCGCCGCGAGAACAACGATCCCGTACAGATCGGCATCGGTATCGGCAATTTTACCGAGAGCGGCGGCCTCTCTCCCTCCAAGGTCGCGGCCGGGGTACGCCTCCAGAGCGGTGGCTGGGAGGCAGCCACCGTTCGGATGCTCCTCACGGGCAAGGTGGAGGTAGCAACCGGCACCTCGCCCCACGGACAGGGCCACGAGACCTCCTGGTCCCAGATCGCCGCCGACGCCCTCGGCGTAACGCCCGACGACGTAGAGGTGCTTCACGGCGACACGGCCGTCTCGCCCATGGGACGCGATACCTACGGCTCCCGGAGCCTCGCGGTGGGTGGCATCGCGGTCCATCTGGCGTGCGAGAAGGTGGTGGATAAGGCGAAGAAGATCGCCGCGCACATGTTGGAGGCCTCCGAGGACGACATAGAGTTCGAGGGAGGTAAGTTCTCCGTGGCCGGTTCGCCGGACCAGAACGTGACCATTCAGGACGTTTCGGCCACGGCATTCCTGGGGGCGAACATCCCCGAAGGCATGGAGCCGGGACTGAACGAGAGCATGGTCTTCGACCCGCCGAACTTCACCTGGCCTTTTGGGACCCACATCTGCGTGGTCGAGGTCGATACAGAGACCGGGAAAGTCGATATCTCCCGGTACGTCGCGGTGGATGACTGCGGTCCGGTCGTAAACCCGGACATTCTCAACGGCCAGCTCCACGGCGGGATAGCCCAGGGCATTGCTCAGGCGCTCTATGAGGAGGCCGTCTACGACGAGGATGGAACCTTGACCAGTGGCACCATGATGGACTACATGATCCCCGGCGCTCCCGAGATACCGAACATGATCCTGGACCAGACCGTGACCCCTTCGCCCACGAATCCGCTGGGTGTAAAGGGCATCGGCGAGTCCGGCGCGATAGGCTCGTCCCCGGCGGTCGTCAACGCGGTCATAGATGCCCTCGCCCACGAAGGGGTGACCCACATAGACATGCCGGCTTCGCCCATGAAGGTCTGGCGCGCGATCCAGGACGCCCGGAATGTCGGAACCGACAACGCCCTCTAGGCACAGAGGTAAGTTTAGCGTATAAACCAGACAGGTATAATAAATGTAGCAATAGTCTCGGGAGCAAGGAGATCCCTGATGGGCGGACGCAGTAGAGGTAAAAGCAGCGGGCGGGACAAGGCGGAAGGCGCGATGGATAAGGCCAAAGGCCGTATTAAAGAGGCCACCGGTGCCCTGAGCGGCGATAAAGACAAGAAAGCCGAAGGACGCTCAGATCAGCGTGGCGGCACCATGAAGGAAAAGAAAGGGCACCTCAAGGACCTTTTGAAGTAACCCTAAACTAAAAGGTCAGACATAACGAAAGGTCCGGGGATCAAACCCCGGACCTTTCGCGTTGCTGCTTTATGAAGCTTCTTACGAAGCGGGCTTGAGCTTACGGTCGATCTGGGTGATCACCGTGTCGCGGTTCTTGTTGCTTTTCTCGTACTGCCGAACTTCACGAAGCTCTTGTGCCGAGAGGTTCTCGATTTCCTTGCCGACTTCCTCGACGTTCAACTCATCGTATTTGAGGATGGGGAAACCGCCCTCGGTTACCTCGCTCTCGACGAGCTGCAGACCCTGCTTGTAGTACGACAGGGGAGCAAAAACGAGGTCCATGTAAGCGTCGACGGATTCCTCGACGACCGTCTGGAAAGCCTCGCGCTGTTGCCCGGTCCGCTCGACGAGCTCTTGAGCCATCGCACGGTTGCTCTCGGCCTGCTGCCGGATCTCCCGCGTGCCGTTCTCGAATATCGACTGGGCGAACTTGGTGTTGCGCTCCTGAAGCGCCACCGTGTGGTCCACTGCGACCTTGAAGGAGTCGCCTATCGTCTTCGACAACTGCTCCGCAGCCTTGTTAGCCTTCTCTATAGTAGCCATTCTCTGCCTCCTGAATCTCGTATCAACTTACTACTATATGCAGTATACACATATATTCTAGAGTGTCAAGCTAAGTAGAGGCTTTGCACCAAAAGTCCCCTCAAATGAAGAGTTTTTGGTTCAAGTTCCAATTCTGAACCAAAAGTCCGTTTTGACTCAAAAGTCAATTCAAGGATATAATCGCAATGTCCCCGGTGAGGGAATCTCGGCGTCTCCAGTGAGGGTACGAAAAGCGAGGAGAGCAACATGGCTACCACACGCGAGGTTAACGAGATCCTCGAAGGGATCGACTTCACCATGAAATACCGGCATACAGACTCCGGCTGGTGGATTGCCTATTGCGAAGAAGTGCCTGGAGCCCGAACTCAAGGTGAAACTAAAGAAGAGGTCCGGGAGAACTTAAGGGATGCGATCGCGTTCATTCTCGAAGATTATTCAGTGGAAGAATTGCAGGAGTTGCGCGATGAATTAGTGTCCGAAGAGAGCGAACTTTTGGCTCTGTGAAGCGAAACCAATTCGTTAAACACCTCAAGGCTTGCAACTGCGAGTTCTACGGTGAGGGCTCAAAACACTCTAAAGTCAGAAATAATTCAACGGGTAAGAAAAGCACCGTTCCCCGTCACACTGAGATAGACAACGATTTAGCCAAAGACATCTGTAAACAACTAGGGGTACCGAAACCCTAATGGTTACACTTTAAATCCGCTGTAGAATATTGGTTCTACTGGCTTTGCACCGAAAGCCTTTAGGGTAGCGGAGGTGTCGCTACAAATAGAATGTTGCTTGGTATACTGTGCGACGGATTTGACCTCTGCTGGCCTGCCCGTCGAGGTTTGGCTTTCAGAGAGACTGTAATAAACAATTTACCGGGACGTTATCTGGCTGTTATGCGTTGAGGGTAAAGTTTCGGTAGCGAGAGATGGAAATTTCTCATTGAGAGAGGTGGCTGGATGCGTTTGAAGAAGTTGATACTGGTGATGGCGGCGTTAACTATGCTCGTGGTACTCGCGGCGTGCGGGTCTTCGGGGGGAGATCAGGACTCTAATCAGGGTGATCAGGGCTCCAAAGATCAGAAGACCGAGCCCAAGAAAGAAGAGAAGGCACCCAAGACGACGCCGGACGCCCAGGTTGCGCCGGACCAGGGTAGCGAGGGCTCCGACGAAGAGGCGTCTCAGGGGCCGGAGAACAAGATGTTGAAGGTCACCGTTCCAAAGATGTCGGAGCTGGACAACGATGAGGTTCCCACCGGACTCGGGACCACCGAGGCTTTGTTCAAGAACTACGCTGGAGTACACCTCCTGGGCACGGGTTACCCGTGGGAGAAAGAGGCCAACGTCTATATAGCCGGGCATCGCCTCGGCTTTCAGGGTACGTCGAGCTATCTGGCCTTCTACGACATAGACAAGTTGCAGAATGGGGATGAGATCATCCTGGAAGACGCCAACGGCAAGAAATATACCTACGTCGTCTTCAACACGGTCGTGACCGATCCTACCGACCTCTCCGTGCTGGAGCCCGTGGAAGGTAAGAACATTGTGAGCCTGCAGACCTGCACCTTACCGGACTACACGGATCGGGTCATCGTGCAGGGAGAGCTAAAGGCGTAGCAAAAACGCCGGATTTTCTTCAGGGACCGGGGAGCCGGTTGCGCCAACCAGCGTGGCGGCGAATATGGTCCTTCCGATAAGCGTGGCCGTCGAAGCTGAAATACCCTCCGGTACGAAGTAGATCAGGGCCGGCGCCAGCGCTATCACGGGCAGATATATGTCGAACATGTCCGTGAAGAAGCCGAAGAATGCTCCGACTATCGCGTTCTTCGCCTTCGGTGGAAGGCTCGTCTGCTGAGCCCCCGTCGCAGTCGCCACGTTATGCCTCCCCTGACCGGGCCCGGACCGGCAAAATCGCTGCCCTCCCCAGAGGTTGGCGTCGCCCGGTGCGTCCGTGCCGTCCTTTCAACAAGTTGTCCCTTTTCCCCTACTATGTAGAGATGGATGGAACTGTAACATACGTTTCTGTGTATAAGTCAAGTCTCCGCCAGGGATCTTCCCGGTAGCCACCGATGCTTCTCGGCCTGGATCTCGGTACCGGCTCCGTAAAAGCACTTCTCATGGAACCGGATGGAACCGTGACGGGAGAGGGGACTCACTCCTACGCCGTACGCTCGCCGAACCCCGGTTGGGCGGAATCCAACCCCGAAGAATGGTGGGACGCTGCGGGCGAGGCTGCAAGGGAGGCCATCGGTCCTAATGGTCCCGAAGTGACTGCTATCGGTCTCTCCGGCCAGATGCACGGCGTCGTACCCACCGGGGCGTATGGACAGGCTCTGAGGCCCGCCATCCTCTGGGCCGACGCCCGTTCCGTCGGCTACCTGGAGACTTACCGGAGCCTGGATGATGATGCCCGCCGCCGGCTCGCCAATCCGCCCACCGTTGGTATGGCGGGACCGACGCTCCTCTGGCTCCGCGACTGTGAGCCCGAAACGTACAATGAAATTCGCTGGGCGCTACAACCGAAAGACTGGCTCCGAATGCGGCTTACCGGAGAGCCTGCGGCCGAGCCATCCGACGCCTCCGCCACCCTGCTCTACGACGTGCCCGCTGGTCGCTGGGACTACGAGGTAGTAGCGGCGCTCGGCCTACGGCAGGACTTCCTGGCGCAGGTTATCGGCTCTTCGGACGTGGCCGGAGGGTTGACCCGCGAGGCGGCGGAACACCTGGGTTTGAGTGCGGGACTGCCGGTCACGGCCGGAGCGGCGGACACGGTGGCGGCGATGCTGGGGGGAGGACTATCGAAGCCGGGTTCCGTACAGCTAACGGTCGGTACGGGGGCCCAGATCGTGGCCCCCGTACACCGGCCGGACCCGGATCCTCACGGCCGGACCCACCTCTACCGCGCCGCCACGCCGGACCTCTTCTACTCGATGGCTGCGATACAGAACGCCGGGCTCGCCCTAGAATGGGCCCGCAGGATGCTCGGCGCCACCTGGGACGAGGTCTACGAGGAAGCTTTCGCCGTGCCCACCGGCTCAGACGGTGTCACTTTCCTTCCATACCTGAGCGGAGAGCGGACGCCGCACATGAATCCCGGAGCCCGAGGAGCCTGGACCGGGCTCGGACTGGGACACGGGCGCGGCCACCTCCTGCGGGCCGCCCTGGAAGGCGTCGCATTCGCCCTGCGAGAGGGATTGGAGTCCCTGGAAGCTGCCGGAATCTCGGCGCCGGAGCTTAGATTGGCCGGCGGCGGCTCTACCAGAGATCCCTGGCGTCATCTGCTGGCGGACGTACTGGGTAGGCCGCTGCTACTGTTGCCGGGAGACGTCTCAGCCAACGCCTCCGCCCGTGGCGCGGCCCTTCTGGCCGGTATCGGTTCCGGCGTCTACGGTTCCACGGAAGAAACCTCCGCCCTGGCTGTAGAGCCCGAAAGAGAGATACGGCCCGGCGACGAGTCTTCGTCCTACGAAGCAGCGTACGCCGCGTACCGGGAGATCTACCCGCGTCTGAGCGGTTAGACGCCGGGCTGAATCTCGGCGAGGATCTGGCTATCTGGCCCGATATCTCTGGGCTTTTGTCGAGGATTCGGTTGATAATTGTGAGAGGAACCGCAAGGTAGTGTGTCCTAGCTTGCTACACTATGTTCCCAAGTCGAAGCGAACCGGCGCGTAAGGCCGGATTGTACTGGAGATGATCGGCGGGCTTTGTTGAGCAGAGACTACAGTGGCCTAATATCGGAAGGGAACGTCGCGTTCCGGGGCTCACCGGAGCACGCACTCTGGAACCTGGCCGAAAGTGTTAGCCGGACACTCTCCGAAGATCCCACCCTTTGGGAATCCGAAGCACAGGCCGTTCGCCTGGAAGTTCCTGTTGGGCGGATGGACTTGTTCGCGTGGCTCCGGGAGCAGCGGATCACACCGAAACTCTACTGGTCCGGGCGCGACGATAGGTCCGAGGTTGCAGCCCTCGGGGCGGCTGATCTATGTGAGGCGACCGCGGAGGACCCCGGAGACATGAGAAAGCGTCTCCCATCGCTACTGGCCTCTGGAGACCCGCGACTCCGCTACTATGGGGGACTCCGCTTCGACGCCGGGCGGGACACGGGTGAAGAATGGACGTTGTTCGGAGATTATCGTTTTGTTTTGCCACGTTACGAACTGCGCGTCCAGGCCGGAGAGACGGTCCTGGCTTGCAACCTGGTGCTCCCGCGCGACATAGAGAATCGGGACGACATACTGGAGGAAATCGAAGACCTTTCCTTCGGCCCAAAACCTTCTGCGAAGGATCTCCCGAAGCCGATTTCGAGGACCGACGAGCCCGAATTTCCGGTATGGAAGAGAAACATCGAACGGGCGCTATCCGCCTTCGAAGAAAGGCGTTTGGGCAAGGTGGTGTTCGCCCGCCGGGCAAACTTCGGGTTTGACAAAGACCTGGATCCGGCGCTACTCGCCGGAAAGCTCAAGGACGCGACCCCGGACTGCTTCCACTTCTACGTGGAGCCTGAACCCGGCGTGGCGTTCATAGGAGCATCTCCGGAGAGGCTGTACCGGCGCGAAGAGCGGAAGATCCTTAGCGAGGCCGTCGCCGGAACCCGCCCTCGCGGAGATTCGGAGACGGACGACGAGGATCTGCGCGAAGACCTTCTCAGCAGTGACAAGGACCGGATGGAGCACGCCTACGTCCGGGACAGCATACGCGAGGGTCTCGCGCCGCTCTGCCGATCGCTCGAAGCAGACTCGCGCATGTCGGAGATGAAGCTGTCGCGGCGGCGTCACCTGGTTTCGGGAATACGCGGCACGCTTCACGAAGACGTCTCCGACGCCGATATTCTCGAAGCGATGCACCCGACTCCGGCGGTGGGAGGGCATCCCAAAAAAGAAGCTCTGAGGGAGATAGGAAATTCAGAGACGTTCGACCGGGGATGGTACGCCGGTCCCGTCGGTTGGATCGGGGCCGACGCCGCCGAGTTCGCCGTAGGCATCCGGTCCGGCCTCGTATCGGGACCCAACCTGTCTCTATATTCCGGGGCCGGTATCGTTTCCGGCTCGGTCCCTGAAGAGGAATGGGCGGAGATCGAGCAGAAGATCAGCGATTTCACCAGGATATTCGGCCTTGAACCAGACAGCCAGGGCTAACCGCCTCTGGGCCTACCTCATAGTCGAGGAACTGGTACGCAGCGGCGTAGACTTCTTCTGCGTCGCGCCCGGCTCCCGCTCTACTCCGCTGGTCGCCGCCCTATCCGAAAACCCTAAAGCTAAATCTCTGGTTCACTTCGACGAGCGAGGCACGGCCTTCGCCGCCCTGGGATACGCCCGCGCCACCGGGCATCCGGCGGCCTGGATCACCACCTCCGGCACCGCAGTAGCAAACGGACTGCCCGCCATCGTGGAGGCTTCTACCGATGGAGTCCCCATGATCTGCCTCACCGCCGACCGTCCTCCGGAACTTCGACAGACCGGCGCGAACCAGACTATCGTCCAGCCGAACATCTTCGGTGATTACGTACGGTGGAGCTTCGACCTACCCGCCCCGGATCTCTCCGTGGACCCGGCCTCCGTACTGACCACCGTGGATCAGGCAACGTACCGCGCCCGACGGGTCCCCAGAGGCCCGGTCCATCTCAACCTGATGTTCCGCGAGCCTTTTTTAGATGACTCTGAAGTAGAAGGTGAAGGTGATCCCGGTCCGGCTCCCTGGCACGAAAGCGGCCTCCCGTACACCCATTACGCGGATACGAAGCCCGTTATAGACACGGAAGAAGTCGAGTGGTTGTGGGATGAGCTTCGGAACCGTGGACGAGGGATCGTCGTGGCGGGCCGTCTGGAGTCGCGTGAGCAGGGCGAGGCTGTAGCGCGGCTCGCGGAGGATCTTGACTGGCCGTTGCTGGCGGATATCAGTTCCCAGGCTCGTCTCGGTGAGGGCGTCGGGCGGCGCATCGCCTACTACGACGCGCTGCTGGCGGACGGACGCTTCTGGGAAGAACATCGGCCGGACGCAGTGCTCCACTTCGGGGGCCGGGCGCTCTCGAAGCGTCTGGAACAGGCGCTGGCCCGTACCGCACCCGATCCTTACTTGGTAGTGCGCGAGAGTCCGTTCCGTCTGGACCCCAGCCACCGGGTTACGCGGAGCGTGGAGTCGGACGTAGTGGCGTTCTGCACCACCCTGTCGGAGGCCGCGAAGTCGCGTCCTTCCTGCGACGTGCCCGGCTGGTTTAGCGGCTGGTACGAGGTTTCGGAGAGGGCGGGCTCGCTCATGGACCAGCGTCTGGCTAAAAAAGAGAAACTGAGCGAACCTTTGGTTGCCCGGCTCGTCTCACGCCACGTACCGGAAAGGCACGGGTTGGTGCTCGCCAGCAGCATGCCGATACGGGACATGGACACCTTTGCGGCGACCGACGGAAGTGCCGTTCCGGTCGCCGCAAACCGGGGAGCGAGCGGCATAGACGGTACGGTTGCGACCGCCGCCGGGCTCGCCCGCGGACGCGGAGCCCCCGTCACGCTCTTGATCGGGGACCTCGCGCTACTACACGACCTGAACTCGCTCGCCATGCTCCGCCAAGGCCCGCCGATCGTAGTCGTGGTCCTAAACAACGATGGTGGTGGCATCTTCTCCTTTTTGCCGGTCGCCGGCCACGGGGAGTTCTTCGAGCCGTATTTCGGGACACCTCAGGGAGTCGGTTTCGGGTCGGCGGCGGAGATGTTCGGGCTCGGTTACGAGAGTCCGGGCACGGGAGAGGAATTTGTTGAGGCTTATCTCGCGGCCTGCGGAAGAAGCTCATCCACCCTGATCGAAGTTAAGACCGATCGGCAAGAGAACGTCACGCTGCATCGGGAGCTTCTCGAAGGTCTCTACGGTTAGACCCTTGGGCAGGCTGAACTATATTCTCTCGGGGAGCGCAGAGCGCCCCACAGTCCTTTTTCTGCACGGATTCATGGGCTCGGCGGCGGATTGGACCGCAGTATCCGAGTCTCTGAACGCCCAATACCGCTGTCTGGCGCCCGACCTTCCGGGGCACGGCGGGTCCACGGGCCTCTCGCCGGAGAGCTACACGATGGGAGGCGCGTCTCAATCGGTTATCGAAATCTTGGACGCCTTGAACATCGGACGGGCGACTCTGGTTGGATACTCGATGGGCGGCAGGCTCGCCCTTTACCTGGCGCTGCGCTACTCGGAACGCTGCTCCAGCCTGTTCCTCGAATCCGCCTCACCAGGATTCGAGAACCTGGAGGAGCGGCAAGCCCGCCGCGATGCTGACGAGTTGAAGGCGAAACGCCTCGAAACGGAGGACTTCGGACGGTTCCTCGAAGACTGGTACCGGCAGCCGCTCTTCGCCTCACTCGCTAGCGACGAGGAGCTACGGCAACGGACCGTCGCCGAGCGGCTACGAAACGATCCCGTAGAGCTGGCGAAGTCGCTACGCGGCATGGGGACGGGTAGCCAGCCCTCACTGTGGGGGGAGTTGCCGGGGCTACGGGTTCCAGCGCTGGCCGTGGCCGGGACACTCGACGAGAAGTATGTGGAGGTCTCACGTCTTATGGCGAACCTAAGTCCCTTGCTGGAGAGCGTCGTGGTGCCAGGGACCGGCCACAATGTGCGCGTTGAGGCTTCGGGAATTTATCTAACTTTATTGCGAGACTTTCTCGAATCTTTGTAATCCCCTCACTATAATAAGCGGTGAGAGGAAACGAGCGAGGGGAACCACTGACACTAAGCACACATAGCAAAGCGTACAAGTTTCCGAGTAACTTTCTCAACGCCATTCAGGCCAAGGAATGTATCTTGTTTATAGGCTCTGGGCTCTCTGTTTGGTCTGGTCTTCCGACTTGGAAAAGCTTGCTGGAGGACATAATTAAGTATATGGAAGATCATGGCGCGTCTGAAGTAGAGCTTACCGAAATCCGACAGTTGGTAGAGGCTGGCAGCTTGCTCACCGCCGCGAGCCTATCCAGGACATTGATGCGACCGGCAGATTTCGCTGAGTTCATCGATTCTGTGTTTATTGCTCCGAACCACGCACCGCATTCGATCCATAATCTTGTTGTCGATCTTGGTCCAACTAGTTTCATCACCACCAACTATGATCGTTTGATCGAGAAAGCATTTGACAAGGTACACAGCGGTCAGGTTTTACGTGTAGTGAATAATAACCAGACCGTTGAACAAGCGAGAATAATGAAATACGGTGCTTCGCAATTCGTTTTTACTCCTCATGGTCGGGCAGAGCATTCAGACACGATTATTCTTGCAACCGAAGACTACCGTTCGCTTCGAATGTGGTCAGCTACCTTGGAGACTTTGAGGCACCTGCTCATTTCGCGTCCAATTGTGTATATTGGTTTTAGTTTGCAAGATCCAGACTTTCTGTTTCTCAAGGACGAAATAGCCGAAACGTACCAGGGAGGCGAGAGAGAACATTTTGCTATCATGCCTGATGTTAGCGATTTGCAAAAGCGATTTTGGCGTGATCAATACGGTATTAACATTGTATCCTACCCGACTACTGAGCATAAAAACGAAAGCGGAGGTGTTTCTTTCGGGCATGACGCTCTACTTGAACTTCTCAGAGAGCTGCATAGCCAGATTAGGGACATGCGAGGATCGGGAGGAGACTTTGAATCAGTAGAGAGCCCTCAAAATGGACCACTACCATCGATACCGAGTATTACTCGATATTGTCAGCAAATTGTCTACCGAGAGCAGTTTGACGACTCTTTTCACTTAACGCTTTACGCTGATTATCGGGCCGATCTTTCGCCTGCCGACCCCGATAGCCGGAATCTCAATCAGTTCCGCGATTTGGCGCGCCGGGCCTCGATTACAAATATCTTCGAACGTGTAAACAACTTCGCGTTGATCGGTTCTCCCGGGTCAGGCAAAAGTCACACAGTAAACTCCTTCGCAACGCGCCTAGCTCAAGCAACGCTTGAGGCAATTCAGGCAGATGAACAGTTGACTAGTAAGGAACTTCAACATTCGCTTCCCATTGTAATCCCAATGCGCGAATACGATGGCAGGTTTGAAGACACACTCGCAACTCGTCTGCCCCAACACCTTGGGTCGGTCAAGGCGCTTGAAGCAGGTTTTTTTACGATCATATGTGACGCTGTGAATGAGGTCGATCGGGAATTTGTCGAAACTGGTATGATGGTAGAAGACCTCACCAGCTTTATGATGCAATTCCCAGCAAATCGATATATTGTCACATCTCGTAGCTGGAATTATGTTTCTTCACTAGCATTACCAACATTCGAACTTGCTCCAGTAAGCTCGGCAGCTTTGGAGGAGCATCTTCAGGATAGTGCGTTCTCCTTCACAGAGCCCTTGCCGCAAATTATGGAGCTAGCTAGAAATCCGTTTTTTCTCAAATTGTTTCTTCAGTTCTCACAAGTGGACATTGAAGTCACAAATGCCGCAGACCTTTTGAAGAGATACTTTGCGGATGTAGAAGAAACTTTAGCCAACGATCTTGCATTGCAAGATCTCTCGCTCGTAGAGTTGCTTGCATTTCTGGCTTATGAGGCAGTAGAAGAGGGAACTCAAACATTATCTCCTGAGTATGTATTGTCTTATCTAAGTTCAGTGCTCGGTGAGCTAAGAGTTCCTGAGCGTAGGATCGCACAGCAGGTATTCGATGCACTGGTTTTTCGAAACGTGCTGGTGCTTGATGCGGAGGGAGAGGTTAGTCTATTCCATCAGACAGCACAGGAGTATTTAGCCGCTCTTGCTCTGAAGCAGCGATACGAAATAGATAGCTCGATCCTCGAACAGAAAATAACGCATCTACGATGGGACGAAACAATCATTTTGTTCATTACGCTGCTCTCACCTGTGCATGCAAAAGAGGTATTGCAGCGTTTAGCGGAAGTGGATTTGGTTTTTGCTGGCCAAGCTTTCGAATTATCAGCCTCTAATGATCCAACCATAGGTCTGCAATTATTCGATATTGCGGTTACGCGGCTAAGCAAGGAAAACATCTCATCTGCGGAGAAACAAGAAATTGCAGCTGTTCTTCGGTCGATCGGATCATACGGTCACAAAACAACCTTGCAGAGACTCCTGCACGAGCCTTATATTGGAGAAGCGGCAGCTCTCGCACTTGCACGTATGAATGCGCAGGAAATGATCCCGGCGATCACTGAGCGGCTGCTGGAACATAACGTATGGCCTAGCGACTTTGCGCACGCATTGATGATGCTGGTGGATGAGTCGTCAATACCTGTTCTCGTAGAATATGGGCGACAAGCTGACGAAGGGCTCACTGATAGTAATTTGGCATTAGTGCTCAGTGCACTTGAAAGTGAAAAACTCTATTCGGAGATCGACGAACTCGTTACTTCAGCAGTGTTGAAAGATAGAGTTTTTGCTGTAGAGGTTCTTAGTGAAATAAACTCGCAGCAAGCACAGGAGCGATTGGTGAAGCTGATATCTGATCCCGAGCCCGAAGTTCAGTGGCGGGTCATATTCGGTTTACATCATAGAGATGAACCATATAAGGACGAGGCTATTGTAAATGTACTGTTTAAGCTGTTAAAGCACGAAGAGAATGGCCACTATGCTGCTGAATATCTTGCAGATCTTGCTGAACGTGGAATTGTTGAAGAGGCGAAGTCAAAGCTGTCACGAGCGATCTCTAGTACAGAACGTATTAACTTATCTACAGTGGTTGCTCATTCCGATCCTGAACTAGCTAAGGCTACCGCTTTTACTGCCCTTGCGAGCTTTGATGGGTCACGAAAAGGAGAACTCAGAACTGCGATCATTGCCCTTGGTAGGGACAAAGTCGTGCCAGATATTTTAGAGTTTCTAAGTCCGTCCGATTTTGTCACGGGAGAGCTAATCTTTGACGTTCTTCATTGGCTCTATATGTTAGACGAAAAGTTTTCTATCACAAATAAGCAGTTCGCCACAATGTTTCATGTCTGGGAGTGCAGTTCTCAGCAAGAACTTATGAATGGAGAACAGGTGCTGCCGAGAGCGGAAACATCTGTTGCGAAACCTTTTCTCTTAGCCAAGCTTAGTGACCCAACCTACCCAGAAAGAGAAAGGTTACTTCCTCTTGTGTCTCGACTACCACTTAATATAGGCGACCTCGATGTTGAGATAATTGAGTGGATAGTTGGGAGAATTTCATATAGTCGTTTCCATAGAGAGTATCCAGCTGCTGATATACTCGGCACCGTGTGCAGTGAGACAGTTGTGCGAGAGAAAATAATGCCGCTCCTCACTAGCTCACATGATGATGTAAGGTCTGCTGCTAGAGAAGCAGTTAAACGCGCGGAACGCAATCTAGGAGTCAGGCTCCTACTGTAAGCACAAATTCCAGACACTAAAAATGACAACAAACCATCGTTTTCATGTAACGTATCTTTATAAAGAAAAGGTATAAGCTACATGACTTTACTGCAGAATCTCCCCCGATCTCTATAATCTCTACTATGACTAACATCGAATGGAAACAGGCCGCAGAGTTTACGGATATCAGGTACGAGAAGGCGGAGGGGATCGCCAAGATCACCATAGACCGCCCCGAGGTACGCAACGCCTTTCGGCCGCTGACGGTTATCGAGATGCAGCGGGCTCTGGACGACGCTAGAGAAGACAACGAGGTCGGGGTCATCGTCCTGACCGGGGAGGGACCGGAGGCGTTCTGCTCCGGCGGGGACCAGAAGGTGCGGGGTGACGCCGGATATCTCGAAGACCCGGATGATCCCCACCGCACCCCCGGCGGCGCGTCGGTCGGGCGATTCCACGTCACGGACCTGCACGTCCAGATCCGGCGCTGCCCCAAGCCCGTGGTGGCGATGGTCGCGGGATACGCAGTCGGCGGGGGACACGTGCTGCACGTCGTCTGCGACCTGACAATCGCGGCGGATAATGCCAAGTTCGGCCAGGTCGGGCCGAAGGTCGGCAGCTTCGACGGCGGCTTCGGGGCGTCGGTCCTCACGCAGCTAGTCGGGCCGAAAAAAGCAAAGGAGATCTGGTTTCTCTGCCGGATGTACTCGGCGGAAGAGGCGCTGCAGATGGGGCTCGTAAACACGGTTGTCCCGCTCGCCGACCTCGAAACGGAGACCGTCCGCTGGTGCCGGGAGATGCTCGACCGCTCGCCATTCGCCCTGCGGATGCTGAAGGCGAGCTTCCACGCCCACGAAGACGGTTTCGCCGGCATTCAACAACTCGCCCACGACGCTAATCTCCTCTTCTACGGTAGCGAGGAAGCCCAGGAAGGACGCGACTCCTACAAAGAGAAGCGCCGGCCGGACTTCTCCAAGTTTCCGCGTCGCCCGTAGAACGGGCATCGTGAAGCTCGCCGGCTTCGACATCTACCGTTGCACCCTTCCATTCACGGAGCCTGTCACCCTGAAAGGCGCACAACTCCACTTCCGTGAAGGAATCCTGATCGAGCTGACCGACGAAAACGGCGTCTCGGGGTTGGGAGAAACCTCTCCACTGCCGGGCTTCAGTCGGGAAAGCCTGGAAGATGCCGAACATCAGTTGCGCGAACTGGCTTCTTCCCTCGTCGGAAGCTCACTATATGGAGACTCTCCTATATCCGAATGTCCTCTCACCCGTGAGCTGGACGAACGTGAGCTTGCGCCGTCCGTCCGATTCGGTTTCGAGTTGTCTGTCTATAACATTTACGCTGCATCTCAGGGTAAAGTTTTGCCGGAGGTTTTATCGGATGGAGCAGGCGAGTCCGTGGCGCTGAACGGCTTGCTTATTGGTTCCGGGGTACGGGTTCTGGATGAGGCCCGCCGGATGCGGGAGGTAGGTTACGAGGCCGTGAAACTGAAGGTCGGGGCTAGAGAAGTTCGGGAGGACGCGGATCTCGTGGGCGCGGTGGCGGACGTTATCGGGGATGCTGTGGCGCTCCGGCTGGACGCGAACCGGGCGTGGAGCTTCGAGGAGGCCGTGGACTTCTTACGTGACACCTCGGATCTACGCTACGAGTACATCGAGGAGCCTCTTGCGGAGCCGGCGGGGCTTTCGCGGCTCGCGGGCGAGTATGGCGCGCGGGTGGCGCTGGATGAATCTCTGGTCGGGATGAAGCCGGAAGACCTTCTGGAGCATCGTTATGCGCGGGCCGTGGTCCTGAAACCCACGCTGCTCGGCGGCATATCGCGCACGTTACGTCTGGCGAGTGTGGCCGAGCGTATCGGCGCCGCGCCGATGATCAGCTCCGCTTACGAGACAGGTGTCGGAATTTCAGCCCTGATCTCACTGGCCGCCATCGTCGGTGGCGGCAGGACCCCCGCCGGTCTAGACACTTATCGTCGTCTGGCGGCCGACGTGTACGAGCCCGCCCTGGACCTTTCGGCTCCGTCCGTAAGCGTGAAACAGATATCAGGTTCCAGGGGCCTGGACCGTAGCCGTCTCGAATGCATCTACTCCTCGGAGGCTTGAGTTGGATACGGATAGTAGAAACGACAAAATCCTTTGTCCGCTGAGGGAGTGGGCTCTCAAGGAACCGGGGGCCCCGGCCGTCGTGGGTGTGGGCGGGAAGACAAGCTACGCGCAACTGGACGCGCGGGTGTCGGCCGCAGCCCGGCGTCTGCGGGAGATGGGTTGCGAAGCCGGGGCTCGGGTCGCACTCCACTTGACCACTGACGAGCGATACGTTGTGATTCTACTGGCGCTATTTCGTTTAGGGGCTGTAGCCTCGCCGGTCAGCACACGGCTACCGCCGCGAGGCATTTCTTCGTTGGTCCGAATGGCCGGATGCTCGATCCTCGTCTCCGAAGACGAGTCGCTCACTGATGCAGTTAGCCCGGACGAACTTCTGTCTCCAGGGGAGCCGGGAGCGTCGTCCGAAGTGGAAGAGGAGCTTTCAGGACGGTTGTGGATGCCGCTGGATCGGGACGCTACCGTTGTCTTTACGTCCGGCAGTTCCGGTAGCCCGAAGGCGGCGCTCCACACTCTCGGGAACCACTACTATAGCGCGCTGGGTTCGGGGTCGAACATAGAACTCTCCGGCGGCGACCGCTGGCTGCTGTCTCTGCCGCTCTACCATGTTGGGGGGCTCTCCATCCTGTTCCGGTGTCTGCTGGCGGGGGCGACTACCGTCATACCCGAGCCCGGTGCGAGCCTCGGCCGCTCTATCCCGTCGTTTGGGATCACCCACCTCTCGCTCGTCGCCACCCAACTCAGACGCTTGCTGGAGGAGCGGGTGGACCTCGGCGGCCTCAAGGCCATCCTGCTCGGAGGAGGCCCGATCCCGGACTCCCTGGTAGACGAAGCCGTCTCCCGCAACCTGCCGATCCACACGAGCTATGGCCTTACCGAGATGGCCTCTCAAGTCACTACGACCCCGCCAGGTGCGACCTCCTCCGTACTTCGCACGGCGGGACGGGTTCTGCCTCATCGTGAGGTTTCCATATCCGGAGACGGAGAAATCCTGGTACGCGGAGAAACACTTTTCGTCGGGTACGTCGAGGACGGCGGGCTGGACCGGCCGACCGATGAAGGCGGATGGTTCCATACGGGAGACCTGGGAGAGCTGGACTGCGAAGGCTACCTGCGGATACGCGGACGTAAAGATAACCTCTTCGTGTCCGGGGGAGAGAATATCCAGCCCGAGGAGATCGAAGAGGCACTCGCACGTCTGGAGAGTGTCGAGAGGGCCATCGTCGCGCCCGTGCCGGACGTAAACTTCGGTGAGCGGCCGGTCGCTTTCGTGCTCGCGGCGGACGACAGTATAACGCCGGACCTATTGATTAGAGAGCTTGGAGACGAGTTGCCCAGGTTCAAGATCCCCGTCGCCTTCTACGAATGGCCCGAAGACGCCGAT
The DNA here is from genome assembly GCA_041745215.1 of Rubrobacteraceae bacterium. GTDB lineage: Bacteria > Actinomycetota > Rubrobacteria > Rubrobacterales > Rubrobacteraceae > SIRX01. Next base: position 284,750 of record JBGTJJ010000009.1, on the reverse strand, counting down.
CCGGGAAGGGTGAAAGTGGATCGTCCGTTCTTCAGGGATCTCGCGCTCAGGATGCTCGGAGGAACCTAGCGAGGGGGCGCAATACGGGCTCTCGTTTCGTAGAATAAGATCTCCCGAGTGTACGAAGACGACCTTGCGTGTAAACCGTGGTATACTGGAGAAGTAGTTTAAGGTGGGTTTACAGTAGATGAAGCGCCGCCCTGAAGTAAGGGGTGGCTTTTTGTTTGTTGAGGCCCGAGAACAGAAAGGTGGGCTCCAACATATGGCCCAAGGAACAGTGAAGTGGTTCAGCGACGAGAAAGGCTACGGCTTTATCTCCCCGGACGATGGGGGCGAAGACCTCTTCGTTCACCACACGGGTATATCTGGCGAAGGCTTCAAGACCCTAGACGAAGGCGCCACCGTTACTTACGAGGCGACCCAGGGCAAGAAGGGCATGCAGGCGGAGAACGTCTCGCCCTCTTAAAGATCCGGCGAATAACCGGATAACGCAAAGGCCGGGGTCAACTCCCCGGTCTTTCTTTTAGATATGGGAAGATCATAGAAGCGTCCGTTCGGCTCCGATCGGCTGACTTTACAGGAGGTTAAGTGGAATATGTAATCGCTGTGCTAGTAGGGTTCGCGCTGGCCGAGGTGGCTGGTTTGATCACCACCGTATACCTTCACCGGGCTCTGGCGCACAAGTCTATCCGGCTGCATCCGGTCATGACGATGCTCATGCGTATCGGGACCTGGATGCTTACGATCGTATCTCCCAGGGAATGGGTGGCCGTACATCGCAAGCACCACAACTTCAGTGACGTGGAGGGAGACCCCCACAGCCCGCACATCGAGGGTTACTGGAAGATCATGCTGGCGAACGTCTACTACTACAAACGTGAGGCGAACAACGACGATACCCTGGAGAAGTACTCTGCGGATCTTCCGTTCGACCGCCTGGACAAAGCAATCTTCAAGTATCCGGTGATCGGGTTCGTTCTGCTCGGTGTGCTGCTGGTCCTTTTGATGGGCATCGGCCCCGGCCTCGTGGCTTTCGGCGTGCATACGGTCTCCTACGTCCTTCTAAACGCCGCGGTCAACGGAGCGGGACATACTTTCGGCACCAAGAACTTCGAGAACGACGCCACGAACCTGCGGCTGCTGGCGCTCGTAACCTTCGGCGAAGGCTTGCACAATAACCATCACGCCCGGCCGGCCGCCCCCAAGCTCTCCGCTTTCAGTGGTGAGTTCGACCCGGCTTGGCCCGTTATCCGGGTGATGGAGAAGGTCCGGCTCGCCAAAGTCCTCAGCAAGGTGGATGAGGGATGGGAGAACCATCGCCGCCGCATCGTGGAGCCGGCCGCCGAGCCAGCCGTCGCTACCGCGCCCGTAAAAGACTAACCGTTTGGAGAAACGGCCCGCCGGATCGACACCTCCGGCGGGCCCATCCAACACCATCTAATTTCGGACACCGGGCCAAAGATCGCCAGTGCGTATTTCGTCTTAATACGTGAGGAAACTGGAGATCTAAACAGGAGGTGTCGTCTTGGAGACTCAAACGCCGGAGCAAAGCAGAAAGCTCTATGCGGAGCGGGATCTCATCCCCATACCAGGAAACGTGCCTGAGCTCGGCATCGAGAGTGGGTACGAGGGCGTAATAGAGAAGCTCGACTACAATAACGATCGCGTCTACGCTTCCGTGCTCATTACCTACTCCACCCAACAGCCGCGCGGTTCGGTCCTGGTGGGCCTGATGCCGGAGGAGAAGGTCCTCTCTTACACCACCGTGTAGGAGTTGCCGACGGACTTAATTACGCTGTGCGCCTTCTTTATGCTGGGTTGGCTCGAATAAGTACGGGGAGCAGGTAGAGGATGGACAGGGCGAAAGAACCTATCGAAATACGATAGAACTGCAGAACGTTCTTTTCCCACCTCTTTCTCCACTTAAAGTCTTGCCGGGAAAGGATCTCCTGTTTCCGGCGTCTCTCAAGCCAAATCGCACAGTCTTTTTCCAGCCAGGCTGCTATAGTGGCTATAGCCAAAAACGCTGGCGTCTGCCACAGGAAGATAGACTCAGGCTGGGAAACGAGAACCGTTGCGATACTCGCCAGAGTCCCAAACAACGCAACTCTCATCCCCGCTGTTTTGGTTAAGTCCAGAACTATATCCTCTCGGTTATGTCCGTTTTCTCTGTCCGACACAGCTAAACCTCCTAATCCTCGACTGCTGAATATCTAAAATTGTACTGGGGGCAGGCCCAAACCCATCACCCAATGGGGCCACGCATGTCAGGAATCTTGATCAACATGCTATTGTCAGGTGGAGGGCGTTGTTGGATACTTAAGACCTGTCGCGAATCACAAGCGCGGGGTGGCGGGGAGGCTTTATCCAAAACAGCCTTGCCGAGGATGTGGAGAGGTTCGGGCGGAGAGTCTAGAATTTGCTAAAGGCACTGTCCAGGAGGACGAGAATGGAAACCCGTTACATAACCGACGAGGCTGGCAAACGGCAGAGCGTGATCTTGAGTGTCGAAGAGTACGAGAAGCTGCTCGAAGCCTTCGAAGACCTGGAGGACCTACGGGCCGCGGACGAGGCGTTGTGCGAGATAGAGCGTGGTGAGGACGAGCCGGTCCCGTGGGAGCAGGTCAAGGATGAGATCGGTTCGGAATACGAGGAGCATAACGGTTCTTGAATTACCATATCGTCGTCGGACGTGCGGCGGAGAAAGCTCTGAGAGGACGCATCCCGCCGGAACGCGCTCCTCAAATTCGCCAGACTATACGAAGCCTCGCCGTCGATCCCAGACCCCGAAACGCCGTCAAGATGCGCGGGACTGGGGAGCGGGAGGAGTGGCGCGTGAGGGTTGGAGATTACCGGATCGTCTACCGGGTGGACGACGAGGCGAAAGAGGTCATTGTCCTCGCCGTCGGGCACCGCGGGAGCGTGTACGGGTGAGCGCGGCAGGCAGGGATCGGGGGACGATATGAGCGATGCCTTTACCAGGTTGCAGGAGTTACTGCGCGAGCTCTTCCAGTTCGACAATAAGGACCTGGACTTCGGCATCTACCGCATCATGAACCACAAGCGCGACGCGGTGGAGGAATTTATCCAGAACGGTCTCGCCGGGGCGGTTGACGATGCCCTGAAAGGCGGCGCGGTGGCCCGGCAGGAGGCCCGCGCCAAGGAGTTGCGGCAGGCGACGGAGCAGGTCAAGGAAACTTTCGGTGAGTACGCCATTGATCCGAAGGGCGAGTTGAACGAAAGTTTCCGTGAGACGCCGCTCGGCAAAGATTACCTGGAGGCACGCTCCGGCGCGGGCGAGGCTGTGGACCTCGAAGAGCTGAAGGCCACGATCTTCAACCACGTCTACACGTTTTTCGGACGCTACTACGACAACGGCGATTTCCTCTCCAAACGGCGCTACTCCCGGCGGCAGAAGTACGCCATTCCGTACAACGGCGAGGAGGTCTACCTGCACTGGGCGAACGCCGATCAGTACTACATAAAGACCGGCGAACACTTCACCGACTACCGCTACAAGGCCCCGGACGGCGTTACCGTTCACTTCGAGCTAACGAACGCCGATACAGAGCAGAACAACGTGAAGGGCGAGCCGGTGAGTTTGCTGGAGCATCACCTGCGCCGCTACACCCGGCGCAACACTTCGGACTTCTTCGTCCACAAGGACCTCGAAGGTTTCCTGAAGGGGGAGCTTGACTTCTACCTCAAGAACGAGGTGCTGGACGTGGACGACCTGGATGCCTGGGGGCCGGACCGCTCCGAGAGCTGGTTCGAGGTGATGCGGGCCGTAAAGGGTGTGGGCCGGAGCATCATCGCGTTCCTCGCCCAGATCGAAGACTTCCAGAAGCGGCTCTTCGAGAAGAAGAAGCTCGTCGTCAACGCCGGATACTGCCTCACCCTGGACCGCGTGCCCGAGGAGCTGTACGAGGAGGTCGCCGCCTGCGACGCCCAGCGCGAGGAGTGGGTGCGCCTCTTCACCATAGACGAGATCGAGGAGAACATCACCACGCCCGGCTACACAAAGCCGCTGACGGTGGACTTCCTGAAGGCCAACCCGCACCTGGTCCTCGACACGAAACATTTCGGCGAGGACTTCAAAGACCGGCTGCTGGCGGGCATAGAGGACCTGGACGCGCAGCTCGACGGGCTGCTGGTAGAGAGCGAGAACTTCCAGGCGCTAAACCTGCTGCAAGAACGCTACCGGGAGCAGGTCAAGTGCATCTACATAGACCCGCCGTACAACACCGGCGGCGACGGCTTTCTCTACAAAGATAGCTACCAGCATTCGAGTTGGATGACGATGATGGAAGGGCGTGTTAGAGCGAGCAGAGAAGTATTGTCCGATAATGGCGTGATCTTTGCGAGTATCGATGAACACGAGCTTCACAACTTGAGGATACTTTTTGGCAGCCTTTTTGAAGAGGAGAACTTTGTCGGAGATTTCGTTTGGCAGTCAAAGAAAGGTGGCGGTGGCGATGTGGGAACCGTTGTCACCGACCACGAATATATACCTTGTTTCCGTAAAACGAATGACCCCTACGCCTTGTCTAAGTTGCCGGTTGAAGCCGAACAGTTAGACTTAACTGACGAAAAAGGAAAGTATCGTCGTGGGAGGGAGTTGAACAAATGGGGAGCAGGGTCTCGACGTGAAGACCGCCCGACAATGTACTTCCCGATTCCTGGACCTGATGGAGAAGATGTTTATCCTTTCCGAAACGATGGCGCAGAAGGTCGCTGGCGTTGGGGAAAGAAGAGAATGCTCGAAATCGTCAAGCACGGAGACGTCGATTTTGTTAAACGATCCAATGGCACTTACATAGCCTACGAGAAGATACGTTCAGCAGATCCACGTCTCAAGCCATACCGCACATGGTTGACAGACGTAAAAACAACTGCCGATGGCTCCAAAACGGTGAGAGAAATCTTCGGAGGCAAGGCTTACGATTTTCCTAAGCCTGTCGAACTGTTGAAGCATCTCATCTCTATCGGGATCAATGATAACGAACAACTGGTATTCGACTTCTTCGCCGGCTCCGGCACCACCGGGCACGCGGTGATCGACCTGAACCGCGAGGACGGCGGCGACCGGCGGTACGTGCTGGTGGAGATGGGGGAGTATTTCGATACGGTGCTCAAGCCGCGCATCCTGAAGGTGATCTACTCGAAGGACTGGAAGGACGGCAAGCCCGTATCCCGCGAGGGCACGAGCCACGCCCTCAAGTACCTAAAGCTTGAGTCCTACGAGGACACTTTAGACAACATCGCCTTCACCCACGAGAAACAGGGCCAGGACGCGCTGGAGCTGTACGGCGACGACTACCGGCTCCGCTACATGCTGGACTTCGAGACGCGGGGCAGCGCCTCGCTACTCAACGTCGAGAAACTCACCGCGCCCTTTCGGTACGAACTGCGCCTTCAAAACGGCGGCGAGACCCGCGAGACGTCCGTGGACCTGCCCGAGACCTTCGCGTACCTGCTCGGCCTTCGCGTCCGCACCCGCAAGGCCCACCACGACGGCGACCGGCGCTACCTCGTCTACCGGGGCGCGACGCCGGAGCGGGGCGAGGTCGCCGTCATCTGGCGCGACACCGAAGGCTGGGCCGAAGAAGACTACAAACGCGACGAGCGATTCGTCCGGGAAGAGGAGCTGACCGACGGCGCGGACGAAGTCTTCGTCAACGGCGACTCCTTCATCGCCGAGGCCCGCCCGCTGGAGGGTGTCTTCAAGGAGAGGATGCTCGTGGAGCCGGTGCGGGGTTAGAAGATGCCGGTCTGGAGTAGAATGTAGGCGATGCCTTATCCGGGACACACGACCGAGGAGATAGCCCGCCGGGGCCGCGAGGTCTACGAGCATGAGGTCCGGCGCGAGGTCGAGCGTGAGCACCGGGGCCGTTTCCTGGTCCTGGACGTAGAGAGCGGCGACTACGAGATCGCCGACGATGATCTGGACGCTTCCGAACGCCTTCTGGAGCGGCGTCCCGACGCCCTGCTCTACGGCCTCCGCATAGGCGAAGGCGCAGCCTACCGTATCGGAGCACGTTTCGGGCCTTCCGGGACGCGCCGCTAAAGCGCGGTGACGATTACCGGCAAGATCAAAGGCCGGGAGGCCCTGATCCCCCTTACTTTGCTCGGTCCCGGCGGCAACCGCGTGCAGATCGAAGCCGTCGTGGACACGGGCTTCACCGGCCACCTCGTCCTCCCGCCTGCGGTGGTTGGAGAGCTGAATCTTCCGTTGCGCGGAGCCCGCGACTCTTTTCTGGCCGACGGCTCCTTGATCTCGCTCGACGCCTACCGGGTCGGCGTAGAATGGGAGGATCGGGTGCGCGTCGTGCCCGCGCTCGCCGCTGTGGGCGGACCGCTTGTGGGAATGTCCCTGCTGCGGGGCAGCGAGCTACGCATCGAGGTGGTAGACGGCGGAGAAGTCAAGATCCGCACTCTCTCATGATTTATCCTGTTTGCCGGTAATACCGCGACACGGTAATATAAAGCATGATAAAGAGCTTTGCGGACAAAGACACGGAGAGGGTCTTTGCAGGACGCAGGCCGAAGAAGTTGCCGCAGGAGATCGTCGAGAGGGCGGAGACGAAGCTGGCGATGATAGACGCGGCGGAGCAAATAGAGACCTTGAAGATGCCGCCAGGCAACCGACTGGAGAAGCTCCGTGGTGATCGTGAGGGTCAGTGGTCGGTCAGGATCAACCAGCAGTATCGTGTCTGCTTTTCGTTCGAGCGCGGCGACGCTTACGAGGTCGAGATCACGGACTACCACTGAGGAGGTGTGAGGATGGTGAACGAGAGAATATCCGAGGAGGTGCTTGGGGAAGAGCGCGTCCGTCCCCCGGCGCATCCTGGGAAGGTCCTGGAGCGGGAGTTTTTGGAGCCGCTAGGGATGACCGCCTACCAGCTCGCCAAAGCCATCGGTGTGATGCCTCCGCGCGTCTACGAGGTCTTGCGCGGCGAGAGGTCCGTGAGCGCCGATACTGCCCTCCGGCTGGGCCGCTACTTCGGAACCGGCCCGGAGTTCTGGATCAACCTGCAGTCTCACTATGATCTGGAGGTAGCCAGGGACCGGGCCGGCGAGAAGATCGAGCGGGACATAAAGCCGCTCTCGAAGGCGTAGCAACTTGGCGACGAAGAAAGACCTGAACCTGGAGAAGCGCCTCGTCTTGCACGCCTGGATAAACAGCCTCTTCGGCTATGGGAGCACGCGCGAGTTGCTGGACGACCTGAAATGGTCCGACGAGGGCTTCGACGGCGAGGGCCGTAGCGGCGTCCTCTACCGCCTGCGCTCTCGTAGCAACAAGCTGAAGCTCCCGCTCGAAGACCTGGAACGCTACGATGCCAATGTCCGGGCGCACCTGGAGGCCATAAACCGCCACCGCGCCGAGCCTATAACCTTGCGCTATTTCCAGCAACTCGCCGCCCTCTACACCGAATTGTTCCTGGACCGTCGCTTCTCCGCACCGGAGGCTCTGGTGACAGACCTGAATCGCTTCGCCGGAAGGCTGGAGGAGCCGACCTCCTTCGAAGAGCGGGATCTGGACAAGCTGGCGTTTTGGATGGCGACCGGCAGCGGTAAGACGCTCATCATGCACCTCAACTACTTGCAGTTTCTCCATTACAACGAGAAGGCGAATGCCGGGCCGCTGGACAATGTGCTGCTCATCACGCCCAACGAGGGACTCACGGGGCAGCACCTGGAGGAGCTGCGGCGTTCCGGCATCCCGTGTGGGCGCTTCTCCGCCGGGGAGAGCGGGCTCGGGTTCGCGGCGGACGACGTGGTGCGGGTCGTCGAGATCACCAAGCTCAAGGAAGAGAAAAAGGGCGGTGGCGTTTCGGTGGATGTGGGCTCCTTCGAGGGGCGGAACCTGATCCTGGTGGACGAGGGCCACAAGGGCGCGGCGGGCGGCGACGACGCAAAAGCCGCCAAGGCCTGGCGTCCCCTCCGAAACCGGCTCGCCGAGGAAGGCTTTACCTTCGAGTACAGCGCCACCTTTGGACAGGCTGTTCAGGCGTCCAAGAGCGAAGAGCTGGCCGCTGAGTACGGAAAGGCGATCCTCTTCGACTACTCTTACCGCCACTTTTACGAGGACGGCTACGGCAAAGACTTCCGGGTGCTAAACCTCAGACAGCAGACCGACGAGTACACCGACCTCCTGCTGTTGGGCAACCTCCTCTCCTTCTACCAGCAGCGCCGCTACTACAACGAGCGCCGTGACGACCTCGTATCCTACAACCTGGAGCCGCCGCTCTGGGTCTTCGTCGGCTCCAGCGTCACCAAGGAACGGGGCGACGTATACACCGTTACCCGTTTTCTACAGCGATTCTTGCAGAACGAAAACGGCTGGTCGGTTGAGAACATCGTGCGGCTCTTGGAAGGTGGCACGGGCTTACAGGACGGCGACGGCCGGGACGCCTTCGCCGGACGCTTCGACTACCTGAAAGGGAGGAACGAAGAGGCGCGGGAGGTCTTCGAGAGTGTGTTGCGTGAGGTCTTTCACGCCGGGGCCGGCGGCGCTTTGCACGTCGCGGATATAAAGGGCTCGGAGGGAGAGTTGGGCCTGAAGGTCTCGGGAGCGGAGAAGTACTTCGGGCTCATCTTTATCGGGGACACGAGCCGCTTCAAGAAGGCGCTCGGCGATGAAGTGCCCGGCGTGGTCGTGGAGGACGACGCCTTCACCGGGAGCCTGTTCGGGGACATAGAGAACGGTGACTCGCAGGTCAACGTCCTGGTCGGGGCCAAGAAGTTTATCGAGGGCTGGTCGAGTTGGCGGATCTCGAACATGGGGTTGCTGAACATCGGCAAGAGCGAGGGGTCCCAGATCATCCAGCTCTTCGGACGTGGGGTGCGCCTCAAAGGACGGGATTTCTCCCTCAAGCGTAGCTCCGCTTCGACCGTCGTCGAGGAGACTCCGGAGCATCTGGACCTGCTGGAGACGCTCAACATCTTCGCCGTACAGGCCAACTACATGGCCGAGTTCAAGAAGTACCTGGAGCGCGAGGGCGTGGACCCGGAGGGCTACGAGGAGATACCGTTCCCAATCCACCGCGAGGAAGCCTTTCTGGTCGAAGGCCTCCTGTACCCGGCGGTCCCGGAGGGCAGGGAGTTTACCGGCAACGTACGCTTTTCGTTGCACGAGAACGAAGAGGTAAAAGTTAGTCTGGACCTATCGGCGAAGGTAGAGAGCACACGAATGGGTAACGGCGGTGTCTCGACCGCCACTGCGAAGGCCGGCCGGGAGCGGTCGATCAGGGAACGCCACCTCTCGATGCTCGACTGGGCCGGCATCCACCAGGACCTGCTGGAGTACAAAGAGAGCAAAGGCTACGATAACCTCCTCGTTCCGCCGAACGCTCCGAAACGCATCCTGGAGAAGAATGACCCCGCCCCCGTATACACTCTGGTCGCCGACGACGCGCTCTTCGAGCCGGCGGACTTCGCCGGGCTCGCGGGGCTTCGGGATGCGGTGCAGTCCATCCTCCAGAAATACGTGGACAGGTTCTACGTCGCCCACCAGAAGCGTTGGGACACCGGGAACATGGTTCTACGGGAGCTGACCGAATCTCACCCCAACTTCTCCGACTACACCGTGAAGGTAAAAGGCTCGGAGAAAGGTCTGATAGAGGAGGTCCGGGAGCTGGCGGGCCGGATGGACGGCGATGCCGGGGACCTTCCGCACGTCTTCTTCGACCGCCACCTCTACCAGCCGCTCCTCAAGGACCGCGGCGACGAGGTGAAGGTCTCGCCCTCCGGCCTTGAGCCGAGCGAGCAGGAGTTCGTCGAAGCCCTGGAGCGCTACCTGAATGGGACGGGAACCCGCCGGGACGAGAAGGTCTTCCTGCTACGCAACCTGAGCCGGGGCAAGGGTGTCGGCTTCTTCGACGCCGCCGGCTTCTACCCGGACTTCATCCTCTGGGTCAAGTACACAGATGGCTCCCAGAAAGCCGTCTTCGTGGAGCCGCACGGCATGCGAAACGACAACCCACCGCCAAAAAACGACAAGGTAGAGCTGTATCTGGCGCTAAGAGACCTCTCCGACCGACTCGCCGGCAAGGACGGCCGGGAAGTCTTTCTGGATTCCTACATAGTCTCCGCCACGCCCTACGGCGAATTGAACGACAAATGGGGCGGAGGCTGGATGAGGGACGATTTTGCCCGGAAGCACGTCCTATTCGAAGACGAACTGGACGCCAGGATACCCGCGCTTCTAGCCCCGAGGGACGACTTGGAGCGCCGGATTTCCACCTCCTACCCGCATCCTCTGGCCCATGGCTTCCGGTCGCTGATGGGCGAAGGGCGCCCGGCGGAGCTCTATCAGGAGCAGCTACGCTTCGCCGAGAATATGCTGGCCTTCCTGGCCTCGGTCTCCCTGGCTCTGCTAAGAGAAGAGGATCGGGAGGAGACGGAACTGGACCTGAAGAAAAAGTGGTCCGGCGGCATCTCACCCGGCGACTGGAAAGACATCGTCCAGCGTTGCTCGAAGGTCTTCGCCGATTACCAGGATATTCCGCTTGCCAAGGTCATCCACGGGCTAAAGATCGGCTCTGAGAAAAAAGGTTTCGGCGGGGATGTGATCTGGCTGATCCGGGCCAAAAACGACTTCAAACACGACCGCGGACCTACGGAGCCGGAAGAGATGACCCGGGCTTCCGAGGAGGCTCAAGAGAGACTCCGCCGTTGCCTGGAGGCACTGTCCTTTCTGGACGACCATCCACCGGCCGCACCGAGGGATCAGCAGACCTCCGAAAATGGCTCGCTGTACCCGTTCGTCATATCCTCGACCTGTCCCCGGTGCGACGTAGTGGAGACTTACTTTGTAGATGCCTGGGACCGTAAAAAGAACGTAGCCCGGATGAAGAGCTTCGAGAAAGGCCACACTTTCGATAGCGAAGGCGTCTTCGAGGCCCTGACGGCGTGGACGAACGCCGAGAACATCTAACCTAGCAGCAGGTAGAGCAACGCTTTTTGGGCGTGGAGGCGGTTCTCGGCCTGGTCGAAGATCCTGCTTTGTGGGCCGTCTATGACCTCCGCCGTAACTTCCTCGCCCCGATGCGCCGGCAGACAGTGGAGGAAGATAGCCTCTTCGCCTGCTAGTTCCATTAGTTCGGCGTTTACCTGGTATGGGGCGAACTTCTTCCGTCGTTCCTCCGCCTCGGATTCCTGGCCCATGCTGGCCCACACGTCGGTGTAGACGACCTGGGCGCCGGACGCCGCTTCTCCTGGATCTTCGGTTAGTAATGGGGCGTCGCCAAGCTTTCCGGCTAACTCTATGACCGCCGGGTCCGGGGCGTGGCCTTCGGGATGGGCGATGGTTAGCTGTGCGCCGGTGAGGGCGCAGGCTATGGCGAGGGAGTGGGCCACGTTGTTGCCGTCGCCGATGTAGGAGATCCTGACTCCTTCGGTAGTCCCAAACTCTTCGCGCACCGTGAGCAGGTCAGCGAGGGCCTGGCAGGGGTGGTGGGCGTCGGAGAGGCCGTTTATAACGGGTACGTCGGCGGCGGCGGCGAGTTCTTCGAGCTCTTCGTGGTCGAAGGTTCTTACCATGATGGCGTCTATGTAGCGGGCTAGGACGCGGCCAGTATCGCCGGGTGTCTCGCGCTTGCCGATCTGCAACTCTTCGGGGCTCAGGTGCAGGGCGTGGCCGCCGAGTTGGTACATCCCGACCTCGAAGGAGACGCGGGTGCGGTTGGAAGGTTTCTGGAAAACCATCGCCAGGGTTCGGCCGCGCAGGGGACCGTAGGGGACGCGGGCGCGGCGGAGCGCCTTCATCTTGAGGGCTTCGTCCAGGATCAGGCGCACGTGCTGCGGCGAAAACTCCGCCAGCGTTAGGCAGTCTCCGCCGGAGATGGGGGAGGTCGGGGGCAGGTTATCGAACTGTTGCGGGATCACGCGACGGCGAACTCCGGCTGCTGGACGGCCATCAGGGTGTCAACCGCGCCGCGAAACGTATCGAGCGCAGCCCGTACCTCCGTCCGGGTCACGGTGAGCGGCGGCGCGAGCCTTACGGTAGTTCCGCCCACCACGTTGACGAGCAATCCGTCGTCCAGGCAATGCTGGAAGAGCTCGGGCGCGAGCTCCGGGCCGACGTCCAGCCCCAGCAGCAAGCCTTCCCCGCGCACCTCCGCGCCGGGCACACGCTCCGCAAGTGTCTCCAGGCCGTTTTTCAGGATCTTGCCCTTGAACCGCACTTCTTCCAGGAAGCTCTCGTCGTTCACGACGCCGAGGACGGCCTTTACCGCCGCCATCGCGAGCGGGTTGCCACCGAAGGTCGAGCCGTGGGTTCCAGGTACGAGCGCTGCGAACTCCTCCTTCGCAAGCATCGCCCCGACTGGGAAGCCGCCGCCGAGACCTTTGGCACTCGTGAGCACGTCCGGGACGACGCCAACGCCCTGATAGGCGTAGAGATGCCCCGTGCGGCCCGCACCGGTCTGGACCTCGTCGAAGATGAGGAGCGCATCGTGTTCGTCGCACAGCTCCCGAAGTCCTTCGAGGAATCCTTCCGGCGCGACGTTGATGCCGCCCTCGCCCTGGATGGGCTCCACCAGGATGGCGGCGGTTTGTGGACCGGCCAGGTCACGGGCCGCCTCCAGGTCTCCGAACGGGGCGTGGACGAATCCGGCGGGCATCGGGCCAAAGCCCTCCTGGAGTGCCGGCTGTGCAGTCGCAGTCAGGCCGCCGTAGGTGCGGCCGTGGAAAGATTTGGAGAAGGTCAGGATCTCGTGCTTGTGGGAGCCGTGCTCGTTGTAGGAGTGCTTTCTGGATAGCTTGATCGCGGCCTCCACCGACTCCGCGCCGGAGTTGCAGAAGAAGACCCGGCCGAAGTCCGTGGCGTCGGTCAGCATCTTCGCTACCTCGGCCTGGATGGGAATTTTGTACAGGTTCGAGCAGTGGATCAACCTCGCCGCCTGCTCCTGGATAGCTTCTACCAGCGCCGGATGTCCGTGTCCCAGGGAGTTCGTAGCGATACCGCCGATGAAGTCCAGGTAGCGGTTGCCCTCCCCGTCGAAGAGCCAGCTCCCCTTCCCGCTCTCGGGGGCGATGTTCAAACGTTTGTAAGTCTCCATGACGGATTTCACGCTACGACTCCTTCCGATATCAAAGTCCCGACATTCTCTCCGGCCAACGCGGCCAGGAGAGTTCCTTTCTTGTTCCCGTTGACGATCCGGGCCTCCACACCAGCGCGGGCCGCCTCCGCCGCCGAGCGCAACTTCGGCACCATTCCCCCGGCCGCGAGACCGTTTCCCACGTACCCTTCGCACTCCTCGGGCGATATCTCCGCGACCGGCTCGCCGTCCTTGAGCAGGCCATCCACGTCCGTAAGTAGGAATAGATGTCCCGCCCCAATGCCGGCGGCGATCGCGGCGGCGGCCGCGTCGGCGTTGACGTTGTACGCTCCCTCCGGCCCGAGCCCGAGCGGCGCGACGACGGGCACGAAACCGCCGTTCCAGAGCGTCTGCACCAATCCAGGATTTATCTCCACGACCTCACCGACCCGGCCCAACCCTGGCACCGGCTCGACGTTGAGAAGTGAGCCATCCGTGCCGGAGATACCGACCGCCGGAACTCCCAGGGCGTTCAGCTCCCGCACCAAGCTCTTATTCACCCCTCCGGCGTAGACCATCTCGGCTACTTCCAGGGCATCTTCGTCCGTTACCCGCAATCCCTCGTGGAAGCGGGACTGGATGCCGAGAGCGTCCAGCATCCGGGTGAGTTGATTGCCGCCGCCGTGGACCAGTGCCACGGGCGTGCCCCCGGACATGACCTCCGGCAGGTCCTCCAGCGCCCCACCGGCGAGTGCTCCGCCCCCGATCTTGACGACGATTGGTTTAGATCCAGTGCTCACGTCCGGTAGCTCCCGTTGATCTCGACGTACTCGTAGGTCAGGTCGCAGCCCCAGGCCGTCGCCGAAGCGTCGCCCTCAGAAAGCCGCGCCGTGATCCTGACCTCCTCGCCCTCCAGCGCACCATTCGCCTCGGCCTCGTCGTGGGGGACTGGCTCCCCATTTTCGAAGACCTTGACTGGGCCGAAATACAACTCGATGTTCGAGGGATCGAAGTCGGCCCCCGAATAGCCCATCGCGACCAGCACCCGACCCCAATTAGCATCCTCCCCGAAGACCGCCGCCTTAACCAGGTTGCTCCCCACGACCGCCTTCGCCAGCAGCGCCGCCGATTCCTCGTCCCGTGCGCCCTCCACAACGACCTCGACGAGCCTCGTCGCGCCTTCGCCGTCGCGTGCGATCTCCTTCGCCAAACTCTGCGCCACGGTCTCGACCGCCGCCGCGAACGCCGGGTAGTCCGGAGATTCCATCGAGAGCGGCTCGTTACCTGCGGCGCCGTTCGCCAGCAACAGCGCCATGTCGCTCGGGGAGGTGTCGCCGTCCACGGTGATGCGGTTGAAGGAACGGTCCGTCGCGTTCTTCAGAGTCTCTTGCAGACAATCTTTATCCACGGCGGCATCAGTGGTCAGGAAGGCGAGCATGGTACCCATGTTCGGTTCGATCATGCCGCTTCCCTTCGCCGTACCGCCGACGGTAACGGTCTTACCCCCGATCTCCACCTGCACCGCGGCCTGCTTGATCTGCGTGTCGGTAGTCAGTATTGCCTCCGCGAACCCGCTACCGTCAGTACCAAGCCCCAATGCCGCCGTCGAAATACCCTTCTCTATCTTCTCCATCGGTAGGTGAACCCCGATCACACCCGTTGACGCCACGGCGACCTCCCGCACCTCGATGTCGAGAGCCTCGGCCGCGAGCGCCTGCATCCGGTAGGCGTCCTCGACTCCCTGACTGCCCGTAGCCGCGTTGGCGTTGCCGCTATTCACCACGACCGCCCGCAGACCATCACCCTCGATGGCCTCTCGTGTCACGGTGAGAGGAGCCCCTTTAAAGACGTTGCGTGTGTAGACGCCCGCCGCAACGCACGGATATTCAGAGAAGAGCAGGCCGAGATCCCGCCGCCCCGAGTTCCGCACCCCGCATATGACGCCGCCGGATACGAAACCTTTCGCAGCCGCAGCCCCTCCTGATACGGGGTTTATACTAATTATTGAATCTTTATTCATTAGCCGGACTATTCTCGCACCCGTGTGCGCGGAGGTCAACCGGTTTATTCAAAAACTTGAATATTTATCCGAAGTCTCTACAATATGATCGTGGCTATGAAGGTCGGCATCTACGGTGGCAGTGGTTTCGCGGGCATGGAGCTTGTGCGGCTGCTGTCGGTGCATCCTAAAGTCGGGGATTTGAGTGTGTCTTCCAGGGGGTATGCGGGACGGGAGATCGGCGAGGTTTATCCTCAACTGGCGGTGGATCGGTGGTTCGTCGAGCCGGGGGAGATCGAGGCTTCGGGCCTGGACGTGGCGTTCGTTGCTTATCCGCATATGGAGAGTGCCGGGGCGGTCAAAGAGTTGCTCGCCGCCGGTGTGGGGTTGGTCGTGGACCTCTCGGCGGATTTCCGGCTTCCGGACGTGGGAGTCTATGAAGAGTGGTACGGGGACCACCCGGCGCCGGAACTTGTCGGCGAGGCGCACTACGGATTGCCGGAGGTCTTCGGTGTTTCCGAGGGCAGGATAATAGCCAACCCCGGATGCTATCCGACGGCGGCGATCCTGGCTCTCGCCCCGGTGGTAAAGAGGATGGGCGGCGCGGTGCGCTCCATCACGGTGAACGCCCTCTCGGGGGTGAGTGGGGCCGGGGCCAAGCCCAGCGTCAAGACCGGATTCGTCACCGCCAACGAGAACGCCAATGCCTACGGTGCGCCGTTTCATCGGCATACGCCGGAGATCGAAACCATGCTCCGGCGTGTTGGCGAAGCTCCGGCGGTCACCTTCGTGCCACACTTGATCCCCACGACTCGGGGTGAGCTGGAGACCATCGTGGTGGACGCGGACGAGCTTCCTTCGCGGGAGGAGGTATTCGGATGGTATTCGGAGGACTACGCGGGCTGGAAGTTCGTCGAGGCGCGGGATCATTACCCGCACATCGCCCACGTCGCCAACACCAACCGCTGCCGGCTCTCGGCGGCCGTAGACGAACGCGCGGGCAAGCTGCTGCTCTTCTCCGCGCTGGACAACCTGTTAAAGGGCGCCTCCGGCGCTGCGGTGCAGAACATGAACCTGGCGCTCGGATTCCCGGAGGACCTCGGGCTGGAGCATCTCAAGTAGGAGGCGATGAAGTTTGGGGACGACACTCTCAACGGTGGATAAGGTAACGCGACAGGACCTCATACTCAGGCTAATCTCCGAGAAAGACCTCGGGACCCAGCAGGACGTGGTCTCGGCGCTCGCCGACGAGGGTGTCGAAGTCGCCCAGGCGACCGTGAGTCGGGACCTGACCGAGCTCGGCGTCCTCAAAGTCGGTAGCAAGTATCTGGCGCTGCCGCACGATCCGGGGATGGCCGGGATAGACGTACTGCCGAGTTTTATCCTCAGCGTCGTTGCGGCCCAGAACCAGATCGTCATCCACACCCGCGACGGTACGGCCGGCGCCGTCGCCAACGTTCTGGATAGGATCAAAGGTCTCAAGATAGCCGGCACGATCGCAGGCCTGGACACGGTCCTCGCCATCGCCCCGGACAACGCCTCCGCGATGGATGTTTCGAACATGATCTCCGACGTCTGCCGCGCCAAGACCCGTCCCGCCGGCAACCTGGAATAGACTCGGACTTGAAAGGGGCTCCAGGAACTACCGATACTCCTTTACGCCTGTTCGTACGGGAAGAAAATCTGGCTATCTGCCAGCTCTCCCCAGACCAGGAAATACCCGCCTGGGCGATGGAAGCGGATTTCTTCTCCATAACGCGTACCCAGAATGAGGTCTCCATCGTATGTCCCGAATCAGTCATTCCCGCAGACTTGATGTGTGAAAGAGGATGGCGGGCGCTGGAAGTAGAAGGCCCGCTCGACTTCTCATTGGTAGGCGTGCTGGCCGCGATAACGAAACCGCTGGCTGAGGCGGGCGTCAGCATCTTCGCCATCTCGACCTACGACACCGACTACGTGCTCGTCAAGGAGAACGTGCTAAATACCGCCGTTGCCGCCCTGCGAGGCGCAGGCCACGAGGTTCAGAGGGGCCAGAGTACGGGAGTCATCATCCGTTCGGCGGACGCGGGCGATGAACCGTTTCTGTGGGAGATGCTGTACGAGGCCGTACACTGGAGTTCTGAAGAAACCGCCACCAAGCCACCACCAGAGGAGCTGTTGTCAGAGCCCGGCCTTCGCCATTATCTCGAAGGTTGGGGAAGAGAGAATGATTTCGCGGTCGTTGCGCGGGACGTCGAAGAAGGGGAGCGGGTAGGGGCCGCCTGGTACCGGCTCTTCCCTGCCAGCGACCCTGGCTACGGTTTCGTGGATGCCACGACACCCGATATAGCTATCGCGGTCTCGCCTAAACGGCGCGGCACTGGTATCGGCGGAGCTTTGCTGCACGCTTTGAAGGACGCGGCGCGGTTGGACGGATTCAACGCCATCAGCCTCAGCGTTCAGAAGAGCAACCTCGCCGCCACAAAGCTCTACGAACGAGAGAGTTTCGTCAGGCTTCGGGACGACGGAGATGCCTGGACCATGAAGGCGGACCTTTCTACCGGACCAACGACGAACAGACCACAATCAACGGAGGAAAGATGTCGCTAGAAGGAAGAAAAGTCGTACTCGCCTACTCTGGCGGGCTGGATACCTCGGTGTGCATCAAGCTGTTCGAGCAGCAGGGTGCGCTGCCTTACGCCCTCTATTTAGATCTCGGTCAGGGTGAACCTGAAGTAGATGTTAAAGAAAAGGCGGTTGGGATCGGGGCGTCGGACGCCTTTGTGCGAGATACGCGGGAGGAGTTCGTCGAGGAGTACGTGGCGCCGGCCATAAAGGCCAATGCGCTCTACGGTGGCAAGTATCCGCTGTTCACGGCGCTCGGGCGTCCGCTCATCGCCAAAAAGCTCGTCGAAGCCGCGCGGGAGGTCGGGGCTACTTACATCGCCCACGGTTCAACCGGAAAAGGCAACGATCAGGTACGGTTCGACGTAACGACAGCGTCTATCGCGCCGGACCTCATCGTAGTGGCCCCGATGCGGGACTGGAGCATGAGCCGCCCCGAGGAGATGGAGTACGCTGAGGAGCACGGAATCCCCGTGCCGACAACGAAGAAGTCTCCCTACAGCGTGGACGAGAACCTCTGGGGACGCTCTATCGAGGCCGGACCGCTAGAAGATCCTGACAATGAACCTGCACCTGACGTTTATGCAATGACTGAGGAGCCGGAAGAGGCTCCGGATGAGGCCCGGTACGTGGAGATCGGTTTTGTGGAGGGTCTTCCGGTGAGCCTCGATGGCGAGGAGTTGCCGTTGGTGGAGCTTATCGGGGAGTTGAATGGGATCGCCGGGGAGCATGGGGTCGGCCGGATCGACATGATTGAAGACCGTCTCGTCGGGATAAAGAGCCGTGAGATCTACGAGGCTCCCGCTGCCATGACCGTTATCCAGGCCCACCAGGAGTTGGAGACGATGACGCTCACCAAGGACGTGCTCCGCTTCAAGGCGCAGGTCGAGCAGCGCTACGCCGAGCTCACCTACGATGGCCTCTGGTTTACGCCCCTGAAGTCCGCGCTGGATGCCTTTATCTTGGAGACCCAGAAGACGGTGACGGGAAATATCCGTCTGAAGCTGTACAAGGGCTCATCCACGGTCGTCGGACGTACCGCGCCGCAGGCTCTCTACAGTAAGGAGCTTGCCACTTACGATCCGAACAGTACCTTCGATGAGTCGGCGGCGGCGGGTTTCATAGCACTCTGGGGTCTTCCGGCCCGGCAGTGGTCCGGGGTCAACGGCGGCATAGAGGGCAGTCCTCTAAAGAAGTAGTCGTAGGTCACCGATTTGCGGGTTCCGGAGCTTTCATCCGCTCTATCGCTTCGAGGAGGCGGGGCTCCAGGTTGTCGAACTCTTTGGCTAGATCCACGGGCACTGCGTCGCGGAAGCGGGCGTACAGGTAGATCTCCCCGAGCCGGGCGAGCTCCGGGTTACCTAGCTCGTCCGCGTAGCGGCGGGCGTACTCCTCCGGGGTCTCGTGCGGATCGCGCGGGATACCGGCTTCTTCGAGGGCGGCCGCGATCTCTCCGTACCGGCTGTAGATCCGGGCATCGGAAACCTTTACCGAACGCTGATCCGGCGACACTTTCTGACGAATTAGGTGCTTTTTTGAGTAGGCGATGAGCAGGGAGATCCCGCCGAACAAAGCCCCGGCGATGATTATGCTCTTCGGGCTCAGGCGGGCCACGCCGCGCATGAGCGTACCGGTGGCCCCGACAGCCGGGGCCAGGGCTTCTCCGGTCCTCTCCGCCAGAAAGCCGAAGACCTTGCCGCCCTGGAGGTTGCCCGCCGCCTCGTACTGCCAGGGCGTCGAGTCGAAGCCGGGGGTCGGGTCGAATGTCGCCCAGCCCTGGCCGGGGAAGTAGACCTCTACCCATGCGTGGGCGTCGGAGGCCTTTACCTCGTAGAGGCCGGTGAACGGGTTGTATTCCCCGGAGACGTAGCCCGTCGTGAGCCGGGCCGGAATTCCCAGAGACCGGGCCATCACCGCCAGCGAAGAACTGAACTGCTCGCAGTAGCCGCGCTGCTCTTCGAAGAGAAAGTACTCCACCGAGTCCATCTTTGCGCGCTGGGGCGGGATGGAGAGGTCGTAGGCGTACTCTTTTCTCAGGTAGTCGTTCATCTTGACTACCGCGTCGTAGGGGTTGGTCGTGTTGGCGGTCAGCTTTCGGGCGAGGGCGCGGGTCCGGTCGAGGCCCTCCGGCGGCAACTCCGTGTACTTCTCGACGATTCCGTCCGGGTAGGCCGTGCTTGCCTCACGGAGCTGTTCGGGGGAGTTGTCCGGGACCTGGGAGATTACCGAGTAGGTCGAGCCTTCGGGGATTCGGTACGGGGCGCGGAGGGACCCGTACTCATCCGCTTTTATGGTGCTCGTGGGGAAGAATATAGTCTCCGGGGTGTAGGCTCCGAAGATGACGTTCGAGGCGTCGCGTTCGACGTAGTAGACCTGGGCGACCTGGCGAGAACTCCCTTGCGCCGGCCCGACGTTGCGGGAAGAGTACATGTCGAAGCGCGGACCATCGGAGGTGAGCGTCTCAAGCTCTTCGTCGTCCGCCGAGAGCTCCCAGCCTTTGCCGTTGTACTCGTCGAAGACTACCCCACGGTACGGGACCGGCTCCTCACTGCGGACTTTCATCACGATCTCATCCGAGAGCCGGCCCCGGCTGCGGAGGTCCATGTAAGGGTTGAAGCCGTGATAGCTGTCCGGCGAGATGGCCTGGGGAGGCCCGGTGAACGGGTCTCCACCCGGCGGCGGCTTATAGTAAGGGTTGTCCACGCCGCCGGTGAAGTTGCCCCGCAGGTTCTCGAAGGCCGAGGTCGGCATCATGGAGAGGTTCATGTTCTGGCGCTGGGGTAGGAGCGCGAAAAAGAGCATCCCGACCGCGACCACCGCTAAAAAGCCCGGCAAGACTACACCCCACGCAAGTCCTCGGCTCCTCGAAGTCCCCGTGCCAGAACGCTCGCGGGCCTCGGAGAGGTTCATTTGCGCCAGGGCTCCCAGGGCGCAGACGAGAAAGGCGAGGACGAAGAGACCGTACCACAGGCTGGTCGAGAGCACGGCGCCGGCGGAGATCAAGATGAGCCCGCTTACCAGCGAGTACGTGAGGTCTTTGCGGGCCGGCAGGTCGAAGGAGTGCAGGACCTGTACCCACACGAAGAGCCGGGCCAGGGGCACCCGCGTATCGTACAGTGACGACAGGATCTCCCGGAAGAACATCGCCAGCGCCGCCAGCGCCCCGAACGCGAGCAAGGTCTTTATGAGGTAGTTTTTCTCCCGCCTACGATAGTAACTAACTATGAAGGCGGCGACCGTCAACAGCGGCGCCAGTACAGCGGTAGCCACGTCGAAGTAGCCGCTCGTTAGCACTGCGACCTCCCCGACCAGTATGGCGGCCAGCACCCACGCCCGAAGCTCGATAGAATCTTCTGGTGGACGCTTGGGCCTGGTGGGCAGTGTGATCATCGGCAGTCTCACGACAAACTCCAGGGCTCCCGGACGTCCGGCCCCAACACCACCGCGCGACGTCCGCCCGCATCCATCCGCTCCACGAACTCCCGCTCTTCCTCTTTAGTCATCCACACTCCCGGACCGGCGAAGTCAGCGCACGAGACGAGGATTATCGTATCCGTCCCAGAGGTTCGGACTCCATTCAGGGACGGTAGGATCTCCACGCTCGCGGCTAGTTCCGGTGCGCGAGAAGGTTCGAGGCCCGCACACCAGGTAAGGAGGCTGTCCGGATCCAGGTTCTCCGGAAACGGGATACGTTGCGGGCCGGCGTCCGCCACCACTTCGCGCCCTTCCTTCAGGGCTCGCATCATCAACGAGGCCGCCGCGGAGATCTCCATCTCCAGCACGGTACGTGGGGCGCGGTGGTCCAGATTTAGAGAGAGGATGAGCGGAGAGTCCTGCTCCTGCGACATCTCTATCACGGTAAGTCGCCCGCTTGAGAGGCTGGATGCGCTCCGGCGCCAGGCTATGAGACGCGCCGGGTCTCCGGGACGATATTCCCGCACGCCCCAGAACTCTCCACCCGCGCCCCGACGGAGGGACTTAGTTTCGTTCTCGACCGAACCGGCCGAGGCGATCTCCGGTCGAGGCAGGGCTGAGACCTCGAAGGTGCGAGGGTAGACCACAACGTTCGATGGAACGTGTCTCCGGCTTCTGCCGAAGAAAAGCCCGAAAGGAGCGCCTGATTCCACTGTTACCTCGCCGCCGGCGTAGATGCCGCGTCGGGGATTCTCTATTGTGTAGTCGAAGCTCTCGGAGCCGCCGCGTCTCAGGCGCGTTACTATCCCACTGCCGGTGTCGCCGGCGAAATCGTCCTTGATCTCCAGCATGTGTCGGGCCAACCAGCCCGTGTTGTGAATCTCTGCGGAACAGGGAAGAGGCGTGCCGGATGTGCCCACAGTCGGGGCTCGACGTGCCACTTCGATGTTCCGCACGTTCCATAGCGGCACGAGCGCGGATATTAGAACCGTAGCGCCAATTGCGGCGGCTACCACGTAGAGCCATCCCGCGCCGGAGCTGGTTGCGATCAGGTACAGCAAACCACCGAGTACGGCTAGAAAAGCGGGTTTGATGAACCTCTTCATGCGTCGAACGTCATGCCGGGGGAGCTACCGATTCCAGGATTTCGCGTATGACATCCTCGCGCGTCGCCCCCGAGATTCCGCCGCGAACGTTGATCCGGTGCGCCAGCACGTACGGGGCGAGCGCCTTGACGTCCTCCGGGCCGACGAAGTCCCGGTGTTGGGCCGCGGCCCGTGCTTGCGCCGCACGAACCAAACCTATGGATCCTCTAGGAGATACGCCCAAGGAAACCGCCTCGTGCCGTCGGGTTGCTTCGACTATCCCGACCGCGTAGTCCAGCACCTCTTCATGTACCTGCACCCCGCGCACCAACTCTCGGGCCACCGCTATCTCTCTCGCTTCGACGACGGGCTCTATACCGTCAAGAGGCCGGTTCTGTATCTGATCCCGGACGATCCCTACCTCCGCCCGCCGTCCCGGATATCCCATTCTGGTAGAGATCATGAACCGGTCCAATTGCCCCTCCGGCAGCGGATACGTGCCGTGAAACTGGTGCGGGTTCTGCGTGGCGATCACGAAGAAAGGTTGCGGCAGGGGCCGCGTCTCGCCGTCCGCCGTGACCTGTCCCTCGGCCATCGCCTCCAACAGCGCGCTTTGGGTACGGGGAGTGGCGCGGTTGATCTCATCCGCCAGCAAGACCGGCGCGAAGACCGGCCCCGCTACCCACCTGAACTTGCCTTCCCTTGGCTCATATACGCTAGTCCCCGTAATATCCGCCGGAAGCAGGTCCGGAGCGAACTGTATCCGGGAGAAATCAGCCGCTATGGCCGAGGAGATAGCCTTCGCCAGCGTGGTCTTGCCGACCCCCGGAACGTCGGTCAACAATACGTGCCCACCGGCCAGCAGGGCCACCAGACAGAGATCGACGACATCGTCTTTATCCTGAATGACCCGCGCTACGACCCGGCGCAGCCTACCGTATACCTCACCTACATCAACGAGACTCTCTACCTGGCGCTGCAAAAACCCCTCCATAAGCCGATCTCGAAGCCACTCCTGTATAACACGCCTCATGCGAGGCTATCGCTGTTATTATCGGCGGCGTGCCCGGAAACCTTGAGCCCGTACAGCCCGAACAAGAGCGCGACCTGACCATGATGCGCCGCGCCCTCGAACTCGCCAAAAAAGCCTCGGAGAGGGGAGAGGTGCCCGTCGGAGCCGTCGTATCTCGTGGCGATGAGATCCTCGCCGTCGCCGCCAACGAACGCGAAGCAACCCAGGATCCGACCGCCCACGCCGAACTCCTGGCCCTCAGAGAAGCCGCCAAACGTCTGGGAAGCTGGCGCCTCACCGGTTGCACACTCTACTCGACCCTCGAACCTTGCCCCATGTGCGCCGGGGCCGCCTACGCCGCCCGTATCTCCCGCCTCGTCTACGCTGCGGCAGACCCGAAGGCCGGATTCGCCGGTACTCTCTACGATCTCCCCAAAGACGCCCGGCTCAATCACAACTTCCAAGCCGAACACGGACTCCTGGAGGCCGAGGCTGCGGAATTGCTCCGCGACTTCTTCAAAAAGCGCCGCAGAAAGCTTTAAACTAACCAATTTATAGGTCGCAAGTGAGACTTGAGTTACAAATATACCTAAGCCTTAAGGTTAGATATAATGGAAGTAGCATAAATTGCTTAGACTAAAGTAAGAGTCCAGTATGAAGTCTGAACTCGAAGATAAAGGTGCCCTTTTTGCGGGATTTTCGCTATTTTTCAGATTTTCCGAAAATTTTCGCCAAAAAAGTTTGTGATACTTTGAGCGGTCGATAATCCGCTTGATAATGCGGGTTTTCGGGGCTGCGTACAGTATTAACCTGATGTTAAGGTTGAGTTAAGGGGTATTGCGAACCGAAAATGTGGTGTGCTAGGTTTCTTATCTACCAGATGTAGTGTTGAGGTCACGGAGGTACCAGGGTGCAGTGCCCATACTGCGATTTCGAGGATACAAAAGTTATAGATTCGCGGCTTTCGGAGACCAAGGATGCGGTTCGCCGGCGGCGGGAGTGCTTATCTTGCGAGAAGAGGTTCACCACGTACGAGCGCAGGGAGCCGCTACGGCTGATGGTGGTCAAGCGGGACGGGGAGCGGGAGACCTTTGATCGAGCGAAGTTGCAGGCGGGGTTGATGAAAGCCTGCGCCAAGCAGCGGGTAT
Source organism: Rubrobacteraceae bacterium (assembly GCA_041745215.1). Lineage (GTDB taxonomy): Bacteria > Actinomycetota > Rubrobacteria > Rubrobacterales > Rubrobacteraceae > SIRX01. The sequence goes on along the minus strand of JBGTJJ010000009.1, from coordinate 260,445 downwards.
CGAACGAGGACGTCGAGCTAATAGTGGACGAAGTCGAGGCCGAGCTGCGGGATCGCCGGCGGCACGAGGTCACTTCGCGGCGTATCGGGGACATGGTTCTGATACGCTTGCGCCGGCTCGATATGGTCGCGTATCTCAGGTTCGCCTCCGTTTACCGGCAGTACACCGATGTGGACCAGTTCCGGTCCGAATTGGTCAAGCTTGCCGGGTCTGGAGTAGGTAGTTAGCAGGTAGTCAAGAAAATAGTGTAGTCAAGCAAAGCAAGTAGTGGGATAGAGCAAAACCCGCAGTAGAATACAGGGGAGGATTTATGGAAGTGGATCGCAATCGGCTGTCTAGTATAGAGATCACGGAGAACGCGCTCGCCGTTCTCAAGAAGCGCTACCTCAAAAAGAACGAGGCTGGCGAGGCTATCGAAGAGCCGATAGAGATGTTTAACCGGGTGGCGTCCAACATCGCCGAGGGCGAGTACCGCTTTAAGGAGGGCGAAGAGGCCGACAGGCTCTACGAGGAGTCCAGGGAGAAGTTCCTCCAGATGATGCTCTCCCGGAAGTTCATGCCCAACTCCCCGACTCTGATGAACGCGGGCCGCGAGATGCAGCAACTTTCCGCTTGTTTCGTGTTGCCGGTCGAGGACTCTATAGACGGCATCTACGACACGCTCAAGCACCAGGCCATGATCCACAAGTCCGGCGGCGGTACGGGATTCGGATTCAGCAGGCTGAGGCCGAAGAACGACCTGGTCAAGAGCACGATGGGCGTTTCGAGCGGTCCGGTGTCGTTCATGGCGATCTACGACGCCTCGACCGACAAGATCAAGCAGGGCGGCACCCGGCGCGGGGCGAACATGGGCATCCTGCGGGTGGACCACCCCGATATCGAGGAGTTCATCACCTGCAAGAAAGAGAACGACCAGATCAACAACTTCAACATCTCGGTCGCCATCACCGACGAGTTCATGGAGGCCGTCAAGGAAGACGCGGACTTCGACCTGAAGAATCCGCGCGATGGCGAGGTCATCAGGACGGTCCGGTCCCGCGAGCTGTTCCGCCAGATCATCGAGGGCGCGTGGCTCAACGGCGAGCCCGGCGTGGTCTTTATAGACAAGATCAACGACGACAACCCGACGCCGCAGTTCCCGATAGAGTCTACGAACCCTTGTTCTGAGGCGCACCTGCCGCCGTACGACTCGTGCAACCTCGGGAGCATCAACCTGGAGCGCTTTTTCGTGCCGGGGGATCAGGTCGGGGAAGGCTCCGTGGATTGGGACGACCTGCGCGAGACGGTCCACACCACGATCCGCTTTCTGGACAATGTAATCGAGATGAACAACTATCCTCTGCCGCAGATTGGCGAGATGAGCCGGGGAAACCGGCGCATCGGCCTCGGTGTCATGGGCTTCGCCGACCTGCTCATAAAGCTCGGCATCACCTACGACTCCGACGAGGGCCTCGCTTTCGCCGAGAAGGTAATGAAGTTCGTGGACGACGAGGCGTGGGAAGAGAGCCGGGTACTCGCCGAAGAGCGTGGCGTCATGCCGCACTTCGAGGGCTCGCGGCACGAGGCCCGCGGCGACCGGGTGCGGAACGCGACCGTAACGACGATCGCCCCGACCGGCACAATATCCATGATCGCCGGCTGCTCCGGCGGTATCGAGCCGCTCTTCGCTGTGGCGTTCATGCGGCGTCAGGCGGACATGGAGATGCCGGACGTCAACCCGGAGTTCGTGAAGTTGGCTAAAGAGCGCGGCTTCTACTCCGAGGAGTTGATGACGAAGGTCGCCGAGCACGGCAGCGTCCGTGAAATACCGGAGGTCCCGGAGGACGTTCGGAGCACGTGGGTAACGTCTCACGACATCTCTTCCGAGTGGCACGTGAAGATGCAGGCGGCGTTCCAGAAGTACACGTCGATGGGGATATCCAAGACGATCAACCTGCCCAACCACGCGACGCTGAAGGACGTGGAGGACGCCTACATGCAGGCCTACGCCACGAACTGCAAGGGCATCGCGGTGTACCGGGACGGCTCGCGCGACGCCCAGGTCCTCTCCACCGGGAAGACCACGCAGGGCGGTCAAACTGCACCGGCTCCCGAGCCGGAGATCCGGCACGTCTCGCTGGCGGAGGCCCGCAACGGCCGGCCTCGCACGCTCTCCGGGGTGACCAAGAAGATACAGACCGGCCACGGCCCGCTGTACGTCTCGATGAACGACGACGAGTTTGGCCCGCGCGAGTGCTTCGTCATCCTGGGTAAGCCCGGCGGCACCGCGGCTGCTTTCTCGGACGCTCTGGGGCGTATGATCTCCCTGGCAATGACCCACGGCGCGGCGCCGGCCGAGGTCATCAACCAGCTCCGCGGCATTCAGGACGGGCACCCGGCCGGCTTCGGCCCGAACGCGATCCTCTCCGTCCCCGACGGCGTCGCCAAGGCGATGGGCGAACACTACCTCGTCGAGGAGAAGGCCGAGACCCGTGAACTGCCGATCATCGGCGCCTGCCCGGATTGCTCGGGCTCTCTTACCAAGCAGGAAGGCTGCGTCGTCTGCCACTCCTGCGGCTACTCCAAATGTAGCTAACTAACGTACGCCTCTACAAGTGGTTTGAAGGGCGGGCTTTTCGGAGTCCGCCCTTCTTATTGTCCGCGCTCCTCGGGACCGCGATCCAGATCCTGGTCGGCGAAGGAGACCGGGTCTTCGGAGGGCTCGATGTGGATAAAGAATGTACTCCCCGGTAGCTCTTCGCCCAGGCTTTTCTCTATCTTTTCCGAGATGTCGTGCCCTTCTTGCACGGTCCACCGGCCCGGCACGAGCACGTGCATAGATATAAATCTGCGCTGTCCGGCGGCGCGGGTGCGGACGGCGTGGAACCGGATCCCCTCGTCTTCGTAGCGGGCGAGAACGTTCGAGATCGTGCCCAGGTCTTCCTCCGGCAGGGCGCGGTCGAGCAGACCTTGGAGAGTGTCGCGCAGGAGACGAACCCCGATCCAGATGATGTTGGCGGCAACGATCAGCGCGATCAGGGGATCCAGCACGAGCCAGCCCGTCAGCGCCACCAACGCCACGCCTACGACCACTCCGATAGAGGTCCACACGTCGGTGAACAGGTGATGGGCATCGGTGCGGAGTGAGATCGAACGCAGTCGCCGCCCGGCACGAAGGATAACCAGCGCTGCGCCACCGTTGACGGCCGCGGCCACGAGCGTAATACCCAAACCTATCCCCACGTTTTCGAGTGGTTGCGGGTCCATCAAACGGTTCCAGGCCGTCAAGGCGATCCAGCCAGCCGCCACGATAATTAGCGCGCTCTCCAACCCGCTCGAAAAGTACTCGGCCTTGTTATGCCCGAAGGCGTGCTCTTCGTCCGGTGGTCGGGCCGCCAGCGTCAATGCCCACAGCGCCGCCACGGCAGCGACCAGGTTTACGACCGACTCGGCGGCATCCGAGAACAACCCTACCGAGCCTGTGAGGAGGTAGGCCCCAAACTTCAGGGAGATTGTCAGAACCGCCACCAACACGGAAAAGACCGCGTAATGTCGGGCTGTCCACCCGGATTTTTCCGTGATGTCACTCAAAATTTTGCCAACCAGCCCATCTCGATTCCCAACGTCAGACACGAGCCCGTATCAAAGACTCCCATTACGCAGAAAAGAGGAGCGTCAAGTATACACACCCGCGTCTACTACCCGTAGAACAGCAGATCCAACGTCCAAATCGCCTGTTTGGCGCACACCCCGGAGGTTTTAGCGCGCGTTTTTATTGACGTGAACTTAAACATGAAGGTTAGATATTCAGAGATATGTTTTGTGCCGCGCGACGGGGTTTGACGGTAAAAAGCCTATTCGCACAGGGGAAACCTTAGATCTTGGTGTTTCTTCGAGATAGCCATTGGCCCTTCGATAGAGTGAAGCTGGAGTTTAAGGTTTTTGGAATTCCGTTCGGGGTGTGGATCGGGAGTGTGTCGGTTGAAGAGACGGGCTTCGGTGTATAAACTCGTTGATGGAGAGGTGGCAGAGCGGTTGAATGCGGCGGTCTCGAAAACCGTTATGTCGGTAATCCCGGCATCGGGGGTTCGAATCCCCCCCTCTCCGCATCGCTCCGGCCTCTTTGTCCGCCTGCCCCAATCTAGTTCAAAGCTGAGAATTTCGTCTTGGGTGCGTATGATGTCCGGTATGTACTTCTTTGGTCTTGGGAGTGTCTGTTAGCTTGCGTAAGGTCGGAGGATGGGGCGCTTGGGTCTTGAGTGGGACGTTGCTGCTTGTGGCGTCGGGAGTCATGGTCCTTGCAGTCGTGCTTCAGGTGCGCTTCGGAGTGGAGACTCTGCAGAGGATTTCGACCGATGTGATGGACATCCACGCGGACTTCGACAGCTTCCGGCAGTCCGCGCTCGCCATGTGGAGGGGCGAGGATATCTATGACGCGGGGGCGCGGTTAGTAAACCTTAACCCACCGATCTGGACCGTTCTCATGGCGCCCTTCGCTTTGATGGAGGCTATCGACGCCTACCGGCTCTTCGTACTCGTCACGTTGTTTACCACTATAGGGTATCTGGCCTGGATGGCGGAGGATCTACGGCTGCGGGCGGCGTGGGCGGTGATCGGGACCGGGATGCTCATCATCTCGTCGCCACTTCTGGCTACTTTCGCGCTCGGGCAGATGTATCCGGTGCTGGCCCTGGGGCTGGTCGCGGCCTGGACGGCCGACCGTCATGGGAGCTTCCTGGCCTCCGGCGTGGCGCTCGGGGTGGTGCTCGCCTTGAAGCCTTCGCTCGCGCCCCTGGTCCTGTGGCCGCTGTTCCGGCGGCGGTGGGACACGTTCGGCGCGACCGTCGCCTCCGGTGCGGTAGCGACTTTGGCCGGGGTCCTCGTGCTCGGGCCGCGGACTACGTTGAGGTACGTGGAGGTAATTCGCGGGGTTGAGTTGGAGGCCTTCTGGGATAACGCTTCGCTCCCATCGGCGGCTTTGCGGCTATTTACCGAGAACGAGTTTACTCAGCCTCTGGCAACGTGGCCCTGGATGCTTCCGGTGGCATACGTGGTGGGAATAGGACTCGTGGTTCTCACCGCCTATTGGGTCCGGGACGGTTCGGAGGGCGGTTTGTGGGCGATGGTCGCGGCCTCGCTCCTCGCCTCGCCCATCGCCTGGAACAATTACCTGGTGCTTCTGGGCCCCGGAATCTTGTTGCTTTTGGCGCGGCGCCGGTTTCTCCTAGCGCTACTGCTGTTGGCCCTGCAGTTCATACCCGCCCAGTGGCCCAACCTCTGGAGTGGGGATGATACCGTCGTTGCGACGCTGGCGCTCACACTCTATCTGTACATCCTGGTGGCGCACTGGCTGGCTTTCCTGACGCTTGGGAGAGACGAAGACCGGAAAGAAACCGCCGAGGGTGTCTCCACGGAGGGCGAAACGTCGCCGGGCTGAGGTTCGTGCCAAGAGAAGGCATGGCATAATTCTCTTGAGAAGTTCGCAGGCGGAGAAGGAGAGGCGGGATAATGGGGTCACAGACGATCAGCCGGCGCATAATAGAGGCTATGCCCTGGTTGGATGACGTCGCGGAGGCGATCCAGCCGAAAGTGCAGGATGCCGTGAACGCGGGAGGTATGGGTGTCCGTAACGTCCTGGATGGCACGCCGATGGAGTTGCCGTTGCATCCGGCGCTCACGGACGTGCCTATGGGGGCCTGGAGCGCGGCCATAACCTTCGATGGACTGGATGTGGTTACCGGATCCCGCGCCATGCGAAACGCCGCCGACGCCTCGCTTACCGTTGGGATACTGGGTGGTATAGCCGCCGCCGTAACCGGCTTCTCCGACTGGCGCTATCTGAGCGGTGGGTCCCGACGGATGGGGATGGCCCACGGACTGCTCAACACTGCCGGGCTCGCTCTAAGTATTGCTTCACTCCTTTTGCGAGCCTCCGGCCACAGGAACGCCGGACGGCTCGCATTTCTCGCGGGGTTCTCGATCGCCGGGACCGCCGCCCACCTCGGCGGAGAGCTCTCCTACAACTACGGGCTGCGCGTAAACCGAAACGTCTTCGAGTGGGCCGGCCCCGACGAGTTTACCCCGGTTATGGACGAGAAAGACCTGCCGGAAAACGGCATGCGCCTGGTGTCGCTCGATGGCGCGGACGTGCTCGTCAGCCGTCTATCCGATGGCCGGATCTGCGCCATCTCAAGTGTCTGTAGCCACTTCGCCGGTCCGCTCGCCGAGGGTGAGCGTCAGGGTGATACGGTCGTGTGTCCCTGGCACGGCTCCAGTTTCGAACTCTGCACCGGACAGGCTTTGAACGGACCTGCAGTATTCCCCCAATCTCGCTGGGAGACCCAGGTGCGCGACGGCAAGATAGAGATCAAAGGCGCCGAAGAGAACATCCAGAAAGCGGTCAGGTAGCTCGGCCATTCTAGCCAGAAACCTCGTATCCTCCGTATTCTGGCTAGAATGTGTGGCATAAGCTGACGTAGGAGGCGTCTGTGGTGGACAAGGAAAAGAAGACGAAGCGTCAGAAGATCCTGGACCGGCTGAACTCCTACAGCGATGAGCTAAACGCAGATGCTCGCCAGAGGGAGAATGAGCTAGACCGCAAACGTTGGTACGAGCGTGAGAAGGCTCTCGAGCGGGGCAAGCGTACTTCGGGTATGTAGCTAAAAGCTGAGTCGCTGACTAGCTCTTTTCCAGCATCTCCATAGCCTCGACGGCGGCGCGGCGAAGGGTGCGACCGGAGTCTACCTGGAACACGGTCTGGAGGTCGCTGCGGGCGCGGGATTTGTGGCCGAGGGCTGCGAGGGCCGAGGCGCGGTTGTAGTAGGCGATGCCGAGTTTGGGATCCAGCTTTATGGCCCTCTCTGTGGCGTCGAGGGTGCTCTCGGGGTCGCCGGAGGCGTCGAGGCAGGCGCCGAGGGCCGAGTAGTAGCGGGGCAGCGGGCTCCGTTCGACGAGATCCTGGTAGATGGATATGGCTTTCTCGTACTCTTCTTTTCGGAAAGCCTTGCCGGCGAGTCTTTCTTCCGGGGCCACCGCGCGGGCCATAAGGATAGTCAGGATCGCCGCCCCGCTCAGGTAGACCAGCAGTACCGTGGCCGCGTTCTCCACGGTCGCTATGTCCATAATAAACGGCAGGCCCGCTATAAATACTCCGGTGGAGAGAGGCGGGATCAGACGCCACAGGTACTCTCTGTAGGCCCGGACGCGCAGCAGGTCCCGATTCTGGCGTCCGATGAAAAACGTGAAGATCGCCAGTATTGCGAGGGCCCCGAGCGTCGGATACAGGAAGTTCACTTCTTGAGTTCCTCCAGGAGTCCCTTGGCGTTGCCCCGGAAGCGGCGTGGGAGGTCGGCCTCCATCGCCCGCTTGAGGTCCTTGGCGGCGCGGCTTTTGCGGTTCATGCGGCGCAGTATGAGGGCCCGGTTGTAGTAGGCGATTCCGTACTGGGAGTCCTGCTCTATGGCTTCCGAGGAGGCCGCGAGCGCCTCTTCGTTGTGCCCGCCGGCGCCGAGGGCGGCTCCCAGGAACGCTTTGTGACGGGCGAGAGGCTGTTCCTCGACCAGTTTGCGGTACTGGTTGGCCGCCTCGTCGTAATCGCCCTTCCGGAAAGCCTTGTTCGCCTTGCGCTCGGGGCCGGGCATGGAGAGCAGGTTAGAGGCGATCACCGCCCCGGCGAATAGGGCCGCCCAGGCCGTGAGCACGCCCTCTGTACGGTAGTTCTGGACCACGAAAAGGCTCAAAGCCATGAGCGTCAGCACTAAGAACGGGGTAGCCCGTCGGAGAAGCGGTCCCCAGGCCTTCGCCCGCATGAGGTCTCTGTTCGAGGAAAATACTATCCGCCAGCTCATAAAGACCAGCAGGAAGACCAGGACTATCGGAATCGCGGCTGCTCCCACGTCAGGTTCCTTTCGTTTGCTCTATTTCTTCTGCGCCATTCGCATGCTCGTCCAGGAACTCTAACAGTACCCGGTTGAAGAAATCCGGATTGTCCTGGTTGGCGTTGTGGCCGGCATCCGGAATTATTACGTAACGGCTGTTCGGGTCTCGTTCGGACCACTTAGGTGAGATCTTCTTTATGTTCCCGACCCCGTCCTGGTCGCCGTGGGTGATGAGCAGCGGATGTTCGATCCTGTACCCCGGCTCGTGGTGCAGGAGGCTTGTAACGGAGTTCCAGACTTTCATGAAGTCTTCTTTCGTCAACTGCCGCATCGCTTCGTGGGCGTAAGCCCGAGTCTCGGGCATTACGGCGATGTTCTTGGCTACCTGCTCCCGGAGATTGTCCTCGGGCCAGACTTTGAACATAAGGGGCGAGAGGCGCAGGGCGAGACTGCCCAGTTTAGGCTGTTTTATCGTGCTGCAGGAAGACCCCACGGTAGCCAGGGCAGTGACCCGCGCCGGATGGAAAAAGACCGCGTCCTGCGCCAGATGCCCGCCGAGTGATTGGCCGACGAGGGAGACTTTCTCGTACCCGAGGTGGTCGATCAGGGCCACAAGGTCTTCCAGAAGGTCGCGTATCAGAAGCCCTTCTCCAATATCGCCGATAGGGCGGGATCTCCCGTGGCCTCTCAAGTCCCAGGTAATGACCCGGTAACGTTCGGCGACGGTGGCGACTTGCTCGTCGAACATCCGGTGATCCATCATCGCGCCGTGTGAGAAGACCACGGGAGGCGCGTCCTCCGGCCCGGAGATCCAGTAGTGGATCGGGCATCCTGAACGTTCGAGAATGCCTTCTTTTGTCTCTATCGCTGACAAGAAACTACCTTACGAGCCAACCGGCGCGGGTTCTTGTTCTTCCAGCAGCTCCATGACCGGCGAAGTTGTCCGCCTGAACTCAGCATCGTCCAGCGCGGGACGCGCGCCTTCCGTGGAAACGGACTCTTCCAGTTCGATCCAGCTCTTGCACCCGCCGTAGCTCTCAAGATAAGGAAGCTCGACTGGCTCTCGGAGCAGGTAGGTCCGCAGTATCAGCACGGTAAGCGGCTTCTTCGGACGCCACTTGAAACGGCTCTCGGCGTACTCCGGGGTCCAGATGTGGTGCGCGTCTATGGCTTCGAGCGCTTCGGGTCCGGAGATTTCATAGGCTGCGTGTACCTCGGCGAATGAAGTGAAAATCAGGGAATCCTGGTCCGAGCGGTCGGGGATCTCATCCATCAAGCCCCGGTGTTCGGGCTTCAGTAGCTCTGGCCGCTGGTGTTCGTAGCCGGGCAGGAGCAGGAATCGTGTGCTCTGTACGGCGAAAGCCTTCTCCCGGATACCGCCTTTCCGTATGACGAGCGCCGTGTCGCCGCGCTCCAGCGCCTTTACCGCGACGGCCCATTCCTTCAGCGTGTGTTGCAGCGTATCCAAGTCTGCCTCCCGTATAATGCGTTCAGTTCTGCTTACAGATTATATGACGCCTCCGGAGAGGCTTCGATAGAAGGAGACACACATGAGCCACGATACCTCGCACGAGACTCCGCACCGCGTAGAGCGCGACTCGATGGGGGAGGTACAGGTCCCACGCGACGCCCTCTTCGGCGCCCAGACCCGTCGCGCCCTGGACAACTTCCCCATAAGCGACATCCGCTTCCCGAGGCGCTTTATCCAGGCGCTCGGGGCGATCAAGCTGGAAGCCGCCGTGGTGAACAACGAGCTAGGCAACCTTGACGGCGAGGTAAAAGATGCCATCGTGCAGGCGGCGGAGGAGGTCGTCTCCGGGCAACTCGACAACCAGTTCGTCCTCGACGTCTTTCAGACGGGCTCGGGGACCTCTACCAACATGAACGCCAACGAGGTCATCTCGAATCGGGCGATCCAGATCCTCGGCGGCGAACTCGGCTCCAAAGAGCCCGTCCACCCAAACGACCACGTAAACAAAGGCCAGTCATCCAACGACGTGATCCCGACCGCCATCCACCTGGCGGCGCTCATCTCCATAAAAGAAGACCTCTTGCCAGGCCTGGAAGCCCTCCAGAACGCGCTCGCGGAGAAGGCGCAGGAGTTCGACGACGTGGTCAAGACCGGCCGCACGCACCTGCAGGACGCCACCCCGATCCGGCTGGGCCAGGAGTTCCAGGGCTTCGCCGGCCAGATCGAACGCGGTATCCAGCGCGTGAAGAAAGCCCAGCAAGACTTGGCCGAAGTCGCCCTCGGCGGCACGGCGGTCGGAACCGGCGTCAACACCCACCCGGAGTTCGCCTCGCGGGTGTGCGAAAAGCTCTCGAAGCGCTTCGGCGTCGAGGTCCGGGAGACGGAGAACCACTTCCAGGCCCAGAGCGCGATGGACGGGTGCGTCTTCGCCAGTGGCGCGATGAAGACCGTGGCGGTGAGTATCATGAAGATCTCCAACGACCTCCGCTGGCTCGGCGCCGGCCCGCGCGCCAGCCTGGCCGAGATCTCGCTGCCCGAAGTCCAGCCCGGCTCCTCCATCATGCCCGGCAAGGTCAACCCGGTCATCCCCGAGAGCGCCGCCCAGGTCGCGGCGCAGGTCATCGGCAACGACGCCGCCGTCGCCCTCGCCGGGCAGAGCGGCAACTTCCAGCTAAACGTCATGCTGCCGGTAATCGCCCTCAATCTGCTCCAATCTATCGGCCTGCTCGCCACCACCGCCACCAACCTCGCAGCCCAGTGCGTCAGCGGCCTGGAAGCCACCGACCGCGGTCCCGCACTAGTCGAACAGGGACTCATGCTCGCCACCGCCCTCGCTCCCGAAGTCGGCTACGACAAGGCCGCCGAGATCGCCAAACAGGCCTACAAAGAAGACCGCACCATCCGCGAAGTCGCCCGCGAGCAGACAGACCTCTCCGAAGAAGAGTTGGATGATCTGCTGGACGCCAGGAAGATGACGGAGAGGTAGCCAAGCTCCCTTCAGACCTCCGAGAGGTCCTGAGAAAGTGTGAGTCATGGTAGATGAAAAGAGTATCGTTGTTGCCTCCGTCTGTAGTCTACTTGCCGCAGACGATCCTGAAACGGCGATTCGCACGCTCCAGCAAGAGTATCCGTTCGCGCCCGAGGAAGTCACGACGCGGAGGTATGGTCCAGAGCAGTCGACGCGCGTGTTCTTGCGGGATGGTTTTATCGACCGCTATACAGGAGGACGATTGATCTACCCTCCCGTACTAAGAGTTATCTCCACCGTGCTGCCAACCGAGTTCCCTTACCATCCAAACTGGAAAACGACCGTGACGCATCCCGCGTTCTGGGAAGTTGGGGCTACCATAGACCACCTCGTACCGGTCACAAGAGGAGGCGCGGACGGCGAATCAAACTGGGTAACGACCTCCATGGCTCGCAATAGCGCAAAGATGAACTGGACGTTGAGTGAGCTAGGATGGCGGCTACATCCGCCCGGAGAACTGGAGGATTGGGATGGTATGTTGCGCTGGTTCCTGGAGTACGCAGAAGCGTATCCTAAGGTCCTGTCGAATAATTCCGTGATCCAGTGGCATCGGGCAGCAAAAAGGGTAATGGACGAGACCTTGTAAGCGTGCTGCTGACAGTATTTCCGAGAGATATGTTATACATCGCTCGTATACATCGGAGGCTGGTATGGAGCGTACACAGATCTACCTGACCGAAAAGGAGCGCCGGGCTCTGGCTTCTATAGCGGGCCGGAGCGGGCGTTCTCAGAGCGAGTTGATCCGCGAGGCCGTGGATGGTTTTATAGCCCGTTATCAGGAGGGAAACCGGGGGGAGATTCTCCGCGGCGCGCGGGGTATGTGGAGAGATCGCACGGATCTACCCGACTTCGAGACGCTGCGTGGGGAGTTCGACGAACGAGGCGAAGAAGTAGCGGAGCGATAGCGTTTGGCAGAACGGCTGCTCATAGACACCGATGTGCTGATCGAGTACCTGCTAGGCTGGGAGAAGGCCGTAGAGTACCTCGAAGGTCTCGTATCGGATTTGAGCATTTCCGTGATCTCGGTCGCCGAGCTGTTCCTCGTAACTTTCGATCGCCGGCATTTCCCGATGTTTTCGGAAGTCATGGCGCCTTACTCTCGTTGACATTCTGTGCTTGACGCCCGCAAGGTGACAGAGGCGTAGATGCCCGACAGTTTTGCTACGGGCCGGGCAGGGTAATATCGTACCTGTGCCAGACAGACGGTTACGATAGCGAAGGAGTAAGATCGCTTTGAGCGCAGTACCTGACATTAACCTGAACGACGGCAACAATATCCCGCAACTCGGTTTCGGAACCTTCCAAATAAATCCCGAAGATACCGCTGAAGCGGTGAGCAAGGCCATCGAGATCGGCTACCGCCACATCGACACCGCGCAGATGTACGGCAACGAGAGGGAAGTAGGCGAGGGGATTCGCGCTTCCGGCCTCGAACGTGGCGACGTCTTCATCACCAGCAAGTTGAACAACAGCTTCCACGATCCCGATGACGCCCGTGAGTCATTCGACGAGACGCTATCGGAGCTTGGCTACGATTATGTGGACCTGTTCCTCATCCACTGGCCGCTGCCCACGCGCTACGACGGTGACTTCGTGTCCACCTGGAAGGTTATGGAAGAGTTCCAGCGCGACGGCCGCGCCCGTTCCATCGGCGTGTCGAACTTCCAGCCGGAACACCTGGATCAACTCGCCTCGGAGACCGACACGGTCCCGGCGGTAAACCAGATCGAAGTTCATCCCTACCTAACCAACGACTCGGTGCGCGCCTACGGCCAGGAGCACGGGATCGTCACCGAGGCATGGTCCCCGATCGCCCAGGGCGGCGTGCTCGAAGACTCCACCATCACCCAAATATCCGAAAAGGTCGGCAAGACGCCGGCTCAGGTCGTGCTGCGGTGGCACATCCAGCGCGGCGACATCGTGTTCCCCAAGTCGGTGACACCGTCGCGGATACAGGAAAACTTCGAGTTGTTCGACTTCGAGCTGGAGCAGGACGACATGGAGGAGATCACCAACCTCGACAAGGGTGAAGACGGCCGCACCGGCCCACACCCGGACAAGTTCGACTTCATCCCCGGATAGCCACCCTCCACAATCATTGCAGACCCACAACGGGGCTTCGTTCAAGCGGAGCCCCGTCGCTTCTCTGCGTTTCGCTGTAAACTAAGCCCTATGCCCGATCTTCCATCCAAACGCTTGAACGAGATGGACGACCTGCGCGACATGGGCCGCTTCCCGCTGCCCGTCTACGCGGGCGCCACCGGCAACGTACTGCTCACCATCTTGCTGACGTACCTGCTCCGTGGCCGACGGGAAGGTCCTCTGGCGCTGCCGCTGTGGGCGGGAGGTGTGATCTCCGCGAACCTCCTGCCGGTGATCCTGCTGCGCTTCCGCATGGAAGAAAATACTCACTACCCGGAAATCGAAGAGATGGGATTTTTCGGCGACCAGCACAAGTTCGCAAACTGGGTCTACGCCGTAGCCTCGGCGAACATGCTCGTGTGGATAGTGCTCTCCTGGAGCTTATTCTCTTACATACGCAGCCGGAAATCGCTCGGCGGAATGCTGATCCTCGCCCTCGTGTGTACTTCCTTTCCCGCCTGGGTCAGATTGCTCCGACGCTAGCCTACGCTGGTCGAAAGCCCGTATGCTCCCGTAGTTCAGTTTCGGGAACATCTCTGGTCTAGTTCGTGGGCCTGCTTTTTCCGGTTGATGAGCGGTTTACTGCGAAGATGCCGGTGATGATTAGAATGGTTCCGATCAATAGCGAAGTCGTTAGCTGTTCGTCGAGAAAAATCGTCCCAACTACGATGCTAACGAGGGGCACGAAGAAAACGTAAACTGCGACGCGGCTAGCTTCGCCGGCTCGTATCAGACCGAACCAGATCAACCACGCCAGCGCTATCTCGACGAGCGACACGTAAAGAAGGCTCGCGAATAGCGTGCCCGTGGAGGATACTTCCGACCAGGACTCTATAATTGTTCCAAAAGTCGTCAGCATAATTCCACCGATCACGAACGGTATCGCAACCGCCCACATGGTCGAGATTCTCGTCTCGTACCGCTTGAAAAAGACCGTGCCCAAAGCCCAGGAGAGTGCCGAGCCCGTCCCGAACGCCACGCCTACCGGAGATATGTTCCCAAAGAGGCTCCCCGCGCTCACCGCGACGATCCCCAAGAAACCCAGCGCGAGGCCAGCGATCTTGGCGACCGAGAGCGCTTCTCCCAGGATCAACCACGCCAGCAACCCGACCAGCATCGGCTGCAAGAACTCCAAAACCGCCGCTGTCCCGGACGGCAGATACAGAATAGCCAGAGTCTGAAACCCGAAAAAGAAGACCACGTTGAACGCCGTGAGCAGCAGAAAGATCCGCCAGTCGCGCCTCAAATGCGGATCGCCACCCCAAACAACCGCCACGAGCAGAATCGCAAAGCCGCCGATCAGGGTGCGTAGTCCGGCAAAGATCATGGGCGGCGAGTACTCCAAACCGACCTTCACTACCGAGAACGCCGATCCCCAGAAAACCACCAGCAAGGCGAACGCCAGCACCACGTAACGTCGCCTGCCGAAGAGCTGCAAAGGTCACCCCTCCTGCGCCAGGACGTTTGCCGGCTTCACGAACGGGTCTGGTTTCGGACGGCTGACTGCACCAGGTCGGCGAAGAATGCGCAGGAGCGGTCGAGCACTCCTCTGTCGACCTCCAGGGCGCCGGCGACGTATGCGCCCTCTAGCACGACGAATAGACGCTCGGCCAACGTCGCGGGGTTCTCCGCACCGGCCTCGGCGGCGAGACCCCGGAGCCGCTCTCGTACCCCGGCCTTGTGCTGCTGGATCACGCGCCGCGCCGGGTGATCGGGGTCGGGAAACTCTGCGGCGCAGTTGACGAAGGCGCAACCCCGCATCTCTCTGGTTGTGAAATACTCCCGGTAGGCGTCGCAGACAGCCAAGAGCTTGTCGAGCGGGTCCTCATGCCCCGAAAGCTTCTCCTCAAGGAGCTCCTGCCAGCGCCGGTCGCTATCTTCCAGGTACGCGGTCACGAGATCTCCCTTGGAGGGGAAGTGGGCGTAGAGGGTCATCTTGGTCACCCCGGCCCTCTCGGCTACCGCGCTGACCCCGGTAGCGTGGATGCCATCTCCGTAGAATAGTTCGCGGGCGGCGGCCAGCAACCTCCGGCGCGTCTTCCCCTTGTCCCTCGTGTGCGCTGCTTTTTCGGACATAGCTTAATTATACTTACCGGTATATATAAATGCAATGACGTTCTCCGGATCACGAAGTCCGCGCAATGGTTTCCAGCGTCGGAAGCATCCGAGCGCCGTAAAAATGCTTGTCGGGAAGCCGAAATACCTGCCCCTGGCTGGCGGATGTGCTTTACTACCGGAATCTTGATGACAACCCATCGTGGACGCCCGGCGAGCCGCGCAACGTGACAGGGAACGGAGCATCATTATGAGCGACACCAGACCACCCGAGGACGGAGTACCCGAGGAACAGAACATGGAAGCCCGCACCCGGATCAACCCGGTCGTCTTCTATGGCTCATCGGCGGCGATACTCGCGATCGCGTTGTGGGCGATCATCAGCCCGGAGGGGGCCAGCTCGGCGCTCGGGGTGCTAGTTGTTGCGATCTCGAACTGGTTCGGCTGGTTCTACATCCTGATCGCAACGGTCTTTCTGGCTTTTATCATCTTCCTGGCGCTCTCCCGGTACGGGAAGATCAAGCTGGGGCCGGAACACTCGGAGCCGGAGTTCAGCACTTTCTCCTGGGCCGCGATGCTCTTTGCCGCCGGCATCGGCACCGACGTGATGTTCTTCGCGGTCGCCGAACCCGTTACGCAGTACCTCGCCCCGCCCACCGGACAGGGCGAGACGCTAAACGCCGCCAGGGAAGCGACCGTGTGGACGCTCTTCCACTACGGCATCACCGGCTGGGCGATGTACGCGCTGATGGGGATAGCACTGGCGTACTTCGCCTACCGGATGAACCTGCCTTTGAGCATCCGGTCGGCGCTGTATCCCATCTTCGGCAACCGCATCTACGGACCCTTGGGCCACGGGGTAGACCTCGCCGCCGTGCTCGGTACGATCTTCGGCATCGCCACCTCGCTCGGCATCGGGGTGGTCTTCCTGAACTTCGGGCTGAGACAGCTCTTCGGCATCCCCGAAGGCCTGACCGCGCAGGTCGGGCTCATCGTGCTCGCCGTCACCATCGCGACGATCTCGGCGGTCACCGGGGTCGAGAGGGGCATCCGGCGGCTCTCGGAACTGAACGTCTGGCTCACGCTCGGGCTGGCAGGTTTCGTCCTGGTTACCGGCCCGACCATCTTCCTGCTCAACGCGTTCGTGCTCAACATCGGGGACTACGTGAGCAACTTTGCGAGCCTCACGATGCAGACGTTCGCCTTCGACCGTCCGACAGAGTGGCTCAGCTTCTGGACACTCTTTTTCTGGGCGTGGTGGATCGCCTGGGCCTCCTTCGTCGGGTTGTTTTTGGCCCGGATCTCACGCGGTCGCACCATCCGGCAGTTCGTCGCCGGGACGATGACGATACCGTTTCTGTACATCTTGATGTGGGTCTCGATCTTCGGCAACAGCGCGATCCAGCTTGTCAGGAACGGAAACGAGCAGTTCGGCCAGGCCGCGATGAACCAACCCGAACAGGGCTTCTACACCCTTCTCGAACAGTTTCCCTTCTTCCCGGTAGTCGCCACTATCGCTACCTTCTGCGGTCTGCTCTTCTACATAACCTCCGCCGACTCCGGCGCCCTGGTGATGGGCAACCTCACCTCGTACCGCAAGACGCCCCGGGACGACGCCTCTAACCCGGTCCGGATCTTCTGGGCCGTAGCCACCGGACTACTCACAATAGCGATGCTACTCGTCGGCGGTATAGGAGCGCTCCAGAGCGCCACCATAGTTATGGGCCTGCCGTTCGGGTTTGTGATGATCCTGATCATGTTCGGCCTCTACAAAGCCTTGCGCGTGGAGGCGCACCGCGAGGACAGCCGGCGCTACAGCATGCCCGCGCGGCTCTCCGGGCGCAGCTCCAACTCCAACGGCGACCGGGCCATCGAGCTGACCTGGCGCCAACGACTGGGCCGCAGCATGAGCTTCCCGAACTACGAGAAAACCACCGATTTCCTCTCTGAGATCGCACTGCCCGCCCTCAACGAAGTGGGCGCAGAGATGCGCGAGCACGGCGTAGAGGTCGAAGTGCGCGACGGCACGAACGAGGCGGATCACTACTACGTCGAGCTCGTGGCGGACCTGGACGGCGAATCACCGTTCATATACCGGGTTGAGCCGCGGGAGGCCCGTATGCCGGTGTACGGGGACAGCTCCATGCGCGAAGGCGACTTCTACTACCGGCTCGACGTACACCTGCTCGAAGGCGGCCAGGGCTACGACGTGATGGGCTACACCTACAGCCAGCTAATAGACGACGTCCTCGACCAGTACGAGCAACACGTAGAGTTCGTCCGCCTCAACGCAAAAGCCACGTGGTGAGCGCCGCAGTTCTCTGAGAAGCGCGGCAAATAGCCGTACAGGCTGCCCGAGGCCAGGAAGATGGCGGAGAGGTAAAATAGCCGTAGAGGGCAAACTATGGATAGAAAACCTATACAAAAAGTAGTGCGGAAAGTCGCTCTTAAAGAGCAGCCGACCGATTTCGCTTACTGGCAGGAGCAATCCTACGAAGCGCGGCTGGCCGCGCTAGAGGAGATCCGCCAGTAAGATGATGAAGGTGTAAGTGGGACAATTCGGAAAGATAGTTTAAGCTTAAAGGACTTAATAGCTTCGAAAGGTTTGTATAGTGTCTTTAGCCGTCGAACCAGAGCGAGTTCCGCTAGCGACTAGCCGAGACGGTGTAGTGCGCGTTGGCGAAACGCGGGTCACACTCGACACGGTTGTCGCCGCCTTCCACGAAGGTGCGACTGCGGAGGAGATCTCGCAGCAGTACCCTACGCTACGCTTAGCGGACGTCTACGCGGTCATCGGGTATTACCTTCGACATAGGGCCGACGTAGACACCTACATCGACGGTCGGCTTTCACAGGGTGCGCAGGTGCGGAGAGAGAACGAAGTCCGCTTTGACCCGACCGGGTTACGCGAGCGCTTGCTCGCGCGACGCACCCAATAACAGCGCGGCAAATGCAGCGCCTGGCGGCCGACGAAAATTTCAATAACGATATCTTGCGCGGTATCGTGCGGCGCAATCCGGCTATCGACATAGTCCGCGTTCAAGATGCGGGACTATCCGGAGCAGAAGATCCCGAAATACTTGAGTGGGCGGCACGTACTGGAAGGGTTTTGCTTACGCACGATGTAGCCACCATAACGCACTACGCCTACGAACGCGTCCGAGAAGAAAAGTTGATGCCGGGTGTCTTCGAGGTTGGTCGCAGCGTGCCGATCGGGCCGGCCATCGACGACATCCTACTTCTGGCAGAGTACAGCCTAGAAGGCGAGTGGGAAGGCCAGGTCCGTTATCTTCCACTACGATAAGCGGAAGGAGCGTTCGTGGAGACCGCGAGCTGTGGGTAGATGCGTTTACCTGGAGGGGCGAGAATGTCGCCCACTCTGCTTATGAACGCTGAATACACACCGGTGTTGAAGCAGGACGGTCATTGGTGGATCGGCTGGATCGAAGAGATCCCCGGTGTCAACTGCCAGGAACTCACCGAAGCCGGCCTACGAGCAAGCCTTCGAGAAGTTCTTGCCGAAGCGGTAGAGTCTAAAACAAAAAGCTGATGTCGTGGCGGAATTAGCGGAGCGCATAACGGTTGACCCGGAACAGTGCGGAGGTCGGCCCTGCATCCGCGGAATGCGTATCCGGGTTACCGATGTTCTGGATCTTCTGGCTAACGGTCTCTCAGTCGAGCAGATACTCGAAGAGATGCCGGACCTCGAAACCGAGGACGTCTACGCTAGTTTGCGGCTCGTGCGTCGCGGTCTGGACCATCCGCTTTAAGGAAAGGCTCACGAGCCTTTGGATTCTCTAGGAGAGAGATGAAGGAAACGATAGACATCCTGGACGTAGTGGCCCTGACCGAAGACCTGCCGGAACGCGGCCTGTACAGGGGACAGGTCGGTACGGTCGTAGAGTCTCTTGCCCCCGGCGTCTTCGAGGTCGAGTTTTTGGACGATGAAGGCCGAGCCTACGCCTCGCTTGCCCTGGAGGCCGGCCAACTTCTCGTGCTCCACTACGAGCCGGTGGAAAGCTAATCATCCATCCTGTTCGCCGCCCTCTACCAGCGACAATATCGTCCGAGCCACATCACCGAGCGAGCGGACACACTAACCTTTCCACAGAATAATTGAATGGATTGCACAATGCTAAGAACATGACAGAGATCAATTGGGAGTCTACAATAAAAATTTCATGGATAATTCTGAAATAATTCCGCGTCCGAATGCCGAGCTTGTAAAAGCGTCAGAAGCGCCAGCCTTACTTAATGAAGTTAGACCTGCTTGGCAAGCTAAAAATCTCATTGTTAGGGTTCACCGTCTCCTAGAAGTTGATCCTAGCAGTGCGTGTCAAAGGCTGTTCAACGCTGCAATGCACGATCTTCGAGAAAAAGTAGTGATCGCCGGTATCGATATTGCCGCAGATGCTGCAAAACAACATGGTTTGCCAACTCTGACCAAAGCAGAAGACATTGAAAACTACTCGACATCAAAGCTGATCGACTTGGCTTATCGGATTGGCTTGCTTTCCCGTCCAGAATGGCGACGCATATCTCGTTGCTATGAGATTCGTAAAGATCTTGAACACGAAGATAACGAATATGAAGCTGGGGTGGAAGACTGCGTTTACATATTCAAGACTTGTGTAGAGGTAGTTCTAGCGGTTGACCCAATCCGTCTTTTGAAGGTTGCTGATGTCAAAGATTTAATCGAACAGTCAACACCTGTTGCACCAGCTGAGTCTCTTGTGGAGGACTTCGGTAGCGCACCTCAGTCACGGCAAGAAGACATTTGTAAATTTCTTGTTAGTATCGCTCTGGACAGAGAACAGCCAGATATTGTGCAACAAAATGCATACATCTTTCTATTCAATTTAGGGCCTTTGGTGCAAAACTCGGTCAAATTGAAAGTTGCGAACTGGTTTCAAGAACGTATCGGTCGAGATAAGCTTGACAGAAGACACGCTAAGGTTGCTGTTGCCGCTGGTGCGTTTCCGTACTTGCGGCAAGCGCAAATAGCTGACGTCTATGAAGATGTTTATGCTCAAATGGAGAAGGTTGGCGCTCACTGGTCTGGCTATCAAGAGCATGGAGAACTTCTGCGCTCCTTTGATGAAATTGGTGGGCTGCAATTTTGCCCATCGAAGCAAAAAAGGAAGATTCTCAAGTGGCTCGTGTTAGCTTACATTGGTGAACTTGGTGGTAGGACAAGGTACGGAAACATACGTAATGTTTTCTATAGCAACACTGCAGCCCCTTTGATAGAGGACTTCATTGGCGAGTCTGCTCAACTGATTCGTGACGATTTGCGTGCATTAGAATTCGACAAAGATGTAATAGACAAGTGCGCTAATCAGCACGTTGCGCGAAGATTCCAATACCTACTAGATTTAGTCGAGACAAGCGAATACGATACAGTGCAACCTGCTCCGTGAACTTATACTTCTAAGCTTTCTGCTAATCTTTCTGCTAATTGCCGTGTCCAGCGGGTTATTGACAGGTACTTCTGTAGCTTAAGGGAGTTATTTCCGCATACTCGGGTTGAGGACCTTCTTGCGCAGGCGGATGGACTCCGGGGTGATCTCCACTAGCTCGTCGTCGCCGATGTATTCGAGGGCGTCTTCTAGGGAGAGCTTTCGGGGTGGGGTGAGTGCCAGGGCGTCGTCGGCGCCGGCGGAGCGGACGTTGGTTAGCTTCTTGTTTTTGCAGACGTTGATATTGAGGTCGCTCTCGCGGCTGTGCTCGCCGACTACCATGCCGACGTAGACTTCGGTGGCGGGGGGGATGAAGAACTCGCCGCGCTCCTGGAGCTTCCAGATGGAGTAGGCGAAGGCGCTGCCGGTCTCGCTCGATACGAGGCTGCCGTTCTGGCGGGTCTTGAGGTCGCCGGCCCACGGGCCGTAGCCGTCGAAGACATGGCTCATTATGCCCTCGCCCTGCGTCATAGTCAGGAACTGGGTGCGGAAGCCGAAGAGTGCCCGAGAGGGGATCTTGAACTCTATCCGGGTGCGCGAGCCCTGCGGCTCCATGTCTATTAGCTGTCCCTTGCGGCCGGAGAGCGTGCCGATAATGGTCGAGGCGAAGCCTTCGGGGACGTCTATGACCAGGTGCTCGAAGGGCTCGTGCTTTTTGCCGTCTATCTCGCGGATGATGACCTGCGGCGAGGCGACCTGTACCTCGTAGCCCTCGCGGCGCATGGTCTCCAAGAGGATCGAGAGGTGCAACTCCCCGCGCCCGGAGACCTCGAATTCGTCCGGGCGCAGCTCCTCGACACGCAGGGAGACGTTCGTCTGGATCTCCCGAGTGAGACGCTCGGCGAGGTTGCGGCTCGTGACGTAACGGCCTTCCTTGCCCGCGAACGGGCTCGTGTTCGGCTGGAATACCATGCTGACCGTCGGCTCGTCCACCGTGATGATCGGCAGAGCCTCCGGGTTCTCGATGTCGGCGACGGTCTCCCCGATCTGGGCTTCTATGCCCGAAAGCGCGACGATATCGCCCGCGCCGACCTCCTCGGCCTCGATGCGCGCCAACCCCAGGTGCGTGAAGGGCTGCGCCACGCGCGTCCGCGTCATCGTGCCGTCTTTGTGGATCAGGTTGATGGATTCACCGCGCCGCACCTTGCCGCGCCTCACGCGGCCGACCACGATGCGCCCCAGGTAATCCGAGTAGTCCAGGTTGGTGACGACCATCTGGAACGGGGCTTCGAGGTCCACGTCGGGGCCGGGGATCTCCTCTAGCACCGTCTCGAATAGCTCCCGCATGTCGTCGCGCGGCGCGTCCACGTCTTTGAACGCCCTGCCTTCGCGGGCGATGGCGTACAGGACGGGGAAGTCTAGCTGCTCGTCGGTGGCCCCGAGGTCGGCCATCAGGTCAAAGGTCAGGTCCACTACCTCTTCGGGGCGGGCGTCCATCCGGTCTATCTTGTTGATTACCACGATGGGCTTGAGGCCGAGCTCCAGCGCCTTGCGCAGCACGAAGCGCGTCTGGGGCATCGGACCCTCCGCCGCGTCTACCAGGAGGAGACAGCCGTCCACCATGCCCAGCACGCGCTCGACCTCGCCGCCGAAGTCCGTGTGGCCGGGAGTGTCGACTATGTTGATCTTGACGCCCCCGTACTCCACGGCGGTGTTCTTGGAGAGGATGGTGATGCCGCGCTCCCGCTCAAGCACGTTGGAGTCCATCGCCCGTTCGGTGAACGCCTGCCCGTGCCGCAGCTCGGTTGTCTGCTGCAGCAGGCCGTCCACGAGCGTCGTCTTGCCGTGGTCCACGTGCGCGATAATGGCGATGTTCCGGTAGTCCATGTCTCTCCTGACGCATCCCGCCCACCACGTCTTCGGGCTACGAAACGCGCGTTTGGGATCAAAGCAACGAAAAAGGCCGCGCCGCGCGGCCACACAGTTTAGAGTTTACCGCATAATCTGGCGAGCGCCGTCCCTCTTGACAACGGCTCGTGGATCTGTGAATAATTAGATAGAAAATATATCTAATTAAATTGGGGTGTGATGGTTGGCTCCACGGAAGTACAGCATGGAGAGGCGTCGGGAGGCGACGGAGGAGACGCGGCGCCGGATCTTGGAGGCGACGCTGGGGCTCCACTCGGAGAGAGGCGTGTTCGGCACTTCGTGGAAAGACATCGCCGAGCGTGCGGATGTCTCGGTGGCAACGGTGTACAAGCACTTCCCTTCGCTGGAGGAGTTGGTGCCGGCTTGCGGCGCTTTGATCATGTCCATCACCGACCCTCCTTCGATGGACGACGCAGCGAGGATCTTCGGCGACGCCCGGACCGTAGAGGAGAGGGTTGGGCGGCTAGTCTCCGAGATGTTCGACTTCTACGAGCGGGCTGAGCCCTACATGGAGGTCGGCCCCAGGGAGCGTCGGCTCCCCGCGGTCCAGGAGTGGGAGGCCGGGATGAGGGCCGTGCGTGAAGGGCTGGCGCGCGAGGCGCTGTGTCTCATGCGGGTGGACGAAACTACCGTGCGGGCGGTGGGCTCGCTCCTCGACTTCTCCGTCTTCAAGTCGTTCCGGCGGCACGGCGTGGCGAAGGCGGAGGCCGAAGGCGTCTTGAAGGACATGCTGGTGTGCTGGATCGGTGGGCGCGGATAATCCCGGTCGCGACCGGGGAAAGGAGAAAATGCCGTGATGAGTGAATCGAAGGAGAAGACGCTCGACCTTCGCTCTGTCTTTGGGCTGGAGGCGAGGATCACCGCCCCTGCGGAGACAACGGACGGCGAGTACGTCGAGATGGACGTTACGGCAGAGCCGGGTAGCCGGACCATGATCCACTACCACCCCGGTCAGGAGGAGACCTACCGGGTCCTCGAAGGAACCCTTGAGGTGTTCCGCGACGGCCGGTGGAACGCGGTGCCGGCGGGAGAATCGCTCGTGGTGCAGCGAGGAGTCATCCACGGATTTCGCAACGCGAGCGGTGCGCCGGTGCGTTTCCTCAACGTGCATCGGCCCGCGCTAGGCTTCCAGAAGCACCTGGAGACCCTCGACCGCCTGGCACGGGCGGGGAAGATCCGGGGAACGAAAGACCCGCGTTCCTTGATCTACATGTCCATGTCCGCGGAAGAGTACCGGCCGGATGTACCGGTCAAGCCGCCGCAGTGGTTGATTCGGGGCTTCGCTTTCGTAGGCCGACGCCTCTTGGGTTACACGCTGGACTGACGAAATCATCTGATCGACCGTGCGGCGTCAGGGGTAGAGCTTCTTCCGCTCCGCCAGCATCGTCACGAACTTCGCGATCCGCCGCGCCCGCGTCTCCGGCTTTTTGGCGTCCTGTATTCGGTACAGTATCGCGTATCGGTTCGCGCTGTTTAGCGACGCGAAGAACGCTGAGGCCTCCGGGTTTTTGTCCAGTTCGCGCTGCAGGTCTTCCGGGACTGTGGCGTTGCTCTGGGATTCGTAGGCGGCGTCCCACCGGCCGTCGGCTTTGGCCCGATTGATCTCCTGCAGTCCGGCGGGCTTCATCCCGCCTTCCGCGATAAGTTTCGTGACCTTGTCGCGGTTGATCCTGGACCACTTGCTCCTTGGCTTGCGCGGGGTGAACCGTTGCAGGAAGTAATCCTTGTCGAAACGGTCCTTCTGACTGTCGATCCAGCCGTAGCAAAGAGCCACGTCCAGGGCCTCCGCGTAGGAGACGGACGCGATGCCCGAGCCTTTCTTGGAGATCTTGAGCCACAATCCGTCCGAAGTGGCGTGATGTTCGGCGAGCCATGTCTTCCAGTCCTCACGTGAGGCGAACGGGATGATCGGCAGTTCCGGTTTGGCGGTCACGGCCTCTCCCTTCGGCGAGTCGCTCCACGGATCATCCGGAGTCTACAGGGCTCTGCGCTCGTTCCCAAGTAGCATCTTCGTTCCGGCGGACCTTATCTTTCGCGCAGGTTCCGCGTAGAGCGGAATCGTTCGGTAAGATGTTTGGCGTAAGCGTTCTGGGCGGAACTCGCCGGGGAGGAGAAGCGATGGGGTTGCTAGACGGGTTGATGGGAAATGCCTCGGAGATCGAAGTCTCCGAGATTCAGGAGGACTTCTCGCAGGTTATGTCGGGAAGTGAGC
Source organism: Rubrobacteraceae bacterium (assembly GCA_041745215.1). Lineage (GTDB taxonomy): Bacteria > Actinomycetota > Rubrobacteria > Rubrobacterales > Rubrobacteraceae > SIRX01. The sequence continues at coordinate 235,853 of JBGTJJ010000009.1, read as the reverse complement.
GGATCGAGAAGGCGTACCGCCTGATCCGGGACCTCTTTGTCTTTACGAACAAGCGGCTCATACTCGTGGACAAGCAGGGACTTACGGGCAGCAAGGTAGAGTACCACTCCCTACCCTACAAGAGCATCACCCACTTCAGCGTCGAGACCGCCGGCCAATTTGACCTCGACGCGGAGTTGAAGATCTGGATCTCCGGCAGTCCCATGCCGATACAGAAGCAGTTCAACAAGAACCTGAACATCTACGAAGTGCAGAGCGTCCTGGCCGGCTACGTACTTGGGTAACGTATCTCGTATCCTGCTCGGCTTTATATTCGTCGTGGCCGGAGCGTTGCACTTCGTCTCACCGGAGACCTACGAGCGGATCCTGCCGCCGTACCTGCCGCTCCACCGCGAGTTGATCTACCTGAGCGGCGCCCTGGAAATCCTGGGCGGACTGGGGCTGTTTCCCGAACGTACCCGTTCCGCCGCCGGTATAGGGCTCATCCTGTTACTCGTCGCGGTTTGGCCGGCGAACCTGCAGATGCTGCTCGATGCGCGAGAGGCCGGAAAGCCCTCGTGGTGGGTGGCGCTTCTTTGGGCGCGGCTGCCGCTGCAAGTTGCGCTTATAGTCTGGGTCTGGCGGGTTTCCCGGCCTTCGTGAAGGTCTATGGAAGGCTCGTTAGCCGCTGAAGAACAGCCGGTAGACTACGTAGCCGGTCGCGGAGATCAAGAGTAGTACACACAACAGGACTACCGCTTTCCCGGCGATGGAGGAGCGCCATAACTTCGTGACGAATTTCCAGAACCTTCTCCCATGTATCTCGGACCAGTCGAGAAAACGGGCGGCGAAAAGGAACTCGCCGCCGATCATGGCGAGCCCTATTACGAAGGTGAGCATTCCGGGGCCGGGCGCCCACCCGAAGAAGGCGCTCCCGACGACGAGTATGGTTCCCACGATCACGTTGAAGAGCCGCCTCGGGTCGGTCCACCCTCGTTCGTCTTCTTGACGGCGCTCGTAGCGCTCTTTGAAGCGGCTCCCCGGTTTGCTCTCGCTGAAGCGCTCCCAATTTTTCTTCATGTCACCGATCATGGCACCCAATAATGCCACATCGGGAGGCTTTTTGATCGCGATGCTCCCGTAAAGTTCCATCTGCGGCCATCGTTCACGCGGTACAATCGGTCTTCGCGCTGTTCGCGCGTCGCGTCGTATGCTTGAATTTGGAAGGGTGGCTCCCGGTGAGGATCTTACTGCTGACGCTGACTTTGGGCCTGCTATTCTCTTGCAGCGCGCCATCCGCCGAGCAGAACGACACCTCCAGCACCTCCCGAACCACTACCCCCGTGACCGGCGGGACGACTACAGGCGGCGGCTCTTCCACTCCTCAGACTTCTTCGTCGGCGGGACAGACGATAGGGGAGACCTCTACCGGGCCCTCCAGTCCGGAGACCACGTCCGCAGCCGTCGAAGCCCTACCGAACCCCGATGGAGATACCAGGAGCGAGAGCACGGCGACGAGCCCGGCGGTTGGAGAGAACGGGATGGTCAGCTCCGCCCACCCGCTGGCGACGGAGGCGGGACTCGAGGTCCTGGCCGACGGAGGCAACGCCTTCGACGCGGCGGTGACGGTGGCTTCTTCGCTCGGGGTCGTGGAGCCGATGATGAACGGCATCGGGGGGTCTGGGGCGACGGTGATCTACGATGCTGAGAGCGGCGAGACCCGGTACTTGGGCGCGTCCAGTAGGGTCCCCGAAACGCTGGACCTTTCGGTCTTCTATCCTCCGACGCCGGGATACATAGATAACCGTTCGGGAGCCGCGTCTATCTCCACGCCCGGCGCGGTGAACGACTGGGAGGCGCTGTGGGAAGAGTACGGCAGCCTCGGGTGGGGGCGGCTTTTGGAACCCGCCATAGGATATGCTGAGGATGGATTTGTACTGAACGCAGAGAACGCCGGTTGGATCTCCTCCGAGTTCTACAACTTCCCCGCGCACGCCCAGGAGATCTACAGCAACAACGGAACGCCGTTACAGACCGGAGAAACCCTGGTGCAAGAAGACCTGGGAGATTCCCTGCGCCTCATCTCCGAGAGGGGCGCAGGGGCGGTCTACGGTGGCGAGCTCGGTGAGGCTATGGCTTCCGCCACCCAGCGGAACGGCGGCTTTCTCACCACGGACGACCTGGAAAGAAACAAAGCCGAGTGGAAGCCGACCATCGGCGTGGACTACCGCGGCCGGCGGGTCGTGACCGCGCCCCCGCCGAACACCTCCTGGAACTCGCTCACCCGCCTGGGCGTTATGAGCCAATTCGACCCGGCCTCACTCGGACACAACAGCACCTCCTACCTGGATCTGTACGCGCAGGTGACCGAGCAGGCGTACTACGAACGCCAGGAATACGCCGTAGACCCGGAGGTGGAGCCGACTCCCCTGGATACGCTCCTCTCCGAAAGTTATTGGTCCGAACAGGCAGCCGCCATAGACCCGGCGCTGGCGTCTTCCGGGAAGTCGGAGAGTGCGGCTGTAGAACTGGCATCGGCGACGCCGCCGGAGGCCGGAAATCGGGGGCACACCACCCACTTCGTCGTGGCGGATAGAGAAGGCAACGTCGTGAGCATGACCCAAACTTTGGGCAACATCTTCGGGAGCCGGGTCATGCCCGAGGGGACCGGCATCTGGTTGAACAACTCGATCTCCTACTCCCGCTTCGATGCCACGGATGGCTCCTTTAGAGTCTTCCCCGGCGGATACCGGCTCCCCGGCATCTCCCCGACTCTCATGATGCGCGACGGCAAGCCGCGCGCAGCACTGGGAACCCACGGCGGCTACTACATCACCCAGACGACGCCCCAGATGCTCATGAACCTCATAGACTACGACATGGACGTCCAGCAGGCCATTACCGCGCCCCGCATTGCCTTCATGGAGCCAGACTCGCTAGCGGTAGACCCGAGCCTCCCGGACTCTACCTTCGACGAACTCGCGTCACTCGGATACACGACCTACGTGGACGAGTACGGCCTCGGCAACGCCCACGGACTGGGCATCGAGTACGATGATTCTGGAGAGCCCGTCCGCTTTACCGGCGGCGCTGATCCTCGTAGCGACGGGGTCGCGGTCGGGTTCTGACTCATGGCGGGGATCGAGATCCGGGACTACGAAGAGAAGGACGCCTACGAGATCGTGCGTCTCTTCTACGAGACGGTCCGCTCGGTAAACCGCGCCGACTACTCTCAGGAGCAAGTGGAAGCGTGGGCCCCGGAGATCCCGGACGTGGCCTTATGGCACCGGCGCATGTCCGCGCGCAAAACGCTCGTCGCGGAAGAAGACGGGGAGGTAGTGGGCTTTGTGGAGTTGGAAGAGGACGGACACCTTGATATGTTCTACATTCGCGGAGACGCCGTCGGCCGTGGAGTAGGAAAATTTCTGTACCGGGCCGTCGAGCGAGAGGCTCGCTCTCTCGGCCTCGAACGCATCTTTACCGAAGCGAGCATCACCGCCCGCGCGTTCTTCGAGCGGCAGGGCTTTCGCATGTTGCGCGAGCAAACGGTACGGCGACGCGGCGTCGGGCTGACGAACTTCGTCATGGAGAAATCGCTGGCGCTTTAAAGATCTCACGTGCGAATCCATTCGCTGGCGTAGCGAAACCCCGTGCTAGACTCTCCTTGTAGGCAGAGAATGGAGCGTGAAAAGATGGAGAAGGCTACTTTCGCGGCCGGATGTTTCTGGGGCGTCGAAGCGGAGTTTCGCAAGATGGACGGCGTGGCGGATGCGGTATCCGGATACTCCGGCGGGTACACAAAGGACCCGAGTTACGGCGATGTGTGCGCGGGTACGACGGGGCACGCCGAGGTGGTAGAGGTCGAGTACGATCCGGCGAAGGTGTCGTACGACGAACTGCTGGAAGTCTTCTGGGGCAACCACGATCCCACGCAGCTAAACCGTCAGGGGCCGGACGTCGGTACGCAGTACCGCTCAGCCATATTCTTCCACACCCCCGAGCAAGAGTCCGTCGCTATTGCGTCGAAGGAGAAAGCGCAGGAGCGGTTCAAGAAGCCGATCGCCACCGAGATCACCCCGGCCTCCGAGTTTTACCGGGCCGAGGAGTACCACCAGCGTTACTTCGAGAAAAACCGCCGGTTCAGCTTCTTCTCGTTCTAGTAGCCCGGCATAAGCTAGTTTTAGCCCCCGAGGTTGAACAAGTCATCCTCGGGGTTCGTTTGGAGAGCTTCGATCAACTCCCCCAGGTCGCCCATCCTGACTTTCATGCCGCCCCGTGAAGCAGGCGGCGGGTTTAGGGCGACGTAACCGGCGTGCTCCCGCACGGCTTCCAGCGCCCGGATGAGACCGCCCTTCGAGACCTCTACGGCCTCCAACTCATCGCCGAAGCCCATCGAGTCCATGAATTGTTCCGCAAGATCCTCGGAGTCGAAGAGTGGAACGGCGGCCCGGTCGTCCACCAGTACCACGAGCGGCAGCGCGCCCGGCGCAACTTCTTCGAAGAGGAGTACGTACGGCGGCTGTGGCGCCTCGTTCGCTACCATCTCAGGCGGGAGGCGGGGCCATCGTTACGAGCAGGACCAGGTTCTTCTCCGAATCGTTTCGGACGCCGTGCGGCTCCCCGGACCGGGCGATGACGGCCTGTCCTCTTGTCAGATCCTGCTCCTCCTCGCCGACCGTGAATCGGCCAGTCCCTTCGAGGACGTAGTAGATCTTATCCGAGCCCTCGTGGGCGTGGACCTTTTGGGCCTGGTCCGGTAGGAGGCAATACGTATCGCAGAAGAGGTGCGGCGAGTCGAAGAGGCTATTCTTGCGCATCTTCTCTTCGGAGAATTGTACGGCGTCCGGTACGTTTATGGTCTCCAACGGGTCTCCTCTGCTCAGCTTCGCTTGATCGCCGGTCCAACACCCCTTATCATGCCACGGTTCGAGAAGGAGGTCTTACGTGCGCTTTCCAGAAGTTAGGTTGAGCCTTCCGGCCTGGATCGAAGAACTTGTAGAGCCCGGAGCCGTGTACCCGGCGACCGAGGACCGGATGAGGCTCGTGGTCGAGCTTTCCCGGCTGAACGTGTTACACAAAACTGGCGGACCGTTCGGGGCGGCGATCTTCGATCGGGATACGGGAGAGTTGCTCGCGCCCGGCGTCAACCTGGTTACTACCGGCAACTGCTCCGTCGCCCACGCGGAGATCGTGGCGATCATGGTCGCCCAGCAGGCTTTGGGTGACTTCGACCTCGGCGGACCGGGTAGACCTCACTACGATCTGGTAGCCAGCACCGAGCCGTGCGCCATGTGCCTCGGGGCTACGCCGTGGTCCGGCGTCCGGGGTCTCGTCACCGGGGCCCGAGGCGAGGACGCCGAGGAGATCGGCTTCGACGAAGGAGCCAAGCCGCCCGACTGGGTCCGATCGCTCGAAGAGCGCGGCATCTCCGTGACGCGGGACGTGCTCCGTGAAGAAGCGGCCTCAGTGCTCCGGGAATACGCCGCTTCGGAAGGTGAGATCTACAACTCCCGCGAGGAGGACTGAACGGTGTGCGAGATGCCGGACTCGGAGGAGCAAAGCTCTTTCATCTGTCCCGAATGCGGCTCGCGCGAAGCGGAGATCGTGTCGATGGTCAGTCCGCCGCCTTTCGACTCTTCAGATCCGTGGACCGGCGTGCTGCAAATCATTACCTGCGCCGCGTGCGGAAACGAGATACCCGCACACCTCGCGGAACGCTGGGACGATATGCTCCCTGAAGAGGCTCAGAGGGAATGGCGAGAGACCTACAAGGATCGTTGACCGGACAGGTGTTCCATAATCCTCCGAAGCCGGCGGCTGAAGCCTTATACCTGAAACCTAAAGCCGAAACTCTTTCGGGAACTTCGTTAGGTTGCGGCAGCCGTCTTCCGTGACGACGACCAGGTCCTCGATGCGGACGCCGCCGACTTGCGGGTCGTAGAGACCGGGCTCTACCGTCACGACGTCGCCTACTCGTAGTTCGTCGTCGGCGGGGGAGATGCGGGGGGCTTCGTGGATCTCCAGCCCGACGCCGTGGCCGGTGCCGTGGATGAAGCCTTCTCTTAGAGGGTTGCCTTCTATCTGGTCGTGGACGAGGGTATAGTAGCCGCGCTCGTGCAGGACTTCGGAGACTTTTTGGTGGATGTCCTTGCCGTTTACGCCGGCACGGATCATGCCGAGCGCCGTTTCCTGGCTCTCCAGGACCGCGTCGTACATCTTCCGTAGCTCCTCTTTAGGCTCACCTTTTATGACCGTGCGGGTCATGTCGGCGTAGTAGCGGCTCGCTTTGTCCACCGGGAAGATGTCCAGGATGATCGCCTCTCCGCTCCTCAGCGGGCCGTGCCCTTCCTCGTGCGGGTCGGTGGCCTGGACTCCACCGGCGGTTATCGTTCCCGCGTCGGCGGCGCAACCGTGCCTCAGTAGCTCGATCTCTATCTCCGAGCGCAGCCGCTCGCTCGTCAGGGGGCGATCTTCGTAGTGGAGGATTCCGTACTCCCTTGGCCCGGACTCTCTTAGTATCTCTACCGCGCGGGCGCAGGCCGTCTCGACGGCGCGCTGGGTCTTCTCTATGTAGGAGATCTCCTCTTCCGTTTTGGCCCGGCGTAGGTCGGCGAAGAGCTTGCCGTCGGGAGAAACTTCGACTCCGCGAGACCGAAGCTCGTCGGCGTAGGCTACGCCCAGAGTCGGAGGCACGGCGACACTCTCCGCGCCGAGACGTTCGAGCAGGCCGGCGGTCGCCGCCGCGTACGCCCGTGCGCCGCTCCCCAGTTCGCGGGCGAGACGGTTGACCTCCAGCTCGTCGAAGGAGAGCAACTCGTCCACGTTCGCCTGTTTCTCCGCGCGGCCGTACTCCATAGAGGAGACGGCCAGGTACTTCTTGCCGTTTATCCGGGCACAGATCACCGGGTCCGGCGCGAGAAAGCCGCAGAGATGATAGGCCGCCGCGTCGTGCTGGGGAGCCCCGATTACTAGAAGATCCTGATACCTTTGGGTGTCCATCCGCGCATCCTTCCGAGATATGAGTTCTATTGCCGGTCCATTCTACTATCGTCGGGACGGACCTATGTTCATGTATGCGCCACGTGTGGAGATCGGGGCGTGTCCTACCGTCTATATTTTCTCCAACGCCGCCAGAAGAACCAGATTACTATTGCTCCCACGGCCGCTAGCATCATGTACTCGAACACGGGTGCGTATTCACGGATGAGCCGCCACTGGGTGCCCAGAACCCATCCGAGACCGATGTGCGCCACGTTCCATACGGCGCAGCCGGCAGCGGTATAGATCGTGTATCTTCCGAGCGGCATTCGCGCGACGCCCGCAGGCACCGAGATGAAGCTGCTCGTGCCCGGTATGATCCATCCGACCAGAACGGCCGTCCGGCCACGATGCTCGAAGTAACTCCGGGCCTTGTCGAAGTCCGACTCGCGCACCAGCACGTATCTTCCGAACCGCCCGATGAGTTTACGCAGTGACTCGTCGTCGAGTTGGCGCCCCACGCCATATACGATCAACGCCCCGATCACCGATCCCGTAGTGGCGGCCGCCATCGCCGGAAACAGAGCAAGCTGGCCCTGGCTCGCCAGGAAGCCGGAGAGGGGCAGGATGAGCTGCGTGGGGATGGGGAGGAACATATCTCCCATAGCCATCAGAACCAGCAGGCCCACGTAACCGTAGGAGCGCACGACATTGGTTACCGACGGAATAAGGTCGGCGAGCAAGTCGCCCATCGTGGCTCCTCTCCGGTTCGCCTGACACTACGCCGACCATTATAGGTTCCTCGTGGTTCGATTAGCTTGGCGGTCGTTAAAAGGCGACGGTTGCTCTGTCCTCGGTCGGCACTCCTATATAATCCGTTGGATGTCCGAGAATGGAGATATGAGGAGCCGGATCGAGGCTTCGCTGGAGAAGGTGCGGCCGGCGATGCAGGCCGACGGCGGAGACGCCCGGATCGTCGAGTGCGACGAGGAGACCGGCTCGGTGAGCATAGAGATGATCGGGGCCTGCCGCGGCTGCCCGCTCTCCCAACTAGACTTCCAGTACGCCATAGACAGCCTGATAAGGCGCGAGGTCCCCGAAGTCCGGGAGATTCACGCCGTCTAACAGGCAAGAACCGCTTTTTATTGTTCCTTTATTGCTTCTCCTGGTGGGTGGTGCGAAGGGCTCCCGGCGGTAGGGCGGACCGGGCGCCGGAGAGGGATTCGGTCGCCCGGCGGCGGGCCCGTTTCAGCCTCATGCGCCGCAGGAAACCGGCGCCGGACAACTCTTCGTTGGCGAGGTGGGTCAGGGTGATCATGTCGTTCACGCAGGCCCGGTATCCCAGGGCGCATATCTCGACCTGTATCTCCGAGGGAGAGTCGATCATGACGCGGCGGATTTCCGTTGCCCGCTCTACGATGGAGCGCGAGAGAAAGACGGGGTCGGTATTGTCCGGCGTGTCCTGAGACTTGTAGGCGGCGATTCTCTCGGGCGTAAGCTGCCAGGTTCTGTAAGAAACGCTCCCGAACCTGGGATACAGGACGAACGCGAGGACTACGGTCAGCAGGATCAGGGGCGCGAGCAGCAAAACCACTACGTCCGGCGCGACGAGCGGGAGCAACGCGAGCGAGAGTACCTCGACGATGAGTATTAGAGCCACACAAAATCTAAACATCCACGATACCTCTCGATACCACTTACTGCCCCGCTGGGACTTTGAGTCTAAGTCTCTCCCGGAGATTTGGCAAGGTCTTTATACCCGCTATGTATAATCCAAACATGGACAACGCCAGAGCGAACGCTAAAGCAAGCACAAAAGCACCGGAATTCAGGCTCGAAGATCCCCTCGGCAGCGGAACGGCGGCCATAAGCGCCATCCTCCGCAACCCGAGAAGTTTCTATCGTAACTTTACCGTCGAAGGACCTCTGAAAGAGCCGGTTATATTCGTCCTGCTCGTCAGCGCGGTGGCCGGTATCCTGCGGGCGGCCGTCTCGCTGGGCACCGGCGCGGTGTTCGGGGACCTGACTCTCTCCGTCGTGGGTTTTACGGTCCTTGAGGCGCTGCTGTTCATCGTGCTCGCCCCGGCCGCCGTGGGGCTCGTAGCCGCCGTCTACCTGCTCTCTATACGGACGTTCGTCGGCCAGCAGTCGAACCTCCGGGAGGTTTACCGGATGCTGGCTTACGCCTACGGGCTGATGGTCTTCGCCTGGATACCGCTCGTGGACGCCTTCCTCATCACCTACGTACTCATGGTGCTGATGGGGCTCGGCATCCGAACCGTCTACCGGACTACTTTCATGACGGCGCTCGTTACCGCCCTGGTCGGCTACGTGCCGGTCTCCACCGGGCTTATCCTCCTCCGGGTTCTGACCGCCGGACCTTTCGGGTAAGCGCCGCCCGCTCGCCCAGGTCTCTTTCTATCCGGCGCCGGAGCTCTTTCGGCATCGAGGCTGCTCTCTTTAACGGGTCGCGGCCGTAGCGCTTGCGGAGCAGGTCGCAGGAGATCTCCAGGTACGCTGCGCGGGTCGCAAGCTCTACCGGCACGGTCATTTCTCGCGGGAAGACGCGGTAGGCGAGGTCTTCTCTCAGGCCGAGTTCCGGCGGCTGCATCTCCAATTCTCTCCGGGTGGAGATCCTGCGCTCCCACTTCTCGCGCAGCCGTCGCATCCCGTCGCCGTCCGACGATACGTTTAGCGGACCAGTCTCGAACCCGTCTTCCGGGGTGAACCCGAAGCTCCCCTCGAAGAGCTTCGCGATCTTCTCCGATCTGCGGAGCCTCAAGAACTCGTACTCGGATCGGAGCAGCATGAGTTGGGCGTCGTAGTAGATGTGCAGGCCGTCACGGGCCGGTAGTCCCACGTTCGCACCTGTCTCTGCCAGTGCGTCCCGGAGGATGCCGGTCTGCCGGAGAGTCCTGGCACGTTCCCAGAGAAAGAGCCCGCCGCCGGAGAGAAGTCCGGCCATGATCGGTATAGCCGCAGCGGCGAGCGCGGCCTTGAGCGTCGCTTCGGGCGTCGCGCCGGCCCACTCCGTACCGAAAAAGCAACCGGAGAGCAGGACCAGCGCGCCGGTGACGCACGTAACCGTGAAGCCGAGCATGGTGGAACGGTTGCCGCTGCCCTCCGCACTGGAGTAGCGGCGGCCGAGCTCGTACCACAGCGTGAGAGTATCCTCCCCGGATGTGCGCGCCGGTTGCACGTGCTAGATTCTACTCTCTATGAACGCCCGTCAGACCCCTCTAAGAGAACTCGCGCATACCATATCGAACGTGCTCAACCCCTTCGTTATCTTCACCGGGCTCTACGCTGCCGTGGCTTTCGAGGAGGCCGGAATGTCCGGCGGGGCGCTGTACGTGGGGCTGGAGCTTCTCGCTGCCGGTATCGTGGCCGGATACGTCTTTTCGCTCACCCGCCGCTCGCGGGTAGGGGACTTCTGGATCTCCCGCCGAGCAGAACGCTTCTTCCCGGCCCTCGTCCTGCTCGCATCCTTCATAGGACTCCTCATAGCCCTCCCGCTCTTCGACGCCCCGGATAACCTCTACGACGCCACGCTCTCCATGGGTCTCGCCGCCGCAACCGTCGCCGCCGTCACACTCTTCTGGAAAGCCAGCGCCCACGCCGCCGTCGCCGGACACGCCGCCCTGGCCGGTCCTCTGCTACTCGGCGTTCCTGGGATCATCTTCGTCCTCGTGCTGCCGTTAGTGTTCTGGGCGCGGGTATACGTCGGGGCGCACACGCCGCTACAGGCTGCTGTTGGTGCTGCAGTGGGTGTTGCGTTCGCTCTGCTATTTCTGGCATAAAAAGTCCGCCGCAAGAGGCGGACAAAAAGAGTGACCCCACCGGGATTCGAACCTAGTTTTCCGCCGTGCGAGGACGATATCCTAGACAAGGGTGTTCACTATGCCAAGACAGTAATTTGACGACCACAACGATGATTACGCGGAACCACAAGCATAGAAGAGAGGTGCATCTTGGCGAGGGAACGGAAAGGGTAGGATAAGCTCTCTTAAGGATAGTAGATGGTAGACCCCTTTCTACGTAGACGGAAAAAGTAGGAGCGTATACGCTAAGACTCGTAAAGAGGCGGCTGAAGTAGGTAGTTCAATGGCTAGTTCCGAGCAAGACCATCCGAGCTTTAATCCCTATAGATTTTCCGTGGTCATTGCGCTGTTCGCTTGGACTACTGTCCTTTTCCTCACTCCTGGATATGCTGGCGTCGGTGGCGGGGTGCAGTGGATCATCTACGCTGTTGGTCTCCTCTCTTTCCTACTTGGATGCGTAGGCTTCTCTATAGAGTTGATCTCCGTGTACAAGGGGAGAGAGGGCTTCCTGTTGCTCGTCTACTTGCTCACATTGCTCGCACTGATCGTCATTTTGCATATGGTGACTGTTTACATCCCGATAGGAGACGTTCTAGTCATGGTACTGCGAATTATAGCCGTACTAGTAAGCCTGCCGTGGCTTATCCTTTTCTTTATTGGGGTCGTCAGTTTGGTAGAAGCATTTCCAGCGCCCACAAACCGCACCGACGCGATACTCACCCTCCTGGGATTTTTAGGAGCATTGCTGCCGATATTGGCATCTATATTTGGCTCGCCATAGATTCGTTTTCAAGTCGGAAAAACAAAATACTCAATCAGGGTCTCCAAACGCCCGCTCAAGCTCCTCGTTGTACCGATCCATGTTGGAAACTTCTAGGACTAGCCGTGCTTCGATAACTGTCTGCTCTTCGCTGGAATGGTTCAGAAGCGCCTCATCTATCTGATCTAGGAAGTTTGGCCCGTAATTCTCAATGCCCTCAATCATGTTATTTGTCCAAAGGGACATTTCTTTTAGCAACTGCTTGTGCTCATCTTCTACGTGTAGTCTGCGCACCCGCTGAGACCATTCGATAGAATGTCGGTATCCAGCTCCAAGCCGCTGAGCTACAAATTTTATCTCTGATACATCCCCCGGTGTTCCAGACGGTCTCAACGCTTCCGGCAATGCTACGTTGATCAAGTTATTTAGTGATTCGGCAAGGTTCGTTAGTTCGTTTGTCTGGGTCCTTATCCATCGCAAAATATCGTCCGGATGAATATACTCGCCGGCGCCCATGACAATGCCCAATCGATGCTCGCGACGTAGGTCCGCGTTAGCTTCGACTTCATCGCACAACACCTGACCGAAGAACCGATACTCCCACGCTTCAGGTCGCTCCAAAGCTAGGCGTAGTGCCTTCCCGTGAAGCTCCCTCAAGGCAACCATAGATTCTCCGCTTACTCTCTTCTGCCACTTCAAACCTTCCTGCATGAGATGAGCAAACTGGATGCGAAGTCTAGCTATGATGTCTTGGGCGCGTTCGAAATCTTGGGTCCACACTCGGTCTTGTGATCTAATTTGTTTTACAAACTCGAAGAGCCGCATGTCGTCCACCCTGGCTGAAAAATCACCCTCTGGATTGCTTTCCCACAAAGGGAGAATAGTCGTCACATCTCTATGAACAAAGGCATAAATCGGTATACCTTTAGCTCTTGCAGTCAGGTATTCCAGATTAGTAACCGATTTATCAGTTGCGGAATCTACATACCCGTATCGACCTCCGACAACTAGAACTAAGATGTCAGCATCTTGCTCTACTCTGCGTCGGCAATTTTCGATGGTGTCTACATCCGGGTCTATTGGGAAAGAAGCATATTCGGAGAGCAAAGGACGGTAACCTAGTTCGTCTTCAATGAATTGAGCTAGATCAGCCCGTATCTGACTTAAATCGTAGAAAGTAGAGCTAACCATTACCGTTGGGGCATTAGTAGGCACTTGCCTCCCTTCAAGTTATTTGCACTCAATTTTACACTCATAGCCTAGATGCATGACGCTCCAGATAGTAAAAAGCCCGCCGTAAGAGGCGGACAAAAAGAGTGACCCCACCGGGATTCGAACCCGGGTTTTCGCCGTGAGAGGGCGATGTCCTTGGCCTCTAGACGATGGGGCCGTCGAGCGAGCATAGAGTGTAAACGATGGACCCAGTTTCGTCAAAAGAATCCGGCGTTTAGCCGAGCTTTTGCATCTCCTCCTTGGCGTCGTCTACGCGGAGCAGGCTCCGGTCGCGGCCGAGGAGGGCCAGTGTCTCGAAGAGGCCGGCGCTTACGGTGCGGCCGGTAGCGGCGAACCTGAGAGGGTGGATCAGGTGCCGCGCACCCTTCTCTTTCTCGGCGGCGAGTCCCCTCACGGCCTCCTCAATCCTCTCTTCGTCCCACTCCGGCAAGGCGGCGAGCCGATCCCGAAGCTCCGCGAAGTTCTCCTGCACGAACTCCTTGCCGAACTGCTTCTCGAACTCTTCCGGGTCGTAGTCCAGGCTTCCGCCGTAGAAGTAGCCGACGGCGTCGGGGATGTCGGTGGTGCGGCTGATGCGCTCTTTTAGGAGGTCCATAATCTGGGTGAGGCGCGGCATGTCCCGCTCCAGCTCTTCGGGATCGGCGGCGCCGGATTCAGCGAGCATCGGGGCGGCCTGCATCGCCAGTTCCTCCGGGCTTTGTTTGCGGATGTAGACTTGGTTTATGGAGAGGAGTTTTGTCTCGTCGAAGACCGCCGGGTTGCCGCTTACCCGGTCGAGGCGGAAGCGTTCTGCGAGTTCTTCGGGGCTGAAGATCTCCTCGTCCGCCGCGTAGCCCGCCCCAAGCAGCGCCAGGTAGTTGAAGAGCGCCTCCGGCAGGATGCCCTGCGCCGCGAACTCTTCGACGCTTGCAGCCCCGTGACGTTTGGAGAGCTTCTTCTTATCCGGGCCGAGGACCTGGGGGACGTGGGCGAAGGCCGGCAGGGTGTAGCCGAGGGCTTCGTAGATCAGGATCTGGCGCGGCGTGTTGGAGAGGTGGTCGTCGCCCCGGATGACGTGGCTTATCTCCATCTCCGCGTCGTCCACGGCGGCGGCGAAGTTGTACGTCGGCGTGTTGGTTGACTTCATCAGGACGAAGTCTTCGAGGTTCACGTTCTCGAAAGTGACCGGGCCCCGGATCTCATCCTGCACAACCGTCTGCCCCTCGCGCGGCGTCTTGAAGCGGACCGTGTGGTCCTCGCCCTGCTGTACTCGTTTCAGCGCCTCATCCGGGTCCAGGTCCCGGTATTCGCCGCCGGTGTAGATCGGCTGCCGGCCCTCACGCCGGGCCGTCTCACGGAACTCCGTTAGCTCTTCGGTCGTGGCGAAGTCGTAGTAGGCTGCGCCGCTCTCGATGAGCTTCTGCGCGGCCTCCCGGTAGATCGCAAAACGTTCGGTCTGTTTGTAAGGGGCGTGAGGGCCGCCGAGTTCGGGGCCTTCGTCCCAGTCCAGGCCGATCCAACGCAGCGACCGCTTTAGCTGCTCCACCGATTCCTCTGTGGAGCGTTCTAAATCCGTGTCTTCTATCCGCAGCACGAAGACGCCATCATTTTTTCGCGCGAACAGCCAGTTAAAGAGCGCCGTCCTGACGCCCCCGACGTGCAGCATTCCCGTTGGGCTTGGCGCGTAGCGCACCCTGATCCGTGATTTATCCATGAAGGTTAAGCTAGCACACGGCCGGCTACCAGGAAACCTCCGGACGAGTTTCCCGCTGCCGCCATCATCTACGACTCCCATCCACCAGGCCGAGATACAGATTGTGGCGCGCCTTTGCGGACCTCTTCGCCTGGTACATGGCGGCGTCGGCTTCCTCCATCATCCGTCCTGCGGTCCGGCGGTCGCCGGGGCTTTTCACCACGGAGCCGATGCTGGCGGTGAATTGGGGAAGACGGTGGACGCCGAGGACAAAAGGAGCTTCCAGACATTTTTTAATGCGCTCCACGGCCTGTGAAGCCATATCCGCGTCCGCGAGACCTTCGAGCAGCACGCAGAACTCGTCCCCGCCGATGCGGGCCACGGTGTCTTCGGCGCGCACGCAGCCCAGCAGGCGGTTCGCGACCTCCACCAGCAGCCGGTCGCCCACGCCGTGGCCCAGGGTATCGTTCACGCGCTTGAAGTCGTCCAGGTCCAGGAACAGGAGCGCCACAGAACGTTCGTTGCGCTCCCCGAAGGAGAGGGCGCGCCCGATCTGCTCCTCGAACGCCGCCCGGTTGTGCAGGCCGGTCAGGTAGTCGTGGTGGGCGCGGCGTAGGAGTTGCTCTTCCAGCGCCTTGCGCTCGGAGATGTCCTGGATCTGGGATATGAAGTACAGGGGGTTGCCGTACTCATCGCACACCAGCGACCGGCTCAATAGCCCCCAGACGAAATGCCCGTTTCTATGCCGGTATCGTTTCTCCATCTGGTAGGCGCGCATCTCGCCGCCGAGCAACTTGTTCAACTGCTCCAGGTCCGCGTCCAGGTCTTCAGGATGGGTTATGTCCCGGATGGTCTTTCCGGCCAGTTCGCCTTCCGTGTAGCCTAGTAGATCGCACATCGAGCGGTTGGCCTCAATGATGCGCTCGTCCAGATCCACGAGCATCATGCCGACCGCCGCGTGTTCGAAGACTTTTTCGAAGCGCTCCCGGCTCTCCGCCGGCCTCTGCTGTATGTGCTCCTGGTGAATCGCTCTCTTCCCTTTCAGCGCGACGCAAAAGTTCGTCCGCGTCTAGGTCTGATGAGATGATTCTACCCCTGCCGGATGGATCGGCACATACCCCAAATGGGCTATCTTTTTGTTTGGTAGAGCAGTGCTTACAGGTGCAGGTCGGTTACGAGGCGCCCACGATCAGCACTTCCAGCGTCCGGGGTCCGTGGACGCCCTCGACCCGCTCCAGTTCGATATCCGAGGTGGCCGACGGGCCGGAGATGAATGTGATGGCCCGCCCTTTGTCTTTCACGGCGACGCCGAGCTTCTCTATGGCTTCCGGTACGAGACCCACGATCTGCTCTTCTCTTACGACGCAGAGATGGTAGTCGGGGAGGAGGGTCAGGATGCGGCGTCCCTGCGCCTCACCCGAGTCGAGAACGATAGTCCCCGTCTGGGCTATGCCCAAAGCGCAGCCGGTGAGGACGCCGTCGCTGCCGTCGAGGTCTTCGTTGGACAGGTGATCTTCTGGAGATTCCCTCAGGAGTTCCACGCCTTCGGGGAGCCAGTCTTCCGGTACGTCCGACGGGACGACGAGTTTTTCTACGCCACGGCGTTCCAGGGCTTCCTGTATGGATTTCGGTAGATCCGCTTCGGCAACACGATGTACCGTCGCTTCGTACTCGGCCACGTACTCGGCGAAACGGTCCACTATCTCTTTCCGTGAGGCTTCGTCCCTCGTACGGTATCCGCGTTCGATGGACACGTCCTCCGGGCGCTCGTCTCGCGGCACGTCGCGCAGGGCGTGGCGGGTGCGGGCCAGGATCGTCTCTTTAGCGTTGCTCACGAGCCTCGCCTCTCGCGCCACCATTCGCGGAAGGTTTGATCCGGTATCGGCTTGATGTCGCGGCTCCGGGTCCAGCCGCTGAGCTCGCCGGGCAGGCTGTGGATGGCGCCGCTCCGGGCGAGCGGCCACTGCCCGATGCGGGCCAATCTCTGGGCGCTCTCGTAGAGGCTCGGATCGGAGAAGGTCTTCGCCATCGCCTGCATCGCGACGTTCTCCGGGTGGAGTTTGCCGGTAAGGCCGGCGGATTGTTTCTTGCGGATGACCTTGCCCCGCAGGTGGATCAGGACTTCCGGGATGTTGATCTTGACGGGACACACCTCGTAACAAGCCCCGCACAGCGACGACGCATACGGCAGCGAATCCGGACCCGGCTTTCCGATACCCACTAGCTGTGGCGTGAGGATCGCGCCGATCGGGCCCGGATACACCGAGTTGTAGGCGTGCCCGCCGGTCCGCTCGTACACGGGACACGCATTGAGGCACGCCGAGCACCGGATACAGTTGAGCGCCTGCCGTCCTACCTCGTCGGCCAGCACGTCCGTCCGCCCGTTGTCCAGCAGGACCAGATGGAATTCTTGCGGACCGTCGCCGGCTTCGCCCGACACGCCGGTCCAGAATGAGGTGTAGGGGTTCATCCGTTCGGCGGTCGAGGAGCGGGGGAGGAGTTGCATGTAGACCTCGAAGTCCTGCCAGGTCGGGATAATCTTCTCTATCCCCATCAGCGTCACCAGGACCGGCGGGAGCGTTGTACACATCCGGCCGTTCCCCTCCGACTCGACGACGCAGACCGTACCAGTTTCCGCGACGCCGAAGTTCGCCCCGCTGACACCCACTTTGGCGGAGAGGAACTTCTTGCGGAGGTAGAGCCGGGCTACTTCGGTCAGATCCGATGGCTCGTCGGAGAGGTCTTTCACGTCCAACTCGCGCATGAATATCTCCCGGATCTCCGCCCGGTTCTTGTGGATGGCGGGGACCAGGATGTGCGAAGAAGTTTCGTTGGCGAGCTGGATGATGAGCTCCGCCAAATCCGTCTCGTGAGCTTTGATGCCTTCGCTTTCGAGGTGCTCGTTCAGCTTGGTCTCGTCGGTGGCGATCGACTTTACCTTCACGACCTCGTCGGCGTCGTGCTGCTTTGCTATACCGGCGATGATGCGGTTCGCCTCGTCGGCGTCCCGCGCCCAGTGGACGTGGCCGCCGGCATTCTGTACGGACTCTTCGAGTTGCAAGAGATAGTCGTCCAGGTGCCGCAGCGTCCGCTCTTTTATGGCGCGTCCGGCCTCCCGAAGCTCTTGCCAGTCCGGGAGTTCCGCGACGGCGGCGGCCCGTTTCTCGCGGATGCCCTTCGCAGCTTTGCCGATGTTGCGCCGGAGCTGGGAGTCGGCCAGAGAAACCTTAGCCGATTCCTGGAAGGTTGGGGTCTTGCCGGGAGAGAACGCGTCCGTAGCGCCGGCGGTCATTCGGCCTCCTCCGTGGCTTCGCTGGCGAGTATCTCCGCGAGGTGTACGGTCTTTACGCCGGCTTGCTGGCGGTTGAGGCCGCCGCCGATGTGCATGAGGCAGGAGTTGTCCCCGGCGGCGCAGACCTCGGCCCCGGTATCCTGAATGTGACGGATCTTATCCGAGAGCATCGCCGTGGAGGTCTCGGCGTTCTTCACGGCGAACGTTCCCCCGAACCCGCAGCACTCCTCGGCCTGCGGTAGCTCCACGAGGTCTATGCCCTTCACGTTCCGCAGCAATTTTTGTGGCGCGTCCCCGACGCCGAGCATCCTCAATGAGTGGCAGGTCGGGTGGAATGTGACGCGGTGAGGATAGTATGCTCCCACGTCCTCCACGCCGAGCTTCTTTACCAGGAACTCCGAGAGCTCGAAGACTTTGGGAATCAGGGCTTCGACCTGTTCGGCCAGCTTCTCGTCGCGGGCCAGCTTGGCGGCCATCGGGTAGAGTTCACGGACCATGCCGACGCAGGAGCCGGTCGGGGCGACGATCGCGTCGTAGGGGGAAAACGTTTCGACGAAGCGCCTCACCAGTGGTATCGCCTCGCGCTGATAGCCGGTGTTGAAGTGCATCTGGCCGCAGCACGTCTGCTCTTCGGGGAACTCCACCGCGACGCCGAGGCGTTCGAGTAGCTTGACGGTCGCTATGCCGGTCTCCGGGTAGAGCGTATCGTTGAAACAGGCTACGAAGAGCGCCACGCGCACGTTACCAGAGCTCGTATCTCTGATGGACCACACCAAACCCCTTTGCCCGTTGGATCTCTGAAGAATCATAGCTCATTCTGCGGGTCGGTTGTTATAAAGAAACATCCACGAATAGAGAAAAGGCCCGCCTTTCCGGTAATCGGTAGGCGGGCCTTTCCTTGTCCTTGCGTCTCTACGTCGAAGCGGGTCCCTCTTTGGCGGATGTTTCCTGCTGTTGTGTCTGACGGTTGCCGATGACACCCAGGGCTACGAGAACCCCGATCAGGGCTATCAGGGCTATCGTGCCCAGATTGAAACCGAAACCGTAGATCCAGATGTACGCTATGGAGCCGGCCAGGATCACGTAGTACGTCATCGGGATGATGGTCTTGCGGATCAGGGCTCCTTCTTTGCCGAGTAGGCCGCAGGTGGCCGAAGCCGCTACGACGTTGTGGACCGTGATCATGTTCCCCGCCGCGCCGCCGACGGCCTGGGCCGCGACGACGACCGCCGCCGAAGCGCCAACGCCGATGTTTACCGCCGTCGTGAACTGGAATAGCGAGAAAGTCAGGTTACTGACCGTGTTGCTCCCGGCCACGAAAGCGCCGAGCGCCCCGATCCAGGGCGCAAAAAACGGCCAGGTCTGACCGGCGAGCGCCGCCGCCCCGTTGGCGAGGGTAACCGGCATGCTTTCGAGTCCCGAGGAGTTGTAGTCTCCGCTGGAGTTGATGAAAACCCGGACCATCGGCAGCGCCAGCAGAAGGGCGAAACCTGCGCCGATGATCTGCTTCCCCGCGACCTGCCAGGATTCTTTTATTTGCCGGAAGTTCATCCTGTGCAGGAAGTACGTGATGAAGATCGCCATGAGGAACATGAAGCCCGGCAGGTAGAATGGCTGGAAAGCTGCTTCGATTCCGGTCTGGCCGAAGATGTCGCTCCAGGTCAGGGATATGCCCGACAGAAGGTCTACGAGTCCCAGCGCCGGCAAGCGGGTTATGACCAGAAAGAAGGCGACCAGTGCGTAGGGCGCCCAGGCGTTGACGATGCCTATCCGGTGGTCACCGTCTACCTCGGAGATGAGGTCGTCCGGGTTGACGTTGCCCATCCAGTCTTCATCCCAACTCTCCCGCGGCCCAAAATCCCAGGGACGTTCGGGTACGAACCATCCCTGACGCGCCGCGAAAACAGCGAAGACCAGGCCGATGGGACCGCCCAGCAACGAGGGAAACTCCGGTCCGAGCAGCCATCCGAAAATTACGTACGGTATGAGCATTGAGACGGCGGCGAAGATCGCGAACTTCCACGCGCCGAGTCCTTCGCCGAAGTTCCGGTTCTGGCCGAAGAATCCGGTCAGCATGCAGCACAGGATCAGCGGGATCAAAACGCCGCAGATCGCGTGTATGAGCACCACGCGGAGGGTTACGATATCGGTGACGTAAGTCAGTAGGTCCAGGTTCCGGTCGGAGAGAAAACTTTCGACCGGACCCCCGCCCGCGAGACCCTGTTGGACCCCGACGAGCAGCGGAGTTCCCACAGCCCCGAAGCTGACCGGCGTGCTCTGGATGATGAGCCCCGACATGACCGCCGCCATGGCCGGGAACCCGAGGGCGAGCAACAGCGGGGCGGCGACCGCAGCCGGTGTCCCGAAGCCTGCCGCTCCCTCGATAAAGCTACCGAAAAGAAACGCGATAATAATGACCTGGATACGCCGATCGGGACTGATATTCGTGAAAGCCGATCGGATAGTATCCACCGCCCCACTCTCCGCCAGAGTCGCCAGGAGCAACAACGCCCCGAAGACTATGTAGAGAATGGTGAGCGCGATGATAAGACCCTGCACCGTGGAGGCCGCGATGCTGGCGAGGCTCAATTGCCACACTGCCAGACCGATAATAACCACGACCACATACCCAACAGGCATCGCCCAGACCGCCGGCCACCTGAAACCCACGAGTAAGACACCTATGGTCAAGATCGGCGCGAGAGCCAGAAGGCTTAGAAGCGCTACATTATCCAACGAATTTCCCCTTCCCAAACTGTAATTTCCCCATACAGCTACCTATCGTTGCGGCGTCGACTAGCCTCGCTACACCTCCCAATCCTTCTAACGGATGCGGCGTATATTAGTGAACTCATCCGACGAGCGCCACACGCAGGTCATTGACGTTTGTGCCGGTGGGCCCGGTGATTACCAGCGCCGAGGCTTTTCGGAGCGCGGTATAGGCGTCGTTGTTCTCCAACGCCGCCGCCGGTTCCATACCGGCTTCCCGAATACTTCGCGCCGTAGTTCCGTCCACCATTCCGCCCGCCGCGTCAGTGGAGCCGTCGTTGCCGTCTGTGTCGGCGGAGACGGCGGACCATCCCTCCACGCCGTCTAATTGCACGGCGAGCGCCAGGGCGAACTCCTGGTTGGGTCCGCCGGTCCCGTCGCCCCGCACCACCACGGTGGCTTCTCCGCCGCTTATGATGGCGCAGGGCGCGGGCAAGGGATTACCGCTCTCGATGATCTCCCGAATTATGGCGGCGTACGTCGTGGCGACGTTCCGGGCGTCGTCGTTTATAAGGGTCGAGAGTATCAAAGGCTCGTAACTGAGTTCTCGGGACTTCTCCGCTGCCGTCTCCGAAGCGTGCCGGCCGCCGCCGCAAACGACGGTTACCGCGTCGTCGAAGAGATGGTCTCCGGGTTTGGGAGTCTCGGCCTCTCTTTGCAAGACCTCGACTACCGCTTTCGGCGGGTCTATTCCACATCGCTCCAGCACGGCGCGGGCATCCTCGATGGTAGTCGGGTCCGGGGTGGTGAGGCCGCTTGCTATGGAGGACGGCTCGTCGCCGACGACGTCTGAAAGGAGCAGGGCGAGGGTTGGCGCGGGATGTGCCAGGTCTACCAGTCCGCCGCCCTTTAGTACGGAGACGTGTTTTCTTACGGTGTTGATCTCCTCTATATCCGCCCCGCTCCTGAGAAGGTCCGACGTCAGCTTCTTGAGATCCTCCAACGCCAGCGGCGGGACCGGATCCGCCAACAGCGCCGATGCCCCGCCGGAGATAAGAGCCAGCAGCAGGTCTCCCTCCTCAAGGGACTCCGCCAATTCTTGCGCCTTGCGAGCAGCCTCTACGCCACGTCCATCGGGCTCGGGATGGGAGGCGAAGAAAGTTTCGAGTGCCTCCGGCCCCGACTCGTGATCGTCTTTCGTTACAAGGATGCCGCCCGCGAGCTTGTCGCCGAGCAGTTCCGCAGCGGCGCGGGCCATCGGACCGGCGGCTTTCCCGGCGGCGAGGACGAAGACTCTCTCGGCCTCCAGGCTCTCGCCACCGGCGCTGATGCGGTCGTCTTCCACCTCCAGGTAGCGCCTGACGGCGTCGTATGGGTCTGCGGCGGCGATTCCGGCGTCCAGTATCTCTCTCAGGTGTTTTTGCATGGGAGCATTCTAGTCTCTATCCGGGACGCCGCCCACTACCTGCCCGGCCATCTCCCTTCCGCCGTCGAGGATCGGTTCGTACTCGTTGATCTTGTCTATCGAGAGACCCATCGCGGCGTTCACCTCCCGCTCGCACATTATCTCCACGAGCGCCGGAACCCGCTGCTCCTCGCTGGCCTGTATCGCCCATTCGAGGGCTTCGTGTATGTCCTCGGGACGCTCGACCCGGCGGCCCAACGCGCCCATCGCCTCCATGACGGCGACGTTGTCTATACCGTAGTCGCTGTCCGGCCCTTCGTAGTCGAGGCTTACGGCGAAGTTCATGTCGTAGCCCATCTCCGCCTGCCGGATGAGGCCCATGTAGGCGTTGTTGAGCATGACGAGCACGTAGGGAACCTTGTACTGGACGGCGACAGCTATCTCCTCCATCAGGAACTGGAACGAGTAGTCGCCAACCAACCCCACGACCAGGTTCTCCGGGCGTCCGAGCTTCACCCCGATGCAGGCCGGGACTTCCCAGCCGAGCGGCCCGGCCTGGCCGCAGCAGAGGTAGTGGCGCGGCTTGTAGGTCTTTGTGAATTGGCCGGAGAAGATCTGGTAAAGCCCGATCGCCGTGACGAAGATGGTGTCCTCGTCGAAGAAGTCGTTCATCTCTTTGTAGGCCCGCTGGGGCTTTACCGGCACGTCGTCGAAGTCCATCTTCCGCAGCAGAGTAGAGCGCAATTCGTCTACCCGTCCGACCCACTCGCCGGGCTCGCGTTCCGGGGTCATGTCACGGGCGGTTTCGAGCATCGCGTCCACGGCGAGCTTCGCGTCGGAGATGACCGCGAGGTCCGGCGGGAAGACGCGGCCGAGCTGACGCGGGTCGATGTCTATGTGGACGAACTTCCTGTCGCCCCGGTACACGTCAAGGTCCCCGGTGTGCCGGTCGGCCCAGCGGTTGCCGATGCCGACCACCAGGTCGCTCTCCAGAAAGAGCGCGTTGGCGTAGCGTTGCTGGGTCTGTAACCCGACCGTGCCCATGTGGAGCGGATGGTCCTCGTTGATCGTGCCCTTGCCCATGTAAGTCGGGCTCATGGGGACCTGCAGGTACTCTGCGAGCTCGACGACTTGTTCGGCGGCGTCGGCGATTATTACCCCGCCGCCGGGCATCAGTACGGGCCGTTCGGCTTCGAGGATCATCTCTATTACCTGCCGGATGGCGTTCGGATTCGGCTCGGGCTTGGCGAACGGCAGCGGGCCGCCGCGCCGGGGGTCGAAGTCCACCTCCACGTTCGCTTTCTGAACGTCGAGCGGCAGGTCTATGAGGACCGGCCCCGGACGACCTTCCTGCGCTATGCGGAACGCCTCCCGGAAGGTCCACACGAGTTGGGACGGTTCCTTTACCTGTACGGCCCACTTGGTCACCGGCTTGGCTATCTCCACGATGTCCACCGCCTGGAAAGCTTCTTTGTGCAGGACCGTGGTCGGAGCCTGGCCGGTTATACAGATTTGGGGTATCGAGTCGGCCATGCAGGTGTAGAGGCCGGTGATCATATTCGTCCCCGCCGGCCCGCTGGTGCCGATGTTGATCCCGACTTTCCCCGTTACCCGCGTATACCCGTCCGCCGCGTGCGTCCCGCCCTCCTCGTGCCGCACGGAGTAATGCTTTATCCGATCCGACGTGCTCAAGGACTTGTAAAGGGGGAGTATCGCCGCACCCGGCACGCCGAAGGCGACCTCGACTCCCTCATCCTCCATCACCTTTACTACCGCGTCCATTACGTTCATGGTCGTCATGGATGCTCCTTTCCGTTAACGCATTCCCACTGCTATCCGATAAAACGTATTGTGCTGCAAGTGCTTTGATGGAACAATCAGCAATTTCCGTAATGTGGAAAACGTTCCGTGGTGCGCTGTGCTAGAAGCGATTTTCCGGTATTCTTGAGCAGGTGGCTTCTTGCGAGGTGGGTGAACCATGGTTGAGTCGAAGGATGAGGTAAAGCCTCGGCAGGGTGGGGTCCAGTCTATCGAGCGGGCGCTGGACATCCTGGAGTTCCTGGGGAGGTCCGAGGACGAGCTTGGGGTCAGTGAGATCGGGGCCGCCACCGGACTGTCGGCTGGAACGGTGCATCGTCTGCTCTCCACCTTGGGATATCGGGGTTACGTCCACCACAACAAAGAGACCCGGAAGTACGGCCTGGGACTGAAGTCTCTGAGTATGGCGATAACCGCCCGCGAGCGGCTCGGACCCCTGGCGTTACCGTTCCTCGAAGAGCTGGCGGAGGTGAGCCGGGAGACGGTGAACCTGGCTATCCTGGAGCAAAACTCCGTCATGTACGTCGAACAGGCGGCCCCGAAAAACAGGATGTTGCGGATCTTCACCGAACCCGGCAATCGCGTCCCGCTTCACTCTTGCGGGACGGGCAAGGTGCTATTGGCGTACCAGCCGCCGCGCCTGCTGGAGTTTGTCGTAGGCCGCACGGGGCTACCACGTTACACCGCATCCACCATAACGGAGCCCTCGCAGTTGAGGGAGGAGTTACGCGGCATTCGCCGCCAAGGCTACGCAATAGACTATGGTGAGCAGGAAGACGGGGTGCGCTGTCTCGCCGCGCCGGTATTCGGGCCGGACGGTGAGATCTTCGCCTCCATAAGCCTCTCCGGTCCCGCCAGCCGTCTCGAAAGCCGCCGGATCGAAGAACTGGTGCCGCACATCAAACGCATCGCCGCCGCACTCTCGGAAGCATTGGAGACTTTCTGAGCGCCGGCAGAGAACATTTTCCATAATATGAAATATGAGGTTAAACGGTGTCTGGAGACGTGCTAATAAGTACATGGGGATGAAGTTGTCATTGAAAGAATCGGTGGACGGAGGAGCGGGTTAGCGTGAGATTCAGTGCGAACGTTTCGATATTGTTCAAGGAAGCGCCATTTCTGGAGCGCTTTGGGCGGGCGGCGGAGTCAGGGTTCAAGGCCGTGGAGTTCTGGTGGCCCTCCGGTGAAGACCTCGGTGAGGTAGAAAGCGCGGTGAAAGAGGCCGGTCTCACGGTGGCGCTCTTCAACTTCGACGCCGGTGACATGCCCGGTGGAGAGCGGGGGTTGGTAAGCGACCCGGAGCGGCGAGACCAGTTTCGGGAGAACGTACCGGTCGCGCTGGAACTCGCGCGGCTCCTGGATTGCCGCAGGATGAACGTGTTGTTGGGACATGAGATCGAGGGCATGGATCGGGAGGATCAACTCTCACTGGCGCGGGAGAACGTCGGGTTCGCGGCGGATGAGGCCCATAAAGTAGGCATCGAGGTAGTCGTGGAGGCGGTCAATACTTTCGAGAATGGTCCGTACCTCATCTACACGACGAACGAAGCTGTGGAGTTCGTGAACAGCCTGGATCGTGGCAATGTAACAATACAGCACGACTTTTACCACATGCAGAGGATGGAGGGGAATCTCGTAGCCGACCTTCGGCAACACATAGATAAGATCGGCCACGTCCAGATCGCCGATTCGCCGGGACGCGGGGAGCCGGGTACGGGGGAGATCCACTACCCATACGTTCTCGGAGTTCTCGAAGAACTCGGCTACGACGGCTACGTCGGACTGGAGTACAACCCCACCACGGAGACGACCGAGGATAGTCTCGGATGGTTGCCGTTCGAGTTGCGGGACACGGACGTGCCGGTCTCGGAGTTGAAGATCTACTAGAGGAGGATTCTTATGGCTGAAAAAGTCGGTTTTATAGGGCTCGGGATCATGGGCGGCCCGATGGCCCACAACCTCATAGAAGCGGGCTACGACCTCGTTTTGTATAACCGCCCGTTAGACAAGGCTGAAGAGTTGGCCGGAGAGGGCGCGAAGGTCGTCGACAGCTACAAAGAAGTAGCCGAAGAGTGTGACGTAATCATCACCATGCTTCCCAACTCGCCGCAGGTCGAAGAGGTTTTGATTGGAGAGGGTGGAGTATTCGAGTCCGTCCGCGAGGGGACCTTGATCGTGGACATGAGCACTATCTCGCCGGTCGTAACGCGGGAGCTGGCACAGCAGGCCGAGGAACGCGGCGCTTCGATGGTGGATGCCCCGGTAAGCGGCGGCGACGTAGGCGCGCAGCAGGGGACGCTTTCGATCATGGCGGGCGGCAGCGACGAGGATTTTGAACGGGCAAAGCCGCTCTTCGACGTAGTTGGAAAGGTTGCTACGCACGTTGGTGACGTCGGGGCCGGGCAGACGGTCAAGGCCTGCAACCAGATCGTGGTCGCGCTCAACATAACGGCGGTATCGGAGGCGCTGGTGCTCGGGTCGAAGGCCGGTGTGAAACCGCAGGCCATCATCGACGCGCTCTCGGGAGGACTGGCGGGAAGCAACGTCATGAACGCCAAGGCGGAGAAGTTCGTCGGGCATGACTTCGATCCCGGCTTTAGGATAGAATTGCATCATAAGGATCTGGGAATAGCGCTCGCCGCGGGCAGGGAATACGGGGTATCTTTGCCGGTTACGGCTATCGTGGATCAGATGTTGGAATCGTTGAAGGCGAAGGGGCGGGGGGATCGGGACCACTCGGCGATACTCACGCTTATAGAAGACCTGGCGCAGCACGAGATAGGTGATGGAGGTTAAAACCCTCTAGGAAAAGGAGGCGCTTTATGGAGCGTAGTCGGCTCATACAAGAGATGCGGGACATTCTCGGGGATGAGGGGGTGATCCACGAACACGAGCAGCTACGCACCTACGAGTGCGACGGCCTTATGGAATACCGGGTGATACCGGACCTCGTCGTACTCCCGGAGAGCGCCGAGCAGGTTCAGCGGGTGGTCCGGCTCTGTTACGAGGAGGGGATACCGTTCGTGGCCCGCGGATCGGGGACCGGGCTCTCCGGTGGCGCCCTACCGGTCAAGTCCGGGTTGCTGATCGTGATGTCCCGGATGAAGAAGGTCCTTGAGGTGGATATACCGAACCGCCGCGTCGTCGTTGAGCCGGGCGTCATAAACGTGTGGGTGAGCCAGGCCGTTGCGGACGAAGGTTACTACTACGCCCCGGACCCGGCGAGCCAGATCGTCTCCTCAATCGGTGGAAACCTCTCGGAGAACTCCGGCGGCGTCCACTGCCTCAAGTACGGATTTACGACGAACCACGTGATGGAGGTCGAAGTCGTTTTGCCGGACGGCTCCGTGGCCCATCTCGGTGGCGGTAAGGCGCCGGACGCTCCAGGCTACGATCTGCTCGGCGCGTTCGTCGGCTCCGAGGGAACGCTTGGCATAGCCACCAAGGTAACTCTCAATGTCGTCCGAACGCCGGAATCGGTAAGGACTCTGCTCGCGGGCTTCGATGACACCGAAGGGGCCGGAGGAGCCGTATCGGGGATCATCGGCGAGGGCATCGTGCCGGCGGCGATCGAGATGATGGACCGCCTGACGATGGACGCGGTAGAGGCGGCGGTACATCCGGGACTGCCGGAGGACGCAGGGGCAACGCTGGTGATCGAGTTGGACGGCCCGGAGGCCGAGGTCGAGAGCCAGTTCGAGCGGGTGCTCAAGATCTGCGAGGAGAACGATTCGATCGAGCTGCGGGTCGCCGAGGACGACGAAGAGCGGGCGCTCTTCTGGAAGGCCCGCAAGGCGGCGTTCGGGGCGATGGGGCGCATCAGCAACGACTACTACGTGCAGGACTCGGTGGTCCCCCGCACGGAGCTCTCTTCGGTGCTGCACAAGATCAACGAACTGAGCGAGCAGTACGGTCTGCGGGTCGCCAACGTCTTCCACGCCGGGGACGGCAACCTGCATCCTCTCGTTCTCTACGACAACAGCGCCGAAGGCGAAGCGGAGAAAGCCCACGGACTGGCCGGAGATATAGTCTTCGCCTGCCTTGAAGCTGGCGGCTCACTCACCGGGGAGCACGGCATCGGCGAGGACAAGAAGAAGTACATGCCCAAGATGTTCACCGACGAGGACATGGACACCATGCAGCTATTGCGGTGCGCCTTTGACCCGCATCAGATCGCCAACCCCGGTAAGATCTTCCCGACCCCCCGTCTCTGCGGCGAGCGGCCCGGCCCGTTCAAGATGCACCCGCTGCAGAAGGCCGGCATCGTGGAGAACTTCTAATGGACACGAAGAATATCTCGATTGAGAGCCTGCAGGAGATAGTCGGGAAGAAGCACGTCCGAGAGGCGAAGGCCGAGGACGTGGTGGAAGGCGTCGAACCCTCCTTCGTCGTCGAGCCGGGATCTATCGAAGAGATCAGCGAGGTGATGAAGCTCGCCTATGTGGAGGGACTCGCGGTCGCGCCTCACGGTAGCGGAACGAAGACGTATCTCGGCAATCCGCCACGGGAATTGGACCTAGTCGTGGCTACTACGCGGATGAACGAGGTCATCGAGTACGTCCCCGGAGATCAGGTGGTGAGGGTACAGGCCGGGATTAAGCTCGCGGATTTGCAGGAAAAACTCGGCGAATCGAAACAGATGCTCGCCATCGACCCGCCGGAGGAGGATGCCACCGTCGGCGGGCTAATCGCCACCAACGCCTCCGGCCCGCGCCGGTATTCCTACGGTACGGTGCGGGACCTCATCATCGGCATCCGCATCGTACTCGCGGACGGTACGATAGCCAAGGCCGGTAGTAAAGTCGTCAAGAACGTCGCCGGCTACGACCTCTCCAAGCTCTTCACGGGCTCGTTGGGTACGCTCGGCGTGATCGCCGAGGCAAACTTCCGGCTGCACCCGGTCCGGGACGTCTCCCGCACGGTCGTAGCTGAAATAAACGGCGGCCCGCAGGAGGTCCACGCCGCCGTAGACGCCGTGGTCCGAACGCAGGCCGAGCCTACAGCCATCGAGCTTCGCTACGGGAAAGACGAGAAGCTGATCTCCGTTCTGTTGGAGAGCATCGAGGGTGGCATAGAGGCGAAGGTCGAGACCATCTCACACGTCCTCGGTTCCCACGGCACGGTACGTGATCCGCAGGACGGAGACCAACTCGGTGCAACGTCGCCGTCCGTGGAAGAGGAAGACGCGCTGGTGAAAATCTCCGCGCCGCCGGCGGAGCTCACGGCCGTTCTCGACTCGGTGCTCGGCGCGGCGGAGCGGCGGGGGCTGAATCATCCGAAGATAACGGGTCATGCTGGGACCGGCGTTACGTTCGTGGGGCTTTCGGGTGAGGACGTCGGGGAAAAAGCCGAGACGATTAACGAATTACGGGAGATCTGGGGACGTCGCGGCGGGAGCGTGGTGTTGTTGGGCGCGCCTCGGGAGTTGAAAGAAAAAGTTGGTGTTTGGGGAGAGCCCCGCGACGACATAGGCCTCATGGGCCGCGTAAAAGACAAATTCGACAGCCGGGGCATCATGAATCCCGGCAGGTTCGTAGGAGGGATCTAGTGACCGAACGACGCAACGGGGAAGGCACGACCGGAGATCAGGCAATGGCCGGCGCAATCGGAGCCGGCAGTCCCGAGGACGTAGGCCAGAGCATCGGCGAGTCGAGCGAACTCGCGTCGGAGGCGACCGTAGGGGCGAACCGCCGCGAGACCGGCAAGACCTCTTTCCCGGCCTTCGACGCCCACCATCCGCCGGACAAAGACCTCATAGACGACTGCGTCCACTGCGGGTTCTGCCTGCCGACCTGTCCGACATACGTTCTCTTCGGCGAAGAAATGGATTCGCCGCGCGGGCGTATCTACCTTATGAACAAGGGGCTCAACGAAGAGCCGATGAACGACCAGACGGTGCGCCACTATGATCTCTGCCTCGGGTGTATGGCTTGCGTCACGGCCTGTCCGTCCGGGGTCCAGTACGACAAGCTCATCGAAGCGACTCGGGGGCAGGTCGAGCGCCGGTACGAGCGGGCGCCGGAGGACAAGGCTTTTCGGGAGATGATCTTCCAGCTCTTCCCATATCCGAATCGGCTCCGCCTCGCCGCCGCCCCGATGAAGTTCTACCAGAAGTTCGGGATCGGTGACAAGCTCCGCAAGAGCGGCATCATGCAGCGCATACCGGCCCGGATGCGGGCGATGGAGGCCCTGCTGCCCGACGTTCCGAAGGAAGAGAAGATCCCCGAAGTAACCCCCGCCGAAGGCGAGCGGCGGGCCCGCGTCGGCGTCCTGACCGGCTGCGTCCAGCGGGTCTTCTTCTCCCCGGTAAACGCCGCCACCGTCCGCGTGCTGGCCGCCGAGGGCTGCGAGGTCGTCGCGCCCAAACAGGGCTGTTGCGGCGCTCTCTCCACCCACGCCGGGCGCGAGGAGGAGTCTCTAAACTTCTCCCGCAAGACCATCGACACCTTCGAGGCAGAGAACCTCGACTACTTCGTCATCAACGCCGCCGGCTGCGGCTCGACGATGAAAGAGTACGGACACCTGCTCCGCGACGACCCGGATTACGCCGAAAGGGCCAAGGCGTTCTCCGCCAAAGTACGGGACGTATCCGAGTTCTTGCAAGAACTTGGTCCTCGCGCCGAGCGGCATCCGTTGTCGGTCACTGCGGCCTACCACGACGCCTGCCACCTCGCGCACGCCCAGGGCATCCGCAAGCAGCCGCGCCAGACCTTGAAGCAGATCCCCGGCATGGACGTAAAGGAGATCAGGGAGGCGGAGATCTGCTGTGGGTCGGCCGGAATCTACAACATGGTCGAGCCCGAGCCCGCCGAGGAGCTGGGCAAGCGCAAGGCCCAGAACATCCTGAACACCGGCGCCGAGATGATCGTCACCTCCAACCCCGGCTGTATGCTCCAGATTCAGGCGAGCCTCAAGAAAATGGGCCACTCCGAGCTACCGACCGCCCACCCGATGGAGGTCCTCGACGCGTCGCTGCGCGGCGAGCCGGTAGAGACACTATTGCGTTAGAGGACGCTATCGTGAGGCCCGCGCGCTCCATTCTAGCCGTACCCGCCACGAGCCCGAAGATGGTCCGAAAAGGGCTGTCTTCGGGGGTGGATCTTGTCTTCCTCGACCTCGAAGACGCCGTCGCGCCGGACGAGAAAGCCGGTGCCCGAAACGATGTGGTCCGGGCTGTTCGCGAACTTGATTGGGGCGGCAGGTCTTCCACGTATCGAATGAACGCGCTCGACACCCCGTACTTCTACCGAGATGTGATTGAGGTGGTAGAAGCGGCTGGTGAAGCGCTGGGCGTGATCCTGGTCCCCAAAGTAGACCGTCCCGAAGACCTCTACGCGATAGACAAATTGCTCGGCGGTATAGAGGCGGCGACGGGCTTGGAGCCGGGCAAGATAAAGCTCGAAGCACAGATAGAGAGCGCCGAAGGCCTTACTAATGTCGACGCAATAGCCCGTGCCACAAAGCGTCTCGAAGCCTTGCACTTCGGTCCCGGAGACTACGTGGCGAGTCTCCGGATGCCCCAGGTCAGCATCGGGACGATGGACGAGTGGGATAAGGCGTATCCGGGCCACCGCTTCCACTACGTGATGCACCGGATCGTGGTGGCCGCCCGTGCCGCCGGGCTCCGGGCCGTGGACGGCCCTGTCGCCGACTACGGGGATGAAGAAGGATTGCGACAGAGCGCACTGCGTGCCCGCTCCCTGGGCTTCGACGGGAAATGGTGCATACACCCGTCACAGATAGAGACCGTCAACGAAGTCTTCTCACCCACGGAGAAAGAGATCGAATGGGCCGAGAGAGTGGTAAAGGCGTACGAAGAAGCCAACGCTGCCGGCTCGGGCGCGGTGAGTGTAGACGGCAGGATGGTCGACGCCGCGTCCATAAAAGTGGCCCGGAATACCCTGGATCTCGCGCAGAGTATAGGAATCGCGTAAGCTGCCCGAATGGGTCGAACTTGTAGCGTGACGAGAGAACCGTGGGTGACTGGGTGAACCCTGCGAGCCAGGGGTTCAACGTCTCGGAGCCGTTACGGAGTTTCCCGGCTACCGTTCGGAAAGTTCTGGTAGAGCCGGGAGCTTTTTTTCGGAGCATGCCCCTTGGGGACAGGCCCTGGAATCCGCTGATCTTTGCAATATTATGTGCGCTGATCTCTCTTCCACTCACCTATATGGCTGCGCCACTGGACCCTTTCGCCGGGCCGGGAGGAGGTTTCGGAGGTCTATTCGAGGGGATCGGCGATAGAAGTCTGGTGTCGATAGCAGCGATGATTCTAGTGGTTCTGCTACTCGCGCCGCTGTTCGTGTTGCTCGGGCTCTATATCGGCGCCGCGATCTACCAGATTCTCGTAGGGATCTTCGTGGGCGGAGAGAACGCCGGATTCGACGCCACGCTGCGGGTTTACGCTTACACTTCGGTGGCGGGGTTGCTGAGTTGGATACCGGTCGTCGGATACCTGGCGAGCCTGTACGGGTTCTTTCTGGCTTTTATCGGTATCAGAGAGGTTCATGGCACGACCACGGGCCGGGCTCTTGGGGTGGTCCTGGCGCCACTCGCGTTCTGGCTTCTCGTAACCGTTGGTCTGGAGGTTCTTTTTAGGATTGGATAGCAGGTTTACAGGGTCTTTGACCGTCATCGCGGGTTCCATGTTCGCCGGCAAGACGGAGGAGTTGATCCGCAGGGTCCGTCGCGCGCTGTACGCCGGTCGGCGCGTCCAGGTCTTCAAACAGGCCCTCGACACTCGCTCTGACGGCACGGAGATCCGCTCTCACAACGGCGCCTTGTACGAAGCCGAGGCCGTCTACAAGAGCGGAGAACTGCTGGAGAGAGTCGAGCCTTCGACCGACCTAGTCGCCATCGAGGAGGTGCAGTTCTTCGACGATGGGATAGTAGACGTGTGCAACAAGCTCGCCGACCGGGGGTGCGGGGTGATCGCCTCCGGCCTGGATATGGACTTCCGGGGCGAGCCTTTCGGGCCGATGTCCGTGCTGCTGGCCGAAGCTGACGAGGTCGTCAAGCTCAGGGCTATCTGCGCCCGGTGCGGCCGGGACGCCTCCCGCTCCCAGCGTCTCATAGACGGAGAGCCTGCGCCCGCTTTCGCGCCCACCATACTCGTAGGAGCCCAGGAGAGCTACGAAGCTCGCTGCCGACACTGCCACGAAGTGTAGTCACGAAGTGTAGGGTCACCGCTGCGAGGGTAAAGCGGATCTGGTAAACACCTTTTTTGAATCGGGAGAAGAAGTTGGCGAAAGTGACTACACCGGAAGCCTGGATAGGACGGTGGGTGGCCGTCACCCTGAACGTACGTAACCCCGAGGAGTTCGGTGGGAAGCTCGAAGAGGTCAATGATCGGGGTATAACCCTCGTTATCGGACCGGGCTCCCGGCGAGAAACCTCGGCGTTCTACCCGTGGGGGTCCATAAGACGGGTGCGATTGTCCGAAGAGAAGGACGTACAATCCAAGAAGGAGACCAACAAGAGAATGGCCGGAGATCCCGGCTGGTTCTCGTGAGCGGAATGGGATATGTTCGTGACATGTAGAAGGCCGCAAAAGGAGGCTGTGTAGAGATGCCGTGGCAGAGGGCGGTCTTGCTGGTAACTATATGTGTAGTCTTGAACGCTGCGGGCTTTATCTGGAACATCTTCGAGCCGGTCCCGCTCTACGACGAGATCGCGCACATCCTTACTCCATTTACTCTCGTCGCCCTTACGGCGGAGCTTATCTACCGGGCCGGCGGCGACGATGTTTTCTTCAACACTCCTCGCCACGCCATAGTCACGGGAGTCGTGATCGGGCTTGTCGGGGCCGGTGGTTGGGAGGTCCTCGAGGCGATAATGGCCTCGATGGGGGTCAAGATATCCAACGCCCCCGCCGACACCGTCTTTGACATCTTCCTCGGCGTGGTGGGCGGAGCGGTCGGCGCTTGGATGGCGGACCGCTACCTGGACCGGCTCTTCGGTCGCCCCCGCTGGAGCACCCATCGCCAACAGGGCCGGGTACGCTAAAAAGTTTCGCTGCTCGTACTGAGATCGGCGAACCTTACCGGTCACTCCTCCTGTATCATTGGGTAGATATGTCTATCTACTGGAGGTGTAGGTAATGGCTACTTTCGACGAGTTGCTGAGAGCGAACGAGAGTTACGCTGAAACCTTTGACAAAGGAGACCTACCGGTTCCGCCTGCCCGGCGGGTCGCAGTGGTTACCTGCATGGACGCCAGGCTCCATCCCGAAGACTTTCTCGGCATCGAGCTCGGTGGGGCGCACGTGATCCGCAAC
Organism: Rubrobacteraceae bacterium; assembly: GCA_041745215.1. Taxonomy (GTDB): domain Bacteria; phylum Actinomycetota; class Rubrobacteria; order Rubrobacterales; family Rubrobacteraceae; genus SIRX01. The sequence continues at coordinate 201,913 of JBGTJJ010000009.1, read as the reverse complement.
GCCGGGGGCAGCGTCTCAGAGGACGCCATCCGCTCCCTCGCTATCTCCCAACGGTTGTTAGGAACCAACGAGGTCGTCGTCATACACCACACCGGCTGCGGGATGATGACCTTCGAAAACGAGGATCTGGCCGCGAAGATCCAGGAAGACCTGGGGGCCGACGTCTCCGGACAGGATTTCCTCACGTTCTCCGACCTGGATCAGAGTGTTCGGGATGATGTGGACATCCTCAAAGACTCAGAATTGATCCCTGACGACATAACTCTCGTCGGCGCCGTGTACGAGGTGGAGACGGGCAAGGTCCGGGAAGTCGTACGCTCCTGACTCACCCCAAATCACCAGGAACCTCCGATAGGTTATAGAAATTCCATAAGGGGAATAAGTAACTTACTGTAACCGGTGAGGAGGTAACGTGAGTACTACGTTGTTGGTGATAATCATTGTGGCGGTAGTGGTGGTTATAGCTATCGTGGCGCTGTTGTTCTTCCTGCGAGGAGGCAGCGGAGGAAACGACGAAGAGCAGGAGCGAGAGGAACAACAGGAGCAGGAGCGTGAGAACCGGCGCGAGCGGGCGCGCAGCGAGTTTGGGCCTGAATACGAGCGTACCGCCAAGGAGCGCGGTTCCGAAGACGAGGCGGCCGATGAGCTTCATGACCGACGTGAGAAGGTACGGAGTGAGACGGAGCCGCTCTCCGACGAGAGCCGGCAACGCTATGAGGGGCGCTGGGAAGAAGTAGAGCAGGTCTTCGTGGATAACCCCGACCGCTCCATAGAGATGGCCGACCGGACGATCACGGACATCCTGGAGGAACGCAAGTTCGTCTCGGATGCGTCCCAGAGCGACGAAGAGACCGAGAAGCGGCTGGCCGTCGCGCACCCGGACGTCGCCGACGACTACCGCGAGGCCCGGAAAGCGCGCGCCGGTGTCGTTGGCCGCACGAGCGGCGGACGCGATGCGGGCAAGGATTCGGACGAGAATAATGACTCCGGCGATAACAATGATTCCGGTGAAGGCAGCAGCTCCAGTGACGACAAAACCGAGGACCTGCGTCAGGCGCTCCGCAGGTATCGTTCGGTCTACAAAAAGCTCATAGAGAACTAGAGACCTCCGGGATGGTCCACTGCCGGAGGTCCATGTAAGAATAAATACGCAGGTGAAGCTATGTCTCAGGGGTGATGCACGATGGCGGATAACCTGGTCACGAAGATACTCAAGGAGCATCTCGTCAGTGGGGAACTGGAGCCTGGAGAGGAGATCGGGCTCAGGATAGACCAGACGTTGTTGCAGGACGCGACGGGCACGATGGCCTGTCTCCAGTTCGAGCGGATGGGATTGGACCGGGTGCAGGTCCCGTTCGCCGTCCAGTATGTGGATCACAATATCATCCAGCTAGACTTCAAGAACCCGGATGACCACAGCTTCCTGCAGGCGTTCGCCGCCAAGTATGGTGTCCATTTCTCCCGTCCCGGCAACGGCATCTGTCATTACCTGCACGTCGAGCGGTTCGCAAAGCCCGGCGCGACCCTCATAGGTGCCGACTCACATACCACCACCTCGGGCTCGCTGGGCTCCATCGCCATCGGGGCCGGCGGGCTGGACGTGGCCGTGGTCATGGCCGGCAGACCCTTCGAGACGCCGGCCCCGAAGGTCGTTGGTGTAGAGCTTACGGGCGAGTTGCCGGAGTGGGTGACGCCGAAGGATGTGATCCTGGAGCTTCTCCGGCGGCGCGGCGTTAGCGGTGGGCTAAACCGGATCTTCGAGTTCCACGGTTCGGGCGTCGAGAATATAGACGTAACGGGGCGGCTCACGATCTGCAACATGATAGCCGAGCTTGGCGCCACCACCGGAATCTTCCCCTCCGACGAGCGCACCCGCGAGTGGCTCGAAGCTCAGCAAAGGCTAGACGATTTCGTCGAGCTTGGGGCCGACGACGGCGCGGACTACGACGAGCGCGAGGAGATCGAGCTAGGAGAACTCGTTCCCCTGATCGCCAAGCCTCATTCGCCGGGCAACGTGGTTCCGGTCGAGGAGGTTGCCGGAACCAAGGTCGCCCAGGTCTGCCTCGGCAGCTCGGTCAACTCCGGTTTCGAGGACCTGGCGGTCGCGGCGGCGGTCTTGAGGGACGAGACAGTGTACGAGGGGCTCGTCATGACCGTTACGCCGGGTAGTCGTCAGATCCTGGATTCGATCGCCCAGACCGGTGTTTACTCGGACCTGGTGCGATCCGGGGCGCGGATGCTGGAGCCGGTCTGTGGTCCGTGCGTCGGGATGGGGATGGCGCCGCCCTCGGATTCTGTCAGCATAAGGACGTTCAACCGGAATTTTCCCGGCAGGTCCGGGACCCAGACGGATCAGGTATATCTCACCACCCCGACGGTTGCCGCCGCGACGGCGCTCCGGGGCGTCATCACAGACCCGCGCGAACTCGGGAGCTACCCGGATCTGCCGGAAGCTCCGGCGAACCCGGCGGTGGACGACCGGCAGATACTGGCCCCCGCACCCGAAGAAGAGGCCGGAGGTATCGAGATACCGCGCGGCCCGAACATCGAGCCGCCGCCCGAGCCACCCGAGTTGCCGGACGACCTCAAAGCCACCGTGACGATCGTGGTCGGGGATGACGTCTCGACTGGCGACCTCGCCCCGGACGGCGTGGAGGTTATGTCCTTCCGCTCCAACGTACCGGAGATCGCCAAGTTCACGTTCCGGCGCTTCGACCCCGAGTACCACGAGAAAGCGCAGGAGATGGCGCCGGGCTTTATCGTGGGCGGCGAGAACTACGGTCAAGGGTCGAGCCGGGAGCATGCCGCGCTCGCGCCGCTGCACCTGGGTATCCAGGCGGTCATAGCCAAGAGCTTCGCCCGTATCCACCGGCGCAACCTGGTCTCTCAGGGGATCGTGGCGCTGGAGTTCCAGGAAGACGGCGACTACGAGAAGTTCGAGGAGGGACAGGAGTGGGAGCTGCCGGACATCCGGGAGCGCCTGGAGAACGGTGACGAAGAGATCCCGGCCAGGATGGACGGCGAGGAGATCACACTGCTCGCCAACCTCTCAGACCGGGAGCGGAGGATCCTGCTGGACGGCGGCATCCTGCGCCAGCTCCGCGCAGAGCAAGAGTCATAGCCGGCCACGAGCGGTTAAGCGCCAGAGAACGCCTTCAGTCAGCGGTCTTGTCGGAGCCGAGGAAGGCGGCGAGTAGCAGCATGATCACGCCCGTGACTATACCGGTATCGGCGACGTTGAAGATGGGCCATTCTTCGAGGGGCCAGAACTGGAGATCAGCGTAGTCAGTGACCTCTCCCGCAGTCAGCCGGTCCAGCAGGTTTCCGGCGGCGCCGCCGAGTACGAGCCCGCAGCCCAGGGCCGTGAACCGGGACGGCGGGCTCGCGAGGAGCATCCAGAGAACCACCGCTACCGCCAGAACACTGCCGACGAGTAGGATGATCTGGCTGCCGTCGAGGACTCCGAAGGCCCCTCCGGAATTTTTTATGTGAGTCAGACTGATGAAGCCGGGTACTACGGATACGCTCTGGCCCAGGTCGACGTAGGCTTCGACGGCCCATTTCGAGATCTGGTCCGCAAGGAAAACGAGTACCCCGAGTACGAACGCGATGAGTACGCCCGAGCGACGGCTCATCGGGCTACTCTCGGTAGCTGCTCTTTTGAATAAGGTTTCACGCGAGCGATGATCCTAGCACACTGTTCTCTGAGGCCCCAGGGCTAACGGCCGGGAGAGCTTTTCTCCGCCGATTCCGTGGCCGGCGTTCGGACCAGGCTACGCACCATGAGCAGTAGCGCTACACCTGTGAACGCCGCGAAGACCAGCGCCCCGATCGCGCCGAATACGGCGTAGCCGAGCGAGACGTCCACCCCGATGGACCAGGTAGTCGTCCAGCCCAGGGGCCACGCCAACGCCAGGACCAAGACCCAGAGACCGGCCAAACGCAGACGTTCCCGTAGCAGCGTCCACTGCGCCGCTCCCACGCAGACCCCGGCCGCAAATCCGATATAAAGCAGGTCCGTTATTTCGGTCCCGGCGCCGGTCAGAATGGCGCCGAGTGTGTTACCGAGGGCCAGCCCGGAAGCGGTCGCCACTACCCAGGTCAAATCTATTCCGAGGTAGCCGCGCAGCACGAGCCACTGTCCCGTCCCGATAACGGCCCCCGCCAGGAGACCGCCTAGCGCGGCGGACATTGCGTCTACCATAGGACCGGATGTGGATAGAGCCAGTACCCCGCCGAACGGGAAACCGAGCGACGTCGCCATCCAAGCCAGGAGGAGATTGCCGAGCTTGATGCGGGGAGGACTACCCACGGGCTTCGTTCCCGAGAACCGCCACGCCTTGCACGTGCGGGACGAGGCCGGAGAAGGGAACCGGCGGTTTGAAGCGTTCGAGATCCCGCACCTCGAAGCCCGCGGCTTCTATTGAAGTCAGGGTGTCCCGGTTCGGGTGACAGCCGGCGAACAAGCGTCGCCAGAGGGGCAGGATGCGGTCTTGCCAGCGGGCGATGTTGCCCGGACCGCGCACGTGCTCCAAAAATAGCAGCCGGCCATCGGGGCGCAGCACGCGCCGGATCTCCGCCAGCGCCTCCCGCTGGTCAGGGACCGTACACAGCACCAACGTAGAAACGACCATGTCGAAACTGTCGTCCGGGAAAGGCAGGCTTTGGGCGCCTGCATCCGAGACCTCGACAGGAATGCTGGTCCGGGTGAGCTTGGACCACAGTTTCTTTCTCATGAACGGGTCCGGCTCGGCGATTACTACGCGTTGTGCGTCTTGGTAGTGGGGAAGGTTGGCCCCCGTGCCGCCACCGATCTCCAATACTTCCCCATGCGCCTCGGAGAGCAACCGGGAACGGCGATCTCCCATGTAGCCTTTCTCCGCAGCGGCGTTGAGCCGGTCGTAGAAAGCGGCGAAGATCCAGTGTCCACCAAGATTTCTCTGAGAGTCACTCATCTTCACGATTGTAGACCAAACCCGGTTGGTTCTGGAGGACCACCCAAATTACGCCTCCGGGCCGATGGCAGGGAGCAGGCTGCGGAATAAGCTCACCGTGTAGGCTAAAGAACGTAGAAAAGGAGTCAATGATGCAGGCAGAGCAGCAGAACTACGGGGTAGCGGAGGAACACGGCCCGGCGGGAACGGTAAGCGCCCAGGACGAGCGGACATGGTCGGTCCTGGCCCATCTCTCTATCTTCCTGAACCTTCTGACGGGATTTCTCGGGCCGGTGGCGGCGCTGATCATATGGCTGGTGTACAGGGACCGTTCGGAGCGGGTGGCGTTCCACGCGCTACAGTCCGCCGCCTACCAGGCAGCGTGGCTCGTAATACTGGGTGTGGGATGGGCGTTGACGGGGCTTTTGACCTTCGTCCTGATCGGCTTCCTCCTCATACCGGGCATGGCCGTAATCTCCGTCTTTCCCTTCATACATTCCGCGTACGTAGCGTACAAGGTGGGCGGAGGCGAAGACTACCGCTATCCTTACGTGGCCGACCTGATCGAGAACCGCTAAAAGAATCCAATGTCGAAGTGCCCCGGTAACCACGGCCGGGGCTTTTGGCTACTATACAATATTCAGGTAGGATAGGAATGGAAGGTTTTATGCTGAATTACCCGTTGGATCTCAGGTTCAAGATAGCTACCATCGGCACCCGGATACGGATAATGGACGCGGCGGGAAGTCTCGTCGCTTACGTAAGGAAGAAGAAGTTCAGGCTCAAGGAGGACGTGGGGGTCTACGCCGATGAGGATCAGAGGAAGCTACTCTTTCGCATAAAAGCCGACCGGGTACTGGACTTCGGCGCGAGCTACTCCGTTGTAGACTCCAACGGCAAGTCTTTGGGCGCTGTTCGTCAGGAAGGTATGCGTTCGATGTGGAAGAGCTCCTATATTCTCTCCAACGCCGGTGGAGACAGCTCCGGAATCCTTCACGAGGAGAACCCCTGGATCAAAGTGGCCGACGGCTTGATGGAGTCCATCCCCTTCGGCGACACCCTCGGAGGCCTTTTCTTCAACCCCTCATACCTTGCGGAGCTCGACGGGAGATCCGTCCTGCGCCTGAAGAAAGAGCGGTCGGTCTTCGAGGGTAAATTTACCGTCGAGAAACTCGGAGACTTCTCCGAAGAAGAGGAAGAGCTGCTGCTTTCCAGTCTCATCATGATGGTTCTGCTCGAGCGTGATCGCGGATAGTCGGTACGCCAGACCATTGTCTACGAGTCGCGGATTATTCGATTCAGATGCGCGTTGAGGATACCTAGCATCTGCTCCTCGTCCAGTCTACCCATAAGTCCATGGACGGTGATCCCGTCCACAAGAGCGTGTAGGCTGGACGCTTCTATCTCGTAGTCTAGTCCGGAAACGAGCCAGCCACCTTCGGCCATCCGGTAAATGGCGCGGCGGCATATTTCCCGCACCCCGTCGAAGACTACTTCGTACTCCTCCGCTATTCGCGGATCTACCAGGCTCCGTGCAGCGAACGCGAACCACAAAGCGCCTTCTGTCCGGCGCTCCTCGTCCAGCGGCAGCACCTCGCACAACAGCCCGCGTACCACTTCGCGCGGCGCGCCGTCGTAGCGTCCGGTCTCGAAACGACTCCTCACTCGCTCCTCCAAAAGCTGCGTAGCCGAGGCGAGCAGATCCTCCTTGGTTCCGACGTAATGCCTCAAAGCGCCCGTAGACCACCCCGCCTCAGCCGCGACGTTGCGCACCGAAACACCCTCAACCCCGTCGCGCAGAATTACTCGCCAAACGGCTTCCGCCAGCTCCCGCCGGCGCTCTTCATGGTCCACGATCTTCGGCATGTTGCGATTGTAGCACGAGCGTGTTATAAAATGAATGACGATATAACACGAGTGTGTGAAAAGGAGGTAAAGACCATGCCGAGCAGGTACAGCATTACCCGTCGGGGACACGACATCGAAGTCGAGGTGGATAACTCGCTCATTTTGGTTACCCGTCTTCGGCTGTTCGTTGATGGTTTCTCTGCTGATGAACGGTATGCCGTTTGGGGCGAGGTCCGTCTGCACGGTGAGCTTCGCGGCGATCAAGCACGCCGGCCTATGACAGTCGAAGTTGGTGTAGGGCTTTTGGGGTACGCAACTCGGTGCGTAGTTGTCGAGGACGGGGTGGAGTATCCGCTGGCCGAATCGCGAGGGAGTCTCTCGGCGCCGGTGAGTAAGGATCGAGAGTTGTTGGAGGCTATGCGCGCCGGGGGGCGCTTAACGCCCGCTGAAGCTGCGATGGCGACGTCATTGTCGGTGAGGGAGGCGGACGAGTTGCTCTCAGAGCTGTCCGGCGGGGGACATCTAACGGTCGAACGGGAAGGTGGGGCGTTGGTCTACGCGCTGCCGGGTAGATCGGGTGAGAGTGAGATCGAAGAGTCGTGACCGCATTATTGCTTCCGTTGCTCGGACTGGCGTTACTCGATAGCATCAACCCTTCCGCGCTGGCGGTGACGATCTACCTGTTGCTTACGGGGCGGCCATTTACGGCGAAAGTGCTGACTTACGTAGGGGCGGTTTTCTCGTCGTACCTGGCGTTGGGGGTTCTGATCATGCTCGGCCTGGGTTCCGTGCGGGGCTATCTGGATAACCCAATAGCCTACGCGGCGCAGGGCGTTATAGGGGTTGCGCTGCTCGCCTACGCGGTCTTTGCCCCAAGCAAACCTCGCCGCGAAGCGCGAGCCGAACGGCAACCTCGTTCGCTGAGCCTCGGCGCCATCTACTTGCTCGGCGTCACCGTTACGGTCGTCGAGTTCTCAACCGCATTCCCCTATTTGGGCGCCATCGCCCTAATAACCAAGGCGGGACTGCCGGTAGTTCGGTGGTTGCCCATACTCGTTGTGTACAACTTTGTCTTCGTGCTGCCGCCGCTGTTGTTGCTGGCGTCATACTCGGTGTTCGGAACCCGGATTGAATCTCGCTTCAAAAGGCTTCGGGAGAGGTTTGCGAGGGGATCTCGTGAGACCATGCTCTGGATACTGGGCATCGTTGGTTTCCTGCTTCTGGCTGATTGCCTGGCCTTCTTCGACTTCTTTGGCATACTCGAGATCTCGAACTCCTCTTGAGTGTACAAGCGATGCAGCCGTCACCGGGGCTCCGTACCTTCCGCCGCCAGTTGAGAACTTTTAGGATATTCAAGAATTTTTCCGTTTCCCCCTTGAACCTCACGCAGCGTAAGGTCGTATGCTCTCTACTATGGAAGCTGGAAGACAACCTGAAGAGCGGAACGTGACCAGTCGAGAAAACGTCTGGAAGGTGGGTGAGTTGGGTGAGCGCACGGGGCTCTCCGTGAGGGCATTGCACCACTACGAGGAGATCGGTCTGCTGGTTCCCTCCGGGCGCACCGAATCGGGACACCGTTTGTACGCGGAAGAGGACGTGATGCGCTTGCAGCAGATAGCTTCGTTGAGGTCCCTGGGATTCTCGCTGGCTGAGATCCGGGAGTTCCTGGACGCTCCTAGCTTCTCTCCGGGGCGAGTGATCGAGCTTCACATCGTCCGGATCAGAGAGCGGATTGAGCTCGAACGGAGTCTCTGCGATCGTCTGGAGGCCGTCGCCGCCCTTATGAGCGCCAGGGAAGACCCGGCAGTAGAAAACTCCGCCGAGAAATTTGTCGAGACCGTCATGGAGGTGACGAAGATGTCCGAGAGGATAGAGAAGTACTACACACCGGAGCAGTTGGAGCAACTCGAACGCCGCAAGCTGGAGCTCGGTGAGGAAAGGATACGCGCGGCTCAAGAGGAGTGGCCCGTGCTTATAGAGCAGGTCCGGGTCGAGATGGAAACCGGGACCGATCCATCAGACGAGCGGGTGCGGAAGCTCGCCCGGCGCTGGATGGAGCTCGTCGAGGAGTTCACCGGCGGTGATGCTGGCATCCGGTGTTCCGTCACGAACATGTGGCAGCAAGAAGAGACTCTGATGGGTATGGACACCGCCAACATGCGCGAGATGATGGACTACATATCCAGAGCCAATGCGGCTTCAAACCATCGGTAGTAGCCTTCCCGGAAGACGCCGGGACTTCCGACACAGGCGGATTGCTGAACGCTTGTATCCGAATCCTGGCAACAATTCTGTCCCGGCTACAACGGTCGGGTTCGAGAAGGTCTAACCTTCTCGGCCTGTAGACCTAGCGAAGTTGGACCCGTGGCCTGATGTGCAGGATCTGCAACCCGCCTAGAGTTATCTCGTACCAAGTCATAGAAAGCTGCGTCGAGAGGAGTCGGAAGATGGATAGGCGGGTTGCAGAGAATCTCGGATTGACCAACTTCGAGAAGTTCATCACGATCGTGTGCTGGTGGCAGCCGCTGGTGGCCCTGATCTCCTTGTTCTTCGGCAGTGCGCCGCAGAGTCTCAAACGACACGCCAAGTGGTCGGTGCTTACCAACCTGGCGATCCTCGTTCTGGCGGTGGTCTTCGGCGCGTTGTTCGCGGGGTTTGGTTACCTGGTAGCGGGGGAGCAAGGGGCTTCGTGGGGCGCATCCATCGCGGGCATCTTCGGATTCTTACTGTTTCTGGCGGCCCTGGTGAATACGGTGGCCGTCGTAGCCGGACGCGGACCGTATTTCTCGTCCGGCTACGCCGACGCGCGCTTCAGGTAGAGAGAAAGAGGAAATTTTGCTGAAAGGTAGAGATGTGGTTACGAGAGATGAAGGGCGCGTTGAGGATACGATCATCGAGGCGCGGGGCGTCCAGAAGGTCTATGACACCGGAGAGGTGAAGGTACACGCGCTAAAGGGGATGGACCTGCGGATACAGCGAGGGGATATGGTGTCCGTCATGGGTCCCTCCGGCTGCGGCAAGACTACTCTACTGAACTGCCTCTCCGGGCTGGACGGCCTGGACGGAGGAGAAGTGAAGATCGAGGGCGACTCCATAAGCAAGATGTCGGACCGGAAGCGCACGCGTTTCCGGGCGGAGAAGATGGGCTTTATCTTCCAGTCGTACAACCTGATCCCGGTCCTCTCCGGTGTGGAGAATGTCGAACTGCCGCTACTGGTCGCAGGGACGAAGCCGAAAGCTGCTCGTGAACTGGCCCAGAATGCACTGGAAATGGTCGGGCTCGCCGACCAGGCAAACAAGCGCCCGGCGGAGATGAGCGGCGGGCAGCAGCAGCGTATTACGGTGGCCCGCTCGCTGGTCAACGAGCCGGCCATCGTGTGGGGCGACGAGCCCACGGGCGCCCTAGATTCCGAGACCTCGAAAGAAATTATGGACCTCCTGGTCAAACTGAACGAGGAGCGGGAACAGACCTTCGTGCTCGTCACCCACGACGCCACGGTGGCCCATCGCGGCCACCGCATCGTGCGGATGCGCGACGGCCTGATCGAGAGCGACGAGCTTAACGGTAGAGAGGGCTAGGTATGGAAACTCTCTTCGGCGTTCCCATAGAACAACTCATGTGGAGCCTCCTGGCCGTTTTCGGTGTCGGAGCCCTGATCCTGATCATCTCCGCGCTTCGTAACCGGGTGGCTTTCAAGATGGCCGCCCGCAACATCCCGCGCCGAAAGACCCAGTCGGCGCTTATCGTGGCAGGTTTGATGCTGGCGACGCTGTTGTTCTCGGCGTCATTTACTACCGGAGACACCCTGACCAACTCGATCCGCAACCAGGCGCTGGAGCAGATCGGGGAGGCCGACGTGGTCGTTCAGAAAGAGGCCCCCGAATCCGGCAACCAGTTCGCCGGAGGCCCCAGCATCCGTGCGACGTATTTCGACGAGAAAATAACCGGCGAGGTCCGGGACCGTCTCGCGGACGACGAAGAGATCGCCGGTGTGGCGCCTCTGACTACCGAAACCGTGCCGGTACTCTCGTCCGGGAACGACCTGAGCGAACCGGCGGTGGAAATTCTCGGTATCGACGGAAGTTCGAGGCAAGGCTTCGACCGCCTGGTAACCGCGTCGGGAAAGACTCTTTCTATAAACGGCCTCGCAGAGAATGAGGTGTACGTCAGCGCCAAGACTTCCGAACAACTATACGTGAAGTCTGGCGACGAAGTGCAGGCTTTTCTCGGTCCGCAGCCTACGGATCTCACGGTAGTCGGTGTTTACGAGAGCGGGGCGAACCCTGCGGCGGAGACGTCGCTGGTTATGCCGCTAGACCGACTCCAGAGCCTCACCGGCAACGAGGGCAAGATCAACAACGTAGTCATCACCCACGCCGGTCCCGCCGTGGAAGGCGGGGCTCATACCAGCGCTACGCTGGAGCGACTGGAGCCTATTCTGTCGGCCAACAGCCTGGAGGCTGACCCGATAAAGAGAGATGCTCTGGAAGAGGCCGACCAGGCCGGGGAGCAATTCTCCAGCATCTTCTTGCTCTTCGGACAGTTCTCCGTGGCGGCCGGGATATTGCTCATATTTCTGATCTTCGTGATGCTCGCCGCGGAGCGCAAGAGGGAACTCGGGATCGCGCGCGGTGTCGGGATGCAGCGGGGCCACCTCGTAAGGATGTTCACCTTCGAGGGCGCACTCTACGCACTCGTCGCGTCGGCGGTGGGTAGCGTGCTCGGCGTCGTGGTCGGCTGGGCGATGGTCAACGTCATGAGCCGGGCTTTCGCCCAATTCGATGATTTCGGGTTAGACATCGTCTTTACCTTCAGCCTGGAGAATATGGTCATCGCTTTTACGCTGGGTATGGTGTTGACGTTCCTGATCGTGGTGATCTCCGCCTGGCGCGTGAGCCGGATGAACGTCGTCCGGGCCATCCGTGATATCCCAGAGCCAGACCGCAAGGGACGCAGCGTCCGGGGCGTTCTCCTGGCCGTTGCCGTGCCCGTCGCCGGTGCGCTGGCCGTCTGGCAAGGGTCCGAGTTGGGGCAGGCGGGACTGTACCTGTTTGGGATCTCGCTCGTCATCATCGGGGTGGCGCTGCTCTTGCGTATATTCCGCGTTCCGGACCGGGTCGCCTTTACTCTGGCGGGTCTGGCCCTGATCGGGCTGTGGGTCTCGCCCTTCGACGTCGGGACGGGCGGGATGTCCGAGGGCATAGACCTGTTCTTCATCTCGGGCATCATGATCGTCATCGGCGGTGTTTGGGTAGTCATCTACAACTCGGACCTGCTGCTCGGGGCCATAGTCGCGATTTTCGGACGCATCCGGGGCTTGCCGCCGGTGCTAAAGACGGCAGTATCCTACCCGATGCAGAGCCGTTTCCGCACCGGCATGATCCTGGCTCTCTTCTCTCTGGTCATCTTCTCCCTCGTGACGATGAGCTTTATAAACAAGTCAATCGGCAGTATCTTCGACGACAGGGACCAACTCACCGGCGGCTTCGAAGTTCGGGCCGACGCCGGTTACACCGCCCCGATCCCCGACATGCAAAGCGCCCTGAAGAGCGCCGAAGGCGTAGACGCCAGCGACATCGCCGCCGTCGGCAGCTTCTCTGGAATACCCACGCAAGCCAAACAACGCGACACCAGCCGCAAACGAAAAGACCTCTTCCTGCAAGGCGTGGATGACGGTTACACGAACAACGTCGGCTACGGTTTCAAGGTCACGGCTGCAGAGTACGGTTCGGCCGAAGAGGTGTGGACGGCGCTCGAAGAGGAGCCGGACACGGCGGTGATCTCCGCCTTCGTTGCTCCCACTAAGAGCGGTTTCACCTTCGGCGGGCCGGAGCCGCCAATAAAGCTCTCCGGTTTCTACCAGGAGGACGCGAAGCTGCCGGACGACCTGTATATCCAGGCCAAAGACCCGAACACCGGCACGGTGCGGGACCTGCGGGTGATCGGGGTGGTCGAAGACACGGCTTTCTACGCCGGGGACGTGATGACCTCTCAGAAGACGCTCGAAGGTCTTGCCGGAGGCCCTGTGCCGGCGCAGAGTTACATGTTCGACCTCGCCGGGGGCGCGAACGCCGAGGCCGTTGCCAAAGACCTCGAACAAAGCTTCGCCCAGAATGGCTTGCAGACCACGGCGCTTAAAGGGGAGATCGAAGACAACGCCGCCGCTAACACCATCTTCAACGACCTGCTCACGGGATTTATGGCGCTGGGGCTCCTGGTCGGGATCGCGGCGCTCGGCGTGATCGCCGCACGCTCGGTCGTCGAGCGCCGGCAGCAGATCGGTATGCTGCGAGCCCTGGGTTTCCAGAAAGGACAGGTGCGGTTAGCCTTCCTCCTTGAGTCGTCGTTTATCGCCCTGCTGGGTATCGGGCTCGGGGTCGGCCTGGGCGCCGCGCTCTCCAACGAGGTCATAAGCGGCCTGACCGAAGACCTGGCGGGCGCCACCTATCAGATCCCCTGGACCGCGATGGCGCTCGTCGTGGCGCTCTCCTACGTAGCCTCACTCCTGACCACCTACCTGCCCGCCCAACAGGCGTCGAAGGTCTATCCTGCGGAAGCGTTGCGCTACGAAGAGTAAGGGCCAGCATTCTAGGAGAGGGTTGCGCTACCGGCGCATCCCTCTCTTTCTAGCTCAGATCCAGCGCCGCACCCGCTCCTTGTAGCGCAGGTATTCCTCGCCGAACTTGCCTTCCAGATAGCGTTCTTCGCGTTCGATGACCCCGCGCCGGATAACGCCCAGCGCTGGCGGCAGAAGAAGGATGGCCCAGAGCGCGTTCTTCAGACTGGCGACTCCGGCGTACATCATCGCGAGTGAGATGTATCCGGGATTGCGGCTGTAGCGGAAAGGACCGTCCACGACCAGGCTGGATACCGGTTTCTGGGGATTGACCGGCGTTCCGGCGTGGCGCAGCGTCCGTTGGAACCAGCCTCCGAGACACACTCCGCCGCCGAGGAGCGCCCACCCGAGAGGGCGTGCAGCGGGGCGCGGCAAGAACCGGACTGGAACTTTTCTGTTCAGCAACAGTCCCGTTAGCAGGAAACCCAGGTAGATCAGGGGCGGCGGCGCCACGACGCCCGCGTTATCTCTATTCTCGTCCGCCATGTGCTTTCCTTTCGTGCACGATTTGCCGTTTCTAAAGACATTACGTACCGGAAGGTGGCAAGGTTGTAGCATTGGTTTGGTCTTTAGGGCTTACTCGCACTACATCCCCGGACCGATGCGCCTCGTATCTCTTGGGACTAAACTAGCGGAACGATGGAAGTATGCCTGTGAAGCGCGGGATTTTCTCTCTGCGGCGGTTGCGCTGGAAGCTGACGCTCAGCTACACGCTGGTCGTCGTGGTGACGCTGCTCGCCCTGGAGTTGCTCCTGGCGGGAGCCCTGATCCTGTTTCTGAGCTCGGAGTTGCCGCCGAGGCTCGTGGCGCAGCAGCTCAGGGACGAGGTCGCGCCGCGACTTGAGAAACCCCTCAACCAGACGCCGCCGAACATCGAGGGATTGAGAGAGGAGCTAACGTCCTTCGGCCAGAGCTCGGACGTTCAAGGAGCCGGGGACGTTCCTCGCGGAGATCCTACGGATTTCAATATAAGTCCGGACGAAGGTTCCCTTTTCGTGGTGGACGACGAGCGGCGCTTACTGGTCACCGTGCCCGAGTTGCGGGAGTTCCCCGAGGGAGAACGCTTCGACGCCGGGAGCATACCCGGCCTCGCGCCGCTGGTCGATAAGGCGCTAAACGGCGAGGAAAACTCGGGAGAGCTTTCAGCGAACACGCCGGAGGGCCGGGTGCTGACGGTTACGCCCATAGAAGGTGGAGATGGTAGTGTCGCCGGGGTTCTAATAGGCACTTTGCGCCTGCCGAACCTGACGGGGCCTCTCCTCATCACAGTCGCCGTCAGCGCGGTCTTCCTGGTCGTCCCGGCGGCTATTCTGGGGCTGATCTTCGGCTTCTTTACCGCCTGGGGATTGACTCGGCGTCTCCAGCGGCTCGCCCGCGCCGCCCAGGCTTGGAGCCGGGGTGATTTCTCGGAGGAGGTCAAGGACCGTTCGAAGGACGAGCTCGGACAGCTCACCCGGGAGCTCAACAGCATGGCCGGACAGCTCGAAAACCTGATCCAGGCTCGCGGAGAGCTCGCCACCCTGGAGACCCGCAACCGCTTCGCCCGCGACCTTCACGACTCGGTCAAGCAGCAGGTCTTCGCAACTTCGCTGCAGATCGCCACCGCCCGCTCACTTATAGACCAGGACCAGGAGGCAGCCGAAGAGCATCTGGATCAGGCCGGCGAGTTGGTGCGCCAGGCTCAGAAGGAGCTGAATGTCTTGATTCACGAGATGCGCCCGGCCGCGCTGGAGGATAAGGGCCTCGCCCGAGCCCTGCAGGATTATGCCGCCAAATGGTCGGAGGGAAGTGAGATACCCTCCGAGGTCCATGCCCGGGGCGAGCGCGAGGTTCCACTGGAGACCGAGCAAACTGTCTTCCGCATCGCGCAGGAAGCCCTCGCCAACGTCGCCAAGCACAGCGAGGCTTCGAAGGTGGAGGTGGACCTGATCTACACTCCCGATACCCTGACCCTTCGCGTCGCCGACGACGGGCGCGGCTTCGACCCCGCCCAGAACCCCGGCGAAGGTTTCGGTCTCCAGAGCATGCGCGAGCGGTCCGTCCGGCTTGGAGGACATATCAACGTCGAGAGCGCCCCCGGAAAAGGAACCCGAATTACCTGCGTCGTGCCGCTCGATGGCACGTCCGTTAAGAAAGGCGGATAGCAATGGCCGATCAAATAACCGTACTGCTGGTAGACGACCACTCCCTCGTGCGCCAGGGCGTGCGGGCGTTCCTCGAAACCCAGCCCGACATCACCGTCGTCGCCGAGGCGGGGGATGGGGAAGAGGCTGTCCGGTGCGCCGCCGAGTACGCGCCCGACGTCGCCCTCATGGACCTCATAATGCCCGGCATGGACGGGGTAGAGGCTACCCGGCGCCTGACTGCAAGATCGCCACGCACCAACGTCGTTATGCTCACCTCCTACCACGACGATGAGCACGTCTTTCCGGCTATCCGGGCCGGTGCGTTATCTTACGTCCTCAAGGAGATCGGCCCCGAGGAGCTGGCCGACGCCGTGCGAAAGGCCGCCGCCGGAGAAGCGGTGCTGCATCCGCGCGTCGCGGCCCGCGTAGTCCGGGAGTTGCACGGCGCCCGGCGTGACGCGCCGAACGTCTTCCACGAACTATCGGACCGGGAGATGGAGGTGTTGAAGTTGATCGCCGACGGATGCAGCAACGCCGAGATCGCCGGCCGCCTCTACCTGAGCGAGAAGACCATCAAGAGCCACGTCTCCAACATCCTCGGCAAGCTTCACCTCGCCGACCGCACCCAGGCCGCCGTCTACGCCTGGCGCGAGGGCGTCGTCCGGCGCGACTAGAATACCTTTTCTTTGAAACGGCGTAGCAGCATCGCTACGAGTGCCAGGTTGTATGCGAGACCTACCAGGAAGTAAGGCCAGAAATTCCCTCCCTCATCAGCGACCCAGAACGCCTTGGCGGGCCAGTAGGTCGGGAGGACGCCTATGAGCAGTTGCCAGTTAGAGTCTATGAAATAGGCGGCGAGTGGGCCGAGCAGGAAGAAGCCGAGCGCCTTCATCAGCGCGAGACCTTCGACTTTGTTGGAGGCGAAGGTGGCGATTACGAGACCGACGAGTGGAGCCAGGATGCCGGAAAGGATAGCTACGGGGATCACCGCAGGCAGTAGTGCGAGCGGAATCAGGCCGGTGAGTGGGAGGGCGATGATAACGTACAGGGTGCTGAGGAGCACCGCCGCCCCGCCCCGGTAGAGGGCGTAGCCGGTCATGGAGATGGGGGTTACCCGCAGCGCGGTCAGGGTATCGGCGTCCCGCTCGTCGAGGATCAGGAGCCCGACCAGGAGTCCGAAGAGCAGCGGTAACTGGAGCACGAAGAAGAAGCTGAGGAGCATCGGGTAGTAGGGGATGAGGTCGAAGTCGAAGCTATCCGCGAGTCGGCCGGTGAGCCACGGCAGGATCAGACGCACCGCCAGAACCATAATGGGCGGGATGATGAGCATGTAGATCAGCAACGAGTCTCGCTTGACGCTCTTGAGGTCGTTTATCCCGAACGCGCGCAACGCGGCCATGTTAGCCTCCTTTCCGGGCCACGACGTAGCGGTCGAACGCCCGGTAGGCGAGAAACGTTAGCCCGGCTATCCAGAGCGACCCGTAGACGAGCGCGTAGGCTACCTCCCAGGCGGCGAGCCCCGGAACAAAGGCGCCACCCAGTAGCAGCAGGGCGCCCTGGGTTGGAAACAGGTAGAAGATAGGGCTATCCCAGAGACCGAAGAAGTGGAACACCGGCAGACCTAGCGGGACAAGCGCCAGGGATGAGGGAACCAGGTAGCTGCTGATCGAGTCGAATGGCGCGACGGTTATAAAGCCGAGGAGGGCGGAGATCAGGGACGCGAGGACCACGCCTAGCAAGAACAATACCGGGTTGAAATCCAGCCCGTAACCCACCATCGCCACGACCAGTGATATGACTACTGCCAGCGCGGTCAGTGTAAGCAGCTTGGAGGCCAGATATTCCCGGAAGCGCAGTGGGGTGGAGATCAGGGCGAAGAGTGTCGCCTCGCTTTTCTCGAAGAGCACCATCCCGGCGATGAAGTAGAAGCCGACCACGGCGAGGTCCGTAAAGACGATGAGCGGCACGGCGAAGTTCAGGAGCGAGTCGGGCAGGGGGAGCAGGAGTGCGATCCAGACCACCGTAACGAACGCCCCGGCGTAGAAAAAGCCGTAGCGCTTCTGCAAAAGCAGGTCCAGCCGCACAGTGGAGGCGAACCGGCTCATACCAACCTCCGACCGGTGGTCCCTATAAAGACGTCTTCGAGGGTGGCTTCCTCGGTATGGATCGTCTCTATCCGCTCCCCTCTCAGCAGGCCCAGGAACCCCTCGTCGTTGCCGAGCCCGTCCAGGGAGAACTCGCGGTTCTCTATCTGGCCGTTTTCCCGGTACTCGACCCGGACTCTCCGCTCGCCTTCCCGGATCTTGAGCTCTCGCGGCGAGTCTATGACAGATATCCGACCGTCCACGATAAACGCCACCCGGTTGCAGAGTTGGTCGGCCACGGTCATATCGTGGGTGGTGAGAAAGATAGTGCGGCCTTCTCTCTTGAGGTCGAGGATGATCTCCTTCATCCTGCGGCCATTAACCGGGTCGAGGCCCGCCGTCGGTTCGTCCAGGAAAATAAGCTCGGGGCGGTTGAGCAACGCCCGAACAAAGGTGAGCCGCATCTGCATCCCCTTCGAGAACTGCGAGACTCGCGTGTTAGCGTCGTTATCAAGCCCGACCATCGCCAGTAGCTCGCGCGGGTCTTCGGTCCTCTTTGAGTAGAGGGATCGGAAGAAGTTCAGGTTTTCGAGGGCGGTCAGCTTCTGGTAGTGGTTCGGTAGCTCGAAGGAGACCCCGATCCGCTCGTAGTAGTCCGGCCCCCAATCTTTTAAGTCCTTACCCAACACTTCGATCTTGCCCCTGTAGCCTCTCAGTAGCCCGATGAGAACCCTTTGCGTGGTGCTCTTGCCCGCGCCGCTGGGGCCGAGGAAGCCGAAGATCTCACCGCGCTCGACCTCGAAGTCGATGCCGTCCACTGCCCGCCGTTCGATGCCCGGATAAGCGAACGTCATATCCTGTACCGAGATCATGGCTACTCCGTTCTTACGGCGGTTGTCTCTGTATGGCTCCGTACTCCGGTGGTCAGGCCGTCGGCGACGAGCGCGATCATCATCTCCAGTACCTCCGGGTAGGTGTCACCGATCTCTTCTTTGTGCAGCGGGAGTATGGCTACTGACCGGATGACGCCGGCTATTACCTCGGGGTCGCCGGCGGAGATCTCACCTCTCGTCTGGCCTTCCCGAATAAAGGAGCTTATCGGTAGGCTCGAAGCCTCTATGTTCGCCTCCATCTGCTCCGGCGAGACCTTCCGGGAGAGCATCTGTAGCTCCTCGGGATGGGTGACCAGCCGCCGGGTCAAGGGATTTGTCTCCAATTCGTTGACTACTGCGTGAAGGAAACGGACTATCGCCCCGCGCGCATCCTCATCGGCCTCGAAGGAGGCCCCCACGATCCGGGCCTTAACCTCCTCCCTCATCTCCATCATCAACTCCATGTAAAGCGCCTCTTTGGAATCGAAGAAGCTGTAGAAACTACTCTTGGCGATGCCCGCCGGACGCGTCAGATCCTCCAGGCTGGTCTTCTTCAACCCGTATCGTGGGAATAGCTCCCGGCCAGTCTCCAACAACCGCTCGCGGATGTGTTCTTTCTCAGTTCCGGTAAACGTAGGCACGTTGTAAATCCTCATGAACAAATTACTTTTTTGTTTTTACAATCATATACCTGTTCGGAATCTGGTGTCAAGGGGAGGAGTTTCAGGTAAGTCGCAGGATCAGGGCGACGGCTGCGAAGGCCCACGCGTACCACGGCGCCCTGGGGTCTTTGTAGGCGAGAGGTAGAGGGCCTCAACTTCGGTGTTGAGGCACAGGCCCATTGCTGAAGGTCTCCGGTTCACGGTTCTACGGGCGTTGGGGCGCCACCATCAACAGCACCCCGGCGAGGACCACGGCCGCACCCAGCAGGTCGTAGCGGTCTGGGCGGAAGCCGTCGAGTACCGTGGCCCAGACGATGGAGAGAACGACGAAGATGCCGCCGTAGGCCGCGTACACCCTTCCGAACTCAGGAATTGGTTGGAGCGCGGCGACGACGCCGTAGAGGACGAGCACCACGGCTCCCAGGATCGCCCACGGTAAGACGAGGCCCTCGCGCATCCACCCCCACACCAGATAGCCGCCACCGATCTCGCAGAGCCCCGCGAGCACGAACAGCCCGAAGATCACGGCCAGCTTCCCCAAGACCTCACCACCTCACCTCGTTTCCCGACAATATTAACTACAGTCACCGCGCTCCAAAGCCTACCATCTGGACAAGTGTGGCTTACTCTACCGTGGCCGTGGGAGTTACTGCTGTAGTCTTGCGGGTGCGAACGAGCTACTGTTCTAATTTTTCCCTTGCCGGAACAACCTGAGTCCATTCAGGGTTACCCCGATGGAGGTGCCCATGTCGGCGAGCACGGCGAGCCACAGTGCCACGAGTCCGAAGGGCGCCAGTATGACGAATGCGCCCTTGAAGAGGATCGAGACGAAGATATTCTGCCGGATAATGCGCTCCGCCGCGCGTGAGAGCGTAACCGCTTCCGCCAGCTTCGACAGGTCGTCCTGCATGAGCGCCACGTCGGCGGTCTCCAGGGCCACGTCAGTGCCCGCCGCGCCCATTGCGAAACCGACCGTGGAGGCGGCGAGCGCGGGGGCGTCGTTTATGCCGTCGCCGACCATGCCCGCGGAACCTGTGTTCTCGACCAACTCGCGTACCGCTTCGACCTTTTGTTCCGGGAGGAGACGCGCCTGGTAGTCGATGCCCAGGGCGCCGGCCACCCTCCGCGCCGGGGCTTCGGCGTCGCCCGTGAGCATTACGAGGTCTTCGACTCCGGCTTCTCTTAGTGCCGCTATCGCCGCCGGGGCGTCGGGGCGCACGCTATCGGCGAGGCCGAAGACGGCAAGCGGCCCCTGTCCATCTCCGAGGATCACCGGCGTCTCGCCGGCTTCTTCCACCTCAGCGAGCGCCTCCCTCGCGGTTTCGAGGGGGACTCCCTTTTCGGCGAAGAGCCTCGGGCTGCCGATGAGATAGAGTCGGCCTTCGACCTCTCCCTCCGCGCCCCTTCCTGCTACCGTCCGGAAACCGGCGACCTGTGGAAGCTCGCGCCCCCCGGCGGCTGTGAGAATGGCGTGTGCCAAAGGGTGCTCCGAGCGCCGCTCCAGGGCTCCGGCGAGCCTCAAAACTTCCGCCTCGTCGCGCCCTCCAAGGGCTACGGTGCGAGCGACTACGGGGCGGCCCTCGGTGAGCGTGCCGGTCTTGTCGAAGACGAGCGCCTTCAGGCGTCCCGCAGCCTCCAGGGCCGCTCCACCCTTGATGAGGATGCCGCGTCTGGAGGCTGCCCCGATCCCGGAGACGACCGTGACGGGGGTGGAGATCACGAGCGAGCACGGGCAGGCGATGATGAGCAGCGCCAGCGCCCGGTAGAACCAGGTGCCGGTCTCGCCGCCTAAGAGGAGCGGCGGCACGGCGGCGACGGCAACAGCGACGGCCACCACAACGGGCGTATAGACGCGCGAGAAGCGGTCCACGAACTGCTCGGCCGGCGCCTTGTTCCCCTGCGCTTCCTCGACCATGCGTGTTATCCGCTGGAGTGTCGAGTCCCCAGCCTTCTTCATCACCCGGACCAGCACTCCACCCGAGCCGTTGAGGCTTCCGGAGCAGACCGTATCCCCGGGACCCTTCTCCACCGGGACGCTCTCGCCCGTGACCGGGGCTTCGTCGAAGGTCGTCGTGCCCTCGGCCAGCACGCCGTCCACCGCGAGACGTTCGCCGGGACGTACCACGACAGTCTCTCCTACGCCGACCTCTCCGGCAGGGACCACAAGTTCGGAGTTCCCCCTCCTGACGAGGACCTCGTCGGGGGCGAGCCGCGCGAGTGCGCGCACGGCGCCGCGCGTCCGGTCTATTGCGTAGACTTGGAGGGAGTTGCCCGCGGCGAAGAGAACCACTACCGAGGCGGCTTCCGCCCACGCCCCGATGACCGCCGCTCCTATAGTGGCCGCGCTCATCAGCACGTTCATGTCGAGGTGACGCGCTTTTAGCCCCACGATCGCCGCCCGGAAGATCGGCAAACCTCCGACGGCGATGGCGGCGGCGTAGATCCCGGTGCGAACTATCCCCGGCGCCCCGGCGAGCGAGAGAGCGAGACCGACAAGAAAAAGTAGGGCCGAGGTGGCCGTAAGCAATGCCCGATATGTGCGCCAGAAGGGTGTTCCGGCGGTCTCCTGGGTGCTCCGGACTCCGTAACCGGCGTCCTTCACGGCTTTCTCTATCTGCTCTACCTTGAGACCGGAGTCGTGCTCGGCGTCGAGCCTCCCGACGGCGAAGTTGACGACGGCGCGGCGCATCCCCGGAAGCTGGCTCACGCGCTTCTCCACTGTAACGGCGCAACTCGCACAGTCCATCCCCTCGACCCTCACGACAGTGCGCTCCGTCCCGCCCAGGGGCGCCTCGTCCTGGGATTCTTCGCGGGCCTGTGGGACGACGTTCTGTGAAGCAAGTTCCTGTCCCAGGACCGGTAGCATTTTCTTCGGGCGGCTCACGCCCCCGTCTCCGTTTTCTCGCCTACCACGGCTGAGAGCAGTAGTTCTCCTTCGCCGGTAAGGGAGTACATGACCAGCTTGCCGTCGCGCCGGGAGGTGACGATATCTTGAGAACGGAGGAGCCTCATGTGGTGCGAGACGAGGTTCTGGGCGCGGGAGGAGATCCAGGCGAGATCACACACGCACAACTCCTCGCCTTCACCCAACGCCACCGCCAGCATGAGCCGCGTCGGGTCCGAGAGAGCCTGTGCCCTCTCCGCCGACCTCACGGCATCCCGCTCCCCGATCATCCGCCGGCGAATATCCTCCGCCCGCGGGGCATCGATGCACAACAAGTCACAACGTTCATCTTTCATAATGTCATTCTAACGCCTGTTGATACGTTAGGTCAAGCGGCTTTTGCGTTAAATCTAGCGTTTGCGTGGAGCGCCGAGCCGCTGTGCCATGATCGAAAACCTTATCTTCGTTTACCTATCGTGGGAACGAAATTTGAGTGTTCGGAGCTGACCGTGATGGTCGCCCACGTGGTCCACCTGGAGGGTTGTGTGTTCGATGCCGTATTCGTGGGCCAGCATCTCCTCAAGGTGGCGGCGTCGGGCGTGGCAATCGTCATCCCTACCGACCAGGACATGGGCTGCGAGGGCCGGGAAGCCGGAGGTTATCGTCCAGATGTGCAGGTCGTGGACTTCCACGACGCCGTCGCTGGCGGCCATCTGCCTGCCGACCTGGTTGGCGTCTATACTGCGGGGGGTCGCTTCGAGGAGGATGTTCACTGAGTCACGCAAAAGCGTCCAGGAACTACCCAATACGAGGAGGCCGATGAGGACGCTGATCAGGGGGTCCGCGTAGCGCCAGCCGGTGAAGACAATGATGAGGGCGGCTGAGATGGCCCCGACGGACCCGGCTACGTCGGCGAGCACGTGTCGCAGTGCGCCCTGGAGGTTCAGGCTCTCTCCTTCGGAGCGCGAGAGTATGAACACCCCGGCTACGTTTACGAAGAGACCAATTACCGCCACCAACATCATCCAGCCGCCCAGGATCTCCGGCGGGTCCTGGAAACGTCGGTAGGCTTCGATAAAGATCCAGATAGAGATCGCCACGAGCGTCACCCCGTTTGCCAGTGCCGCGAGGATCTCCGCCCGCTTGTAGCCGAAGCTCCGCTCCGGGGTCGCGGGTCGCCCGGAGAGCCAGAACGCGAAGAGCGCGAGCGCTAGCGAGGCCGAGTCCGAGAGCATGTGCCCCGCGTCTGCGAGCAGCGCTAAGCTGCCGGTGATGAGACCACCGATAACCTCGGCCACCATGAACGTCGTCGTCAGGGCCAGCGTGATGGCGAGCGGGCGCATGTTCTGCCCCCGGTCGCCGACCCCGTGCGAGTGTCCGCCGCCTCCGTTGCCGCCGTGAGAATGAGTCACGGTCTCCTACCGCTCCTCGTACTGTCTCAAGGCCAGCCAGAGACCGGCTACTACAGAAGCCACGGACAGAAAACGTACCAGAATCGGATTTTTGGCGAAATTCGTCATGATCCGCTTGTAGCCCTCCGGCCCGAACTTCCAGAGGAGGCTGTGCCGGCGTGGAGCCGCCAGCCCGATCACACCGTCCCCAACCATCAATATCGCCAAAAACTCTTTGAGTAGCCTACCCATTCCGAGATGCCCCTTTTACGAGATCGAATGATTCACAATTCATATGAATTATTGTACATATGTTGGGCATTATGTCAAGCTGGAGTGACACGAACCGGCATCGGCTCATGGCTCTTCCGGGTTCCTGTTTTCGCGGATAGCTCAGTCGTGGCGGATATGTTCGAGGGTGCCCAGGAGTAGCTCGTGGACGTGTTCGTCGGCCAGGGAATAGTAGACGAGCTTTCCGGCGCGACGGAATTTGACCAGGTTGGCGTCCCGGAGAACCCGGAGCTGGTGAGAGACGGCCGATTGGCTCATGCCGAGAATGTTCTGCAGCTCGCTCACCGAGAGTTCTTCTCCCGACAGGAGGGTGCAGAGTATCCGCATCCTGGTCAGGTCGCCCACCACCTTCAGGAGATCGCTCGCCTCTCGAATTTCGGCCAGGGCGGGCGATCTCGAATTGGTTGACCCTGCTGAGTTGGTTGGGTTCGGCTCTTCCACGAGCACATTGTATAGCGGCGCGTTTCGCAAGGTGCTGCGGCAGACCTCGCCATTAATCACCCGGCCTATGCGTGCCATCGAGTTGGCAGCAAAGACGGAGGTACTGGTCTGACGCCGTCGAATTGGCGACAAACCACCACGAGTGGTATCCTTCCGCTCTCGCAGCACTAGATATAGAGGGGACACGGATGGGCGGAACGAGGCGCAGAAGGGTGGACCCGACCGATGAGTGGGAACAGCTCGCGCTATTGTGCAGTTGGCCGGAGCAGCTAGCCTACGAGGAGATCCGCCCGATGGTGCTCTTCCGCTTCCCGGCGGCGGAGCGGGCCGAAGAGACGGGCTCCTCGGAGCGCACCCTCTACCGCAAGGCCGCCCGCTTCGGGGAGGGAGGGATGGAGAGCCTCTTCGACGCGGCGGGCGCCAGGCGACGCCGGCTTCCGCCCGTCATCAGGCGGATGATCGTCGAGCTTAAGGCGGAGTACCCGCGCTTCAGCCTAGGCGAGATCGCCACCATCTGCTACGTCAGGACGGGCAGGCGGCCCGGCAAGCACACCATAGAGCGCGTTCTCGCAGAGGAGCCCGTGCCCCTGCGGATGCTCAGGCGCTTCGATCCCTACCACGAGATCCCGGAAGCGAGGGAGCGCAGGAGGGCCGTGGTCGCCCTGCACGCGGAAGGGTGGACGGCGAAGGCGATCGCCGGGTACATGAAGATCAACCGCGACACCGTCTACGCGTCGCTCAAGCGGTGGGCGGAGCAGGGCGAGGCGGGGCTTGCGGACAAACAGCGGGGCCAGAAGGGCGGCGTGCGCAAGGCCGGCCTGAAGGAATACGCTGCCGTGAGACGGCTGCAGGAGAACCCCGCCCTCGGCGAGTTCCGGGTGCGGGCCGCTCTGGCTAGAATCGGCATCCACCTCGGCGCCCGCACCGTGGGGCGCATCCTCGCCGTCAACCGCAGGCTCTACGGTCTGGAGAAGCCCAAGGGTCCAGTTAAGGAGAAGAGGGAGATGCCGTTCAGGGCCGAGAGGCGCCACCAGTACTGGAGCGCGGACGTCCGCTACCTCGACATCGTCGACGAGCATCTCGTCGGCAGCAGGGCTTACGCCATCACGATCCTGGACAACTACTCCAGGGCGGTGCTCGCAAGCTCGGTGTTCCCAGCCCAGGACCTCTCCGCTTTTCTCTCTGTCTTGCACCGCGCGGTGGAGAGGCACGGTTCCCCCGAGGCGCTGGTGACGGACTCGGGCTCTATCTTCCGCGCCAACCGGGCGAAGGCCGTCTACAATGCTTTGGGGGTAAGCAAGGAGGAAATAGAGCGCGGCAGGCCGTGGCAAAACTTCATCGAGACCGCCTTCAACGTCCAGAGGCGGATGGCCGACCACCACTTCGCCAGGGCGCGAAGCTGGCCTGAGCTCGTCTCCGCGCATTCGAGGTGGGTCGAAGAGTACAACGGGCAGTACCACTCCGCCCACGAGAAGCGACTCGACGGCCGGCGCACGCCCGCCGAGGTGCTCGGTCAGCTAACCCTGGCAAAGGTGCGCTACCGGCCCCAGGATCTGGACCGGGCGTTCTTTTCCGAGCGCTTCGTGAGGGTGCTGGATGCCTTCGGCTGCGTCGTTTGGCGGCGCTGGCAAGTGTACGGTGAAGAGGGTCTCGCGGGCAGGGAGGCATCCTTGTGGCTCAGGGAGAAGACCCTCACCGTCGAGCATGCGGGCGAGCCGCTTTCCCGTTACGAGGTGGAGTTCTCAGCCGGCAACACCAAGCCGTGGACCATCGCGCGACCCGTGCTCTTCGAGACCACGATCATCCTTCCGCAACAGCGGCTCTTCGGGCTCGACTCTCTGGGCGAGGACGGGTGGCTGAAGACGTTGAGGCTGGAGGACTACGTCCCGAGAAGGTCGCGACCCGAGTCGCTGCAGCAGGTCTTGTTACCTTGCCACGAGGCCTGGGGGTGACTCCGCCGTCAGGTTTCTCCGAAGTTGGCATCGGGTTTCGTCCGGGGGGTATGATGGAGGCGACTGATCCACATTCGTATCAAACTGCTTCTTCGCCCGTAAGGAGGCCGCCATGCGGATAGGCGTCATGATCGGCGGGGAGGTTTTGGGGCAGCAAGCCGATCTCGAAAGGCTCGTTCGTCAGGCACGCCAAGCGGAGGAGCGCGGTTTCACATCGGCGTGGGTGCCGCACGTCTTCGGGGTGGATGCCACCGTCGCCCTGGCCGTCGTGGGGCGGGAAACCCGGCGCATCGAGCTCGGAACCGCCGTGATTCCCACCTTCACGCGCCATCCCTTCACCTTGGCCCAGCAAGCCATGACCGTGCAGGCGGCGAGCGAGGGACGGTTCACCCTCGGTATCGGCCTCTCCCATCGCTTTATCGTCGAGGGCATCCTTGGCCTCTCCTACGAGAAGCCGACGCGGCACATGCGGGAGTACCTCTCCGTGCTCGTTCCCTTGCTCGAGAGGGGCTCGGTGACGCATCGGGGGGAAGTGTACCGGGTCGATGGGGAACTGCGGTTCCCGGCGAAGGATCGTGTACCGGTGCTCGTTGCGGCGCTTGGGCCGGCCATGCTCCGGTTGGCGGGGAGCTTGGCCGCCGGAACCGTGACGTGGATGACGGGACCCCGCACGCTCGAGACGCACATCGTACCCCGTATTCGCACGGCGGCCGAAGACGCAGGACGTCCCGAGCCCCGGATCGTGGCGATGTTTCCGATCGCGATTACGCACGCACCCGACCGAGTGCGCGAGGTAGCGGGACGGCTTTTTCACAGGTACGGACGCGCGCCCGCATACAGGGCCATGCTCGACCGCGAGGGGGTCGCGGGACCCGCAGACGTTGCGATCGTGGGAGACGCCACCACCGTCGAGGCGGAGCTGCGTCGACTCGCGGATACCGGTGTGACCGAGGTGATGGCGGTGCCTTTCCCCACGGACGAGGCGGACACAGAAAGGACGCTCGACTTCCTCGCGGCTTTGCCCTAAGGAGGGGACAGTGTTTATGCCGTCGGCGGGCTGGCGAGCATGGGCCTAGCACCGGCATGGAGCCGACACCCTACAACCTGCGCTCCGCTGCTGCTTCCGGGCGCGGCTAGGGCCTCCCGTTGAATTCCTTCGCGTGACGGAAGCAAAGCTCGATCGTGCGCCGGGAATCCGGGGCGGGGGGTGCGGAGTAGATTGCCAATCCCAGAGCGACGCGAAGCGGCCATAAGGAAAGGACTTCTATGAAGAAAAGATTCGAAGAAAAGGTGGTGATCGTTACCGGCGCGAGTTCAGGAATCGGTCGAGCGACCGCTATCGAGTTTGGCAGGGGCGGTGCCAAGGTTGTCGTCGCCGCCAGACGCGTCGAGCAGAGCGAGCAAACCGTCGAACTGATCAGAGTCGAGGGTGGGGAAGCCGTCTTTGTCCACTGTGACGTCGCGCAGTCCGATTCCATCCAAGCAATGGTCCTCAAGGCGATTGAAACTTACGGCAGGCTGGATTGCGCGTTCAACAACGCCGGTATTGCCGGACATGTCTTTCGGCCCACGGCGGAGCATACCGAAGAGAAGTGGGATCAGGTGCTGAATATCAACCTCAAGGGGGTCTGGCTGTGCATGAAGTACGAGATCCCCGAAATGCTCAAACATGGAGGCGGGTCTATCGTTAATAGCTCGTCGTTGTTCGGTCTAAGAGGTAGCACCTTTGGGCACGTGCCTTATGTCGTTAGCAAACATGGCGTCATCGGCCTGACAAAAACGGCCGCCGTCGAATACGCGAAACAGGGTATTCGTGTGAATGCTGTATGTCCAGGGTGGACGCATTCAGAAATGGTCGATCCTGCTTTCGATGCGTTCCCGAACGAGATGGCGAAGAGAATCGATGATGTTCCGATGGGGCGCGCCGCAGATGCGGTAGAAATCGCCCAGGCGGTTCTGTGGCTGTGTTCGGATGAAGCCAGATACGTTACCGGACAGGCGTTGGCTCCCGATGGCGGCTTGGCGGCCAAGTAAATTGGAAAAGAATCTCTCTTATCTGTGAAGATGCCCAACATGGAAAGGGAGCATCTAAACGCGGCCGAGACCGCTAGGCTGCTAGGACTGTCGGAGCGAAGAGTCACCGGCATGGCTGCCACTGGGGCCACCACATTCTTTATCTGCCGGGCCGCACCTCCGCCGTGGATACCCTTGCGTACCCGCTTTTCCCGAAGGGTCCTACGACTCTGCGTGTATGATGCCACCGGCCCGTGTCCGAGGCATCCTCGAGACGTTATTCACCCGAGTGCATGGAGGGTTGGGGTCCTCGGAAGTCGGGCTGCTAGGCGTCGCTTGTGCGTAGTCCCCGCCGGGTCAAGCGCCCACCGGCGGGTTACCCCCGTACGCCGGAAGCGCGTCGTCCATGACCACCCAGGGTTGGGCACTGTCGCACCAGATGTTCATCTGCGGCCTGAGCCAGGACGGGTCGTCCAGCGTCCCCGCCTTCAGCCACTCGAGCCCGGGCGCCGCCGCGACCTCGCCCATGATGGGGGATCCGCAATCCGGGCAGAACCTGCGGGTGACCGGTTGCCCGCTGTCTCCGACATCTTCGAAGGCCGCCAGGGGCTGCCCCTCCGTCCGCAGGCTCCCCTTGGGAAGGGCTATGTTCACTGAGAATGCGGAACTCGTCTGCTTCTGGCAGTGCGTGCAGTGGCACACCGCGGTCAACACGGGCTCGGCGTCGGTTTCGTAGCGAACGCTCCCGCACAAGCAGCCGCCGACGATCTTTGGCATGGGCTCCTCCTTTGCCGGGGCCGGACCGACCCTCTCGGTCGGCCGCGGCGCGCATATTTGTGACTATTATATCGAATACTAAGGGACAGAGGCATTCCCCCAATCGCGTATTTCGTAGCATTATTCGTCCGAGTGCTTGGAAGAACCAGAACCGCTGCCGAGTATCCGAAATCGGGCCGACGTTACAAGGGCGAATAAAGATTCAGCACCATCCAGAGTCCATGCGATGCGCTCCATAGATCGTCAACGCGTCGCTTTCGAGGTTGCCTGACATTTTTGGCTTCGCCATTCCTGCCAGGCTGGCGGCACGTATACGACGGGTGATTAATGGCGAGGTCTGTTCTCCTACTGTTGAGGACGTTCGCCGAGCGTCAAGTCCACGGTCCGCTCGTTGCCGTTGCGCTGCACTACGGTGATCTGGACCGTGTCGCCGGGCCGGTAGTCGCGCAGGGCGCCGAGCAGGTCTCCGGAGTCCTCAATGGGCGTGTCGTCTATCGCGGTTATGATCTCTTCGGCACGAAGCCCGGCGTCGCTGGCGGGGCTACCCGACTCGACGCCCGTGATGATCGCCCCAGAGTCTACCGGGAGGTCGAACTGCTGGGCGTCCTGCTGGCTCAGGTCCGCGAGCCCGATGCCGAGGTACGGTGTCGCCACCTCGCCGGTCTCGATGAGCTGGTCGGCGATCGAGACCGCGGTGTCCGAAGGGATGGCGAAACCGATGCCCTCCGCCCCGGTCTCCGGCGGCAGGTAGGCTACGTTGATCCCCATGACCTGTCCGCTGCGGTTCGCCAACGCCCCGCCGGAGTTGCCGGGCGAGATAGCGGCGTCGGTCTGGATCAGGTCTACCAGGGCCGCCTGTTGCCCGCCGCCGGTGAGCTCCGGGGGGATCTCGCGATTGAGTCCGCTGACAACGCCCGCCGTTACCGTCGACTCGAACCCGGAAGGACTGCCGATCGCTACGGCCAACTGCCCGACCGTCGGCGCGCCGTCCTCCTTGAAGTTGGCGGCCGGAAGGTCGGTGCGGTCCACCCGGACCACGGCGAGGTCGGTGCCCGGGTCGGTTCCCACGACCTCTCCCTGCTCGGTGGTCCCGTCGGCGAAGGCTATGTTTACTTCGCTGGCGCCTTCGACCACGTGGTTGTTCGTGATCACATAACCATCCTCGCGATATATGACGCCGCTCCCGAGCCCGCTTTGCTGCTCCTGGGAGCCGAACGGCGTAGTCTGGACGCCGCTGACGTTTACCTGCACCACGCTTGGCTCAACCTGCGAGGCTACTTGCGCCACCGGCTCTTCCGCCGGTATGTCCTGGCTCGCCTTAGGTGGTGACTGTGCGACGTTCTCTTGCTTGGGGCCCGGAGTATTACTCTCCGAACATCCCGCGATCAGCACGGCTGCAAGAACCAGTGCTGTTGCGAATAGATAAAACTTCCGTCTCAAACCAAACTCCTCGATCGCTATCTTCGATGCTTTGTCATCTTCCGGATTCTACTGGACCCTATATACGAAGCCGGCGCACAACGGTTTCATCCTCTGCGAAGCCGAACTAAATTCTGCTCTCGCAGTATGGACGTAGAAACACACATTGAAGCGATACTGGCAATGTCCAACCCGGATGGCCCAGGCTACTTTACTATAGATGCTGCTTTTCGGAGTGCGTCGCCGTCATACGCTCTTCTAGCTTTTTCAGAAAGCTCTTTGGATCGTCTACTGACAGATGGATAGTATCTACTGGTTTGGTGGGACGAAACCCATTCAGCGCATGAGGAGCAATGAGATCTAACGTTATGTCCGTGTACCCACCGGTCGACAGAAAAGCTTCCATGCCGTCCACGGTCATCCCGTCACCGTAACCGGCGGATTTTCTGCGCTTGTGCTCCACATCTTCTATGACGGAGTACGGTACGAACCCTTCCACGAAAACGCCGTAACGCAGCCGAACACCTTCTCCCTCCAGACGGTGAGGTAGGGCTATGCGTGAGGCGTAGAATCCTAGAATCCAGAACACTGCGTAGACTTCGATAAACAATACCAGTAGCCGCAGCCAGAGCCAGGGCAGAAATGCTTGCAGCAGAAGCTCGATCACCAGAACCTCGACCGGCGTGACCAGTACGACGAGCAGAACCAACATATCCATCGTCGAACGTCGGTGGTAGGAGAACTCTCCGTCTTTGAGTTTCGTTCGGCGTAAAGCCCATCTGGCGAGGCAGTAGAACATACGAGGCTCGGCGGCAGCGAGTCTCGCAACCGGAAGTGGAAGCAGCACGGAAAGTCCGCCTTCGAGAGCCGACCAGGGATCTAGGCCCGAGAACCTATCGTCCTGGTAGCGCTTCACCATGAAAAAGATGTTGCCTGCGCCCGTAATGAGAATAAGAACCTCGACCCCTACTATGACGATAATGGCTTCTTCGAGGTCTAATAAACCGGACCAGACAAGCGCCACTTCTACGAGGATCAGCGCCGGAAGAACCCACTTGAGCAGGCGTTTCATGGTTCTGTCTTCTCGTCGAATGTCTGCTGTACCAGTTCCATGACTCGCTTTTGGGCGGGAGAGAAGTTGCCTAGCAGGACCTCCGAGAAGACGTTACCGAGCGGCCCTGAAGCCAACGGCGAGCCTTTCGGCGGGTCGTTCGGGAACGGAGTCTGTTCCAAATGTTGGGCGAGATCCTGGGCCAATCCTCTAACTTCGGGGGAATCTTCCGGTAGATCCGCGATAACGTACAGCCGCTCGGAGAGCGCGAGCATCTCTCTGTACTCGGTGGGGCGTTCGGCGTAGTAGAGGGTTATGGATTCCTGCATCTCTTTGTATCCCTCAGGCCACTCGAAGGCTTCCAGGGTGGCCCACAACTTACGCTCCTGTTCCCAGAGACCGGCGCTGACCTCCGACAGGCGTTCTCCGAGGTGCTTCTCGGCCAGCTCGATCGCGTAGGGCTTGCCGGACGTTTCCACGGAGACGTCGATCTCCTCCAGCGCGAGCAACTCCTCGATCCTGCTCCGGCGCTCTTCGAGTCTCTCTATCTCGCCGGAGACTTCCTCTAGCAGCGCTCCGAGGACTTTCCTGAGCGTGCTGCCCTCGTCCGGGTCGCCGAGCACGGACTTTATCTGCTTGAGTGAGAGCCCGAAGGACCTGAGCCGCCGGATGCGCTGGAGGCGCAAAATGTCGTCCGCCTCGTAGAGCCGGTATCCGCCCTCCGACCTCTCAGGCTCCGGGAGAAGCCCTATTCTATGGTAATGGCGTACCGTCTTCGTGGTTACCCCGGTGAGCCTCGCAACCTCTCCGATGGTGAGCCGCTCTCTCATGGTTTGAGTGTAAACGTTGACCTTGGGGCAGGGTCAAGAAAGAAGATAAGGATGTTGGCGGCGAACCGCGGTTATCTATGAAGCGGCTTTGCGGAGGGCTTCTTTTACCTTTTCTTCTTCTTCTCGCAGGTGGAGGAAGATGTCCTGGGCGAAGCGGACGGCGTGTTCTTCGGGGAGGTTGATCCTCCGGTTTCTCAACACGGACTCCAGCTCTCTGACCGCCGCGTCCGCCATGCCGACCATCATCTCCGCCTGATCCAGGGCCTCCCGTCGCTCCTCATCCGAAAGTCCGGCGCTGTTCTCCAATTCGTCCAGCTTCCGCCGGTGCTCTTCGAGGTACTGTATGAAGTCTCTTATGCCCACGCCGGAGATTATACCGGCTGGAACCGGCGATTCAGAGCCGGGACCTCTCTAGTACGTCGCGAGTTATCTCGCCGGCGTACGTCTCTTTGGCGTATTCTTCCGCCAGGCGGCGCGTTCGGCCGCGCAGAAAAGCCGGTGTCTCTTCCAAACCCTCCATCGCCTCATCCGTCCACGGGATCTCGCGGGAGGAGGTTTTCGGTTTCTCTTGGCCGCGGTTCAGGGCTTCTTCCAGGAGGTCGGCCAGCACGCTGGAGCCGACGTAGCCCATCAAAGGTCTCTCCACGAACGCCTTCGGCCCCGCCGGGGCGCAGAGAGGCAGGAAGGGTATTCCGAGTGTGTCGGCGACTTCCCGCTCCACGCGGGTGCCGATCAAAACGTCCGGGTTCGCCTCTTCGAGTCGTGCGGCGGCTTCTTCGGGGTTGCCGGTTACGAACGCCTGATCCGTGAAGCTGTTGGTGTGGAAGAGGAAGTCTTGCTCCAGGTGCTCCAGATACGTGCCGGCGCAGGCTACCTCCAGGCCGACCTCCCGCGCCAGGGCGTATCCTAAACCCAAAGTGTAAGTTAAGTCCCCGAAGATGGCGGCGCGTTTTCCACGCAGGCTCTCCGGCGCGATGAGTCGGGAGAACCACGGTAGCTTAGACGTTTGCCCGAGTTCCGACCAGATCGCCCGCTGAATCTTATTGGTGTCGAGTTCGCACAGCCCACCGATTGTCCGCAGCACGGAGCCGGTGCCGGCGGCGCCGATCATCGGGGTCGTTACGCGCGGCGTGCCGAACGTGTCCTGCAGGTAGAGCGTCGCCGAGTCGCCGACTTCCCGGTAGAGGAGAACGTTGGCCCAGGCCTGCGAGAGTTGAGAGAGGTCCCGGACGTTCGCCCCGAGCGGGACACAGGCGTTGACTTCCACCCCGATCAGGGTGAGCAATCTCACGGTCTCGGCGTATTCGGCTGCGGCTCCTGGGTTGAGAAGTGGCGGCCCGAACACGTTGACCGTCGGCTCCGGGCTTCGCTCCATCAGGGTAGCGTGGGCCCGGACGAGCGCTTCGAGGGCGAGGTCGGCTGCTTCTAGCTCTCCGATCCCGGCGGTGGCTTGTTCGCACGTAACGAGCTTCGTCTCCTGGCCGGTCTCCGGATGCGGCGGTAGGGTGGGGGAAGGAGCCTCTTCGTTTGCGAGCAGCGAGGTCTCCGAGTGGACGAGCATAACGGTTTCCGTCTCCGGGTGATTCATGGCGGCGCGTGTGAGGTCCCTTTCGAGGTCGCCGGGTGAGAGTGAGCCGTCGGGGG
This sequence comes from Rubrobacteraceae bacterium, assembly GCA_041745215.1. Taxonomy (GTDB): domain Bacteria; phylum Actinomycetota; class Rubrobacteria; order Rubrobacterales; family Rubrobacteraceae; genus SIRX01. The sequence continues at coordinate 168,077 of JBGTJJ010000009.1, read as the reverse complement.
TCTCCATGAGAGGGCTGATCGTCACCGCCGCAGGCTCGCCGTCGCGCTCGCCGGCCCCGAAAGCGGCCTGAAAGTAGCCCTCGCTGGGTAGAGCGCGCAGCACGGAATGGACGCCTTTGATCCCCGCGACCGTCCGCAGGATGCCGTGGCTGCCGGGGCCTTCGTACGTGTTGCGGAGTATCCTCATGCCGGCATTAGAGATGTACGGAGTCCAGGGCGTCGGCCCGATCAAAGGTCTGGGCGAAGAGTTCCAGGATACGCCGGGCGCCCTCGTAACCGTGGACGCCGGATTTCAGGATATCCAGTGAGGAACGGCACAGATGGCCGCGGGCCACTAGCGGGACGTAGAGTCCGGGACTGGTGATGACCAGATCCGGACGAGACTCGTCGATTCGTTTCATCTGTCCCCGCCAGTCCGGTGACTCGACTATGTCCACGTCGGCGCCGAGGGCCTGGATCTCGGGCCCGAGCGCCTTTCGGTCGAGACGAGGCGCGCCAACTTCCAGCACCACCGCCCCGGCGTTAGCCAAAAAGCGGGCCAGGGATACCTCGAACCCCGTATCTCCGGCGAAGAAGACCCTCTTGCCCCGGATACGGCTCCGCAGGCGCTCTAGACGCTGCCACATCTCCTGTGACCGCGCCGGCTCCTCCGAATCTTGACCGAGGGCCGCCGATATATCCTGGATAAACCTGGAGGTGCCGTCCATGCCGAGAGGCATGAGGGTGCGGACGACTTTGGCTCCACGCTTCTCGGCGGCCCTAGCCACGGTAGCCAGGTGCGGGTCCGAGAGCGCCACTATCGTACCCTCGCCTATCTGAGGAAGATCCACGGACCCGGTCCCCGGTACGCGACCGGCCACCTCTATCCCGGCCCGCTTGAGGTCTCCCGCCAGCTCGTCGCCGGCCCCGAAAGAAGGTCCCAACAGCACCACCGGGTCCTCGCGTGCCTCGTCCGCCCTGCTCCGGCCCCGGAGGGAAAGCCCGCCGAGAAAGCCGCCGCGCTTGAATGCCGCGGAGTCGGATGATGCGGGCTTCGGCGTGTATTGTGGGCAAGCCTCCACGAGGGCGGCGAGGACCCGGTCTTCCAGGTCCGTGCAGAGGCATCCGGGGGAGTTCGCGTCCGGGGAGACGACCTTTGTCTGCAGGCTCAACCGCCGGGAGGCGAGATGGGCCTCGAACTCCGCGTTCACACCGAGCAACTCCGCCGAATGCCCTGCGACTACCAACAAAAATTCTACGCCCCGTATCCCGGCGGCTGCTTCGACCAATTGGGAGGCGAGCTCGCCCTGCTCCGGCGGAGCCTCGGGGTCCAGGATCACGGACAGGACCTTGGGACTGTCCTGTACCTTGGCGTTGGAGAAGAGATCGGCCGGCAGGGTTCGGGACAGGTATGTCTCCAGGCGTGTTCCTACCACGACTACCATGGCATCGGGGAGCATCTCCGCCAGAGCGTTCACTGCGTAGAGCGGAGATAGTACGTCCGGCACACCAGATTCGTTGAGGATCGTCAAAAAGCTGTCCTCGTACTTGTACGCGCTTTTTCAGCCTATCAGTTTAAAGCCTTCAGGGTGTCGAGCGCCAGCGCCGTCATGTCGTCCACGGACTTCTGTAGCTCTTCGTCGCTGATCCGAACCACCTCTTCACCGATAGTGTCGGAGACCGTGAGCAGGCATCCGGCTTTCACGCCGTGCATGGCGGATATGGTAAAGATAGCCGCCGCTTCCATCTCCACGGCCAGCACGCCCAAACCGCCCCACGTACCGCGCGGGTCCTCGACCGGGTCGTAGAAGAGGTCCGAGCTGACGATCGGACCCATGAACGTCCGCCGTCCGGCGTCCTCCGCCGCGTGATGGGCGGCGTGTACGAGATCGAAGTGGGGCGCCGGGGCGTAGGGCACACCCCGCGTCAGGGCAGCGACGGTTCCATCCTGGGCGGTTGCGGCCGTGGCTATTACGAGGTCCCCTAGCTGCATGCCGTCGGCGTATCCGCCGCAGGTGCCGACCCGCAACAGGTTTTTCGCGCCGAGTTGGATCAACTCCTCGGTGATGATCGACGCGCTCGGGCATCCCATCCCCGTCGTCTGGACCGAGACCGGCTCCCCCTTGTACGTTCCGGTGTAGCCGAGCATCCCGCGCTCCTCGGTTATGACCTTCGGTTCGTCGAAGAAGTTCTCCGCGATGTACTTTGCCCGGCGCGGGTCCCCCGGCAACAGGACGTTCTCGGCGAAATCACCCGGCTCAGCGCGTATATGAACTGGACTCATGTACTTCTCCCTTTAGTCGTCGCAGCCAATTAGCTATCAGCGTGTTAGCGATCAGACATTAGCTTTTTTGCCTCGCTGATCTCTGACGGCTGACCGCTTTGTTTACAGGCTACCCAGGATAGCAGGAGACGGCTCCACGGGTTCTTCCGAGAGTTCCAGGGATTCTTTGACGAGTCGCTCGGCGGTCTCTGCGTTGCGTGCGCCGTAGAGAAAGGCGACGGGTTGGTCCCTCTCCACGCGGTCTCCTACCTTTACCAGCATCTCGACCCCTGCTCCGGGGTCGACGGTGTCGGTTTTCTTCTCGCGTCCGGCGCCGAGCGCGAGTGCGGCGCGGCCGATGCCGAGGGCCGAAAATCGGGAGACGTATCCGCTCTGGGGAGAACGGACCTCGTGGATCTCTTCGGAGATCGGGAGGTCTTCTAGCGCCTCTAGTTCGCCGCCCTGAGCCTGGACGAACTCCCGGAACTTTTCGTAAGCCGCGCCGGAGGAGATGGCATTCTCGACGGCGGCTTCCGGGTTCTGTATGCCCTTCAACTCCAGGAGCCGGGTAGCCACCAGGCGGGCTTCGTGGGCGAGGTCGGCCTGGATATCTTCGTTCTTTAGGAAGCGGACGGCCTCGCGGACTTCGAGGGCGTTGCCGACCGCGCCGCCGAGAGGGTTGTCCATGCCCGTGATCAAAGCCGAAGCCCGGATGCCCAGCGATTCGCTCAACCGCACGAGAAGCTCCGCCAGCTCCCTGGCCTCCTCAGGTGTCTTCATGAACGCCCCAGAGCCGCACTTAACATCGTAGAGCAGATGTCCAGCGCCTGTGGCGACTTTCTTAGAGACGATCGAGGAGCCGATGAGTGGCAGTGAGTCAACCGTCCCGGTCGTGTCGCGCAGGGCGTATATCGCCTTGTCCGCCGGGGCTAGGTCGCCGGCCTCGATTATTGCGAGCCCGATCTCTTCGACCTGTTTATAAAACTTCTCCTCGGAGAGCGCGACGGAGAAGCCGGGGATCGACTCCAGTTTGTCTATAGTACCCCCGGTCTGACCAAGGCCCCGCCCCGAGAGCTTGGCTACGGGCGCGCCGCAAGCCGCGACTATGGGCAGCGAGATCAGCGAGATCTTATCCCCGACCCCTCCGGTCGAGTGTTTGTCCACGCACTCCGGGAACGAGTACGAGGCGCCCGACTCCGCCATCGCCTGCGTGAGCGCCAGCGTCTCCTCGTAATCCATCCCGTGGATGAAGATCGCCATCAAAAGCGACGACATCTGGTAGTCGGGGATTTTGCCGGAGGTGTAGCCCTCGACGACTTCCCGGATCATCTCTCCCGAAAGCTCTCTACCGAACTTCTTCTGTTCTATGGCGTCCAAAACCACGCTCATCCGAGGAAGTCCTTGCCCGGAAGCCCGTCCTTCTCCACCCCGAGCCAGGAGGCGACCGTCGCCCCGAGGTCGTAGAAGCCTTCACGCACGCCGACTTCTCTCGGCCGTCCGCCACCCACTACCAACAGCGGCACCCGCTCGCGGGTGTGATCGGTGCCCCGGAAGGTCGGGTCGTTGCCGTGGTCGGCGGTGATGATCAGCAGGTCGTCTTCCGTTACGGCGTCGAGCAGTTCCGGCAGACGGTCGTCGAAGCGTTTTATGTTTTCGGCCATGCCCTCCGGGTCGCGCCGGTGGCCGTACTTGGCGTCGAAATCTACCAAGTTGGCGAAGATGAGGCCAGTATCCACCTTGCCCAGAGCCTGCAGGATCGCATCGACCTTGGCGTTGTCGTCGGGCTGTCCGGGGAGGTGGTCGGTTATGCCCTTGCCGTCGAAGATGTCCCGGATCTTGCCGACCGCCACGACTTCCTGGCCGGCGTTCTTTATCTTGTCCAGGTATGTGTCCTCGAACGGGGTTATTCCGTAGTCGTGACGGTTCTCGTTTTCGCGTTGGTAGTCTCCGGCCTCGCCGTGGAAGGGTCGGGCGATGACGCGTTCGACCATTATGGCGCCCTCACCGATCAGCATCTGGTGGGCTTTCTCGCAGGCTTCGTAGAGCTCTTCTAGCGGGATGACGCCGGTGTGGGCGGCGACCTGGAAGACCGAGTCGGCGGATGTGTAGAGGATCCAGGAGCCCGTCTTCTCCTGGTCCGGGCCGAGCTCTTCGATGATCTGGGTGCCGGAAGCCGGACGGTTGCCGATGACCTCCCGCCCGGTCTCGTCCTCGAAGCGAGTCAGGATCCCCTCCGGAAAACCATCCGGGTATGTCGGCAGCGGGTCGCCGAGCACGAGGCCCATCATCTCCCAGTGCCCGGCGAGCGTCGCTTTCGCCGCCGAGTGTTCAACCATGACACCGTGCGAAGCGCGGGGCGAGTCGGCCGGCGGTACGCCTTCGATCCGCTCGACGTTTCCGAGGCCCAGAGAGGCCAGGTTCGGCGCGTCGAAGCCGCCTACGGCGTGGGCGGTGTTCGCCAGGGTGTTGGACCCTTCATCGCCGAACTCCGCGGCGTCCGGGGCGTTGCCGGCCCCAAGGCCGTCCAGGACTATTATTGTGGCTCTGCGTCCCATCTATCTCCTATCCGGTCGAGTTCCGCGCGGCGCGGAAGTCCGGTAACTCGCAAGGACTTTCCCGACTGTATTGTAGTGTCGTGACTTCGTCGTGCGGATCATTCTTGCAGACCGGGATGTGTCGGACCACCTGGGTCAAGGGTAGATACCCTATTGCGCTATGGTTCGAGAGAGGATATTCGAGGTGCCGAGTTTACAGCTAAGGGAGGCCAATTCCGAAGACGAGGCGGGGATTCACGCTCTCGCGCAAGAGTTGGCCGCTGCGGTCGGGGATTCCCTGCCCGCCCGAGAGGCGTTCCAAAGGAGATTCGAGGAGCTTTTGGAGGAGCCCCGGGCTCGGATTCTCGTGGCGGAGGAAGAAGGTGGGATCGTGGGGGTGGTGAGCTTCTGGATCAAGCCGGACCTCGCCCACGGGGACGTGGTCGTGGAGGTGCCGATGCTCGTCGTCGCGGAAGGAAGACGCCGCTCCGGAGTTGGTAAGCTTCTCGTGGAAGAGTTGCGCGAACAGGCTTACGGGCACGACGCCAGTGTAATTGAGTTGATCGCCACCAGCGACAACAAAACCGCCAGAGAGTTCTATCGTTCTCTGGGCTTTGTAGAGACGGACCACGTCTCCCTGGAGTTTATGGGAGATTTAAATAACCCACCAGAGTCCAACGAGAAATAGCGTGGTCACGAGAACCGAAACCAATATGGACCTCAATATCGAGATCTCCCGCACAACCGCGAGCCCGATGGAGAGCAACCCGACTCCCGCATAGGCTCCAGCGATCCACCGCAATCCCGGAATAGCCGTGAACGGCAGATAGAACCCCAGGGGATAAGCCACCGTTCTCCAGGTAACCACGTACCCGTATCGTCCGCCCAAAGACCCGAGGTAGTAGAGAACCGCCACAGCAAAAGAGAGGGGCAGGGGGATCAGGAGCGCCAGGAGAGCCGGATACAAGCCGCCGGCGAAGAACCATGAGAGCGCGGCCGGAACACCGGAGAAAGCCAGGAACAGCCCCGGAGCCCTCATATCCGGGACTCGCGGCAAGACCTCGAAGAAGCGGATCGGGTGGATCAGGAGGCTCCCGAATAACCTCAGATAGCTTGAGAACGGCCGGGATACGTCCCAGTCGCTCGCGCCGCCACGGATCGTATCCCGGTTGTAGCCGCGCTTCGCCATTGATGGAGTATACGGTCCGGTTAGATCGAGGTAAATGCCGCCTCATCCTCTATAATGCACCTATAAGAATCAACTAGTCTTTAGAATAGGGGTTGCAAGTATGGCGAACGATTCCTTCGGCACGCGGACGAAGTTATCTACCGGTTCCGGCGAGACTGAATTTTATAGTCTCAAGAAGCTCGACGAGAAAGTCTCCGGGGACATATTCTCTCTTCCTTTCTCGGTTCGGGTCCTTCTGGAATCACTGCTCAGGAACAATGGCGGCAAGTTCGTGGACGATGGCACCGTAGAGATGCTCTCCAACTGGCCGGATTCGATCGGGAACGAATTGCCGTTCTTGCCGGCGCGGGTCGTCATGCAGGACTTTACCGGCGTTCCGGCGGTCGTGGATCTGGCGGCGATGCGCTCCGCGATGGACAAGCTCGGTGGAGACCCCGCGAAGATCAACCCTCTCGTACCGTCCGACCTCGTTATAGACCACTCGGTTCAGGTGGACATGTACGGCAACGAGATGGCGCTCCAGTTCAACGCCGAGCGGGAGTTCGAGCGGAACCGGGAGCGCTACGAGTTCTTGAAGTGGGGCCAGCAGGCATTCGACGACTTTACCGTCGTCCCGCCGGCGACCGGCATCGTGCATCAGGTGAACCTGGAGTACCTGGCGAAGGTCGTGCAGCAACGCGACGGGGTCGTGTTCCCGGATACGCTCGTCGGCACCGACAGCCACACCACCATGATCAACGGCCTCGGCGTCCTCGGCTGGGGCGTGGGAGGCATCGAGGCCGAGGCCGTCGTGCTCGGCCAGCCCTACTACATGCTGGTCCCCGAGGTAATCGGCTTCAAGCTCACCGGCGGACTGCGAGAGGGCGTCACCGCCACCGACCTGGTCCTGACCGTCACCCAGATACTCCGCTCGCACGGGGTCGTCGGCAAGTTCGTGGAGTTCTACGGTGATGGACTCAGCAAGCTCACCCTGGCGGACCGGGCGACCATCGCCAACATGTCTCCCGAGTTCGGGGTGACGACTACCTTCTTCCCGGTGGACGACGAGACGCTCAAGTACCTGCGCGGCACGGGCCGGGACGAAGAGCTGGTGGACCTCGTGGAGCGCTACTACAAAGAGCAGAACCTCTTCCGCACCGACGACACGCCCGAGCCCCGGTTCTCCGAGACTTTGGAGTTGGAGTTGGATACCGTGGAGGCAAGCCTCGCGGGGCCTCGCCGTCCGCAGGACCGGATCTCGCTGGCGGACATGAACACTTCCTTCCAGGAAGTGCTCTCTGAGATGGTCGGCGCCAATGGCTCGAACGGCTCCAACGGCTCCTCGAACGCTAACGCCTACGATGCCGCCGACGCGGAGTCTTTCCCGGCGAGCGACACCCCGAACCCGGACATAAAAGACGAAGACCCGCCGCACGAGGTTGGAACGGCGAAGGTGGAAGCGCCGGTCGACGAGGGCGGCACCGTCACGGTGACCATAGACGGCGAAGAGGCGTACATAAAGCACGGGTCGGCGGTCATAGCGGCGATCACGAGTTGCACCAATACCTCGAATCCGTCGGTCATGATCGGGGCTGGCCTACTGGCTAGAAACGCCGTCAAAAAGGGTCTTACGGTGGACGCCCACGTCAAGACCAGCCTGGCGCCGGGCTCGAAGGTGGTGACCGAGTACCTTGAGAACTCCGAGCTGTTGCCCTACCTGGAGAAACTCAAGTTCAACGTCGTGGGTTACGGCTGCACGACATGCATCGGCAACTCCGGGCCGCTGCCGGAGGAGATCTCCTCGGCCGTCGAGGAGAACGAGCTGGTAGTCGCCGCCGTCCTCTCCGGCAACCGGAACTTCGAGGGGCGCATCAACCCGGACGTCAAAGCCAACTACCTGGCCTCGCCGCCGCTGGTAGTGGCCTACGCGCTCGCCGGCAGGGTGGACATAGACCTGGTGAACGATCCCTTGGGCCAGGATGAGGACGGAGACCCCGTCTACCTCAAGGATATCTGGCCGTCGCAGGAAGAGATCCGACAGACGGTCGAGGACTCGCTGGATCCCTCCATGTTCAACCGGCAGTACGGCAACGTCTACACCGGCAACGAGCAGTGGAACGAGGTGGACGTTCCCGAGGGAGCCCTCTACGAGTGGAACCCGGACTCTACCTACGTGAAGGAACCGAACTTCTTCGACGACCTCTCACCCGACCCCGAGGATCTCTCGGACATCGAAGGTGCCCGCGTCCTGGTAAAGGTGGGCGACTCGGTTACGACGGACCACATCTCCCCGGCCGGCGCGATCCCACGCAAGAGCCCCGCCGGAGAGTACCTCCAGGAGAAGGGCGTCGAGCAGCGGGAGTTCAACTCCTTCGGTTCCCGGCGCGGCAACCACGAAGTAATGGTTCGGGGTACTTTTGGCAACATCCGGCTCCGCAACGAACTCCGGCCCGGCACCGAAGGCGGCGTAACCGTCTACTTCCCGGAGGACGAAGAGACGACCGTCTACGAAGCCTCGATGAAGTACCAGGAAGAAGGCATCCCGCTCGTCGTGCTCGCCGGCAAGGAGTACGGTAGCGGCTCCTCCCGCGACTGGGCCGCCAAGGGGACGTTCCTGCTCGGCGTCAAGGCCGTCATCGCCGAGAGCTACGAGCGGATACATCGTTCCAACCTGATCGGGATGGGTGTCCTCCCGCTCCAGTTCTCCGAGGGCGACAACGCAGAGAGCCTGAGCCTCGACGGCACCGAGACCTTCGATATAGTCGGCCTCTCCGGCCTCGAACCGGGCCAGGAAGTCACCGTAAAAGCCCACAACGGAGAGGGTGGAGACGAAAAGGAGTTCACGGCAATCGCCCGCGTAGACTCGCCGGTGGAGGTCGAGTACCTCAGGAACGGCGGCATCCTCCACACCGTCCTGCGCGAGCTGCTGAAAGAGGATAGCTAGAGCAACGGAAAGAGGGGAAGAGCCCGTGCCTCAGAAAGTTCTCGTTACCCGCAAGATCCCATCCGCCGGGCTCCGACTTCTCGAAGACTTCAGCGTAACCATCCTTTCGGAGGAGCCACCTGAGAGGAAGGCGTTCCTCGAAGCCGTTCGCGGCGTGTCCGGCATACTTTCCATCCTTACCGAGAAGATAGACGCCGAAGTCATGGATGCCGCCGGGGACGACCTGAAGGTCATCGCCAACATGGCTGTCGGCTACGACAATATAGACGTCGAAGCCGCTACCGAACGCGGCATAGTCGTAACCAACACTCCGGGCGTCCTGGAAGAGACGACCGCCGACACGGCTTTCATGCTGCTGCTCGCCGCCGCCCGCCGTCTCGGTGAAGCCGAGCGTCTCGTACGCTCGGGGAACTGGAACGCCTGGGGACCGAAGCAGCTCGTCGGACCCGACGTATGGGGTAAGAAGCTCGGGATAATCGGCTTCGGAGGTATTGGACAGGCCGTTGCCCGACGCGCGAAAGGTTTCGGTATGGACGTTATCTACACGGCCCGCTCCCGCAAAGAAGACGCCGAGAAAGAGATCGGCGTCCGACAGGCCGAACTAGGGGAACTACTCAAAGAGAGCGACTTCGTCTCCATTCACACGCCGCTCACCGACGAGACTCACCACCTCATAAGCAAAGATGAACTCAAAGCGATGAAGCTATCCACCGTACTGGTAAACACCTCGCGCGGGCCTGTCGTGGACGAGTCAGCCCTGGTCGAGGCTCTCGAAGAGAGACATATCTTCGCAGCCGGCCTGGACGTTTATGAGGAAGAGCCAAAGGTCCACCCAAAGCTCCTCGAACTCGAAAACGTAGTCCTCGCCCCGCACATCGGCAGCGCATCCATAGAGACCCGCGACAAGATGGCCGAGATGGCGGCAAACAATCTAAAGGCCGTGCTGAACGGCGACAAACCGCCGAACCCCGTAAGAGAATGAAGAGGTTATATGGGCTCTAGCAACCCTGTAGTCGTAGTTACCGGGGCGGCCCGCGGCATCGGGCGTCAGGTGGCCCTTACGCTTGCGGGGCGCGGATACACGGTGGCCGCCAACGATCTCGAAGAACCGAACGAGACGATAGAAGAACTGGGTCGAGTCGGTTCCGAAGCATTATCGGTGCCCGGCGACGTCTCGGATGAGACTATGGTTAGGAGTATGGTCGAGAAGGTAACCGACCAGTTCGGACGGGTAGACGTGCTCGTGAACAACGCGGGGTTGATGGCGATTAACCCTGCCGAGGAGACGACGCTCGACGATTGGCGCCGGATGCTGGAGGTGAACCTGACGGGGCCGTTCCTGATGAGCCGGGAGTTCGGGAAGGTGATGTTGGATCAGGGATTCGGCAGCATCGTCAATATCAGCTCGGTCGCCGGGTTGCTCGGCGTGTCGGACCGGGCGGCGTACAACGCGAGTAAGCACGGTTTGATCGGCCTTACCCGGACTCTGGCCGCTGAGTGGGGCGGACGCGGTGTCCGGGTGAACGCCGTCTGCCCCGGCTGGGTGAAGACCGAGCGCGACGCCGGAGATCAGACCGGCGGCAACTATACCGACGCTGACATCGAGGGACGCACCCCGATGGGACGCTTTGCGAAACCGGAGGACATTGCGACCGCCGTGGCTTTCCTGGCCGATCCGGAGCAGAGCGGCTACGTCAACGGGCATACTTTGTCGGTGGATGGCGGATGGTTCGGTGACGGTAGTTGGGAGAGCCTGCGCCGGAGCAAACAAGGTAGATAGACAACAGCCAGTGTTCAGGACTATTCCAGCTAGGGCTCGGGACGCACGAAGACCGAGCGGGTGAGAGGCTCACCGAAGGAGTGAACCCTACCCTCCTCGTCCTCGACGGTTACGACGTTGTCCAGGGCGCGGACCTCGCTAACGATCAGCGTCCGGCCGGGCATCAGTCCGCGATCACCGAAATAGTCGAGCACCGAGGCGTCTTCGTCGCTTACCTTGAAGATGCGAACCCGCTGGCCGGCCTCCGCCTGTCCTAGAGGTAGCGAGTCGTCGGGCTCCAGCTCGCCTTCAGCAGTCGGTATCGGGTCGCCGTGGGGGTCTTGATCCGGATGGCCCAGGAACTCAGCGAGTCGCGTCGTGAACCTGTCCGAGACGACGTGCTCCAACTTCTCGGCTTCTTCGTGGACTTCTTGCCAGGAATATCCGAGGTGCTCCAGCAGGAAAGTCTCGATCAGCCGGTGGCGCCGGATCAGACGTAGCGCCTCGGCCCGGCCCCGGTCGGTCAACACCGCCCCCCGGTAACGCTCGTACTCGACCAGCCCCATCTCCTGCAACCGCCCGAACATGTTGGACACCGAAGCCGGAGAGACCGAGAGCCGCTCCGCCACGGCCTTCGTCGCCGCCGACTCACCGGAATTACCTACGATCTCCCACACGGCCTTCAGGTAATCTCCTACCGAGGATGAAGGCGAACCTGTGGCGGCGAAATCTATCATTAGGTTAACGATACCAGATGAAGTAATTTCTTGTTATATAACGCCTAACCTTGTTTATAGTAGGATGTGTGTTGTAAATTTAGATAAGGCTAAAAACATAATGTGACGTAAGAAAGGGCTTGTGGTTGGCATGTTGAATGGAAGGTGGCTTTGATCGGGACGTTCGCGGAGTTCCCGCCGATGTTGCAGGCGTTTCTGGCTACGCTGTTTACCTGGGGCATGACGGCGCTCGGGGCGTCGCTGGTCTTTGGGACGAAGAAAGTCCCGCGCAAGTTGCTGGATGCGATGCTGGGGTTTGCGGCGGGGGTGATGATCGCCGCGAGTTTCTGGTCGCTTCTGGCGCCGGCTATAGAGATCTCGGAAGCAGGGTCACTGCCGGTATGGGTTCCGCCGCTCATCGGGTTTCTCGCCGGGGGCGTGTTTCTTAGGCTTTTGGACCGGGTCTTGCCCCATCTGCATCCGGGTTTGCCGATGTCCGAGGTAGAAGGGGTGGAGACGAGTTGGCGGCGGAGTGTTCTGCTCATCTCCGCCATCACGCTGCACAACATACCGGAGGGATTGGCTATCGGGGTGGCGTTCGGGGCCGTGGGAGTCGGGATTCAGGCCGGGGTTCCTGCGGCTTCTCTGGGGGCGGCGATCGCGCTGGCCGTTGGCATCGGGCTGCAGAACTTTCCCGAAGGGACGGCGGTCGCCATGCCGCTCCGGCGCGAGGGGATGAGCCGTGGTAAGAGCTTCTTCTACGGGCAACTCTCCGCGGTCGTCGAGCCGATCGCGGCTGTCATCGGGGCTGCCGCGGTGGTCGTTGCCGCCCCGATCCTGCCTTACGCCCTTGCTTTCGCGGCGGGCGCCATGATCTTCGTCGTCGCCGAGGAGCTCATTCCCGAGGCGAAGCGCGGCAGCCCGGACATAGCCGCCATGTCCCTTATGTGCGGTTTCGCGGTTATGATGACGCTCGACGTGGGCCTGGGTTAGTCTTTGGCGGATTCCACAGGGGTGGCCTGAAGAATACAACGCCGCCTATACTGCCGGTGTGACAAGCACCCATAGACGAATAGCCGAAGGCTAATGGCCGACGGCTCCAAGGCATCCAGGCTGGCGGTGTGGGCCTGGGTACTCTACGATTTCTCGAACACTATTTTCTCCATCAGCATCCTGAGTTTTTTCTTCCCGATCTGGCTCGGCGAAGAGCTCGGGGCCGGTCCCGAGCTCTTTAACTACGCGACGGCAGCGGGAGCCCTCCTGGTGATGCTGACGGCCCCGTTTCTCGGGGCGGTCGCCGATTTGCGGCAGCGCCGGATACCGTTCCTGATCGTGCTGACCGTACTCGCGGTCGCCTGTACCGTGGGCCTGAACTTCTCCGGCGGCGTGGTGGTCGCGGTCGCCCTATTCGTGGCTGCGAACTACACTTACCAGTCGGCGCTCGTCTTCTACAATGCGCTCCTTCCGGTCGTTTCGGCGGGTCGGGGCGCGGGCAGGATCAGTGGCTACGGGGTCGCTGCGGGATACGTCGGCGCAATAATGGCGCTGGTAGTCCTGACGTACTTCGTCAGCGACGCGGAGGGTATAAAGGCTGCGCTCGGGCCTTTTGGGGGCTGGATCGATGTTGGCGTTCAAAGGAACTCCAACACTTTTCTGCCGACCGCCGTGCTGTACCTGATCTTCAGCCTGCCAGCTTTCTTCCTGGTCCCGGACCGGCCTGTGCGCGAGCCGCGTCCGGTGGGTATTGGCGCCGTCTACCGGGACGTGTACGCGACGATCCGGAACATCCGCCGGTACACCGGGGTCGGGACCTTCATAATCGCCACGGCTCTATACACCGATGCGGCCAACACGGTGGTCGCAAACATGGCCCTGTACGGCAACCAGGTCTTCGGGATGGAGGGAGGCCAGATCCGCAACCTGCTACTCTTCTCCACCACTTTCGCCGTCGTCGGCTCGGTGTTTTTCGGTTTCGTCACGGATCGGGTCGGTCCGAAAAAGACGCTTATGGTGGTGCTCGTGATCTGGCTGTTCTCCATAGTGTTGGCGTCGCTCGCGATCGCGCCGTGGATGCTGCTGATGGCCGGGCCGCTAGTCGGCATCGCCCTCGGGGCCACCTGGGCCGTAAGCCGGGTCATGCTCGTGGCACTCTCGCCGCCCGAGAAGTTGGGCGAGTTCTTCGGCCTCTATACCCTGGCGCAGAAGCTCTCCGCCGTCGCCGGGCCAGCCCTAATAGCTGTCTTATTGGACGTGCTCGGAGGTTTGGGAACGGCGATGTCCTATCGGATCTCCATAGCATCACTCGTCGTCATAATGGCCCTCGGAATGTTCTTTCTCTCCCGCGTCCCCGATATCCGACCGGACCCGACGACGGCACAGTCTACGAATTGAACGACTTACGTCTTAGAACTAGATACGCGCTTGCTTTATCATCTCGTGTAGAGAGAGGAGAATGCCTGTGACCCGGACGATCGAAAAATGCACAAAGTCGGTGCGACTATGAAGCTCGTTGGACTTTTGGGGCGGGTGGTTACTGACTACGAGGTCTGGGACGACGCGGCGGTCCTGATAGGGGATGGCGTGATCCGTGACGTGAGCCCGGACCATGCGCTGCTGGAAGAGGCCTACGAAGTCCACGACTATACAGATTGTTTGCTCATGCCGGGGTTCGTGGACCTCCAGGTCAATGGAGGCTTCGGGGTGGACCTCGCCACCGAACCCGAGCGTGCCTCGGAACTCTCCGAGAAGCTACTCTCGACCGGCGTCACGTCTTACCTGCCGACCCTGATCTCCTCTCCCGAAAGCCTCTACGAAAGCGCTCTCGACGGCCTGAATCAGGCGATGGGGGACACTGGGTTCGGGGTGGAGATCCTCGGCGTCCACCTCGAAGGCCCATTTATCAGCCTTGAGAAACGCGGCGCGCACGCCGCTTCTTACGTGCGGCAACCGGATCCCGTTCTGCTCGGCCGTCTCCTGGATCTCGGCACGGTCCGCATGATAACCCTCGCGCCGGAATTGGAGGAGGCCGGAGAGATCTCTTCGCTCGCCGCCTCTCGCGGGGTAGCGGTCTCGGCCGGTCATTCGAACGCCACGTTCGAGGAGGCATATGAGGCTTTCGACCGGCGGGTTGGCGGTGTGACGCACCTCTTCAACGCAATGAGCGCCTTGCGCCATCGCCGGCCGGGGCTCGCGGGGGCCGCTTTCGCGCATCCCAGGGTCGTCTGTGGCGTCATCGCTGATGGTCTGCACGTTCACCCGGAAATGATTGGGCTCTCCTTCCGGATGCTCGGCCCTGACCGGATCTACCTGACTACCGATTCGACCGCAGCGACCGGGATGAAAGCAGGGAAGTACGCCCTCGCGACCCGCACGGTCTATCACGACGCCAACATGGCCCGGCTCGGCAGCGGGGCGATCGCGGGCAGCCTCCTAACGATGACCGAAGCTTTCCAGAACATCCTGGCTTTTACCGGATGTACCATCGCCGAGGCTTCCCGCATGTCCTCCACCACGCCCGCCCGGCTCTGTGGAGAAGGCCGGCGCAAGGGCCGCCTCGTGAACGGCTACGATGCCGACGTGACCGTGCTAAGTCCCGACCTCTCCGTAAGAGCTGTCTGGAAAGGTGGAGGCAAGGTCTATTAGAATTTTAGGGACGATGATTTCTGTAATGGTGGTGGACTGATGCAACGTACGGTAAACGGAATAAAAATAGAGGTAGTTCGGGGAGACATAGCCTCCCAAACGGATGTGGCGGCGGTCGTCAACGCCGCCAACGCCCAGTTGCAGACCGGCGGGGGCGTCGCCGGGGCTCTCCACCGGGCGGCTGGCCCAGGGCTAGCCGAGGAATGCCGGCCTCTCGCGCCGATAGAGCCCGGTGAGGCCTTTATAACCGGCGGGCACGACCTGCCGAACGAATACGTGATCCACACGCTCGGTCCCGTCTACGGCTCCGACCATCCGGAGGAGGAGCTTCTCGCGGACTGCTACCGAAACTCCCTCGCGCTCGCCGACGAAAAAGGCCTGGACTCGGTCACCTTTCCGGCCATCTCTACCGGGGCGTTCGGATATCCGCTCAATGAAGCCACGGACATCGCGCTCCGCACCGTCGTCGAAATGACCGCGTCGCTGGAAAACGTGTGTATTATCCGCTTCGTCCTCTTCGGTGACCGGGAGCGCCAAGCCCACGAAGATCGGCTCTCTTCCCTGGCGGAGGACGAGTAGATGGAGCCCCCCGACGGCAAACAGGCCCCAGCCTCTATTTACCGGCGATACCTGGAATCCGGCCGGCTGGGCTTCCAGCGCTGTGACGCCTGCGACTCCGCGATCTTCTATCCGCGCGTCATATGCCCGGTCTGTGGCGGTGATTCTCTCGAATGGCAGGAAAGCGCCGGGCGCGGGAAGGTCTACGCCACGACGGCCGTTTCCCGGCGAAACGAGGAGCCGTACAACGTGGTGCTCGTGGACCTGGACGAAGGATTCAGGATGATGAGCCGGGTCGAAGGCGTAGCCGCCGAGGAGGTGCGGATAGGAACAGCGGTCGTCTTCGAAGTCCGCCGCGAGGACGACGAGCCCGTGGCCGTGTTTGTAGTGGAGGGGCGTTGAGCTTGCGGGGTAGGACGGCCGTCGTCGGAGTGGCGGAGTCCGACCTCGGGGAGGTGGGGCCCGGCTTTACGCCTCTGGACTTGATCGGCCAGGCGACCTCCCGCGCCCTCAATGACGCCGGCCTGACTAAGAACGACGTCGATGGTCTCTTTTCGGCCTCCGCCTACTACCACATGCCCACGCTCAGCGTCGGTGAGTACCTCGGCATCCGGCCCCGCTACTCGGACGCAACCAGCATGGGTGGCTCCTCGTTCGTCTCCCATCTTCTGCACGCCGTAGCCGCCATCGAGGCCGGTCTCTGCGACGTCGCCCTCATAACCTACGGCTCAACCCAGCGCTCCGACGGCGGCCGTCTAGTCTTCGGCTCCGAGGCCTTACCTTACGAAGCACCCTACAAACCCCGCTATCCGGTCAGCATGTACGCGCTGGCGGCCTCCCGGCACATGCACGAGTACGGTACGCGGCGCGAACAACTCGCCGAAGTAGCCGTCGCCGCCCGCAAATGGGCCAGGCTAAACCCCAAAGCCTTCAAGCAAGATGACCTGACAATAGACGATGTGCTCGCCGCCAAGATGGTGTCCACCCCACTGGGCAAACTAGACTGCTGCCTGGTCACCGACGGCGGTGGAGCGGTCATCCTCACGGACGCGAACCGGGCCCGCGACCTCCGCAAGCCGCCGGTATACCTGCTCGGGGCCGGAGAAGCTCACTATCACCGCAACATCTCACAGATGCCGGACCTTACGACGAGCGCCGCTTCGGAGTCGGGGCCTCGCGCCTACGAGATGGCCGGTGTTTCGGTGACAGACGTGAATGTGGCAATGTTATACGACGCTTTTACGATCAACACGATAATGTTTCTGGAGGATCTCGGTTTTTGCGGGAAGGGTGAGGGGGGAGACTTCGTTTCGGATGGCCGGATAGCGCCTGGGGGAGACCTCGCCGTGAATACGAATGGAGGTGGACTCTCATACAACCATCCCGGCATGTATGGCCTGCTCCTGATCCTGGAGGCCGTTCGGCAGGTTCGCGGCGAGTGCGACGATCGCCAGGTGGAGGGAGCAGAGGTAGCCCTGGTTCACGGCAACGGGGGAGTGCTCTCCAGTCAGGTTACCGCGATACTGGGCTCCGCCGGCACGTTGTAGCGGCGTGTTAAAATCCGGGCATGACTGACACACCGAAAAAAGTAGAGTTGACCGACGAAGAGTGGCGCGCGTCGCTCACCCCGGAGCAGTACCGCGTCACCCGTAAACACGGCACCGAGCGTGCGTTCAGCGGAGAGTACCACGACAAAAAAGAAGAGGGTATCTACCGCTGCGTGGCCTGCGGAACCCCGCTATTCTCCTCCGACACGAAGTATGACTCCGGAACCGGGTGGCCCAGCTTCTACGCTCCCGTTGACGAGCAGAACGTGGAGACCGAGGAGGACCGGAGCCTCTTTATGCGCCGTACCGAGGTCCATTGCGCGGCCTGTGGGGCGCACCAGGGACATATTTTCCCCGACGGTCCCGCCCCGACCGGGCAGCGTTACTGTATAAACTCCGCGGCATTGCGTTTCGAGCCTGAAGGCGGGGGAGAGTAAGTCTCTATACTCCAGGTTCTGGGATCATCCCAGGGGTTTCAGCACTAGCCGCTTTACAAGGAGTTTATTCCGGCCAACAGCGCGCGCGTGGCGCCGGACACTTCGATCAGGGCTTCGCGGGAGGCTTGGCTGGTACCGATAATGTTGCAGAAGCCGTGGACGAGGCCGGGAAAACGCCTGGTTGTTACGGCGACGCCCTCTGCCCGCAGGGCTCCGGCGTAAGCTTCGCCTTCGTCGCGCAGTGGGTCGAATCCCGCGGTGACGATAAAAGCCGGTGCGAGGCCGCCCAAGCCTCCGGCTTGTAGTATGGAGAGGCGCGGATCCGCCGGGTCGGCGCGGGAGGCGTACTGCTCGGTGAACCATTCGAGAAGCTCCCGGTTGAGTAGGAATCCGTAGCTAAAAAGCTCGCGCGAGCGGGTATTTCTCGCGTCGGTGGCCGGGTAGATCAAAACTTGCAAGACGGGAGCCGGGCCGCCATCTTGCCTCGCCTGCCAGGCGGCGATCGCCGCCATGTTACCGCCCGCGCTGTCGCCGGCCACGGCCACACGGGCCGGGTCCGCTCCCAGATCGGCGGCGTGTTCGATTGACCATCGCAGAGCTGCCTGCCCATCTTCGAGGGCCGCCGGGAAGGGGTGCTCCGGCGCCAGACGGTAGTCTACAGAGAGCACGTGCGCCCCCGCATGACGGCAGAGGATCCGGCACGGAGCGTCGTGGGTGTCCAGATCGCCTACCACGAACCCGCCACCATGGAAGAAGATTATGAGTGGGTGTGGGCCTCCTGATTCGTCGGGGGAGTAGAGTCTCGCAGAGAGTTGGCCTGCGGCGCCGTCGATTTCCAGATCCCGCACGCTGCCCACGGAGTCCGGCGGGCCGTTCGACACAGAGACTTGACGGCGAAACGCTTCGCGGGCCTCGGGTGGTGAGAGGGTTTCCAGTGGCGTCGCGCCCTGCCGTTCGAGTAGCGAGATGGTGAGTTGCAGGTCGGGTTCGAGGGTCTGTCCGTCGATGCACACCGGAGGTTTACCGGATAGTTTCGTTTGCGCCGCCGGTGAGAGTGACGATAGCAGGCGGGCGGCCCGGAACTCCAGACGTTGACGGGCGGTCAGGGTATCGTTCTTCATGAGCCGGGCTCCGTTCCGGGTTGTTGGGATGTGATCGGCCGTAACCCAGACGGGTAACGGACGGTTCCGTTCTTTGTCGCGTCTCCGGTGGTCTCTAACCGGCAGTTCTCGGGAGCGAAGCGACTCAGCACGCGCCGAAAGCTCCACATCCCGCTAAATCCCGCGCCGACTGTCACCACTCCCCGGTGAGAATCGGCACGAGCCTCGACGTTCGTCACGCGGCCGGCTACTCCTGAACGGGGCTCCAGGAGACGCTCACGGTGCCGAAACGACCCGTGGTATCTTCCTGGACTTTGACCTCTTCGTCGTAGATTATGCCGACACCTAGACTCTCGCCGGTTATCTTCTGACAGACGGCCATTACCGTGTCTATGGACGAACCGCCCGGCGCAACCCGTACCTGGAAAGAGGCAGGGTTCGTGCCGCGCACCATGCGGGGTGAGTCGATGCGGCCAATGCTGCAGGAGTAGCTGGCGTCGCCGGCTATCTCGATGGTCGCTACACGAGGGATGGGTCCCGTAGCCTGCTGGCTATCCTCTCGAATGCCCTGAATCGGCTGCTCGTCCTGGGTGGTCGGATCCGGTTCGGTTTCTCGCTCCGGGGTCGTGGACGGCGTTTCTTCTGGGGTAGTCGTTGGCGTAGTTGTTGGCGTCGTCAAAGGCTCCTGGGTATCCGGCGCTTCGGGTTCGGCGGTTTCCGGTTCGGCGGCTTCTTGTAGCGCTTCGTCGGTGGCCGTCTGGCTCGTTCCTCCTGAGAGAGAGGCCAGTGCTACCAGCGAGATCAGTATGGTAGCAATACCTGCGATGATGACCCAACGTGACATACGAAGCCACCTTTCCCTTTTTCGGATTTTCAGCCGGACATCATACCGTCCGCATAAGATATTAGGCTCCGAGGATACGCCAGTCAAATATTGCTACCAACGAAAATCGCCGTTGAAGAGCTTGAGGCCGAACGTGGGTGGGTAAGCTAGGCTGTGGTGTAAGATACGCCGGGTTTCATTAAGTAGAAAGGATATGTTGGTTCGTCGACTTGGTTCCCTAGAGGGCCTCGTAGTACTTTTAGGTGTTGCGGCGCTTGTCTTAGCTGGTCCGTTACGGATGCTTCTAGCAGAACTCCCGATGGTTTCTTTTCTGTCTGTTTTCTACCTTTTCCTGGTTCCTGGACTCTTGCTATCGGGATGGTTTCTGGGAGATTACTTCTCCGGTGTGGCGCTCGTGCCGATAGGGTTTGCGCTCAGCGCGGGCATCTTCGGCCTCTTGGGTGTCCCGCTGCTCATACTCCAACAGAGTCTCGCGGTTTACTTGCTGATTGCCGGCGGTATTCTGGCGGCTTTTCTGGTGGCGGCGCTGCTTATGGTGCTGCGCGGCGGGAGCGACAGCTATTCGCTGAAAGGCTCTTTCAACTTGCTTTGGGTTCCTTTTTCGTTGCTGATCGGAACGCTGGCTTTTATGTCGCGGGCCAAGCTGACGGGGGTTTATAACGACAAGTGGGTTTATCTGGCGTACGTTCGGGAGTTACTCAACACGGAAGATCTCGCGCGCTACGAGCCGTATTTCGGCGACGAAGCCGGCGTGTCCCGGTTGAAGATCAACGGCTGGCTGCTGGAGCAGGCCGCATTGTCCCGGCTCACCAACATAGACCCCATCCGGCTGGTGCTGGATTACCTGAACCCCGCCCTGGCGGTCGTAGCCTTGCTGGCCTTCTACGTGCTGGCGAAGATCCTCTTTGAAAGCGAGTCGGCGGCCCTGATGGCCGGCTGTGGGTACGCGCTATTTCTACTTCTGACCGCCGCGCCCACGGTACTCGACACCGGGGGGTCGGAGTTCATCACGCGGGTCACCGAGGACAAGCTCACCGCCCGGTTCATCTTTCTGCCGATGGGGCTCGCCGTCGCCGTAGCTTTCGCCAGGAGCGGGAAGTTACGGTATCTGCTCACGTTCGGGTTCCTGTGTTGGGCGGTGGTTACCGTGCATCCTGTGGGGTTCGCGATCCTGGGGCTGTCCCTATCGGGCTTCGCGATTCTCCACGTGGCGCTCAACTGGCGCAAGCGCGAGGCCTGGCTGAGGATCGGGGGGCTGGGCCTCGCCGGGTCTAGCGTCCTCGGCGCTATCGGGGCGCTGGTGCTCATCACGGGCGATTCACTTACGGATCTTCTGAAAGACTCAGATATCAACTCCAACTACCCGGAGGTACTGGCGAACATGGTTTTCGCCAAGCCGGAGTTGAAACGAATATACGAGTTCGGGGACGGATCATTCATAATGCACCCCTGGTTGTTGCTGCAGCCGTTCGTGCTGGCGGCTTTTATCCTGGGGGTTCCGTTCTTGATCTGGCGGTTGCGGCGCAGCATCGGGGCGCAGCTACTCCTCGGGGGGCTGCTCGCCACGACCGCCGCAGTCTACGTGCCCCCGATCGCCACCTTTATAGGAGATAAAGTAGTCGTCCCAGGGCAACTATGGCGGCTGGCGTGGCCCATACCCCTGATGGCTCTGCTTATAATCGGGTGGATGGCCTGGTGGATAACGGATATTGCCGGGCTCGGCTTGAACAAGATCGGAGTTCCGGGCTGGGCGAGCCGGTTTCTGCCGCTCTTGCTAGTAGTCGTTGTGATCTCGGCGTCCGCCCCGGCGGCCCTGGCCCAGGCCGAAGAGGTGTACCGTGAGGACGAGGCTGCCCGCAGCGGCGGTTCTTGTCTCGAACCTGCCCTGCGCTGGATTCGGGACAACGTGAACGAGCCTAGCATCGTGCTCGCGCCGGATGCCGTAAATACCTGCATACCGGCGTACTCGGCCCAGGCCAACGTGGTGAGCTTCCGGGGCGGGTTGTTGACGATGCGTCTCCCGCTACTCGAAGAGCGCATCTCCGGCCGCATCGAGATCCCTCAAAACTTCGTGGACGTGAGCCGCTTTTTCAACGGACAACTCACCATGCAACAGGGCATCCGGATGCTGCGGGATTACGAGGTGGATTACATTCTAGTCCCGGCGGAACACCCCATAAACGGCTCCCTGGAGAGACTGTCCGGCATAACCGCCGAAGCCGTGCCCGGAGAGAGGTACAAGCTATACGCGGTCGACCGCGATGAACTCGGTGGCTAGAGTCTCTGGTAGAGATTCAAGAGGCGGGTGGATGCAAAGGGGTAAACTTAGGGTATCGTACAGAAGTTTCGAAGACTTTACTCAATGAGTAATAGGTAGCTTGATTAGAGAGGATTAAAGGCTTGAGAGAGAAGTATACCAGGAGGAAGTTTCTAAAGCTTGCCGGCCTCGGCACGGTGGGTATCTCGTTCGCCGCCACGATCGGCTGTGAGGCAGAGGGAACTTCCCCGAAGAACACGGCCTCGGGGGCCGCGAACGTGCGGACGCAGACGAGCTCCTCCGCGACGGCCGGATCCCAGTCCGTTCAGACTTTCCGCTCACGCCCGGACCTACGCCCCCCCGTCATCGAGGTCACCACGCCGGCGCGCGGGACCGCAGCCGGCAACGGGTACGTCTTGGCCGCGGCGAAGAACGGCATTGGAGGAGAGGAGCACCCTTCCCAGGATGGGGCCATGATCCTCGATGAGAAAGGTCGGCCAGTTTGGCTACGCCCTGTGAGCGCGAACGGTCGTGACATCATGGATTTCAGGGCGCAACGTTACAAGGGAGAACCGGTGCTAACCTGGTGGGAGGGCACCCATGCCGGCTGGGGGGAGGGCGAGTACTCTATATACGATAGCTCCTACAGGGAGGTAGCCCGGTTCGGGGCGGGCAACGGCTACGCCGGAGACCATCACGAGTTCCTCATCACCGACCGCGACACCGCCCTGGTCGGGATCTACGGCGAAGTAGAGTCGGACCTTTCTTCCCTGGGAGGTCCTACGGACGGTATATTGATGGAGGGGATCGTCCAGGAGATCAACATAGAGACCGGCGAAGTCCTCTTCGAGTGGCATAGCCTAGACCACGTCGGCTTCGACGAGTCCTACTATGAGCTGTCGCCGGACCTCGAAGACGCTTTCGACTACTTCCACATCAACTCGATAGACGTGGACGACGACGACAACCTCATCATCTCCGCCCGCAGAACCTCGACCGTCTACAAGATCGACCGCGAGACCGGCGAGGTCATCTGGCGCCTCGGTGGTAGGAAGAGCGACTTCGAGTTGGGGGAAGGCGCCCGGTTCGCCTACCAGCACGACGCCCGCCGGCAGGACAACGGCTCCATCACGCTCTTCGACAACCGGGGCGAGAATATGAATGAGCCCTCGCGCGGCATTGAGCTGGAGCTTGACGAGAGGGCGATGGAGGCGACCCTCTTGCGCGAATATATCCACCCAACCGAGGCGTTCGGTATCTACCAGGGCAACATGCAGGTGTTGGACGATGGCAACGTGTTCATAGGCTGGGGCAGCGCGCCCTATCTCTCCGAGTTCTCGCGTGAGGGGAGGCTGCTATTCGCCGCCCGCTTCCCGGCGGAGGTCGAATCCTACAGGGCCTACCGCTCCCCCTGGACCGGCCGTCCCGACGAAAAACCCGCGATAGCGGCTGAGGCCGGAGACGGAGACGAGGCGACGGTCTACGCGAGCTGGAACGGAGCCACGGAGGTCGCCGAATGGCAAGTTCTGGCCGGTCCAAATTCCGACCGGCTAAAGTCCGTTGGCTCCGTTGCTCGGGAGGGTTTTGAGACGGCTATCGTGGTAAATACGACCGAGCCGTACGTGGCGGTTCAGGGCAGGGATTCCTCCAGCGAAGTGCTCGGTGTCTCGGAGACGATCCGGCTGTAGTATCACGCATCTTATGGGGGACGAGTAGCTTGACTACGGAGGGCAAAGGCTTGAGCGAGAAGCACACCAGGGGGAAATTTCTAAAGCTCGCCGGTCTCGGCACGGTAGGCATATCTTTGGTTGCCACGATCGGCTGTGAGGTGAAAGGGACTCTTCCAGAGACCACGGCCTCGGAAGCTGCCGCAACCGTACGGACGCCAGAGACCGCCCCGACGCAGGCAGGGCCCCGGTACGTGCAGGCATTCCGCTCGCGCCCGGACCTCAGTCCTCCTACCGTCGAGGTCAACACGCCGGCGCGCGACACCGCTCCAGGCTATATCTTTCTAGCCCCGAAAGAGGCCGACGGACAGTATGGGCCGATGATCATCGCCGAGCAAGGCAGGATGGTGTGGTTCAAGCCCGTAGACAACGAAGGCGACTACGCGATGGACTTCAGGGTGCAGCGCTACCGAGGAGAGCCGGTGCTAACCTTCTGGGAAGGCCTGGTTGACGGCGGCTACGGCAAGGGCGAGTATATTGTCCTCGACGATTCTTATAAGGAGGTAGCCCGGTTCGGGGCGGGCAACGGCTACGCCGGAGACCACCACGAGTTCCTCATCACCGACCGCGACACCGCCCTGATCTTGATTTACGGCGAAGTAGAGTCGGACCTCTCTTCCCTGGGAGGTCCGATAGACGGTAGGGTGATAGAGGGGATCGTCCAGGAGATTGACATGGAGACCGGCGAGGTCCTCTTCGAGTGGCACAGCCTCGACCATGTGGGGCTCGAAGAATCTTACGCGAACCTTTCTATAGACTACTCAGGTTCCTTCGACTACTTCCACATCAACTCGATAGACGTGGACGACGACGACAACCTCCTCGTCTCCGCCCGCAAGACGTCGGCTGTCTACAAGATCGACCGCGAGACCGGCGAGGTCATCTGGCGCCTCGACGGCAAGAAGAGTGACTTTGAGATGGGACCTGGCAGCCGAACCGCCTATCAGCATGACGCCCTCCGACAACCCGACGGCACAGTCACGATCTTCGACAACGGCGACCCGGGAGTGTACGAGCAGTCCTACGGCCGCGTTCTCTCGCTCGATACGGACAACCTGACCGCCAATTTGGTACGCGAATACTACCATCCGGATAAGATCCTCGGCGAAACTCAGGGCAACATGCAGGTACTGGATAACGGTAACGTATTTATAGGCTGGGGCAGCGAGCCTTCTTTCTCCGAGTTTGGGGGCGACGGCCAGTTGCTCTACAGTGCTAGTCTCCCGCCCAATGCCGAATCCTACAGGGCCTACCGCTCCCCCTGGACCGGCCGTCCCGACGAAAAACCCGCGATAGCGGCTGAGTCTGGAGAAGGAGACGAGGCGACGGTCTACGCGAGCTGGAACGGAGCCACGGAGGTCGCAGAATGGCAAGTTCTGGCTGGTCCAAATTCCGACCGGCTAAAGTCCGTTGGCTCGGTTGCTCGGGAGGGTTTTGAGACGGCTATCGTGGTAAATACGACCGAGCCGTACGTGGCGGTTCAGGGCAGGGATTCCTCCAACGAAGTGCTCGGTGTCTCGGAGACGATCCGGCTGTAATATCGCGTATTCTGCGAGAAAAAATCCATAACCCGCCGACTGTGGTTTCTCATCCAGTCTACGCAGGCTGTCGCCTTTACCCTTTACGGATGAACGGGCATCAAATAGGGAGGATAAAGCACAGTGGCTACTAGCCGGATCCAGGACGAGCGCATACGGCGCCTGAACGGGAATGAAGCTCGGGACGGAGACTACGTCCTCTACTGGATGCAATCTTCCCAGCGGGCCGAGTACAACCACGCCCTTGAGTACGCGGTCCAGAAATCGAACGAGCTGTACCAACGCCTGCTGGTGGTCTTCGGACTAACGGACGACTACCCGGAGGCGAATCTCCGGCACTACGCTTTCATGCTGGAAGGACTAAAAGAGGTTCAGGAGGCTTTGAAGCGGCGCGGTATTCGGTTTGCCGTGCGACGCGGCCCGCCGGACGAGGTCGCCCTGGAAGCCGCTGGGGACGCTTCCCTGCTCGTCACCGACCGGGGCTACATGCGCCCGCAGCGGGAATGGCGGGAGAACGTGGCCGAAAAAGCCGAGTGCCCGGTCATACAGGTCGAGTCGGACGTGGTCGTGCCGGTGGAACTTGCCTCGGACAAGGCAGAGACAGCAGCCAGGACCCTGCGGCCCAAGATACACAAGCACCTGGACCGTTTTCTAGTAGGCCTCGATACCACGCCCGTCGAGAAGCAATCCACCGACATGAAAGCCGGCGGCCTGGATCTCTCGGATCTCGAATCCGTCCTGAACGATCTGGACCTCGACCGTAGCGTGAAACCATTGAGCCATCTCTACAGGGGCGGGACTTCGCAGGCAAAGAGAATCCTCGATGACTTCATCGAGAACAAGTTTGGCTCTTACGCCGAGAACCGGAATCAGCCTCAGACAGACGACGTGTCGCACATGAGCAAGTATCTGCACTTCGGCCAGATCTCACCCGTCTACATCGCCCGGAAGATACAGGACGCGGACGCCTCTCAAGAGAACACGGACTCCTACCTCGAAGAGCTTATAGTCCGGCGCGAACTCCCGATAAATTTCGTCTACTACACTCCGGATTACGACTCGTTTTCGTGCCTGCCTGAATGGGCCAAAGAGTCTCTTCAGGAGCACAAAGACGACGAACGAGAGCATGTCTACACCCGCCGGCAGCTAGAAGACTCCCAGACCCACGACGAGTACTGGAATGCGGCGATGCGCGAGATGCGCTACACGGGCTACATGCACAACTACATGCGGATGTACTGGGGGAAAAAGATACTCCAGTGGTCAAACACCCCGGAGTACGCATACCGAACCACGCTGTACTTGAACAACAAATACTTCCTGGATGGTCGGGACCCAAACTCCTTTGCGAACGTCGCCTGGATCTTCGGGGTTCACGATCGGGGGTGGACCGAGCGCGAAGTCTTCGGAAAGGTGCGCTACATGTCCGCCGGTGGCCTGGAGCGCAAGACGAAACCGAAAGAGTACGTCGAGAAGGTAGAAGAGTTTGTGAAGGACGAGAGTTCGTAGGGTTGCTGGTAGGGCGCGGACACGCGATGTCTTTGGGACGCGGCTAGTCAGAAGCGGGTTCCGACGGTAAGCTATTCACACGTCGCTGAGGAGGGCTTGTGGACTGGCTGGCTACACTATATGCGGTGCCTTTGTATGCGGTGGCGGCGCTATCGATCGGCCTCGCCGTCTATACATGGCGCAGGCGCGGCACGAGCGGCGCGGGCGCCATGACGGTCTTTCTGCTGGCGCTGGCCCTGTGGTCGGTGGGAGCGGGACTTGGGATCAGCGCCGCCGGCCTGCCGGCGAAGATTCTCTGGGGACGGCTAGAGTACCTCGGCATCGTCGCTGTTCCACCGGCCTGGCTGGTGTTTGTCCTTCAGTACACGGGCCGGCAACGGTGGCTCACGCCGGCCCGCGTCGCGCTTCTGTACGGGGTGCCGCTCGTTACGTGGGTGATATTTTGGACCAATGGGACGCACGGGCTGATGTGGAGCGAGGTACGGCTTGACGATGCGCTCCCGTTTCCTTCGCTGGAAGTCGTCGAGTACGGGGCGTGGTTCTGGATCCACTCGGCCTATTCTTACGCGTTGATGTTTGTCAGCGCGGCGTTGCTGGTCTCGACTCTTTTGCGCCGGTCACGGCTCTACCGGGTCCAGAGCGCCGTGTTCCTGGTGGCTCTTCTAATACCTCTGTCGGCCAACGCCTGGTATATCTTCGGTCTCAGCCCGATACCCAAACTGGATCCCACGCCCTTCGCGTTCTCGATCAGCGGCGTGCTCACGGTTTGGGGCTTGTTTCGCTTCCGGCTGCTGGATCTTATCCCCGTGGCCCGTGGCGCCGTAATCGAGGGCATGAGGGACGGAGTGATCGTCGCGGACCGCTACGATCGGATAGTGGACCTGAATCCCGCAGCGCAGGAAATCCTCGGATACCCTCCTTCCAAGGCCGTCGGACAGGACCTCGGCGGGATCTTCGGCGGCTACGAGTTCGTCGCGGAAGAGGGCTACGGGGGAGAAATGAATCTCGGTGGAGGCGCCGTCCGACGCGACTACGAGCTGTCGCTCTCGTCTCTGCGAGACCGAAAAGGCCGTAACCAGGGCCGTCTGGTCCTGCTGCGTGACGTGACGGATCGCAAGCGACATGAAGAGGAACTGCGGCGGCGGGCGGCGGAACTCGCCGTATCCAACGCCGAGTTGGAGAACTTCGCCTCCTTTATATCCCACGACCTGCGTGCGCCGCTACGCAGCATCGAGGGTTTCAGCCGGATACTGATCGAAGACTACTCGGATAGCCTGGACGAGGAGGGACGCGACTACCTCATGCGGGTCCGGGACTCTGGTCGGCGTATGGGTTACTTTATCGACGACCTGCTCGACCTTTCTCGGGTTACGCGGGGCGAACTCCAACGAGATACTGTGGACCTGGGTATCGTGGCCCGTGCCGTCGCCGAAGACCTGGGGGCTATCGAGCCGGACCGCGAAGTGGAGTTCGTGATCCCCGAGGAGTTACTTGTAGAAGCGGACCCGAACCTGATCCGGGTGGTGCTCCAAAACCTTCTGGAGAACGCCTGGAAGTTTACTGGGACGCGGGAGCATCCCCGTATAGAGTTCGGTATGACGCTGCGGGACAACTCGCCGGTTTATTTCGTGCGTGATAATGGCGTGGGCTTTGAACCGAGCCACGCCGGCAGGCTCTTCGATACTTTTCAGCGGCTGCACACCCACGATGAGTTCGAGGGCACTGGCATAGGGCTCGCAACCGTTCAGCGTATCATCCACCGCCACGGCGGCGAAGTCTGGGCTGAAAGCTCGGGTGAAGAAGGCGCGACCTTCTACTTCACCCTGTAGCTATGCGGCGCTCCGGCTGTCGGCCCGCTCCGCGAGGCACTGGCGGTCCAGGATCACGATTCGGCGGTTTCGGACCTCTATGATGTCTCCCCGCTGAAGCTCGGTCATTGACTTTGAGACCGCTTCGCGGGTCGAGGCGATCATATTGGCTAGTTCCATGTGGGTGAGCCGGATCTCGATGGTCACTTCGTTGCCGTTTTTTCTCCCGTGCCGCTCTCCCAGATTAAGTAGCATCGCCGCCAGGCGGCTCGAAACTTCCCGGTGAAGGAGCGTTACTATCAGCTCGTCCGACTGGCGGAGTCGTTCGGAGAAGGCCGAGAATAGGGATAGGGCCAACTCCGGCTGACGCTTTATCAGCCAAGAGACGGCGGGCTTGCGTACCACGGAGATCCGGGCCTCCGTGGACGCCTCGGCGAACTCGTCCTGGGAGCCGCTCTCGGTCAAGTCCAGCTTGCCGAAGATCCCGTTGTCCTTTAGAAGCGCGACGGTCGCTTCCTTGAAGTCGCCGTAAGTCTTGTACACCCGGACCGCGCCGGAGAGAACGAAGTAGAGGTTTTCGTCGGGGTCTCCGGGAGTAAAGATCATCTCTCCCCGTGAGAATTTACGCTCGCTTACCCGCAAGCCCGCCCGCTTGAACTCGTCGAGAATGTGTCGCTCCGGTACGTCGGAGGGTGGCTCTTCCCGCCGGAAGGGCTCCGGGGCTTCGAGCCTCCGGTCGATCGTAGCCAGAACACCTATCGTCGCCAGCGTGTAGAGACCAGCCGCGAGACGCGGTTTCAGGAAGATGCCTCTCGCTCCCCCGATCACGGTGTTGAAGAAGAACCCCATTCCACACGCTCCTTAAAGCTGACGATACATGGTACTTATACCCGGTTCCGGCGGATGGGATGCCGGGTGCGGCCCGCAAACCACCATCATGTTAGCACTGCAAACCAATCTACACCGTAACGCGGCCCGATCGTACATCCGTCAACGGCGGTTCACGGCCCGAAAATTGGGCGGCTTCCTGGAGGCTTCGTGCAAGAAATCCTTCACGGCGTCAGCACTTCTCGTTTGTTAGACTTCGCCTCGAAGAAGGAAGTACGAATCGGATTTCGTACAGGTATTTAGATGGGAGGTCTCGGACTCAAGTTCGGGACTCGGTGAAAGGGAGTAAATGGACCTAGCTGTTCGCCAGATGACGCTGGAACGTTTCGGGTTGACGCACCTCGGCGCGGTACACGAGAACTTGCCGCCCGCCAGGCTCGTGGAGGCTGCCGTGCGCCGGAGGGAGGGCATGATCTCCGAGAGCGGCGCCCTGGTTGCCAAAACAGGTAAACGCACCGGACGCTCCCCGAAAGATCGCTTTATCGTCGAGAACGATGTCACCCGCGAAAAAGTGGCCTGGGGCGCCGTAAACCAACCTTTCGGCCGGGACGAGTTCGAGAACATCCTCGCTCAGGCGGGGGCTTACCTGGAGAACCTCGACGAGATCTACGTGGTAGACGCCTACGCCGGGGCCGATCCTCGCTACCGTCTGAACGTGCAGGTCGTTTGCGAGTTCGCCTGGCAGGCGCTCTTCGCCCAGCAACTCTTCCGGCGTCCCGGCCATCAGGAACTCGAACATTTCCAGCCCGAATGGACCGTCATGAGCGTTCCAGGCTTCCTAACCGATCCCGAAGAGGACGGTACGAACTCCGAGACCTTCGTCTGCCTGGACTTCGCGCGCAAACTGGTACTTGTGTGCGGCACGCGCTACGCCGGGGAGATCAAGAAATCAATCTTCACCGTGTTGAACTTCGTACTACCGACCGAGCACGACGTGATGCCGATGCACTGTTCGGCCAACATCGGTGAGGACGAGAGCGTGGCGCTCTTCTTCGGCCTCTCCGGGACCGGCAAGACCACGCTCTCCGCCGACCCGGAACGATCCCTGATCGGGGACGACGAGCACGGCTGGTCTGACTCCGGAGTCTTTAACTTCGAGGGCGGCTGCTACGCCAAGACAATAGACCTCTCCAAAGAAAAAGAACCCCAAATATACTCCGCCATCCGGTTCGGGGCCGTTCTGGAGAACGTCGGCATGGACCGGAAGACCCGCTTCGAGGACTTTACGGACCGCGCCCTGACCGAGAACACGCGCGTCGCCTATCCGCTGGAGTACATAGAAGGCGCCGCTCCCGACGGCATGGGCGGCCACCCGAGCGCTGTCCTCTTCCTTACCGCCGACGCATTCGGAGTCCTACCACCAATAAGCGCCCTGACCCCGGAGCAGGCTGCCTACTATTTCCTCTCCGGCTACACGGCCAAGCTCGCCGGCACCGAGGCTGACATGGACAACGACGTAGAGGCTACCTTTTCCACCTGCTTCGGAGCTCCGTTCCTGCCGCTTCCGGCTACGACGTACTCGACGATGCTCTCAGAGAGGCTCCGGGAGCACGGCACGCGCTGCTACCTCATAAACACTGGTTGGTCCGGCGGCCCCTATGGAATTGGGAGCCGCATAGATATAGCAGCGACCCGCCAGATGGTTACGGCGGTGATCGAAGGCAAGCTGGACGACGCCGAGACTCGGCAAGACCCGTTCTTCAGCTTGAACGTCCCCAAAGAGGTGCCCGGCGTGCCGACCGAGGTCCTCGACCCGCGCGAGACCTGGGACGACAAGGACGCCTACGACGAGCAAGCCCGGAAGCTCGCCGACCTCTTCAGGGAAAACTTCACCAAGTTCGAGTCCGAGGTCTCGGAGGAAGTCCGCAAAGCCGGGCCGCACTCCTAGAATCACCGTGAATACTGCGTGAAGCGCTGTTGCAGCAGACTAGCGTCCAGGTTGAATTTAAGTAATATACTCTCCTTGTATCCATGCAGAGAGACAAGGTACATCTAGGAGAGAGGTTGCGGGGAGCCGGGTTACGGGTCACCCCGCAGCGGCGTGCCGTCTGGGCCGCTTTCGAGAACGGGGCGGGCGGACACATGACCGCCGACGAGGTGTTCGAGAAGGCACGGCGGGAGTTGCCGGAATTGGCGCGGGCCACCGTCTACAATGCTCTCGGCGAGTTGGTACGCGCCGGTTTGTTGCAGATGGTCGAGGGCCGGGGCGCGGCGCTCTACGACTCCAACCCCGATCCTAACCATCACCACTTCCGCTGCCGGGTTTGCGACCGGCTCTACGATGTACGCGTCGAAGGTCTGGAGAAAATAAGTATCTCCGGCGAGGGCTTCAACGTAGACCGCAAGAACATAACTTTTACGGGAACCTGCCCGGCCTGCCGCGACGCCTGATCCACGACCGAAATCCTAACCGAAACCTATTCTCGACAAATCCTTGCCGCAGTCGGTAGTCGGCTACATTCCAATATTGTAGAAACATTCTTACTAAAGATTCGTTCAAGACAAAGTATCAATATCGTATACTACGTATTCCCTTGGCTAAGGGAGACTTGACGTTGGCGAGAGAAGAGAGGCTGGGTTTGAGCGATCAAGAGCGACAGAGGCCGGTTACTACGACTGACGCGGGGATAGGCGCGCCGAGCGACGAGCATTCGCTAACCCATGGACCGAGCGGGCCGATCGGCCTGCACGACCATTACCTGATCCAGAAGATGGCCCAATTCAACCGCGAACGCGTCCCCGAGCGGGTAGTTCACGCCAAAGGCAGCGGCGCATTCGGATACTTCGAGGCGAACGGCGAGGCGGAGGAATACTGCCGGGCAGACTTCCTCAAAAAAGGCAAGAAGACGGACATGCTCGCCCGCTTCTCGACGGTGGCTGGCGAACAGGGCTTCCCGGATACCGTGCGCGACCCGCGCGGTTTCTCACTCAAGTTTTATACGGATGAGGGCAACTACGACCTGGTGGGCAACAACACCCCTATCTTCTTCGTGCGCGACCCGAGCAAGTTCCAGGACTTCATCCACTCCCAGAAGCGCGTGCCGCACACCGGCCGACACTCGCACAACATGCAGTGGGACTTCTGGACGCTCTCGCCGGAAACGACCCACCAGGTAATGTGGCTGATGGGCGACCGGGGGCTTCCCAGGACCTACCGGAACATGAACGGTTACGGTAGCCACACGTTCCTGTGGGAGAATGATGGCGGCGAGAAATTCTGGGTCAAGTACCATTTCAAGACCGACCAGGGCATCGAGAACTTCACCGAAGAAGAAGGCGGGGCGATGGCCGCTGAGAACCCGGACTTCCACCGGTTCGATTTGTGGAATTCTATCGAGGACGGCGACTACCCGTCGTGGACGCTGAAGGTTCAGATCATGCCGTTCGAGGACGCGGCGGATTATCGCTACAACCCGTTCGACCTGACCAAGATCTGGCCGCACGAGGACTACCCGCTGATCGAGATCGGACGAATGGTCCTGGATCGGAACCCGGACAACTTCTTCGCCCAGATAGAGCAGGCTGCTTTCGAGCCGGCGAACATGCCTCCCGGTATTGGTCCGAGCCCGGACAAGATGCTCCTCGGCCGGATGTTCAGCTACCCGGACGCCCATCGTTACCGGATCGGCCCGAACTACTTGCAGCTACCGGTCAACCAGCCGAAGGTGAGCGTAAACAGCTACAACTTCGATGGCCCGATGCGCTACCATCACTCCGGTGACCAGCCACCCTACGCCCCCAACAGCTACGGCGGCCCGCAGGCGGATACCGAACATTACCGCGACACGACCTGGGAGACCGAGGGCGGTGAGATCGGGCGCTACGCCTACGTCAAGCGCCGCGATGACGACGACTTCGGCCAGGCCACCGACATGTGGAACAAGGTCCTCGACGACGATGCCAGGGCGCGCCTCGTCTCCAACATCGTCGGGCACGCAAGTTGGGAGGACGTGCAGCCGAAGATGAAAGAGCGCGTGGTCGAGTACTGGACCAACGTGGCCCCCGAGCTCGGAGAACGCGTCGCCGAAGGGCTCGGCGTCGAGGTCGCTGCCGCCGCCCGCTGATCTAAGCCAGATCTACTACCCGGAAGCCGGAGGCCCTTCAATGGAGCCTCCGGCTTTTTGTTTGCTGTGAATTAGAGTGCCAGGTGCGGCGCGAGCAGACTCTCCAGAGGTTCCCCGGTCCTCTCCGCCTTCGCAAGGGCGATCATGAGCAGTAGCCGCGCTTTCTGGCCGCTGAGGTTGCCGCCGAAGATGGCTCCCGCTTCGCGCAGGTCATGACCGCCCCCGTTTCCGTAGATGGGAGCTACGCGGCCTTCGGCGCAGCGGGAGACCACTAGCACCGCGATTCCGGAGTCTATCGCGGTTTTTACCTCTTCCAATACCTCGTGGTTCGCATTGCCGATGCCGAACGCTTCGACTAACATGCCTGCGGCGCCGGCTTCACGAGCCGTTCGGATGAACGCGCCGTCTGTTCCGGCCACGAGCTTTATCAAGTCTACCCGTGGAAGCTCGGAGAGGCCGTAGGCCAGGTTGTCGGGCCGGGTGCGGCGCCGAAATATATGCACTCCTTCGTCAGTTATCTCACCTATGGACCCGTATCCGGGTGAGGTAAAGGCGCGCAGGGCGCTCGTGTGGGTCTTGGTCGCTTCGCGGGCGGCTTCGATGGCGCCGGACATCGAGATCACCGCTCCAATTCCCCGCGCCTCCGGGCTCGCGGCCAGGCGCACAGCGTCCCAAAGGTTGCGGGGACCGTCGGTGTCAGGGACCGAAGCGTTGCGCTGGGCTCCGGTGAAAACGACTGGCTTATCGCCTGAGTACAGGAGGTCCACCGTGTAAGCCGTTTCTTCCATCGTGTCGGTCCCGTGGGTGACTACGAGGCCTGAAACTTCCGGGTCTTCGTCCAGTTCACGCACCCGGCGGGCGACCTTTAGCATATCCTCGGGAGACATCAGGTAGCCGCCGATCCTGAACAATTCCTCGACCCGGACTTTGGCTACTTCTTCCAGGCCAGGTACAGCTTCGATTAACTCTTCCCCGGTCGCGGCGGCGACTACCCCACCGGCCGGCTCCGGGCGCGAGGCTATCGTGCCGCCGGTGGTCAAGACTACTACTGTGGGATGTTCCGTGTTAGCGGCGTTCATGGCAGGCCTCCATGCATGTTTAACAGGTCGTCGCGTTCCGGCGCGGATTGTAGCAGTGCGCCGCGGACGTAGTATCCTGGCGTCATTCTGTTTCCGGATGGCGGACTACCATCCTAGTAACCTAGTATCCTGAACGAGATGAAGGGTCCGAGAATTCCACCGCACGCTTTTCTA
The DNA here is from genome assembly GCA_041745215.1 of Rubrobacteraceae bacterium. GTDB lineage: Bacteria > Actinomycetota > Rubrobacteria > Rubrobacterales > Rubrobacteraceae > SIRX01. The sequence continues at coordinate 133,542 of JBGTJJ010000009.1, read as the reverse complement.
GTACTGGCGGCCGCTCTCTGGGCCGGAAACTTCGTGGTTGGGGGGCCGCTGGCCGGGGTGTTGCCGCCGTTCGGGCTGAACCTCGTACGGTGGTGCGTTGCCTGTTGTCTGCTGGTCCCGATGACGCTCTGGCGTGAGGGTTTTAGTTTCGTCCGGCCCGCACTCGGCGTGTGGCCGGGCCTGGTCGCCATGGCCGTAACCGGCGTCTTCTTCTTCAACTCACTCGTCTACCTGTCGCTTACGTATACGACGAGCATCAACGCCGCGCTCATAAACGGCGCCACCCCGATCCTGGCGCTCTTCGTCGTCGCCGGGCTCGGCGGCGGACGGCCGACCGGACGGCGCCTCGCCGGCTCGCTCGTCGGTCTACTCGGTGTGGCCTGGGTAGTCTCACGAGGTTCCGTCGAGACACTGACGAGCCTCTCGCCCAACCGGGGCGACCTCTTGATGTTGGGGGCTGCGCTTTGCTGGGCGACGTACACCGTGGTTGGCGGCCAGGTGGCGCGCACGCTCTCGCCGCTGGCCGCGACCACCGCGAGCGCGGTTTTGGCGCTGCCGCTGCTCGCCGTCACCGGCGGCTACGAGCTACTGACGCGGCCCGTTGGCGATGTGACTCCCGCGGTCGTCTCCGGTGTTCTCTACATCGGAATCGCCGCCTCGGTCGTCGCCTTCCTCTCCTGGAACACCGGCATCGGTCGTCTCGGAGCCTCCCGCGGGACTATCTTCGTCAACCTCGTGCCGGTCTTTACGGCGATGATAGCCGTTCCGGTGCTGGGTGAGCGTCTGGGATTCGCGCAGATCCTCGGTGGATTGATGGTCTTGGCCGGCGTTACCCTGGTCTCTCGGCCTGAGCGAAAGGGCTCCAAAGACGTGCCGCCCGGTGGCCCGCCGCCTGAGTAAGCGGGAAGGTTGAGCATTTCGGGGAGCGGGTAAGTCTCTGAAAAGCAAGAGACTAGAGAGGATTATTATGACGGATAAGAGCGTAAAAAAGGTCAGCTCCGGAGATTCGCCGAAAGGTGAGATGGGCCAGAAGTATCTTGCCACGGGCAAGTCGGTCTCGATGCGGCTCTGGGAGAAGGAAGAGCCCGGCGAGCCGAAGCCCGAAGAGAAGCGTGACTACGAGACCGTGGGTTACGTGGTCGAGGGCAAGGCCGAGCTACACTTAGAAGGCCAGAAAGTTCTGCTGGAGCCCGGCGACTCGTGGGTGGTTCCGAAAGGCGCTTCGCACACGTACGAGATCCAGGAGACCTTTACCGCCGTCGAGGCGACCAGCCCGCCGGCTGAAGTCCACGGTCGCGACGAGTCGTAGCCCCAGAACAGGCTAACCGTACTGGCGTATCCTATCGGTGATGGCTTTGAGGAGACGCTCGCCCGAGGGTGAGTCGAAGATCGCCTGCGCGTGGGCGTCACCTCCTACGATGAGAGCTTCGGCTTTGCTGGGAGCTTCCTCCGCCATCTGGCGTACTTGTTCGGCGAGACCCTCGCCCTCGCTGGCGGTGAAGAGCTTGGGAAAATCGCCCAGGCCGGAGACTTCGCCGGTCCCGGAGAGCAGTATGATCTGGGCCACCTCTCCGGGGCTCTGACGGCCAACGTCCAGTACCCCGGCGGAGCCCGCGCTCGCGCCTATTAGCGAGACGCTTTGCGCGCCGCGCTCTTCTTTGAGGTAGTCGGCAGCGGCCTGGATGCTCTCCGCTGAGGTATCTTCGACCGCCAGCACCGTCGCACCGGCGTTGGCTATCTTCTCCGCCTGGGTCGACCAACTCGCCGCATCGTAGACCGCCCCATGCGAGAGGACCACGCCTCGGTTCCCGTCGCCCCACACCAACGCCTCCGTGCCGCCGACGGTCACCCTTTCTCCACCGGAATCAGTGCTCGTTCCACCGGAGGCCGAACCGCTTGTCTCACTAGAAGATCCACCAGAGTCGCCGCCTCCACAGCCGGACAAAATTGCCGCGGCGAAGATTGACAACGCTATCAGAGGTACCGTTCGAAAAGCGTGAAAGTATAAAGATTTCATGGTTTAGAATGCATCTCCAGAGGTTGAACAGCAGGTTCGGTCACATTGGACACTATCAAGTTCTACGTACGGTATACAGTGTTGGATGTTACTTGGAAAGAAAAAGCGATCAGGACAGAGGTGGAGAGATGGCCTGGAGCGTCGAGTGGGCAGGGGAAACGCCGGTCCCGAACGGGGCGCCCGCAGGATTCACGCCGCACGTTTACCGGCGTACGTTCCGAATTTCGTATCCGATCAATCGGGTGTGGGGTTGGTTGAACGACCCGGCGACGTTCGTCGAGGGACAGGTTTGGCCCTTCCGGGTCGAATTCGTGGACGGCGGGTTCGATCCCGGTGTACTCAACGTGCATCACGGGCCGTTTATGAGCTTCGCCGGAGCGATAGGGGAGGTCAGGGACCCGGAGGGAGAGGCGCCAGCTTATCGAGACCTCAAGTACTTCTACGGTAGCTACGCGATCAGCCCGCGCCTCGTCCGTCCGACCCGGCTCCAGTTCTGGGCCGAGAGTTCGGGTGACGCTACGGCCGTCACTCTGCAGGTGGACAGCCTCGTCCGCCGGCGCTTCGCCCGGCCGTGGGACCTTTTGCAGAGGGGCTTTTGGAGCCGGTTCCCGCGCTGGATGGAGTCAGCGTTGGCGGAGGGATAAAAGAGTCTACGAGTGGGTATAACAAGGTGGACGTAGACCGATCTTGGAGGAACTCATGGACATCGTTCGCATAATAGCCGCGATCATACTGCCGCCGCTCGGCGTATTTCTGCAGGTTGGAATCGGCAAGCACTTCTGGATCAACATACTTCTTACGATCCTCGGCTTTGTTCCCGGCGTAGTCCACGCCGTGTGGGTAATCACCAAGTATTAGTCTGCCCACCCTATCGGGACGGCGGGGCGGAACCTTATCGGCGCCGCCCCTCGATGTGGAGGTGTGGAGGCCGAGATTAGCCGGCGACCCTGAGCACGATCTTGCCCCGCCCGTGCCCGGAGTCAAGCCTTTCGTGGGCTTTGCCGACCTCTACGAGGTCCAGCACTTCCTCCACGAGCGGCCTCATCTGTCCTCGCTCAACTAGCAGGCTCATTTCGTCCAGACGCTGGCGCTCGCGCATGAGCAGGATTCCGTGGAGCGTCTGGTTGTTGATGTAGAGCGGCGTCAGGTCTCCCTGGGCACCCATGATCGTCGCGAGCTGACCGAAAGGTCTGGTGGCCGGGATGCTGCTGACGATGGTTTCGCCGCCAACGGTGTCGAAGACGGCGTCCACGCCGTATCCGCCGGTATCATTGAGGGCCGCCTCTGCTACGTCCTGCTGCGTGTAGTCTATGGCGACGTCCGCGCCAAGGTCTCTCAAGGTGTGCTGGTTGTCCGGACCGGCGCTAGCCAGCACGCGTGCCCCGGCAGCGCGGGCGATCTGGACCGCGAACGAGCCAACGCCACCGGCTCCGCCGTGGATCAGGACCGTCTCGCCGACCTGTACCCCGAGACGACGCACTATTGCTTCGTAAGCCGTGCCCCCGGCGAGCGGGATGGCGGCGGCTTCTTCGTGAGAGAGGGAGGCCGGTTTGTGGGCGACTATGTTCGCATCGGCGACATGGTACTCAGCGTAGCCGCCGTTGGAGCCGGGACCAAATATCTCCGGTGTGTAGTACACCTCGTCACCGGCCTCGAACTCCGTTACTCCCGGACCGACTTCCTCCACGACGCTCGAGACGTCGGCGCCGAGTACTACCGGCGGTTCGAGGCCCGCGAAGCTGCCGTCGGCCCTAAGCTTTGCGTCTATGGGGTTCGTCCCGGATGCAAAGACCCGTACCAGTACCTCGCCCGGTCCGGGTTCCGGTCTCTGTACGTCGCGCTCCTCGAAGGTGTTCGGGCCGCCGAACTCTGGTGTAACCATCGCTCTCATTTGAGATCCTTCCTCTCGCTGTCAAGTGAAGTTTCGTGCCCACCTTACCATCCGTCTAAACGAAAGGGCCTCGGGGTGGGTAGAATGAACCGGAGACAGTGGCGTGAACAGGAGGTAGTGATGCCGGAGAAAGACCAGACGGACGCGGCGCAGAGGATTGCCGAGGCTTTTGGGGAATCGTACCGGAAGGTCGTGCAGAGCGCCGTGGATGCCCAGCAGAGGAACGTGGGACTCGCCGAGGGCTGGGCGGAGAACCTCTCCGGGGTAATGGAGAGCCAGGCAGAGACCAATCAGGCCCTGACCCACGCTATGGAATCCTATGTCCGGGTGGTCGAAGAGGCCCTGGAGAGCCAGGAACGGACGAATAGGGCCCTTGCCGAAAGCCTGGAATCGTACCGGGAGGTCGTGGACCGGACCGTCGCCTTACAGGAGAAGAACGTCGAGACCAGCCGTAATTTCTTCGAAGGAGTGATCGGCGAGCTAAAGACCCACTCCGACGGAAACCTGCGGATGGCCGAAGACATGATGGAGGGGTCCGAGAGACAGTTGGACGCTTTTCAGAAGATGTTTCAAGAAACGATGGGTTCATACACGGAGCTGATGAACGCCCCTTACGAGATGTACCGGAAAAACATGGAAGCCTTCGGCGGGCAGAGCAAGTGAGCCGGAGGTAAACCGAAAGTGAAACGAAGGTAGGAGAGGAGTTCGACGTGCAACAGGTGCGCGAATATACAGTCAGGAACCTTATCGGGGGCTCCTGGGAAGACGGGAATGGTGGAGAGACCGAGCCCGTCTACGATCCCGCAACCGGAGAGGTCATAGCCGAGACCCCGCTCTCTTCATCCGACGACCTGGACCGGGCCGTCGAGAACGCGCGGTCGGCGTTCGAGGGGTGGGCCGCCACCCCGGTCGGAGAGCGCGCCCGTATACTCTTCCGCTTCAAGATGCTCCTGGAAGATAACTTCGAGGAGCTAAGAGACCTCGTCACCCTGGAAAACGGCAAGGACAAGAAAGACGCCGGCGGTGAGGTCCGGCGCGGCATAGAGGTCGTGGAGTTCGCCTGCGGGATGCCGACCCTGATGATGGGCGAGAGCGTCCGGGACGTCGCGCGTGGCGTAGACAACGTCTCCTACCGCTATCCGCTCGGAGTGGTAGCGGCTATAACCCCGTTCAACTTTCCGTGCATGGTTCCTTTGTGGACCATACCGGTAGCCATCGGAACGGGTAACGCTTACATCCTCAAGCCTTCGGAGCGGACGCCGCTCTCGGCCCAGCGGCTCGGAGAGCTATTCGCTGAGGCCGGGTTGCCCGATGGAGTATTCAGTATAGTCAACGGAGGCCGGGAGGTGGTGGACGCGATCCTTGAGCATCCCGGCATAGAGGCCGTCTCTTTTGTCGGCTCCCAGCCGGTAGCCCAGCATGTCTATACGCACGGAACGGCCCACGGCAAGCGGGTACAGGCTCTGGCGGGCGCCAAGAACTCTATGATCGTGATGCCCGACGCCGTACTGGACAAGACGGTTGAGAACATGATCTCCTCTGCCTACGGTAACGCCGGAGAGCGATGCCTGGCCGGTAGCGTCGCGATGGCCGTCGGAGAAGCGGCGGATCCGCTGGTCGCAGCGCTCAAAGAGCAGGCCGCCGCGATGAAGGTAGGCCCTGGCTACGAAGATGGCAGCGAGCTAACACCCGTCATCCGGGAGGAGCACCGGGGGAAGGTCCGGGGCTACATAGACCTCGGTGAAGAGGAGGGCGCCGAGGTCGTACTCGACGGCCGGGAACCGCCGTTGGATGAAGGCTTCTTTATGGGCCCCACCCTGCTCGACAACGTTACCGGCGACATGCGGGTCGGGCGAGAGGAGATCTTCGGTCCCGTCCTCTCAGTGGTGCGCGTGGATAGCCTCGAAGAAGCAATAGAGTTCACCAACGGCTCTCAGTTCGGCAACGCCTGCTCCATCTTCACCGAGTCTGGCCCCGCCGTTAGGAAGTTCCGGGAGAACGTGGAAGCCGGGATGCTCGGAGTAAACATCGGGGTGGCCGCTCCGATGGCCTTTTTCCCGTTCAACGGCGTGAAAAATTCTTTCTACGGCGACCTTCACGCTACCGGCAAGGACGGGGTCAGATTCTTCACCGAGAACAAGGTCGAGATCACCCGCTGGTTCTCCGAATAGCCTGAGAAGAAAGACTTTTACGAGAGCCGGTCCATCATCAGAAGAGCGGATCGGCTCTCGATCTTCAAATGTCCCTGAAGACGCGAATCTCAGCCGGAAAGAAAATTCGACTGAATATATCTAAAAATTAGTTGAAACTTCATAACTTTCTTGTCACAATACGGTAACAGTTCGATAACAACGGAATAGATACATTTACGGAGGGGGGAAATGCTCCGGCTAGCGATAGCTTTATCGACGGGTCTTTTGGCTGGATGTTTGGTGTTGTTAGGAGCCTGGTTTTTCGCGGTGCCGGAAGCCCAGGCTGCTGCTCCATACCAACAGGTGGTGGACAACTCGACGAGTGGGCGGTTCAAGGTAACCACCAATTGGGGGGTAAGCTCTTACAGTTCCCAACGCTACGGGAAGAACTACCGCTTCGCCAAGCGTGCCAAAAGAGGCGCGGCGCTATACAAGATCAAGACTCCAAGGACAGGTTTCTACACGGTGTGCGGGCGCTGGCCGGCCAACAGCGGCTACAACAGCCGCACGGCGATCCGGATAACCACCACGAGCGGGAGAAAGATTCGCCGGGTTAACCAACGTGAGAACGGCGGTCGTTGGGTAAGGCTCGGCACGTACAGGATAAAGGGTGGCGACGCTTACAGGCTCGCGGTCCAGCGTAACTCTAGCAGGGGCGGATACGTTATCGCGGACGCCTTCAAGATTGTCCGGTCGCCTGACCGCAACGGGGTTGCTTGCAAGACGAGCTCGTCATCTGACGGTGGCCTGACCTCGGCGCAGAAAGGTCAGCGTATCGTCAATGTAGGCAAGAGGTATGTCGGAACGCCGTATTACCTCGGCGGCCCGCAGGATTGCATCCCCTATAAGAGGATGGATTGCTCCTGCCTTACCCTGACGGCATACAAGAAAGCGATCAACATGTCCCTACCGGACGACCAGCGGAAGCAGTGGCAGTATGGTCGAAGGGTCTCTACCCCGCGTAAGGGAGACTTGCTGTTCTACGATGAGGATGGAACCGGAGGCATGTCGATCACCCACGTGGGCATATACGCGGGCAAGAACCGCAGCGGCACCAAACTCATACTTCACGCCTCAAACTACTGGGGCAAGGTGGTAGTCAAGCCGATGCGGTGGTCGGGCGACGGGTACATGGGCGCCCGGAGATTGGTCTAGGCGCTCTCTAACTCCGGGCTTAACCGCCGAGGCTCTCGCAGGCGACTCCGTTTTGGTCTTCACCGTCGAGGCCGTGGGGGTCGGAGGAGTCGCTATCTAGCACCTTTTGGGCTTGCTGCTGGTTGTTGAAGTGGCCGCAGTCGTAGTCTCCGTCGGGCGGAACCGGGGGGACTCCAGCGACCGGAGGCCCGTCCTGCGAGTCGGACCCATCATCAGGCTCCCCGCTATCCGGGGCGTTCGAGAGGTCCTCGCATCCTCCTCCTATGCCGTTGCCGCGGTGGGCGAGTTTGCAGAGTTGTTGAGGCGGCAGTTCCCATATCCCCATGTCGCCCTCACGGGCCGCGCGTTGGGCGTCCCGAAGCTCATTTTCGTATTTTACGTTTGGAGGAGATATCTCTACCTGGGCGTACCCTGCACGCAACATGTACTCGTTAAAGAGATTGCCGCCGGGGAGTCGTACGTAGGCGAGCAAGCGGCCGGCCTCATCCGTCTTTTTGGCGTCGAACCCGAGGGCTACCTTGCGACCCCCGATCAGCGAGTTAGCCTGGGCCAGCGCCGCGTCGCCAAAGGGCTGTCCACCGGTCTCCGGGGCGTCTATGCCGATAAGCCGAACCACGCGCTTGCCTTCGACGGCGGGACTTATCCTGATAGTGTCGCCTTCCATTACCCTGCTCACCGTTACGACGGTGCCCTGGGGAGCAAGTTCTTCCTCCGCGTTCAGGGGTGTGGCGGTCTCCGGTTGCACGGTTGTCCCGTCCGCCTCTTCCCTGGCCGGGTCGTCGGACGCCTCCAGAGGCTCCTCCGTAGCCTGACGCACGGTGGTGCCTCCCGGAGGAGAGTCCGCAGTGGCTTCCGTTTCGCTGGGGCTGCCTGACTGATCTCCGCATCCCGCCAGCGCGTAAAGTATTACGACCAGAGACAGGAAGTATGGTAGATAGCGGGCATATTGTCTTATTGCCTGCCGAAACACATGCACATGTTAGCCGAAGTCAGGGACCATCGCCAAACCTGAGTGTCACAGACGGCGCTCTTGGGAATTAAAGGTTGTGAAACTTTGATCCGAAACCTTGCATGAAGCAGTGTTGCGTGGTGCGCTATCGCAGATAATTCGAAATACAGGAGTAGGGGGCAACATGAAACCGATTTTAGCTATTGTCAGCGCCTTTTTGCTGGCCTTCTTTACCGTGGGCGCCATCTCCGGGGTTTCAGAGGCACGCCCTGGGTCATCGCGGGTGCTCGAGGTTTGCGGCAAACAGAATGAGAAGATTCCAGCCGAAAAACTTCCTCCGCAGGTGAATCTGGACGAATGTCCCGTGGGGGACCGTCAGATCACCGACAACGGCGTGGAGGCCGTTCTCCCGGAGTCCGGAGAGGGTGTTCACGCCGAAGTTCTCTCTACGGACGGGGCCCAGGAACTCGTAGTTGTCCGGCAAAACAACGGGGCGATCGAGCTGAATAAAGTGGGCGACGACACGGCTGAAGGGTCTTCCGGGGACGCTGCGCGGGTCTCCGGTTCGGCGAGCGGACCCAATCAATGCCGCGACCGCGCCTACAACCTGGCGCGGTGGAGAGTCTACGGCGGGATCAAATATCGTTTTAATTACCGCACTACACCACCCTATTTGAACCGTAACACCGTGGCGCGGGAGATAAGACTTGGTGGTGCCAATATAACCCGCACCAAAAACGCCTGCGGCTACGGAGACAAGGTAGAGCAATCTCTGGTGTTCGAGGGCAACACCCGCAGGCAGGCGGATGTGAACGCGGATGGTGGCTGCCAGAGAACCGACGGGACGAGCGTGGCTTCTTTCGGTAAGCTCCGGGGCAGCGTTCTTGCGATAACCTGTACATACTTCGTGGTGACGTCAGGCTACGATAGAGTGACTTCTTCGGATCTCGAACTCGATCGAACCGGCGTGAAATGGACGACTAGCCCTGGCGCCCGCTCTTGTCGTGATCACTACGATATACAGGCCGTGGTGACCCACGAGCGCGGCCACACGTTTGGAATGGGACATATACAGGAGAGAGACCATCCGAATTTGACCATGAGTCCGATAATAAACGGACCGTGTCAGAGGTCTGAGAGGACACTGGGTAATGGCGATGTTCGCGGCCTCGCCCGTAAGTACCGTTGATTTACTGGTAAGCTCGGCGGGATGCAGGTCTACGCCGAGGAGGAGAACATGGAAGTTCGGGGATACGAGGACTGGGTCTACTACGCTGCGATGGACCTCTACGATTACCTTGAAGAGTTGCCAGAGGATCAGGAGGAGTACGAAGGGAAGCTGGTGGAGAGATTCCCGGATACCGAGACGGCCGAGACCTACTTGCTGGAGCAACTCTCGCCCGACGACCAGGACTTGCCCTCTTTTCGTGGCGCACCAGCGGAGCTTCTGGTCGCGCTATACGAGGCGGCGCGTGACGGTATCGAGGTTTACTCCGGGTACTATGGGGAGGTCGGTGACGAAGGGAGCTACGGGTTCGCGGTAGGCGTCACCGAGCAAGAGAGTCCCGGCGAGGAGCGGCGTTTGGCGTTCGTGGCTGACGAGCTGGACCTGGTTGATTTCGTGTGCGGCAGCCGCGAGGAGCTCGTCACGGTCTACGAGAGTATCTCCGAGGAGACCCAAGGATCGGCCTGAGTCGTACTGAAACTGCGTCGGCTAAACACCCGCCAGGTACAGGTACTGGGGCTCGGCTTCGAGGTTTACTCCGGCGGCTTTCATTATCTGGACGGCTTCGGGCTCTTGCGGCGCGATGCGCGCACTCAGTAGTTCTCCGAGCCCTGGGGTCTGCACGTAGCGGATCACGGTAGCCTCGCCCACATCCGCCCTGTTGCGCGCGTTTTGGGATGCTTCTTCCAGGTCGCCCAGGCTGTCTACCAGGTTCAGGTTCTCGGCCTGCTTGCCGGAGTAGATCCTTCCGTCGGCCAACTCGCGCACCCGTTGCTCGGGTAAGTCGCGGCCTTCGACGATCACCTCTACGAACTCGTCGTAGTTTTCGTCCACGATCTCCTGGAAGATCTCGCGTTCCTGGGGTGTGATGTCCCGGAAGCTGGATCCCATGTCTTTGAACTCGCCGCTCTTTATTATGTTCTGCTTGAAGCCGACCTTATCTGCGGCTTCGGTGAAGTTCGGGAGCTGGAGTATGACGCCCAGTGAACCCGTCAGGGTCGTCTCTCCGGCCAGTATCTCGTCGGCCGCCGTGGCGATATAGTAGCCGCCGGAGGCGGCCGTCGTGCCCATGGACGCCAGAACCGGCTTCCCGGAAGACTCTTTGAAGTCCAGAATGTCCTGGTACATCCGGTCGCTCGCCGTGACGCCGCCGCCGGGAGAATTTATCTCTATTATTACCGCTTTTACGCTCTCGTCTTCTTCCGCCTGGAGGAGTGCGTCCCGCATGCCTTCGGGTGTGGTGGTCGGCACGGCCCCGGCGACGCCGCTATCGGACGGGGAGATCAAGCCTTCCACCGGTATGACGGCTATCTTATCCGACCCTTCGCCGGATACGTATTCTTCCTCGTAGGTCTCCGGCGAAGCGGACACGGAGCCGCCTCCACCTCCCGATACGACCACGAGGACCAGCCCGATGGTCCCCAGGGTCAGGACCAGGAGCCCTACGGCCACCGCGCCACCGATGAAAAGTCTTTTACGGCGACGCCGGGTTCGGTTTTCGGCCTGGTTTACTTGGTTTTCCTGAGTGTATTCGTTGTTAGATTCCAAACTGCTCCGCTCCTAGCGAGTCTATTACTGTTGGAGGACGCCCGCGAAAAGGGCCGCGATGACCCCCAGCGCCACGGTAATGAGGATTATAATCCCCAGACAACCGCCGCAAGATATGGCACAGGAGCCCGTGGACTGGCCGTAGCTAACGTTTCGGGCGAGCGCGACGCCCAAGACTACGAGTACGAGGTGCCAGACGAGAAAAGCCAGGGCGAACAGGTTGCTTAACAGCCCGACTGTCGTACCGGCCGCGCTTCCCGCTTCGAGGAGAGCCTGCAATCCTCCAAGTGGTATCGAGATTATCGCCGACAGCACCAGGGGCGCGAAAGCGACGCCGACCACGGAGAATGTCGCCGAGAGCGGTCCTTCGCCACTGAAGAAGCGGGTGACGAGGTGCATGACCAGGGAGATCAAGAGCCACCACACGAAAGGCGCCAGTACCGCGAGAACCAATGCTATTACCGCGAAGCTCTCGAAGAAGCCCTGTGGTAGCTGGGCGCCGCTCGCTTCCAACTGCGCCTGAAGGTTTCCTCCGAAGATCAGTATCGCCACCCCGGCGAGGCCCAGGGCCGCGTTGACCGCCACGATTATGAAACCCGCGAGCAGGTTCCGTTCCGCGGCGACCTCCCTCAGTACCCGGACCGGCGACCAGATGACCGCGAACGCTCCCAAACGAATACCCCCGAACTATATGGCTAACTACAAAAACTTCGGCCGACCGTCAGGACCATCTTACAGCCTCGGACCTCGTGGCTCAGTGGTCCTTCGGGACTCTGGCCTTCCGACGGCCGCCTTTTCTCAATATATCGTCCTTGGCGACCTGCGTGGAGATCGAGTTGTCGCGGGCCTCCAGAGAGAGCCGTTCCCGGTGTTCCACGATCCAGAGGTACAGGTCCAGCGCCGTGCGCTCCGGGAACGCTTCCAGGATTTGTTCCTCCCGGATCATCTCGGCTATGGGAGCGTAGGAGTATTCGTACCAGTCTCTCAAGACCTCCTCCGGCGAGACGTAGCGCCGCCAGAGTTGCGAGAGCCGGAAGCCGTGGGCCTCGATATACGTAGCCAGTTTCCGGTAATCTGCCAGGTTCGAGAAATCCACCCTCACTTCCGGCAGCACCCGATCTATCGGCACGCGTTCCAACAGGTGGCGGTACTCTAGCTTGTGCAGCAAGCTCTCCGCCGTCAGGGCCGAGTCTATCGGGACCCGGCTCCGGATCTCCGTTACCTCAGCGTCTAGCATGTCCACACCCTGTTGGCGGGCGACCGAGACCCGATGGTTGCCGTCCTGGACGAAGTAGGCGTCCCCGATCTTGTACAGGCTAACGGGCGGTAGTTCTTCGGCCCGGCGCATCATCGCGTCTATCTTCTTCCAGCGCGTCCCAACCTGGCCCTTGGAAGGTAGGAAGGCCCGGTCGAAATCCCGGTGCCGGCCAACGCTGCCGATTATCTTTTCGACCGGAACGGTCCGCATCCCGATGTAGACCTGCTCGACGGCGCCGAGCGCCTTCTTTACCTCGTCGAAAGAGAGCAGCAGGTTTGAGGCGGGATCCTTGCGGAGGAAAGCCCCCACACGGCGCAGGAAAGCTTTCCTGCGGGCGCGGGAGAAGTCGGCGTCGGCTTGCTCGCCCATATCCATGTACTCCGGCACGACAGTGAATCTACACTCCGGTCGCCGGAACGGCAAGGACGCACGCTACAACTCTAATATCTGGTGGCCGTACACGTTCAAGATCCGCGTGTTTCCGGAGCGGGTCTCCCGGTGGTCGTTTGGTCCGTAGAGGTGGACGTGACCGTGCAACCAGAGTCTGGGCTCGTGACGGTCGATCAAGCCCACGAAAGACTCGAAGCCGGCATGCGCCCGGTCTCTCTGGTCTCCGAGACCGTGAGGCGGCGAGTGGCTAACGAAGACAACGGGCGTACGGTCGCCGAGGAGCTTCTTGCGCCAGATACGGGCGGAGAGTGCCCAGGACTTGAGACACATCTGGCGCTCGGTGTACTGGTTCGGACCGTAGGAGTAGAGTGGGGACCCGGATAGCCCCGCCAGCGTCACACCACCCAGGTCGACAAGTCGTCCGTCTATTGGCGTGCAGCCTCCCGGATACTCCTTGCTGTCCGGGGCCGGATCGTGGTTGCCGAGGACGTAGTAGACCGGCACGCCCAGAAACGTGACTATGTATTCCAGGTACGCGAACGGCAGGTCGCCGCACGATACTACGGCTTCGACACCGCTGGCGTAGGTGTTCAGGCTCGGACCGTAGAGCAACCGCTCCACCCGGTCGCTGATGCAAAGGATCTTCACTCGCGTCCCTCTACCACCTCGTAAAGCATACCCTCTTTCACGGGGTCCAGCCTGTACCCTGCCTCCCTGTATAGCCGGGTGTTCGTTGCGCCGGGGTACAGAACGTAGACCGGGCCGCGCTCCAGGTTTCTCTCTGACCGTTTCACCCAGTCAGCGGTATAGAAAGGGTCTACCAACTTCAAATCTCTCCGGCGGTTCTCCACGAGCTGCATGTAGTGGAGCGAGCGTCCGTGGTAGAGGACCGTCGAGCCCGGCTTCGTCCCATCCGCCACCGCCTCTATGATCTCCCGTCCCTTCAGATCCTCGCTCCGATCTGCTTGGGCGCAAGAACCCGGAACGGAAACCAGTACGGCGGCCATTATTAGCGAGGCTGCGACGGCCGTGCCTGATCTACTGAGTTGTAGTCCGCGAGCCCATCGCACAGCGGAGTCGGCCCCGAGCGCCAGGGCGATAGAGAGCATCAGATAGGTAGGGACGAAGTAAATCTCCAGGTCGTCTATGTCGTACTCTAGCGCGTACCCCAGGTTCAAAACGAACACGGTTCCCAGCAAGGCCAGCGCCGCCCGGTCTCTCAAGAACAGCACCGCCACCCCTACCACGACGAGCACCAGCAACACGGGGTTCAGGTTATCCAGCAAGTGCCCTGCGTAGATCCAGATCCGTCCTGGCAATTCGGAGATCCCGAAAGTGAGAATCCGGGCCTTGTGATCGCCACCGGAGACCAGATCCGCGAATCCCTCGAGCGTCGAAGGATCACTGGCCGGGCCTGCGCCGACTAGCGGCGGGTCCATCGAAGCCCGCAAGGGTAAATAGAAATACGGGGCTAGACCCAACAGGAAAAGACCGGCCCCCTTTAGCAAGAGACCCGGTTTGAGCAACGTCGACTCGTCGACCAGCGCCACGAAGACGAGCGCTGCCGGAAGCAGGAAGATGCTGGTGAGGTGATTGGTCATCGCTACGCCGCCAACGAACGCGGCGAGTAGCAAGTAACGGTCCCGGCGATCTCCGCGCCAAACTAACAGTGAGAGCAGAAACAGCGTCATCAGGAGCACGTGCAGCGTGTAGACTTCGGCGATCACGGCCTGGCCCCAGAAAGTCACCGATAGCCCAAAGGCCAGCGTACCCGCCACAGCCCCGATCCTACTCGCGCCGAACCTCCTACACACCACGTAAAGCATCGCCACCGCCACCGCCCCGAGGACCGCCGATGCGAGATTTACCCGGTATGCGGGATCCCCGAAGGGCAGGTAGGTAAAGAGGTGGGCGAGCATGGCGTACGTCGGGTAGCCTGTGTAGCTCGGAATCCCGAGCGTGTACGCGACCACCTGCAGGTGCGCCGAGTCGTAGTTCTCGGGACCGTAGTAGAGTACCGTTGGGGCGAGCGTAAATAGGTAGAAGACGAATACCACGAGCCCTGACGCAAGGCCGATCAGAGCATCGTGTTTTCGGCCGGATTTTCTCTGCTTGCTATCCACCGCAATGATCTTACCGTCACACATCCAAACATTCCGCAGGGTTATCTTTTCCGGACTGCGGGTAGTACGAGTTCGTGGAGAGCGACACAGGAGGATGAGTATGGCCGGTCCCGAGACGCCGAAGGTCATGGTGGACGTAGTAATTCCCATAGAGGATGGTGTAGTTTTGATCCGGCGTGGCTCGGACCCTTACGAAGGGATGTGGGCGCTGCCGGGCGGATTCGTCGAGGTAGGGGAGACCGTCGAGAACGCCGCCGTCCGGGAGGTGAAAGAAGAGACGAACCTCGACGTGGAGTTGGACCGCCTCGTCGGGATCTACTCCGAGCCGGATCGGGACCCGAGAGGCCACAACGTTAGCGTGACGTTCCTCGGCCGTGTAGTCGGGGGAGAAGCGGAGGCCGCGACAGACGCCGACGAGGTGTCCGTGCTGGATCCTTCAGAGGTAGAATTGGCTTTCGACCACCGGAAGATAATAGAGGACGCGCTGGGAGCCTGATCCTTCGTAGAGCGGATCAGAGAAGGCTCGAAAGACAATGACTGACGATTCGATAGAAGAACGTATGAGAAACGCGATCATCGGCGAGGTCGAGTCGCCAGACATCGTCGTCGTCGACTACGATCCCGCCTGGCCCGAACGTTTCCGGCTAGAAGCAGAGCGTATCCGCGCGGCGCTCGGAGAAACCGCCCTGGCCGTCGAGCACATCGGCTCTACCGCAGTACCCGGACTCGCGGCGAAGCCCATAATCGACATCCTGCTCGTGGTCGAAGACTCTAACGATGAGCACTCTTACGTTCCTGCCCTGGAGAAGGCGGGTTACGTGTTGCGCGTGCGTGAGCGGGATTTCCACGAGCACCGGATGTTGCGGACTGCGGGCAAGGACGTACACATACACGTCTACTCCCCCGATTCGCCGGAGATCGACCGCTACCTGCTTCTACGAGATCGACTTCGAGAAAACGATGAAGAGCGCGGACTTTATGCCAGTACGAAGCTTGGGCTGGCGAATGAAACCTGGCCGACCATGCAGCATTACGCCGAAGCAAAGACCGCCGTTGTGGAGGGAATCATCGCCCGGGCCGCCGCAGCAAGATCCGCGCGAGAACGGAAACAGAGTTGAGACTACGGCTCCCCGGACTTTAGCCTTCGAGCGCCCAAAGAGACTCTGCGGGGAGCCGCACCGAAACTTCCTCCCCAACCTCCAGCCGGACATGGGGTGGAAGGGCGGCCCGTATCCGGATGCCGTGCGACTCCAGCGCGTAGTGGACCTGGGTGCCCAGGTATGTGGCGGAGATTATGTTGGCCGCGAAGGAATTCTCACCCTTTTCCAGCCGGATGGCTTCGGGCCGGATGGTGAGCGTCACGTCTCCGGTAGGACCGGGGTTTTCCAGCCGGAGATCCCCGAGTCTGGTGCGGACCGAGCCGTTCTCGGCCCGGCCTTCGAGGAAGTTGGTGGCGCCGAAAAAGCGGGCGACTTCCATGCTCGCCGGGTGGTCGTAGAAGGCCTGAGGCCGGTCGTACATCTGAAGCTCGCCGTCGAATAGCAGCGCTATCCGGTCGGCGAGGATTACGGCTTCTTCCTGGTCGTGGGTGACGAATACGGTGGTGTAATCTCCCTCGCGCTGGAGGCGTTTTACCAGCTTCCGCATCTCGGAGCGGAGGTTCGCGTCCAGCGCCGAGAAGGGCTCGTCGAGTAGCAGGAGTTTCGGCGAAGTAACGAGGGCCCGCGCCAGGGCGACCCTTTGCTGCTGGCCTCCCGAAAGTTCGCCGGGGTCGCGGTCTGCAAAGCCCTCCATCTGGACCTGTTCCAGGGCTTCACTTATCCGCTGCTCCGAGTCTTCGGTGGAGCCCCGCATCCTCAACCCAAAGCCGACGTTGCCGGCCACGTTCATGTGCGGAAAGAGAAGCGGTTTCTGGAAGACCATTGCCGTCCGGCGTTTCTCGGGTGTGATCCCCATGACTGAGCTGCCTTCTACCCGCACGTCTCCTGAAGAGGGAGAGAGTAGCCCGGCCAGAACCTTCAGTGCCGTGGTCTTGCCGCACCCGGAAGGGCCGAGAAGCGCCACGAGCTCTCCCGGTTCCACGGTGAGGGAGAGGTCCGAGAGGGCCGGTTCGCCGCGCCCGTAGCAGTGGGTAACGTTCTCTAGCTCTAGCCGGGCGCTCAAGAGGAGGACCTCACGAGACCTTTCCCAATCCGACGAACCCCCGTTCGTTAGCCTCGCCGGGTTTCAGGTAGCGGAGGGCTACGACGAGGGCCAGTACGGCAGGGAGGGCGAAGACGAGGGCGAGGGTGGAGGTGATCACCGGGTCGTTGCCCGAGGCGGCGGAGAAGAGGAGCATCGGCAAGGTGACGATGTTGCCGCCCCCGATCAGGACGGTCAGGATGTACTGGCCCCAGGAGATCAGGAACGCGAACAACCCCGCTACCGCCACCCCCGGCGCGACCTCGGGCAGCGTGATGTGCAGGAATGCCTGCCAGGGAGAAGCCCCAAGGGTTCGGGCTACTTCTTCCAGTTCGCCGGTCCGCTCGGCGAAGACGCTGGTCAGGATGATCGCGGTGTACGGTACCGTCGGGACTAGATGCACCAGGAATACTCCCAAAGCGGTGTCCGCCAACCCGAGCCGGATAAAAGTCAGGTGGATGCCCATCGTCGAGGCCAGCGGCGGGACGATGATCGGGAGCAGGACGACGAAGATCACGACCCCCTTGAACCGCCACTCATACCCGCCGAGCGCCATCCCCGCTGGTAGGCCCACGGTGATCGAAGCCAACGCCACAGCTCCTGCTATGAGTAGGCTGTTCGTAGTCGCACCGAGCACCTGGCCGCCGGGTTCTAGCAGATAGTAGACGCCGCGCAGCGACCATTCCGATGGTATCAGGTTCGGGAAACGCCACCGTCCGGCGAAGGTCCACAGAAAGAGCGGCACGAAGGGGATCGCCACCAGCGCAGCGACGATGGCGAGTCCGGCGTTGCTCTTTCTTTTAACCAAAGGGATCACCCACGGCCCAGGTTCCTCGCCAGTCGCAGGTAAGCCGCCGCGATAACGGCCGTAATCAGGGCGATCAGGACGTTTATAGCCATCGCCGCCGGACGCGAGGCCAGATCCAGGTCCCGGTACTCGTTGTAGGCCATTACGGGTAGTATCGTCGGATACGACTTGCCGAGCAGATATGGAACCTCGAAGGCGCCGAAAGTAAAGGCGAAGACTATGAGGCTCGCCGCGATAATACCGGGAGAAATGACCGGAAAGACCACGTACCAGAACCGCTGCCAGGCATTCGCCCCGAGCGTCTGGGCCACTTCTTCGAGCTCCCCGGCCACACCTCGAAGGGCGGCCAATACCACCAGCGCGATAAACGGCATCTCCTTCCACACGTAGGTCAGGATAATGCCTACGGAGTACGGATCATAGAGCAGCGCCGGGAACTCCCTCGGCTCCCCGATGAGCCCCAGCGCAGCCGCCAGCCGCGCCCCCAGGCCAGTTTGGGAAACGACGAGCGCGATGCCGACCGCCGCGACGAGGTGCGGAATCGTGATCGGCAATTGGAACACTACCGCCGAGATACGTCCACTGCTCCGTCGCAGAGCCAGCGCCCCCAATACCGCGAGCACCGTAGAGATGCCCGTGGACGCCCCGGCGACATACAGGGTGAGCAGAAGAGAGTCGAGGAAACCTTCGTCTCCCAGGACTCGCCGGTAGGCTTCGAAACTCACCTCCGTCTGACCGATAGCCGGAAGGTAGCCGAGCGACTGGACGAGCGCCGCGACGAGGCCACCGGAGAAGAGAACCCCGATCACCAGCAAGGCAGGAGCCAGGAGCAACGCTATCTTAAACCGACCGCCCACGAGTTATTTCTTGAGAACCTTTTCTTGCCAGCCGTCTTCGAGGGCCAGCAGCCACTCTGTCCGGGCTTCGGGGACCCGGTTCTCCTGAAGCTTGTCCGTGGATAGGGTCGCTTTGCCGGAGAGTTCGGCGAAATCTTTTTGCACATTCTCCGGTAGCCGGTCAGTCTGTAGCGCGGTGAGGTCTCCCCAGCCGCTCGGGTCCTGCTTCTTTAGCTGCGCCTCGGGGCTCTCCAGGAAGTTCGCCACTACCTGCGCCCCGGCCTTGTTTGGTGAGTTGAACGGGATGGCGACGTAGTGGGTGTTATTCAGGGTGCCCCCGTCCAGCAGGTAGGTGCGGGTGCTCTCCGGGTAGAGGCCCTTCTCTATCTGACGCTGCGCGAGCTGTGGGTTGTAGCTCATCGAAAGGTAGACCTCGCCATTCTGGTACAGTTCTTCGAGTTTGGCAGACGACTCTGGATAGGTCTTACCCTCGCGCCAGAGGTTCGGTTCCAGTTCGTTCAGGAAGTCGTAGAACTCGGGTGTCCGCTCGTCGAAGACCTGCTGGTCGAAAGGCTCCTGGTACGGCTCTATTTCTCCAGTGACGCCGTAGAAAGCCTGCTCGATAAACGCGTTGCCGGTGAAGTCCGGTGGGGCGGGATAGGTGAAGCGGCCGGGGTTATCTTCCGTCCAGGCGAGGAGTTCGTCCATCGTCTTCGGCGGGTCTTTTACCTTGGCCGAGTCGTGGATCATGACGAACTGGGCCTTGCCCCAGGGGGCTTCGCGGCCATCGACCGGGTAGCCGAAGTCGCGGGTTATGCTCGTGCTCTCCCAGTCGATGTACTTCGCGTTGGGCAACTCTTCGGCCCACGGTCCGAACCAGAGGTCCGCGTCGGCGCCGGTGGCAAAGTTCTCGCCGTTGATCCAGACGAGATCCGTCGTTCCCTCATCTTTTCCGGCGCTTTTTTCGTTGAGAAGTTTATTGACCGCGTCGGCGGTGTCGGTAAGGGGAATGCGCTTGAGAGTGATCCCATACTTCTTCTTTACCTGCGGCTTGACGTAGTCGTCGACGTAGGCGTTGATCGCCTCGTCGCCCCCGTACATAAAGAAGTTGACGGTCGTACCTTCGGCGGCTTTTTCGAGTTCCGGGAACGAACGTTCTTCGCCGGAAGACTGTGCTCCGGAACCACCTCCCCCGCAGGCGGCGGTCAGGAGGATCGTAGCCGCCACCAGCGCAGTCAACAGCAAAGTTTTAAGTCTCAAATCCGAAAGTTCCTTTCTTGGCGGCACAGATGGCCGTCACGATTTCATACTCCCGGTTCTACGCTATACAGATGCAACCGGATCAGAAATTCTTACCCGGCAGGATGCCTCTCTAACGCAGCTATCAGACTCCGCATTATCCGTTCGTTATCCAGGTCGGTCACAACCTCTATCTCCCGACCCCGACGAGCAAAGTCGTGGGCTCCGGCGGCGTCCAGGGTCGGTACCGTGAGCCGGTCGATTGTAACCGATTCGGGATCGGCGACCGCGCTGATGCAAGCCACGTCCCAGATGATCTTCCGTCCCCGAGGGTCTATGTCTCCCTCGTAGTCCGTTACCCACTCCAGCAGTATCTCCGCTAGATAATCCGCCACCGGGCGGCCGAGAGCCCGCAACTCCTCCGCGAAGGACGCCGCTTCGACCACCAATTTGTGCGGCCCCGACCATCCCGGTACCTGTAGTAACTCTACGGGATTCTCGAACAGTGCCCGCCAGGAGGCGATGTCCGCCCGGCCATTCAACTCGCCGCCCATGTTGAACCGCCTGTAGCTCTCCTCGTCGCCGAATCCGCCGAGCCACACCACCCGAACATTCTCCCGAACCTCCGGCGCGACCAACAGCAGCGAGGCCACGTCCGTCGCCGGTCCGGTGGCTATGATCGTCAACGGCCCGCTACGCGCTTCCTCGATCAGGAAATCCAGGCCCGCGCTTTTTACGGGCGTGTGGCGGTTCTCCATCGGACGTTCGGCGCCGGGGATACATGGAACCTCGCTCCCGCACAGCGCGACGACCCTTTCGGCTTCTTCCTGGTAGATGTTCCGGGATCCCGGCCCATCCGACGTGGTGTTGTGTATCGAGACCACGCCGCGCACCTCCAGAATGCCGGGCGGCAGTCCGAGGGCGTGGGCGATGGCGAACTGGTCGTCCACCTCATTCTTCGTGTCGCAGTCGAGGACTACCCGTATCGGTTCGGCGTTCATCCTTCCTCCGAGAAGAGTCGCTCCAGGAACTCCGGTTCGAGGTACCGGCGGCTCTTGTTCAGGGTCTCTTCGTTTGTTATCGGGCGGGTGCTCCGCGCCGTCTCCTGCAACGCCCACGCGCACCAGGAGACCGCCCTCAGCGAGACTATGGTCCGCATGGCTTCGAGTTGCGTGTGGAACAGCCCCGTATCAGGGACAGGCGCGTGTTCAAGATATTCCTCGACGAACTCTCGCTCTTGCTCACTCGAGAGCAAGGTTGCGGTGTCGTCGCGCCAAAGGGTCGTGGTGGGGAGGAGGAAATGGGCCAGGTCCTGGGTGCGGGGTGCGATGCGGGCCTTCTCCCAGTCTAGTAGCTTCGCCGTGCCATTCTCTACGACGAAGTTGTGCGTGTTGAGGTCGTAGTTGACGATTGCGAGGTCGTCGCCGGTGAAGAGGTTGTCTTGTTCGAGGAATTTCTCTATCCTCTCGAACCCTTTGCATAACGCGTTCTTGCTCTCTCCTGAAGCGTCGTCCCATTCCAGATACGATTCGGCCAGCTTGCGGGACTCGGCGAGAATCGCGGGGGCTGGGTCAGGGTGGACCTGGAGATGGTGATGTTCAGGAACGCCTAGAGCGTGGATCGCGGCTACGCAGCGGGCGGCAGCGGTGAGGTCGGTGGCGTAATCCAGCGGGCGGCCCGGCAGAAATTCTTCCAGAAGCACAGGGTAGGGGAGGCTCGCTGGCTCTGGATCTACCAGGTGCGGTCTCGGGGTTACCCTGGATGGTTCGAGGAGTTTCAAAGCCTCGTGTTCGTAGACGGCTTGTTTGTCGAGGGGCAGACCGATCTGGGTTCCCGTCACGAGCCGTGCTACGTAATCTCCCCGCGCTTCGCGGACCAGGAAGTTCAGGCTGTACTCGCCCTGGGCCAGAAAGCTTACGTCCTCGCTGGACGGTGGTTCGCTCAGGCGTGACGACAGATACTCGTGAACTTCTTTCGGTCCCACAATTTCGGGGGCGGTTTCTGAAGACATGGGGCAATTCTACATGCCGATCTTACGAGTATGTCAGGGATTACGCCTCAGTCTGTGGATGCGCCGGACTTTGCTTGCGGACCAGGTAGTCGCCTACCAGTACTCCGCTGATCGCCAGTGCCCCTCCCGCTATCTCCAGTATCCCTACGCTGCCTCCGAACAAAACGGCGAACGCTAATCCCGTAACGGGGATGAGGCTGAAGTACAATCCCGCGGCGCCGGCCTCCAGATGCCGCAGTGCGTAGTTCCATAGCAGGAACGTCGCGGCCGTGGTGCTGACGCCGAGATAGAGAAGTACGAGCAAGCTCTCCGTACCGAGCTTCGGAACCCTGTAGAGGTAGATCTCACCCGCCACGAAGGGCAGCAGGAACATCAGGCCCGTGGCGAAGCTGGCGGCCGTGATAAGGATGGGCGGATGGTTCGCGCCGAGCACCCGTCCCTGCGCGGCGTAAGCGCCATAGGCGAGGACGGAGCCCGCCATCAACGCGTTGCCGAGGAGCGCGTCGGCGCCTCCACCGGCGAAAGCTACGCTGCTCACCAACAGCACGCCGGCTATCGCCAGACCAACACCCAGAAGCCGCCCGGTCGGCAGCCGCTCCCGCAGGACCAGCATACCCATGAGCACTACTGCCGCGGGTTGCATCGCCATGACCAGAGCGGCGCTGCCGGCGGAGGTGAGCACGAGCGCCAGGTTCTGTAGACCGTAGGCGAGAAACACGCCGGTAAAACCAAACAGGAGATAGGTAGGGCTAAAAACTAGCGGTGCCCGGAACCCCTGACGACGCGCCAGGGGAAGAAGCACCGCGAACCCTATGGCGAAACGGGCCGCCGCGACGGTGAAAGGCCCAGCCTCTCCCATCACTTCTTTCGTCGCGACGAAGACAGAGCCCCAGAGCGCCATCGCCAGAAGCAACGCGAAGACCGCCATACGCCGTCCACCGCTGGGATGCAGATATCCACCCAAACGCTTTAGCGGACGCATCAAATCCCGAAATGAAATGTCCCCATTGTTTTCCTTCCGAAACCAGGTGTCTCCCCGGCTTCCATCTCCCCAGTCCGAGACGTGATGACTACCGATATTCGACCCGGCCGGCACGCCGGGAGCCCTATCGCCGCGCATGACGGACAGACCGAGATCCATCTCCCGCGTAAAGTCTTTCACCCACCTGGCAACTCCGAATTTCATCCGACGCACCTCCTCTGCTGCAATGGAAATTCTAGTAGTGTACTGACCTGTATGTTCACTCGCTGCGTAATGTAAACAGACAGGTTGGTATACTGGTGTGAACGGTTATACGAAAGGCGGAAGATATGGAAAATCTCAAAGACTCAAAGAATGAAGGGAGTACGGAGGCGCTGAGTCCCGCTGCGGAGCGCATCCTGGTAACTGCCTCACGGTTATTTTACGAGGAGGGTATTCGGGCGGTTGGTGTTGACACCATATCCGAGCAAGCGGACGTTTCTAAAGTGACCCTCTACAAAAACTTCGGCTCCAAGGACGAGCTCGTCGCAGCTTATTTGAGGCGTAGGGACGAGCGGTGGCGGGCGGTTCTGGCGCGGGACACGGACCGGCGCGCGGACCCCACGGAGCGGCTGCTGGCGGCTTTCGACGCTTACGGGGATTACCTGTTTGACGAAGAAGGTTATCGGGGGTGTGCGTTCATTAACGCGGCGGCGGAGATCACGGACGACGATCATCCGGGGAGGCCGGTGATCCGTGAACATAAAGAGGGGATTCACAAACACCTTTCCCTTCTTGCCTCGCAGGCCGGGTTCGAGGACCCCGAGGCTTTAGCCGAGCGACTGCTCATCCTGTTAGAGGGGGCCTGGGTGACCGCCGTGGTACGTCGTAGCGTCGAGCCTCTCGACTGTGCGCGAGAGGTTGCTGTAGGACTGCTGGGCCGGGAGAAGAAAAGATAGCCGGAGCTTTGTGGCGCTACCTACTTTCTGAGGTGGTATAGAATCTTACAAAGGAGGTCGTAGAGTAGTGTTTGGAAATCTGGAAGTCATTCTATGGGCTCTAATAGCAGCCCTGGCGTTCGCCGGGGAGCTTCTAACCATCTCGTTCTTTCTACTCTTCTTCGCGCTCGGCGCGGTCGTCGGCCTGTTGCTGGCTTTTCTTGGGGTTGGAATATCCGGCCAGATCATCGGGTTTATCGCGGCGTCGGTCCTTAGCATGATCGTCTTGAGGCCCGCGCTCTTGAACCGGCTGGCGTTGGCCGGAAGCGAGCCCTACGTGGGTCCCGGCAAGATCGAAGGAAAGAAAGCGGTGGTGACCGATCCCATAGAGCCTGGCGAAACCGGGATGGTGAAGGTAGGCAACGGGGAGTTCTGGACCGCCCGGACTATGTATACGGACGGAAGGTTAGAGTCGGGCGCGCGGGTCAGGATACTGGATACGGATGGCCTGACGGCCCTCGTCGAGCCCCTGGAGAGCAGGGAAGGAGAGTAATCGTGGAAGGTTTGATCGTCCTCGGAGTCCTGGCGTTCGTGGTGTTCCTCGTGGCGGCTCGGAGCATCAGGATCATCCCTCAGAACCGGGTAGCTATCGTGCAGAGGTTCGGACGTTACCATCGCACGGCGGAGAGCGGCCTGACGTTCGTCGTCCCGGTCATGGACCGTATGCTCCCTAAGACCGACTTGAGGGAGCAGGTCGTGTCGTTCCAGCCACAGGCCGTAATCACCAACGACAACGTGGGGATGCAGATCTCCACCGTCGTCTACTATGCGGTCGTGGACGCCCGTGCCTCCGAGTACGAGGTCGTGAACTTCCACCTGGCGCTGGAGCAGATCACCCAGACCACCTTGCGGAACGTCATCGGCAACTTGCAGCTCGACCAGACGCTAACCTCGCGGGATGAGATCAACTCCAAACTCCGCTCGGTCCTGGACGAGGTTACGGAGAAGTGGGGCATCCGCATCACGCGGGTGGAGCTTAAAGAGATCATCCCTCCCCGCGATATCCAGCAGGCGATGGAGAAGCAGATGCAGGCCGAACGGACCCGCCGGGCCTCGATCCTGACCGCCGAGGGTGACAAGCGGGCCTCGATCCTGAAAGCCGAGGGTGAGAAAGAATCCGCCATTCTGAAAGCCGAGGGCGACCAAAAGGCCGCAGTGTTGCGGGCCGAAGGCGAGGCCGAAGCGTACCGCAACGTCCAGGCAGCCCAGATCGAGATGACCGGCGCCCTCTTCGAGCGCCTCGAAAACTCCGACCTCAGCCCCGAATCCCTCCGCTACCTCTACCTCAAGGCGCTTCCCGAGATGGCTAAAGGTCCGGCCAGCAAACTCTTCGTCGTCCCTTCCGAAATACAGGACCTTGCCGGAACGATAGGCGCTTTGGCCGGAGGAGCGAGCATGGCTAACGAAGACGGTTCGGAAGATGAGAAAGAGCAGAAAGAGCAGCGCAGTCTCGGCGCGCCTAACGGTGAAGCGGGGCGTAGAAGCTCGCGGCACTAAGCACGCCGTCCAAGGTCGGACTTTATCCATGGCCGACTCTTGCGGCTTGACTATGTGCGATTAGCAGATACACTCACTCGGCTACGTAATCGAGAACATACGTCCACGATTATCGAGACGGCGCACTCAAGAGGCGCGTCTCTTTTTTGTGTCCTGTGCTTATCCTCTCCTGTCGAGTGGTCGCCCATGACGTACATACTCCCTATGGTGGCGACTACTGAACACGAAGAGAGAGGAAACACCCTTTAGTGATTACTGATGTTCGCACCGAGGCCCAGGAGGCTTCGTTCAACGATTTTCCGTTCTCCAAAAACGTCCACCGGGCCGTTGCGGAGCAGGGTTGGGATAGTCCGACCCCGATCCAGGCTTTGGCATTACCGGAGCTTCTGGATGGCGAAGACGTCGTAGGACTGGCGCAGACCGGCAGCGGCAAGACCGCCGCTTTCTCGATACCTCTGATCGAAGGCATCGACAGGAAGGCTAGGGGCGTTCAGGCGCTCGTGCTGGTTCCGACGCGGGAGTTGGCGTCGCAGGCGGCGACGGAGATATCAAACCTCTCCCGCCACGAGAAGGTGCATCCGCTGGTCCTTTGTGGCGGCACGAATATCGGGCCCCAGATCAAAGCCCTCAAAGGCCGCTCCAACGCGGTAGTCGTAGGGACGCCGGGACGTATCCTGGACCACCTGCAGCGCGGCACGCTGAAGCTGGGCGGTGTACGATACCTGATTCTGGACGAGGCCGACCGGATGCTCGACATGGGCTTCGCGCCGGATGTCGGGCGCATCCTCTCGCATACTCCTGAGCGACGGCAGACGGCGCTATTTTCGGCCACTATGCCGGACGCGATCCGGGGCATGGTCAAACGGCACATGCGGTCCCCTAAGTGGCTCTCCGTGGAATCCGAGGCCCCGACGGTGGATACCGTGGAGCAGGTTTATTATCGGGTGGACGGGCGCGACAAGACTCGTGCCTTGCGGTCTTTGATCGACGCGGAGGAGAAGCCGCTGGCGATAGTGTTCCGTCGGACCAAGCACGGCGCGACCAAGCTGCACCGCCAGCTAGAGCGGGGCGGGTACAGCGCCGGCCTGTTGCACGGCGGCAAGACTCAGGCCCAGCGCAACAAGGCGCTCGCGGCGTTCGCCGGCGGACGGACCCGGATCCTCGTGGCGACCAACGTCGCGGCCCGCGGGATCGACGTCCCGAATATCTCACACGTCGTCAACTACGACCTTCCCGAGGACGTGGATACTTACGTCCACCGTATCGGCCGCACGGCGCGCGCCGGTAAGGAAGGGATCGCGGCTACGCTCGTTGGCGAGAACGAGGTAAAGGAGTTCAACAAGATAAAACGCGGACTCTCCGTGCCGGTGCGCGAGAGCAAGCTGCCCCTCTCCGCCTAACCTCGCGGCAACCGGCTCGGCATCCAACGGATCATCCGGGCCGTAACCACCAGCAGGGCCGCGTGCTCGGCGAATGTGAACAGCTTCCCGTAACGTCCGCGCTCCCGGTACGAGACCGGGCTCTCGAAACGCCAATCCGAGATCGGCCATAGTAGCGGCCGGGCGTCGGAGCCGTGGGTCAGCGTGTCGGCGACAACGTGTCCGGCCCAGCCAAGTAGCAGAGGGAATACCGCTTTTCGACGCTTGTATCCCTCTGCCCCAAACACCGCGTAGAGAAGCAGCGCAGCCGTCACAGGGACGACTGAGTGAAGCGCGGCGTCGGGTTGACTAAAGACGTTGCGACCGCAGACTTCCTCAAGAAAGCTTTCGCGGGAGTACCGGCGACGGACCCAGAGCCGGGCGGCGCCGATGCCGGCCGGGAGATCCGGCAGCGTAGCTCCGAGTGCGGCCCACACGGCAAACGAGCTGTCATTCGGCTTCGGGCGTCGGACGACGGCGAAGGTCAGCAGCGCGTGGGAATAGGTTCGCATGCGGCAGAGTT
Source organism: Rubrobacteraceae bacterium (assembly GCA_041745215.1). Classification (GTDB taxonomy): domain Bacteria; phylum Actinomycetota; class Rubrobacteria; order Rubrobacterales; family Rubrobacteraceae; genus SIRX01. Next base: position 106,322 of record JBGTJJ010000009.1, on the reverse strand, counting down.
TACATCCCTCCGCCGATAAGGCGTTACCATGTAAGCGACGGCGTTAGAGGGAGGCGATAATGGATATTTTGGTAAGCGGCGAGACGGGTCTCGTAGGCTCGGCCCTGAGCAAGGAACTCGAAGACAACGGGCACAGGGTAATAGCTCTGAGCCGTTCGAAGCCCAGCGCGGAAGATACTATCCGTTGGGACCCGTCGCGGGGTAAACTCGACGCTTCTCGGCTCGAAGGAATAGATGCGGTTGTCCACCTCGCCGGGGAGAGCATTATCGGGCGCTGGACGGGGGAGAAGAAGCGGAAGATCCTGGAGAGCCGGGTGCAAGGGACGCGCCTGCTGGCCGAGACTATATTCGGCCTTTCCGGGAAGCCGCGAGCCATGATCTGCGCGTCGGGGATCAACTACTACGGTCACCGGGGCAACGAGCTTCTGCGCGAAGAGAGCGAATCGGGAGACGCGTTTCTGTCGGGGGTCGTCAAAGAGTGGGAGGCTGCGGCGGACCCGGCTCGGGAGGCGGGTATCCGTGTTGCGAACCTGCGGTTCGGGGTCGTTCTGAGCCCGGAGGGCGGCGCTTTAGGGACGACGCTCCCAATATTCAAGCTCGGAGGTGGGGGTAAGATCGGGAGCGGCAACCAATGGTGGAGCTGGGTCGCCCTCGACGACGTGGTGGGAGCCCTCGTCCACGCCCTCGAAAATGATTCCGTCGAAGGGCCGGTCAACGTCGTGGCTCCGAATCCACTCACGAACGCGGAGTACACGAAGGTCTTGGGAGACGTGTTGAATCGTCCGACATTCCTGCCGGTGCCGGCTCCGGCTATACGAGCCGTGTTGGGACAGGTCGCCGATGAGTTGCTTTTGGCTAGCATGCGCGTCGAGCCCGCGAAGCTCAAAGAGACCGGCTACGACTTCCGCTACCCGGAACTAGAGGGCGCGCTGAGGCACTTGCTGGGTCGATGATCGGTGATCCTGCGGAGATCCTGCGGAGATCCGGACTGGCGTTTCACGCGTAAATATGCATGAGAGCAGTAAACAAAAGTTCGACCAGGGAGTGTGCGTTGTCGATTAATCACGGTTCGAAAATCCCGCGGAGAACTATTCCAGGACTCGTAGCGCTTGTAGGATTGTTCTTGGTCTCTTGTGGCGGAGAGAGCGGAAATGGAGGAACCACCGACGAGACTTCAGGCCAGGGCGGAACTACGCAGGCATCATATGAAACCTGGGCCTATGAGCTTCCTGGTGAGCAAGTCTACCCGGAGGGTGTCGTCTACCAGCAGTCTAGCGGCGACTTCTTCGTCAGCAGTACCTCCAACGGTGCGATCTTCCGGGGCAGCGTCCAGGAGGGCGTGGGAGAGGCCGAGGTGTTCCTCGAAGGAGGACAGGACGAACGCTCCTCCGCGATCGGCCTGGCGCTCGACGGTGAGGGACGTCTGTTCATTGCGGGCGGCGATACTGGCCGGATGTTCGTCTACGACACCGAAAACGGTGATCTCGTAGACAGCTTTCGGAACGACCGGGAAGAGACCTTCGTAAATGACGTGACCGTCGTTCCTTCCGGCGACGCCTACTTCACCGACTCGTTCAGCCCGATGCTCTACCGGCTCTCGGCGACGGGCAGCGGGTACGAGTTCGAGGAGTGGTTGGATCTCGCGGGTACGCCGATCGAGTACGTGGACGGCTTCAACCTCAACGGTATCGTCTCGACCGAGGACGGACGGTACCTGATCGTGACCCACTCGACCACCGGACAGCTCTTCCGCATAGACACGGAAAGCAAGGAAGTAACCGAGATGGACCTGGGCGGCGGCGAAGTAGCCGGTGACGGATTAGTGCTCGACGGACAGACGCTTTACGCGGTAACCGGAAGTGAGATCTCCCGCGTTCAACTCTCCGGCGACTACGTGAGCGGCACCGTTGAGGACAGCTTCTCCGACCCCTCGTTCAAGAGCCCGACGACCATAGACAAATACGACGAGCGCCTGCTCGTGGTCAACTCCCAGTTCGATGCGCGCGAGTCCGGCAACCCCGAGCTACCGTTCACCGTCGCGGACGTGCCGATACCGTAAGGAAAACTAGCAGATGATGAGAAAAGAATACGGTGGCCTCTTCAGGAAGGCCAACCAAAGATGAATACATGCTTCCAAAACTTGTTTTTTCATATAATTCATGTTACACTATGTATATAGGGTAGGCAATCCGCAATACAACCGTAGTAACTAAAAAGGAGTTTTGTAATGAAAGTAGCTATTAAATCTCTTGATGTCTCTATAGAAGTCAAGAACAATGGAATTGAATTTGAAGTGCGCAACAATAAGAATGAGTTTTTAGGAGATTTGTTTTTGTCAAAGAAAGAACTCGTTTGGTGTAAAGGCAAAACCCAGCGTAAACAAGGAGAGAAGATAGATTGGGAGGAGTTTATTCAGTTTATGAATAATCGCTAGAAACAATATTAGACTGTCTATCCTATTGCAATAACTCGGCCCGGAAGCCCGCGTTTTTTAGTAGATCATGCGCCTTCCGGGCCGCTTCGGCGTCTAGGGTAAGGACCAGGGCGGCGCGTTCGGTGTTTGAGTGTCGGACGTAGAGGTCGAGGATATTTATGTTGTTCGAGCCCATGAGGGTCGTCACCTCGGCGAAGATGCCAGGGCGGTTCTCTACGGGGATGGCGAGTTCCGCGTTGGAGCCGCTACCTTCGATCAGGATGCCGCCAAGAGCATCGTAAGCGTCCTGGGCCTCGTTAAAGCGGCGCTCCATGCTCTTTTTGTCCCCGATCTCGCTTCCAAGTTGCGCCATCGAGCCGGCGAACGCCCCGAGAGCCTCACCTAGCGCCGGAGCATTCTCCGCCAGAATGTCCGACCACAACTCCGGGTTGGATGCGCCGACTCGCGTAAGATCCCTGAACGAGGGGCCTGCGAAGGAGAGCGCCTCGGGCGAGATATCTGAGGCGACCTTGAGGAGCGCGGCGGCCATTAGATGGGGCAGGTGCGAGAGGGCGGCCATCAACAGATCGTGTTTCTCAGGCTCCACGGCGGTCGGGGTCGCGCCTAGTTCCCGGACGAAAGCCGCCACTTCTCTGTAGTCCTCCGGGGCCGTGTCCTCGGTGGGAGTCAGGAAGTAGCGAGCGCCGCTGAAGAGATCGGGTTTGGCGTTGGTAACGCCGGAGAGCTGGCTTCCGGCCATAGGGTGCCCGCCGACGAAGCGGAGGTCTCTCTGCTCGGCTTCCCGCACTATGGCATTCTTGGTGCTGGCCGCGTCGGTAACCAGGGCGTCGGTGGGGAGTATCTCGGAGACTAGATCCCGCACCCTGGAGATCGGAGCGGAGAGCATTATCAGGTCCGCGCCCCGCGCCTCTTTTATGGTCGAGGGGCGGTCTATGGCGCCGATCTCCGCAGCCTCATCCAGCACCTCTGGATCGTCCACGCCTACTACCTCCCAGCCGGCGTTGCGGGCGGCGAGGCCGATGGAGCCCCCGATCAGGCCGACCCCCACTATGCCGAGCGTGCGGCTCAGGAGAGTGCCCCTATGACCCGGTCGTTCTCCTCCGTGTTGCCGATGGTGATGCGGCTCCATCCTTGCGGGAACCCGAGCGCCTCGCCCTCTCGTACCAGCACGCCGGCCTTCTCGAAGACTTCAGGCCCGGCCTGGACCATCATGAAATTGGCCTGCGAAGGGACGTAGCCCACGTCCGCCTTGTTGAGAGCGGCTTCCAGTCGCCCGCGCTCCCGCACCACGAACTCCGCCCGCCCGGCTATTTTGTCGCGGGCCTTCATCGAGGCCGCCGCCGCGACCTGGGCGGCGAGGTTCACCGAGAACGGGAAGCGCACCCGCTCGGCATAGTCGGCGATCTCCTCGGAGGCGATGGCGTACCCGACCCGGAAGCCGGCGAGGCCGTGGGCCTTTGAGAACGTGCGGGCCACGACGACGTTTGGGCGTTCGAGGGCCAGGGTGTGCGAGCCGTGGTAGGCGGGGTCCGAGACGAACTCCTGGTAGGCTTCGTCCAGGATCAGGAGCACGTCCTCGGGAAGCTCATCGGCGAACGCCCGCACCTCATCCAGCGTCAGGTAGGTTCCGGTCGGGTTGTTCGGGTTACAGATTATGACGGCGCGGGTCTCGTCCGTTACCGCTGAGAGGAGGGCTTCCGGTTTTATCCCGTACTCCTGCGTCAGCGAAACTGTCTTGTGCTGCATCCCGAGGACCGTGGCTATGGACTTGTACAGCCCGAAAGTGGGCCACGGGAAGAGCACTTCACCCGGCTTTTCGACGAGCTGCAACAGGTTGAGCAGCACTTCGCTGGAGCCGTTGCCGACGACGATGTTGCGCAGCGAGCTACCGGGGTTGGCGGAGACTACCGCCTCGCGCAGGGCTGCGACGTAGCGGTCCGGGTAGCGGTTGGCGCGGGGGAGCGCCTCGGAGAGCGCCGCCTCGGCCTCCGGGAGTGGGCCGAAGGACAGCTCGTTCATCGTAAGCTTCACGTATCCGTCCGTCCCCCGATCCGCCGACGCTTCGGCGGCGGCCTTCGGTGGTTTGTACGGACTCAGGGACCCAAGCTCGGCTCTGAACTTCAAATGCTCTCCTTTTGGCCTATGTAATTAAGAGTATCTTAATAGAGTAATTATCGAGAAGACGGGTTGCAACGTGTCTCTATGAAGAGCGTCCGCGCGCTGTGCCGTCCGGCAGGATCTCTGAAGTCTGCCGCAAATGTTCGAACAATACAATGCCCACTGAAACAGCGAGGTTTATGCTCTCCGTCACTCCCTCCTGCGGGATGGTCAGGCGCGTCTCGCACACGGACAAAAGCTCTGAATTAATCCCTCATCCCTCTGAGCCAAAAAGAATAGTGTCGTCCGGCCGAAACTCGAAGCGTGTCAGTGGTGTCGCCTGTTGCCTGGGTAAGGTCGCCACTTTCCGGCCCGGAAGTGTAGAAAGGAACAGGACCGGGTCTTCAATTCGCTCGAACTCTATACTAAAGAAGGAGCCGGCCGAGACTTTTTGGATGCGACGCGTACGACTCTTACCGTAGTGGTCGCGGATGAGCCGGTTCGGATCGTTGACGTAGCAGCGTTTTACACTGAGGGCTTCCAGCGTCCGGGCAACGAGACAGACGTTCGCAAAGTCTTGCGGCGCATCGAGGAATACGTTCGTAGCTCCTTCTCCTCTCCGAATGATCGAGTAAACGGCAGGTTCTGACCACCCATAGCTTACCTGATACAATCCCAGATCCTATGGAAGAAGCAGAGATGCAGGAAAAGGTACAGGAACTCCGGGATCGGGTAAACGAGGTGGATAAGGACCTCGTCCGGGCGCTCAACGAGCGGGCTCGTATCGTGCAGGAGATCATGGCGATGAAGGCCGAGGCTGGTTCACCTGTCTACGACCCGAAGCGTGAGGAGGAGATCCTCCAGCGGGCCATGGAGTACAACGAGGGGCCGATCTACGACACCTCGATGCGCGAGATCTTCGAGCTGATCTTGCACCGTATCCGGGATCTCGAAATTCAACGCGGGGAGTTTTACAGATAGCGATGGACGTTTCAGCCGCCCCTAAGATAGACGTTAAGACCACCAACGGCATGATTCAGCCCGGTACTTTCCGGGTTGTCGCCGGTCCCTGCACCGTGGAGAGCTACGACCAGTTCGTCGCCTCCGCGAAGGCAGTGAAGGAGGCGGGCTTCGAATACGTCCGCGGCGGCGCTTTCAAGCCTCGCACCTCTCCGTATTCTTTCCAGGGTCTCGGCGAAGAGGGTCTGGAGATCCTCTCCGAGGTTAGCTCCGAGCTGGGCCTGAAGGTCGTTACGGAGGTCATGGACCCCTACGACATCGAGAAGGTCATGGAGCACGCCCAGGTTATACAGGTTGGGGCGCGCAACATGCAGAACTTCTCGCTCCTCAAGCGCATCGGGGCGGCTATCGCGGGGACGGATCACGGCGTGGTCCTGAAGCGCGGCCTCGCCGCGAGCGTTGACGAGTGGCTTCTGGCTGCGGAGTACATCACCAGCGAGGGCGGGGATAACGTGGTCCTCTGCGAGCGGGGCATCCGCACGTTCGAGACGGCTACGCGCTTTACGCTGGACCTCTCGGCGGTCATCGTCGCCAAGCGGCTGACGGACCTGCCGGTGATCGTGGACCCATCCCACGCCGCCGGGCGACGCGACCTGGTTATCCCCTTGAGTAAGGCGAGCGTCGCCGCTGAGGCGGACGGACTTATAGTTGAGTCTCATCACGAGCCGCAGGAGGCGTTGTGCGACGCGGAGCAGGCGCTACCCGTCGAGGCGCTGATGGGGATGCGCGAGACTTTGCAACCCTTCGCCACTGCCATGGGCCGGGAGGTCATCTAGTCCCGGAAGCTCTTTGGGGGTAAGGTTTGGGCCAGCGTCTAGGTGGAAGGTTCGTTCTCGAACGTGAGATCGGCTCCGGAGGCATGGCTTCCGTGCATCTGGGCACCGACGAGGTGTTGGAACGCCGCATAGCGGTAAAAGTTCTCAAGCCCGAGTTCCAGGATTCGGACGTCGGGGCTCGCTTCCGGCGCGAAGGTCGCACCGCCGCCCGTCTCTCTCATCCGAACATAGTTCAAGTCTACGACGCCGGAGAAGATGACCTGGACGGGGGGCGCCGGGTCTCTTACATCGTCATGGAGCATGTGTCCGGCGGAGACCTCCGGGAGAAGATAGCGGAGCGCGGCACCCTTTCGGACGACGAAATCTCCAGCCTGAGCGGTATCGCCGCGGGTCTCGCCCACGCCCACGCGCGGGGTGTCGTTCACCGGGACATAAAACCGCACAACATTCTGATGGACGAAAACGGGCAGCCGAAACTGACGGACTTCGGGATCGCCCGCGCCCTCGATGCCACGCAGTTCACCCAAACGGGCATGTATCTCGGCACCGCGCGGTACTCCTCGCCCGAGCAACTCCAGGGCCATGAGACTACGGCCAAGAGCGACGTATACTCGCTCGGGGTGACGCTCTACGAGGCGGTGACCGGGGCTCCGCCCTTCTCCGGGACGCCGATAGAGATCGCCACCCAACACGTCTCCAAGCCTCCTACGCCACCCGGCGAGATAATGCCGACAGACAGTGAACTGGGAGCCCTAATCCTGGACTGTCTGGCGAAAAACCCCGATGACCGCCCCGATGCGGATGAGGTGGGGAGGCGTCTCAAAGAGTTAACTCAAAGCAGCGAATCTCCCAGCCAATACGCGGTGGCTGGCGCGATGGGTTCTGATGAGACCGGAAGTCCCACGGACGCCACGCGTGCGGCACCCGCTGGAAGAGGCGGCACGGCAGGGAATAGGACGCCGAGATGGATCCCGGCGGCGGTCGGCATTTTCGTGATACTGGCATTATTGGGCGCGATCGGGGCCTATGCTTTGCTCGGGGAAGAAGACAGGGCCGCGCAGGCTCCAGCCACAACCACCCAGGAGTCAGCGCCGCAGACCACTCCCCAGAACTCCGGGCCGGATACGGTTGCAGAGCCTGCACCGCCCCCAGCCACTACGGCTCAAACGCCAGTTACCACGGCCCAGGCAACTCCCCAACAGGAACCGAATCCGAACCCTGAGCCGCAACCTGGAAACGAATCAGAGCAAGCCGCGGAGGTTACCAGAGAGGTATACCGTCTGGCGGCTGCGGGAGACTACGGAGCGTCCTACGATCTGCTCTCCCAAAACTTCAAGCAGAACGAAGCCCAGACACAGGCTGAATGGGCCAATACCTTCGATACCCTGGAGCAGATCAGCTTCGTGGAAGGGCCGGATGTGCAGGTCTCGGGTGATACGGCGCAGGCCAGCGGCGTCACCCGCGCCGTACACACCGACCGAACCGAGCGCAATACCGTGACCTGGACGCTGGTCAGAGAGGGGAGTGGGTGGAAGTTGGATGCTATCAACCCGGTTGATCGACAAATCGTAAGTTGACGAAAACGTAGTATAAAGAGCGAACGATCTATTTTAAGAAGAGGGAGTCACCCTGAAAACCGCCATTACAGCATTGGTCTCGGCCGTTATCGGCGGGCTAGTGACCGCATTGCTCCTCATAGTAGGGGCATCCGGCCTTCTCGACGATACCGGGAACGTGACCATCCGTGAGTCGGCTCCCTCTGACGCTGTGCAGTCTTCAGACGCCGCCGGTGGAGTTCCGGTCCGGGACGTCTACACGCAGGATGGGCCGGGCGTGGTGAGCGTAGACGTGGCCTCTGAAAGGGGACCGGGCGGTGGCTCGGGGTTCGTTTTGGATCAGAACGGGCATATCGTTACCAATCAGCACGTCGTCGCCGGGGCCGATGGCATCTCCGTCAAGTTCGCCAGCGGCGCCAGGCAGGATGCGGAGCTTATTGGGCAGGATCCCTCGACGGATCTCGCCGTTATAAAGGTGGACGCTCCGGAGAGCACCTTGAAGCCTCTGACGCTAGGCGACTCGGACGCGATGGACGTCGGCGAGCCGGTCATCGCCATCGGCAACCCGCTCAACGTTGGGATAAGCGTGACCACCGGGATAGTTAGTGGCGTCGGGCGTCCGATAAAAGCCCCCAACAACTACACGATAAGCGGCGCATTGCAGACTGACGCGGCGATAAATCCCGGCAACTCCGGGGGACCGCTGCTGGACTCTCGTGGGGCGGTGATCGGGGTTAACTCCCAGATCATCTCCGACACCGGCAGCTTCCAGGGCGTTGGTTTCGCCATCCCGAGTAACACCGTAAAGAACGTAGTAAAACAGCTCATAACTTCGGGTGAGGTCGAACACGGCTACATCGGGGTGCAGATGTTCTCCGTCGGGATAGAAGAGCTCGTGGCCTATTCGGGGCTCTCCGAAGAGAAGCTACAGAGCGAGTACGGCCTGCCGGACAATGGGGCTATCGTAAACGAGGTCACCCCTGACGGACCGGCGGCGAAAGCCGGCATAGAGGGTGGAGAAGAGAAAGAGATCGAAGGTCTCCCCGTGCCGATCGGGGACGTCGTTACTGAGGTCTCCGGGGAGAAGATCTCCACCCCCGACGACGTCATAAGAGAGGTCAACGCCCTGAAGCCCGGTGAGAGGTTGGATCTCACGGTCGTAACCCCCGGTGAGGAGCCTCGACAGGTCGAAGTCTTACTCGGCGTCAGGCCCGACGGCGCGCAAGGCTAGACTCGTAGTATTGCTTCCGTTGTGACGTGATGCTAGAGTGCCGTCCGTTGCCCGAAAGGGGTAACTGTACAGGGTAGACATTTCTGGAGGTATTGTGGCGCGCGGTAAGGTTAAGTGGTTCTCAAACGAAAAAGGTTACGGATTCATCGAGAACTCCGAGGGAGGCGAGGATCTCTTCGTTCACTTCTCGGAGATCTCCGGCGAGGGTTTCCGGACGCTCGAAGAGGGAAACGAGGTAGAGTTCGAGGTCTCAGACGGCCGAGGCGGCAAGAAACAGGCTTCGAGGGTCAAGGTCGTCGGCTAGGGAGTTAGGTAAAGAGTCCAACCAGTGACGGGTTCTTCCGAATCTTCGGCCTTCGGGAGGTTCGGGAGGAGAGAATGCCTGACAGGGCGGAGGAGTACAAACGGGCTGCGGCTTCTACGGCGGTGGAGCGCTACGTAGAGAGCGGCATGACCGTCGGGCTCGGTACGGGTTCGACTGCTTTCTGGGTCGTGAGAAGGATCGGCGAATCTCTCTCTTCCGGCGAGCTGGAGGGCGTGCGGGGCATACCCACTTCACAGCGGACGGCGAATCAGGCTCAGGAGGAAGGCATACCGCTCGTCAGTCTATCCGAGGCCCGGCCGGACCTCACCATCGACGGCACGGACGAAGTCTCCCCCGAGTTGAACCTCATCAAGGGGCTGGGCGGCGCGTTGCTCAGGGAGAAGATCGTGGCCGCCTCCGGCGACGGCCTGATCGTCGTGGCCGATGAGTCAAAGCTGGTCGATACCCTCGGCCGCGGCCCGTTGCCCGTGGAGGTCGAGCCGTTCGGTTGGGAGGCTACGGTCGAAGCCCTCTCTGTGCTCGAATGTGAGCCGACTCTGAGGATGGACGGTCCCGAGCCTTTCGTGACCGACGGGGGACACTTCACGGTAGATTGCGTCTTTACTTCCATCCCGGACCCGGCCGCGCTGGAGGAGGATATGAAACGTATCCCCGGCGCTCTTGAGACCGGGCTGTTCGTCGGCCTCTGCCGGGCAGCGGTCATCACCCAAGAAGACGGTACGAAGGTTATGGAAGCACAGGCTTAGGGGCTTGCGATCAAGGAGGCGGTGCTCGTGACCGTCGCAAACTCTCCGTGCAGGCTCACCAACGACATCTCGTGGACCTTCTCGGCTCCGTGAAGCCTGCCGTCGGGTCCGGTTCGGTCGAAAGTGGCGGTGGCGTCGGAGACGACGTAAGTGTCGAAGCCCAGGTTTCCGGCCATGCGGGCCGTCGTCGAGACGCAATGATCCGTCGTCAATCCAGTTATGACTACGGCGTAGATGCCGCGATCTCTTAAGTGGTTTTCGAGCTCGGTTCCGATGAAGGCGCTGTTGACGCTTTTCTCTATTATGGGCTCGCCCGCCGCCGGACGGACGATGTCTTTGATCTCGCTCCCTGGCTGGCCGGGGGTCAGGGGCGAGCCTTCTTCCAAAGACAGGTGCCGGACGTGGAAGATAGGGAGTCCGGATCGACGCCAACAAGAGAGCAACTCCACGATATTCTCTTCCGCTTGTGGATTGTTTCGGTGCCCCAGAGAAGGATCTTCCATGCCCTTTTGCACGTCCACTATTACGAGGGCCGCCCCTTTTGCGAAAAGGTCTGGCACGTTCAGCGTTTGCCGAGCTTGCTATTCCGAGGAAGCGCCGAAACCGGCCCGGACACCGGAGCGGGACTTGCGCTCTTTCTCGACCACCAGCTTGTAGATCGAATCGAACTCCACGAATACGGTAGCTTTGCCTTCCTGCATCTTCGCCAGCAGGTAGCCGTCGTCTAGCTCCACCTCCGAGAGGTCGTCGGCTTCCACGGTGAAGGTGTCCCTGCGGTCCCAGATCACCAGGTTCGCCTCTTCCTCGCGGGCTTGTCCCAGAACCTTCTCTACGATCTTCTTGTCCATGTCGCATTCTCCTGACTATGAAACGTTCAGCTTACCGTCGCGTTCTATTCTACTTTAGAAACCCTGATTGTAGAGCGGAACGTTATGTGACCTCGATCGCTAATAGGTCGGGCGCTTATAGTATGATTGTCAGCCTTATGGCTACATCAAAAACAGCGGGCGAAATACTAGAGGCCGTAGTCGAGGACGGCCAGCAAGAGTTGGAGCGCGCGAGCGCGGGGCTGGCTTTCAGTGGCTTCGCGGCCGGGCTCAACATATCTTTCAGCGCGATCGCGCTGTCCGTGGTCGGGGCCATGACCGGCGGCGTGGGGTTCGCTGCGTACGCCGTCTATCCGATAGGGTTCCTAATCGTCGTATTGGGGAGGGCGCAGCTTTTCACCGAGAACACGGTTACGCCGGTGGTCGTGGTCCTTTCTCGGAGCAACCGTTTGCCGGGGATGCTGCGTCTCTGGGGGATCGTGCTTTTCTTTAACCTCCTGGGTACCCTTGCGTTCGCTGCGACGGTCTACTACGCAAAGATACTGGATCCCTCGGCGATGGCAATCCTACTAGAAGAGGTTAGTAAAAAGGCCGAATATGGCTTCTTTACGACGATGGTAAAAGGCGTGTTCGGTGGTTGGCTGGTTGCCTTGATCGCCTGGATGGTCGCCGCCTCCCGCGACACAATCTCGCAGGCGTTTTTCATCTACGTACTGGCGTTCCTGATACCGGCCGCCGGGTTGACCCACAGCGTCGCCGGTTCCTCGGAGTTCCTGGTCGGCGTGTTCGCCGGCGAGGCTTCCTGGAGCATGTTCTTCGGCGGGTTCCTGGTTCCTACGACCATCGGGAACACACTCGGAGGGGTTTTCCTGGTTACGCTCCTCAACTACGGACAAGTCATCGGCTCGCGCAAGAGGCCGATGCTCCGCAAAAACAGAAACGGCGTCAAGAAGTAGCCGCGCTCCCTGCGGCAAACCTCCTTCCCGAAGAAGTAGAATGCGGGCTGAAATACTTGTAAACCCTGCGACCGACGGATGAGATGAAAAAGTTCTTACGCACAGTAAGAGACCTGGACCGGGCGCTGTTCCGGGCGATTTTCCGATTGAAGTGGGCCCCGATGAACGTGGTGATGCGCTGGTTTACGCTCGCTGGCTCGGCCGGGGCGCTTTGGGGGTTCATAGCGGCGGGCGCTTTCCTGGTTACGGGCTTTCAGATATCTAACCTCATCGTGCCGTGGGGCGCCATAGCGCTCTCCTGGACTCTGGTCGAAGGGACCAAGCACCTCTTCGACCGCCGGCGGCCTTTCATCCACGACACCAGCATCGCGCCCCTCATAAAGACTCCTTCATCCAGCTCGTTCCCCTCGGGCCACTCGGCGACCGCCGGGGCCGGGGCGTTATCGCTCTCGATCTTGTATCCGGCGCTGGCTGCGTTGATCCTGCCGGCCGGGATTTTGACGATGCTCTCCAGGATCTACCTCGGCGTCCATTATCCTTTCGACGTGATGGTGGGAGCTTTGATCGGGGTGACGACGGCCTCGGCCTTCCTGCTAGTGTGGTGAAGATGCTTACCGGACCGTCGCCGAAGATGCGTTAAAAACTAGTTGTGCGCATGAAGCGATACTACACTATCGGCGCCGTGGCGCCAGATCCCGGGACTCTAAAAGCCCTGGACGAGCGGCTGGAGCGTTCCGGTGTGTCAGGCGATTCGGTGTTAGTCCTCTCCCGCCGCCGCGACGAGTCTCTGGTGCGGGTTACGCTGCCGGAGGCCCGCACGGACAAAGTAGAGTCGGGCCTCACCAAGATGCAGTGGTTCGAGTTCGCAAGCATGTTCCTCGGCATCACCGCAACGAGCGTGCTGATGGGCGCCATTCACCTCCGGACCGGACTCGCCGTGGAGGTGCTGCTTATAGTTGGGTCTTTGATCGGCCTTTTTATCTACTACCGCCAGCCGCGCCTGGAGAAGAAGCTCCTCGGGATGGGCCTGCCGGATAAGCTCGCCGAAGAGTGGGAGTCCTCTTTCCCCGATGGCTTCGCGCTCGTCCTGGTCGTCGTGCCGGCAGACCTATTCGAGGAAGCGCAGGAGACCTTTCTGGAAGACGAGAGCCTCGTCTCTCCGGGCGCCGTGGACCGACGGCCGGTGCTTTAAGAGACGACCGGCGCTTCAACGGCCGGCTAGTCAGCTTTCCAGCTTTGGTGTAAGCTCGGCGCGTGATAGTTCGTAAGCTCGCAGACTCATTACTGCTCATCCGGCAGCATGACCACGGCCAGATATCCGGCGAGTTCGCCCGGCATTGGAGGACCAGCTTACAGCCCGAATCCCCGACTCTCTATGCCATCTCGGAGCACGACGTTGGCTGGCGGGAGTTGGACGATGAGGTTCGGTTTAACCCCGAGACAGATTCGCCCTACTCGTTTATAGACTATCCGCTGGAGCCAAAGCTCCAGGCTTACGGCGATGGACTCGACCGGATCGAGGCCGCAGAGCCGTACGCCGGATACCTGTGCAGCATGCACTACAGTTCTTTCGCCCGGGACTCACAAGAACCTGCAGCGATAGAGTTCCGGGAAAAAGAGACGATCCGTCGTGCCCGGATCAAAGACCATCTGCCGGAAAAGTGGCTTGAGAACGCCGAATACAACTTTCGTCTTCTCCAGCTCTGCGACGACCTCTCGCTCTTCGTGTCCCTCAACGAACCCGGAGAGAATACTTTCCCCTGGTACAGAGACGGTTTCCGGTTTCTGGGAGAGAAGATAACGCCGGTCTGGCAGGACGAACGTACCCTGAGCCTGACACCGAATCCCTTCGACGAGTCATTCGAACTGGCGATTCCCTATCGCCTGATAGGGCGAGACGGACGGATCTTAGAGGACGATAGTTTACGTCTCCGAGTGGCTTGTTAGGCGGTTATACTTGCACGGTCTACTTTTACTAGAAGGGAACCAATGAGAGAAGAATCGTACGAATTTCTGAAGACCCTGCTCTCCACTCCGGGACCGAGCGGCAACGAGGAAGCCCCGGCGAAGGTCTGGAGAGAAGAAGCGGGACGGTTCGCCGCGGTGCGGGGGGATCGGATGGGCAACTCCTTCGCCACGTTGAATGTCGGCGGGTCGCCCAGGATCATGCTGAGCGGGCACATAGACGAGATCGGCCTGATGGTCACCCACATCGACGACCAGGGCCTGCTCCGCTTTACCGGCGTTGGCGGCTGGGATTCGCAGGTGCTCGTCGGCCAGAGAGTTCGCCTCCAGACGAAAGACGGCGAGGTAATGGGCGTCATCGGCAAAAAGGCCATCCACGTCATGGAGCCCGACGAGCGCAAGAAAGTCTCCGAGATAAAGAACCTCTGGATCGATATAGGCGCCAAGGACGGCGACGAGGCGAAAGAGCGCGTCCGCGTCGGGGATGTGGCGGTCGTAGACCAGGAACTTGTCGATTTGGGAAACGGGCGCGTCGCGTCGCGCTCCCTGGACAACCGTATGGGGGCTTTCGTCGTGCTGGAGGCGTTGCGGCTGCTCTCCAAGGAGGAAGGAATTAACGCAGAGGTCGTGTCGGTGGCGAGCGTGCAGGAGGAGATCGGGCTGTACGGAGCCCGCGCCTCCGCTTTCTCCGTTGACCCGGACGCGGCCATCGCCGTCGACGTTACCCACGCGACAGACACCCCCGGCGTCTCGAAGAACGAGAACGGCGACCACGCGCTCGGCTCCGGCCCCGTTATAAAGCGGGCGACGAATATGAGCCCGCTCGTCTCCGAAGGGCTTATCGAGGCGGCGGAGCGTGAAGGCATCGAATACACGCTTGAGGCCGACTCCCGCTCGACGGGCACGGACGGCGACGCGATCCAGTTCCAGAGGGCTGGGATCGCCACGAGCGTCGTCTCGGTCCCGAACCGTTACATGCACTCTCCGAACGAGATCGTGGACCTCGAAGACCTCGAAAACTGCGCCCGGCTCATCGCCGCCTACATAAAAGGCCTCGACGCGGACACCGACTTCGTCCGCTAACGTGAATCTTTAATGACTGTACCGGAGCAGCGGCGGGCCTCGGCCTGGGTCGAGATCTCGCTGCTCATGACGGTTTTCTTTTTCGGGACAAACTTCGTAGCTGTCAAGTACGTCGTGGACTTCGTGCCGCCGCTCCTCTTCGCGGCGGCGCGGTTCACGGTTGCCGGACTGATGCTGTGGGGGATCCTGCGCTTCGCAGAGCCTGACAGCCGACTCTTTCGCAAGGACCTGTTGCCGATCTTCGGACTAGGCTTCGTTGGCATCACCGTTACCCAGTCGGTCTTTACCATCGGGGTGAGTTTGACGACGGCGGCGAACACCGCCCTGATCTACTCGACCGCCCCCGTCTGGGGGATGCTGCTCGGCTTCTTTCTCACCCTCGAAAAACCTCGACTCTCCGGCATCTTCGGCGTGGCCCTGTGCCTGGCGGGTGTGGGAGCTATTGTCTACGGTGGCCTGGAGTTAGGCGGCACGAGCCTTGTGGGAGACGCCCTGATCCTGGCCGCCGCCATCTGCTGGGGTTCCTACACCGTACTCTCCCTCGGCCTGCTCCGGCGCTATACGCCGCTCGCCGTCGCCGCGTACCCAATACTCCTCGGCGGCCTCGCCATCTTCCCGCTCTCCCTCGTAGGCCCCGGCCGATTGGAGCCCTCCGCCATCGACGCCTCCGTGTGGGGCGCGGCCCTGTACTCCACGGTCCTCTCCTCCGGTTTTGGCTTCGCAGCCTGGCAACGAGGCGTCTCCCACGTTGGGGCGAACCGGGTGCTCATCTACCAGTACCTCGTCGCCCTCACCGGCGTCACGGCGGGGATCGTGCTTCTCGGAGAAGGTTTCGGCCTCCAACAGGCGCTCGGCGCACTCGTGATCCTGTGTGGCGTCTACCTGGCGCGAAGAAGGTAGACGCAGGTCTACGTCTACGCCTGGTTCCAGTGGGTGACGAGTCCATCTTTCCAGCGGATGAAGCGCACTTCGCCATCCTGGGAGACGACTACGGCCAGGGCGTCGTGTAGCTCGTTGCACAGGCGGAAGGCCGAACGGTGGCGGGTTCCGTAGCCTTCGGTGTTCTCTTTGGCGACGCGCTCCGCTTCGATGTCCAGAGCTTGCGCCACAGTTTTTACGCCCTGTAAGTCGCCGGAGATCTCACCTCCGAACCCGAGTATCTCGTAGCGTTGGGTCATAACGGCCGCCCCGTCGACGGCCATGAGACCGGCGATGAGGTGTGACATCTCGAAGATCGCCTCGTCTAGTATGGAGAGTCGGTCGTCGCCGCTTTTGCGATATTCTTCCCAGCCGACGGGGCCTCGGTCCTGGTTGCCCTGACCGTAGATCTCGGCCAGGGTGTTCATGATGCTGGTTATCAGGGAACGGTAGCGGCGTCGTGGTGCGTCATCCTCGAATTTGTGTTTGAGGGCGACGTAGCGTCCGGAGAGGAGGTCGTCGGCGCAGTGTGGCGGGACGATGATCAGGGCTCCGCCGTGGCCGGAGTTGCGGGCGGCGGAGATGATGCGCCGGATCATGTGCTGCGCGATCCGTCGTGTAACGTCGATGTCCAGGTCCGCCCAGGGCTTCTCGGCTTTCTCCCGGTCTCTGAGGTGCAAACTACGTAGTTCGTCTCTGATAGGCGCGAACATCGCCGGTAGCCACACGGACTCGAATACGTCCATCGAATCGTCAGAGAGACGCCCGCCTTCGAGCTTCCCTATCAGGGATGACCCTCGGTCCACGACGATTCGGCCCGGCCCGGTAACCCGAACTACCGGCGCATCCGGGAGCGGCGGCGAGAAATCCCTGCCGCCCCGAACCCTCTGCAGCCACCGGGGACCGGAATGAATAAGCCCCCAGATGCACAGTTCGCCATCCGCTTTCTCCCGAACCCCGATGAGTGAACGGTCGGCGGGGGCCGCCGGTGAGAGGCGCCGCAGCTCGTGTTCGTCCAAAGATCTGGGCTCCTCGAACTCCATGCGGTGCAGCCCGGACGGTGGGCCTTCTTCGGGTGGGATGATTCCCGGTTCGACCAGTACGAGCCGGAACGTGATCTGGCGTTCCTCTTCACGCATCAAGCTGGCTTGAAAGCAGGTCGAGATCAAGCCCTCCAGCACCGGAAGCTCGGGTAACGCTACGTACGATTCTCCGTCGTGATCCGCCCAATGGGCTCCTACGAACCGCGCCAGATCCTGCGGATAAGCGTGTACCATTTCTGTCTGTTCTTCTATAGTCACGAGTGCCTTAGTATATTACCGGCGAGCTAAACTCGTAAGGTTTTCAAGCGTTACGCTGTTGTTCAGGCAGGTAGTCTCGCTATCCTTTGATCTTTTAGCGTGAGCGTTAGACGCCCGGGAAAAGTCTACTAACCATCCAGCCGGCTACGATACTCGCAGAAAAACAGACGGGGCCCGACTTAGCCGGACCCCGTCTGTGCGTTATTGTGTTGCCTTTTTAGTACTGCGGGAGGCTCGGGTCGATCTCCTCGCTCCAGGCCAAAATGCCGCCTTCGACGTTGTAGACGTTCTCGAAGCCGCGCTCCTGCAAGAGCTTGACGGCGTTTGCGCTCCGGGCGCCACTGCGGCAATGAATCGCCAGCGGTTGATCCCGGTCCAGCTCCTCGTAGCGCTGCGGAAGCTCGTTTAGCGGGATGAGCGGCGCGCCGATGTTGGCGATCTCGTACTCGTAGGGCTCGCGCACGTCGAGGACCTGGATGCCGCCATTGTCCATCTTCGCCTTCAGCTCCTGCACCGTGATCTCCGGCACCTTGTTCTCCTGCTCGGCGGCCGCAGCCTGCGGGATACCGCAGAACTCCTGGTAGTCGATGAGCTCCGTTACCGTTGGGTTCTCGCCGCACACGGGGCAGTTCGGGTCCTTGCGGAGTTTCATCTCGCGGAAGCTCATGCCGAGGGCATCGTAGAGCATGAGACGCCCGACGAGCGGCTCCCCGATACCGAGTATGAGCTTGACGGTTTCCGTCGCCTGGATGGTGCCGATGGCGCCCGGCAGGATGCCCAGCACGCCGCCCTCTGCGCAACTCGGGACGAGGCCCGGAGGTGGCGGCTCGGGGTAGAGGCAACGGTAGCACGGGCCTTCCTCCGCCCAGAACACGCTCGCCTGGCCCTCGAAACGGAAGATCGAACCGTACACGTTCGGCTTGCCGAGCAACACGCACGCGTCGTTTACCAGGTAGCGCGTCGGGAAGTTGTCCGTGCCGTCCACGATCACGTCGTAGTCTTTCAGGATGTCCAGGGCATTCTCGCTGGTGAGTGCTTCCTCGTGGACCACAACGTTCACGTTCGGGTTAATATCTTCTAGCTTGTCGCGGGCGCTATCTACCTTCGGACGGCCCACGTCGGAGGTGCCGTGAAGGATCTGACGCTGCAGGTTAGATTCATCCACCACGTCGAAGTCGACGATTCCGATGGTCCCGACACCGGCAGCGGCCAGGTATAGGGCCAGTGGACTTCCGAGCCCCCCGGTCCCGATGGTCAGGACCTTCGCTTGCTTGAGCTTCTTCTGGCCCTCGAGCGCAACCTCGGGCATTATGAGGTGGCGGCTGTAGCGTCCGATCTCCTCGTTGGAAAGCTCGACATTCCCGTTCGTTTGTATCAGTGGTTGGCGTGTCTCCATTGGTAAAACCTCTCAGATAAAAATTGGCGTGTGGATCGGGTACTGGAAACTAATTACACTTTCCGGAAGCGGAGCCACCGGCGATAGACGGAATGATGGAGAGCTCGTCGTTCTCGGCGACCTCCGTGTCCTGCCCGTCGAGGTAGCGGATGTCCTCGTCGCCCTTGTACACGTTGACGAACGAGCGGAGCTTGCCGTCCCCGGTGTAGAGGTGCTGTTTGATGTCCGGGTGCTCTTCGGCCAGGTTGCCGAGCGCCTCTCCGGCGGTATTGCCGCCGACGGCGACATCGGAATTGCCGCCCGTGTACTGTCTAAGGGGCGTAGGAATCTTTACGTTCGGCATTTCTCTTCTCCTTCTAACTTTTTTAGGTTACTAACTTACGAGTTCTTCCTCATCGTAGCCCGAGCGGTCGTCCTTGAGTCTCCAACATCGCGTGTCCTTGATGTCTTCGCCGCTGACGGAGGTGATGATGTACGAGTAGTAGGGCCAGGCGTGGTCACGGTCGTACTTCGAAGGCTCCGCCGGATGGTCCGGGTGGGAGTGGTAGAAGCCGAGCACGTCCATGTCTCGCTCCTGGGCCCGGTCCTCGAACTTCTTTATCTGCAGAGGTTCGATGAGAAAGCGGCGCGAACGCTCGTCCTCGTGGGTATTCTCGGAGGGCCAGATGTCCACCACGATCTTCATCTCACCTACGTCCATCCCGACGATAGCCCCAGCGCACTCTTCCGGGTACGTTTCGCGGGCGTGACGGTAGATGTTCTCCAGGTCGCCCTGGCCGATCTTGAGTGGCAAAACTAATCCTCCCAGAACTGTTCGGAGAGGTACTTGTCCGCGCCGTCGCACAGTATTGTGACGATGGTACCGGACTCGATCTCCCGCGCCACCTGCAACGACGTCGCTATCGCCGCGCCGGCGGAGATCCCGATGAGGAAACCCTCCTCTCGCGCCACGCGCTTGACCATATCGTAGGCGTCCTCGGTCGCGGTACGCCGGTTCTCGTCGGCGATGGTCGGGTCGTAGATGGAAGGGACGATCGCGCTCTCCATGTGCTTCATGCCTTCCAAACCGTGGAACGGCGAGTCAGGCTCGAAGGAGATGACCTTTATCTCCGGGTTTAGCTCCCTGAGCCGCCGGGCCGTACCGACAAAGGTGCCGCTCGTCCCTAGCCCGGAGACGAAGTGCGTGATCTCTCCGTTCGTCTGTTCCCAGATCTCCGCCGCCGTACTCTCGTAGTGGGCCAGTGGGTTGGCGGGGTTGGAGTACTGGTCCGGGTAGAAGTACCGCTCCGGGTCTTCCTCGTACATCCGCCGCGCTTCCCGGATAGCCCCATCCGAACCTTCACCGGGATCGGTCAGCACGAACTCGACGCCGTAGGCCCGCAGTATCTTTTTCCGTTCCTCGCTGGCGTTCTTTGGCATGCAGAGTTTGACCTTGTAGCCGAGCGCCGCCCCGATCCATGCGTAGGCGATTCCCGTGTTGCCGCTAGTGGCGTCCAGGATTGTCTTCTCCGGCGTCAAGGCGCCGCTCTTCTCGCCGTCCCGGATCATCCACAACGCCGGACGGTCCTTGACCGAACCGCCGGGGTTGTACCACTCGGCCTTGCCGTAGATGTCCACACCAGGGAATTTAGCCCCGATGTTCGGCAGCTCCAATAGCGGGGTGTTGCCGACGAGATCCGTCACCCGCGCTCCCAACTTTTCTTTAATCCTAGTAATCATGTCGGGATTATTATACAGCCTCGCCGCGACTCGTCCAGAAACTCAAGAAAGTAAGAGTCTTGACTAACATTATAGCCGGAAGGCCAGATCCTGGGCCTCCCGGCTATGGTTGGTGCGATGACCTATTGTACCTTAGGCTAATATCTCGCCGCCATAGGGAAAAAGTTAATTATCCTAAAGTTTTTAGTATATCTCCCAAAGAACGGCGGCGGCACGTGAAGATGGGGGTGTCGAGCTCAGTGTAAGAGGAGGCTTCGCTCTCGCGGAGTTCCATCATCAGGTCCTGGAACTTCTCCGGGGTCTCGGCCTCGAAGGAGAGGATAAACTCATAGTCGTCGATGCCGAAGCAATAGCCGGTGTTGTTCTTTACCGGGTAGTGCTTGCGCCCGACCTGCATGTGCTCGTTCATCATCCGCTGGCGCTCTTCGACGGATAGCCCGTACCACTCACGCGTCTTGACGAACGGGTAGACGAAGAGATACTCGCCCTCGCCGGGGATGATGTGGGTCCGGTTCTCGAAGCCGGGCGTGTGCTCGCCGACGTAGATAGAACGTCGCGACAACGCGAAGTACGAGTACGAAACGGTGAGGTACTTCCCGAGCCCGGTCTTCATCAGGGCAGCCGTCATCTCCTCGAAAGCGTCCAGGTCGTACCCGATGCGCCACAGCATGAAGTCCGCGTCGGCCCGCAGCCCCATTAGCGAGAACGAGCGTAGGAGCATGTCCGAGGAATATTCCTCCGCAGTCTCTAAAAACTCTCGCTTGCCCGCCTTGCGCTCCTCGTCGGGCAGACGCCTCCAGAGCGGGTCCAGCTTGAAGAAGATGTAGTTGATGTACTGGGCCGGCAGCTTTTCCTCGGAGGCGGGTTGCTGGTGGGTCTGTGTCTCGGTCATTCGGTGCTCCCTTCGGTGTTACGCTCGATATCTCGTTTGGTGTCTGGCTTGGTGCTGGATGCGCTCTGTTCGTTCTGCGCGTCCCGTTTTTCTATCAGATCCCACAGGTCGTCGTTCCTGGAGCCGTCCGGCGTTTGGCGGTGGAGGGTCTGGTAGAGGGCGCGGAAGACCAGCCACAGGGCGACGCCCCATGCCGCCATCTCTGGGACGCCGAGCGCTATGCGGGTTATGGCGTTCACCTTCGCCACCTGGGTGTTGAAGTCTTCCGTGCCGAACGCGGCCGTTACGATCTGCAGGTTCAGGAGGAAGTTGGCGAGGCTTGTGACGACGTTGACGGCGGCCAGAAGCGCGGTGCTCCGAAACAAGGCCCGCGCGACCGGACGTTCGCGGAAGAGCTTCTCCAGCGCCGACTCCTGTTCGGGAGAACGGGGGGCCAGGCTCTGCTCGGCGAACGCGCGCACCACGGGCCGACCGATGAGTAGTGACCCGCCGAAGATCATCACCGTCAGCGCGCCACCGGATGTGTCCTTCAGCGCGTAGAGGAGGCCGTCCACGAACCAGAAAGCCAGAAGCCCGCGAACCAGGGCGTTCAAGCCGAGGAAGCCGGTGATGAAGTTGATCCGCCGGGTGATAAAGAAGAGATCCACCGCGACCCAGCCGACGGGTATGAGGGCTGCGAGCAGGTAGGCGGGGACCGCTCCGAGTGGGTCCGTGAGGTAAGAGAGCACCAGGATCGGGACGACCGCGCCCAGCGATATGTCGAGAATAAGCTTGGTCGAACGGCTCACGACCTACCATTCTACGCCCCTCTCAGGGCAATACCCACGCAACAAGACGGTGCAAAACGACGCGGAACGCCGAACCATCCTGTAACGCTTCTCTCCAGGTGCTCTCCGATGCTTACTAGCTCCCGACCTTCGACGCCTCCAGCCCGAAGTTGTGCTTGTACAACTCCGCGATACGGGCGAGCTCTGCGTCTGTCAGATCCGGCGTTTCGGAAGTGGCGGCGAACTCTTCGATCTGTTCTTCCCCGTAGATGTTCGGCAGCGTCGAGGCGACTTCCGGCGAGGCCAGTACGAACTTGAGCGCCGCCTGACCCAGGGTTCGCTCGCCGGACTCGGTTAGAAAGTCTAGCTGCGCTACTTTCTTGAGACCTTCGGTGAGCCATTCTTTCGGACGGTGGCGCCGATGGTCGTTCTCGCCGAAGGTAGTATTCTCATCGTAGCTGCCTTCCAACATGCCGCTTGAGTGGGGAACGCGGACGACGAGGCTGGTGTCCGTCTCCGAGGCGGTCTCTATTAGTTCGCGGCCGGGGTCTTGTTCGAGGACGTTGTAGATCATCTGCACGGCCGCAAGGTCCCGCTCGCGCATCGCCTTTACGCCTTCTTCGAGCCAGCCGATCTTCGGCCCCAGCGCCGCGCCGTAGGCCCGTATCTTGCCTTCCTCCGCGAACCGGTCCATTAGTCCGAACAGCTCGTCGTTCTCCACGGCGTCCATCTTGGTGTTGTGGAGCTGGAGGAAGTCTATGTAGTCCGTGTCGAGGCGCTTCAAACTCTGTTCCAGGGCGAACCGGATAAAGTCCTCGGACCAGTCTTGCGGACGCGCCTGCTGGCCGCGGCGCTCGGTGTTGTTATAGAAGTCGTAGCCGATCTTGGTCGAGATCACTACCTCGTCCCGCATGTGTCCGAAAGCGTCCGCGAGCAACGTCTCGCCCTTGCCGGAGCCATAGGTATCAGCGGTGTCGAAGTAGTTTATGCCCTTCTCGTGAGCCTGGCGCAACAGGGCTATGGATCGCTCGTCGATCACCTCGCCCCACCAGCCGGTCGAGACCGTCCAGACCCCGAAACCAACCTCCGAGACCTGAATATCCGTATTTCCGAGACTCCGATACTTCATCTCTTACCCTCGCCTCTCTAGACCACGAATCTTCGCAACTTATGGTTACTATATTCTAGATCCTCCGCATAAGTTCGTTGTGGATGTTGTCTCAATGTCTGGCTTGCAAGCATAAGATCGTGTTGAAGATTGTGAAGAAAAGATGTGTTTCCCTGAAATTATTTCGGAAATGTTTCGATTTGGCCTTGCGGATGTTACGAACATTCGTTACTCTGCTTACACTTAAATCAGTAAAGCCTGCAAGAAATTCCGGAGGGGGGATTATTTGGCTGGCATGTTCGCGGCGTGGCCGCGCAGGGTTCTCATCGCATTTGTCGCGGTGGTGGGGTGTCTGACACTCTTTCTATTTGCTTCGGCGGTAGTTAAGGCGGAGCAGATGGTTGCGTCGTGGTACGGCCCCGGTTTCGAGGGCGCCACCACGGCGAGCGGGGAACCATTCGACCCGAGCGACTACACGGCGGCGCACAAGACTTACGAGTTCGGTACGCGCTTGATCGTCACCTATGAGGGGCGTTCAGTGGTGGTCAGGGTAAACGACCGTGGCCCCTATGTGGCCGGACGGGATCTGGACCTCTCTCAGGGCGCAGCCGAATATATCGGGCTGACCTCCGTCGGGGTTGCAACCGTGAACGTCGAGACGGCCCCCCCCGGCACACCAACCGGCCCATACGGCGGTACCAGGGAAGTTCGCCGGGAAGCGCCCGCCGATCAGCAAGACGAACCGGTCCGGGACACCCGTCAGACATCACCGGAAAACGAGCAAGCCGAGACGAGTCCACGGGAAAAGGCCCGTCAGGACTTCGTCGGTATAGGTGAAGACCAGTACGCCTCCGAAGACCAGTACGATGCCTCGGCGGACCAGTACAACGAGGAGAACGTGGTGGAAGAGGCGATCCCGCCGGCGCCACCCGCGCCCAAGCCCGTAGTGCCCGTGCTACCGCCCGAGCCCGAGCCTGCCGAGCTGGAGAGCCCGCCTGCGGAACTGGCGGTGCCGAACTCCACCATCGAGCGCCGGGTCGAGTTAAAGGTGGCCGCCACCCCGGCCCCCACGCCTTCTCCAGAGCCGGAGCAGCCCGCCCAGACAGCGGCCGCAGAGCCGGTCGTACAGGAAGAGCCCGAACCGGCTGCTGAGGAAGAACCCGTCGTGGAAGAAGAGCCTGTAGCGGAGGAGAAGCCCGTCGTAGAAGAGAAGCCGGAGAAGTCTGAGGATACTGGTCCAGGAGGCATCACGGTGCTACCGGATACGGGTGGAGCGCCGGTCGGTGTCCTGGTCGGCGGGATGCTGCTGTTGGGCGCCGGTATAGCGGTCAGGATAGTGCGCCGCTAGTCCCGACGGAGGAAATGCAAACAGCGACATACTAAGGCGGACCTTCTACGGAGGGCCCGCCTTTTTCTTGCCCGCACTCTGTACAGTTCTCCGGGTGTCCGAAGAGGACGTAACTAGAGAAGGAGATTCCATTGAACGAAAAGCTAGACGAACTGCTTCCGGATATAGATCTAGCTGACCACAACCCACTTAACCGGGACCAACTGGCGATCCGCATTGAGAGAACCTATCAAGTCCTCGAAGCCCAAAGGACCTCGTTGACGGAGGCGGAGCGCAAGCTCACCAACATCGAAGCCCACGTCAAGGGCGAAAACTCAGAGGAGTACACGGCAGCGAAGAACGCCGACGCCCGCCAGGTCATCGTCCAGAGTTGGCTCCACGACGAGCCCGAATACTGGGAGACCCGGAACACCCGAGACGAGGCGTTGGATCTTATAGAGCTGATACGAGTACGGATAGACCGGCTCAAGCTACTGGTCGCGCTCACCAGTTCATAGCAGCCTCATCCGTACATCATCGCGTGATCACCAACGACAATAATAGGCAGATATAGTGACCGACAAGACATCAACTGTTGAGGGGTGAACCTTGATCGCCCGTTACGCCGGTGGCGCGACCGGGGCCCGGAGCGCGGCCCGAGCCGGAAGTTCGATCGTAGTAGTAGACGCTTTCCGGGCGAGTACGACCATTTCGGTGCTCGTATCGAAGGGGGCCGAAGTGCGCCCGGTCGCTTCCCTGGAGGAAGCTTACGCCGCCGAAGCGGACTTTCGTATCGGGGAGCGTGGCAGCGTGAAGGTGTCCGGTTTCGACTTCGGCAACTCGCCCACCGAAGTTCGGGCGGCGGAGATAAAGCCCGGCTCCACCGTCGCCCTGAGCACCACCAACGGAACCCGAGTTATCGAAGCCGCCGCCGGTGCGCCACACATCCTGACCGGCGCCTTCGTCAACGCAACGGCTATCTCGGAGGAACTGGCTGTGGCAGACGGGCACAAAGAGGTCGTGGTCGTTGGTTGCGGCTGGGAAGGCCGCCGCGCCTCCGAGGACGAGGCCGCAGCCGGAGCCATACTCCATCGACTGCAACTACGGGGCGCTAGACTAGACGAAAGGGCCCGGCGTGTGGTCGAGCGTTACCTAAACCGTACCCGGAATGATCTGCGGGACAATAGCGCCGCCCGGAGACTCAAACGCGTGGGCTACGAGGCCGACCTCGACTTCTGTCTCTCCGAAGACATCCTCGATGTGGTTCCCCGGCTGCTGGGTGGAGTATTCGTCAAAGGGCGAAAATAAGCTGCATATATGTGCAAAATCTTGGGCCAAAAGGCCCACCAAAAAAGCGTGATTTATTCTTGACAACCAACAGTCGGGGATTTACTCTGATGTCAAGGTGGGCGGATCAAATGTTACAAAGTTCGCCTAATTAGTAAAGGAGAGGAGGTGAAGGACAATATGACCCTTACCATCGACCACGAGAAGACGCGCGAGGTTACCCGCGAGGACGTGGATCAGGCCATCGACGTCATCGAGCGTCATTTGGAGAAAGAGGCCCGGACCCGCAACTTGCTGGACGAGCAGGCGATCATGCGCCCCAAGGATCTGTGCAAGCAGCAGGGCTTGGACATGGTTGCCGAGCTGCGCGGCATGATGTAGGCCGCAAAGCCGACAAGCCTATGAAGGGGGATGCACAGTAGAGCATCCGGCCACAGCGCGAGGACAAGCAGGCTGTCCATCCCCCTTCAGGTAGGCTGAAAGGACCGGGGTACCCCGGTCCTTTTTCTGTGCTGTGAGGGAATTCTGGCTGTCGCATCAATGAGTTAGGCTATATCTGCTTGGGAGGGTCCCTACGAAGCTGGGAGTAACGTATGCAGATCACCTTTTTGGGTCAACCTTTTAATGAATTCGGTCAAGTAGCGAATGTTCTTGAAGAGCATCTGACCGAAGGCTCTGTTAAACACCTTTGGGTAGCTTCAGCTTGGGCCAAGAAGTCTGGATTGAGGAGGTTGCAAGACATACTTTCTCGCTTCCGTGAGCAGGGTGGCTCCTCTGTCGCAATTATTGGAATAGATGAGGGTGGTGCGACTGAGCAGGGACTAAGGTTGGCGGTCGAGCTATTCGATCAAGTCTACGTGTTCCATGATAATAGTCGTAGAACGTTTCATCCAAAAGTGTACGTTTTGGACAGCGGTATACGAGCCTACCTTATAGTGGGCTCTAACAATGCCACTGCTGGAGGACTCTACGATAATTATGAGGCGGCCGTTGTTTGTGTTATGGATCTGGCAGTGGAAGAAGATAAACAACTGTTTGATAGCGTGTGTAACTGGTTTAAGTTGCTGTTGTCCGATGCAGCATGTGTATCTTTGGACTCTGACGTGATTGCTCGTCTAATCAGCGATCCGCGTTATCGAGTTGGTGACGAAAACCAGCCAGAGAGAAGCTCACCTCAAGTTAGTGGGTATCAGGACGGAATATCAATCGACACTCCAGAGCAAAGCATCTTTAACAAATCTACCTCACCAAAGAAACGTTTGTCTACTATTCCTGGAGAGCCAGAGCGGAGAAGATCTCCTGAGGCATCAGATCAAGACGTACGGAAATCTCGCGTAGGAACAACTCTTCCGAAGACGAGTAAGTTCAGATGGTATAAGAAAATGTCTCGAGCTGATGCTCAACAACCAGAGGGAGCAAAAACCAACCCGACTGGTAATCTGAAACTCACCAGTGCTGGGCAGAATATTGACCGGGAAACCTTCTTCCGAGACAAACTCTTTGGCAATGCAGATTGGGCTGTGGAAAACCGAAATGCCGGAGAGTTGGAAAAAACAGTCGCACCCATTGAAGTCTATATTGAAGACGAGAGAATGGGAGAGATTAACTTTTACATCGACCATGGACTTTTTCGCATCGCCAACCAAAATAATGTGCCTACTTGGTTGCACTGGGGATCTTTTGGAAGAGTGCTGAGAGAGAATAATCATTTTGGCAAGTGGGTGATCATAGAAGGTTTCCACGATGGATCGTATCGACTTCGAATAACTAGCGAAAATCCTGAGCAGATAACGTAAGCTAGAAGAAAATTTGGGAGGATTGCTCAGGCAAATGAACAAGAGATACGATTGGCACAGGTCGTGAAGCTGGTTAGTCAGGTATCGAGGGATAAACTGCGTGGGGGGTTCTACACACCGCCTGATCTCGTTGCTGTTTGCCTTGATCGTATTCTTGAACGACCTAATAATTCTAAGAAACTGTCAATCTTGGAACCGAGTTGCGGGGATGGAGCTTTCCTCAGAGGGATCTCTGAACACGAGATCAGAAAATCGGTCTCAATGTTTCAAGGGATAGAGCTTATAGAGGAAGAAGCGCAAAAGTGTATGGAGTTTTCACGAGGCGCTCCATTCGAAGCCAATATCGAAAATACTAATACTTTAGAATGGGCGAGCTATACAGACGAAGTATTCGACACGGTCGTAGGTAATCCTCCTTTCGTACGGTATCAGTTCGTACCAAAATCGTATCTGAAATCAATTGAGCTACTTGGAAGTAGAATTGGTATTACCTTTAGGGGTGTCTCAAATCTGTGGATCCCTATGGTGCTTGGTGCTTTATCTCGGCTTAAACTCGGTGGCTCTATGGCTCTGGTTGTTCCAGCGGAGATCTTCACGGGGCTATCCGCAGGTGACGTAAGATTGTGGCTACTTAAAAACTTCGACGGTCTCCGCGTGGATAGTTTTGCTCCAGGGGCTTTCCCCAACGTACTACAAGAAGTAGTGGTTATAAGTGGAACCCGAACCGAAGAAAAATCTCTTCTAACTGCGCCAAGTAAAAATATTCAGTTTGTCGAGCATGATGCCCTAGCGAGTACACGGCATTGGAGTCATTGTTTGGCTTGCCAAACAGAAGGTTGGACAAAATACTGGCTCACACCTAATCAGTTGGATGCCCTTCAAGAGGCTAGAAGCCTGCCGAGCATACAGGCTTTCGGAAACGTAGCTAAACTTGAAGTGAGTATTGTAACCGGAGCTAATGACTATTTCTCAGTTAACGACGATAGTTTGGAGCGGTTCAATCTTCGGAAGTGGGCTAAACCCTTGCTGCCGAGAGTCCGTTATGCCAGAGGGTTGGTTTATAGGGACGAGGATCACGCACAGACTGTCAACAACGGAGCGAAAGCTTGGTTGCTACATTTCGGCGAGGATCAACCAGATCCGCTACAGATTGATGGAGCAGATTACTACATCAAGTCTGGCGAGGCGCTCGGACTTGATAAACGCTACAAGACTTCTATAAGAGTGCCTTGGTATCGAGTTCCGTCAGTTTGGGCAGGGAAGCTGATGCTTTCGAAGAGATCTCACTGGTTTCCACAACTGATATTAAACGAAGCTGGTGTGCTAACCACCGACACGATTTACCGAGGTAACATTTTGCCTATATATTCTGGAAGGGAAGCCGACCTAGTAGCTGCCTTTCATAACTCTCTGACCTTGCTTACTGTTGAAATCGAGGGCAGGAGCTTCGGTGGCGGTGTCCTTGAGCTAGTGCCTTCTGAAATATCACGGCTGCTGGTTCCGTTCCCAGTAAACATGTCAGACAAGCTGGCTGCTCTTGATAAGAATGCACGTCTCAACTCCGTGAACGGAGGGTGGCAGACTGATTTGCTGGAAGCAACTGATCAGGCTCTATCTGAACGAGTGAAAGGGTTAACTCCTGTTTTGTTGGACAATCTGAGGGGTGCTAAAGAAACGTTAACTGCGCGTCGATTTGCGAGAAATTCAAGCTACAGCAATTTGCAGAGTAACTGAACGTTGAAAAAGCTCTGCGGTTCTGTGTCTCTGCCGGCAGTAAAATGCCGAATGACCGAGACTCAAAGACATGAGAGTTCAGTTGTTTCGAGAAGCGCTCTAGAGCGCAAACCGCCAAAGCCAGAGAAAGAAGCTGCTCAGGACGCGCTCTACTAAACTTACGGTTGGTTTCAGTCTGCGAAGGAGCGCCCCGCTACAGGGAGCGCTCCAATCTCAGAAGAGCTACGGGGCCGACGGGCACATTCCCCGGGGGACAATCCATGCAGTAGAACGGCCCGCTCGCGTCTGGTGCTGGCACTGTATTACTGCAAGGTAAAGAACAGGACGGCGCCAACTACCACGGCAAGGAACAACGCTACCAGAAGTGCCACCGCAGCGGGGATCAGGACCACGAGCGCAGCCTTGCCGGTCGTCGTCTCGTGAACTTCCCGGACACCGATAATAGCTAGTACTACGGAAGCCACGGCGGCCACCAGCGGTCCCAGTACCGGGACCCAGGTCACTAGCTCCGTAACGTTCGCATAAGAAACTACCCGGAACGTAGCCTCGAAACCACTATTCACGGGTTTGACGATCAGGGCAACCAGCAAATGCAGGATGCCGGCGCCGACAAACAACGCTATCGCGAAGATGATTGGAGTAAAGAACATAGAGGCTACGAGGGCTCCGATTGCTTCCCCGGCACCCGTGTCGCCTAGGCCCACCGTGGCGTAAAGGATTCCTAGAAAACCACCGATCGCCGCCGAGATCACGGCACAGACCAGGGCGAAGATCAGGGGGTTTGCGAAGTCTCCCCGCCGCGCTATTCCGCGAAAGAAGCCGACCGGCCGGGTAACCATCTCCCTGACCGTGCCCACGAAACTTTGCACGGGATCGGTGTAGGTAAACTCCGCTGTTGCGGGGCCGATGGATGTTCTGCCTGGGTCTTCGCTAGGATGGTCTCCCGCCGCGCCATAGTTCTGTTGATCCGTTTGCATCACCAACTCCTTCTCTACGCTCTTTAGCCTATGCGATCAGCTTATTGTGTGGCGCGTGTCCTGCCATCGGTCCGGAGGAGTAATTCAGGTAGTCCCCCGGACCCAACCGCGCTTAACCTACTAGCGCGGCCTCCGATCCAACCCCATCTTTGTTACCGAACTCCGGGTGACAGTCCATGCAGTAGACGGGTCCTTTCGGGGCCCGGTTGTTCCGCAGTCCTAAGAGAGCCTTGCCCTCCGGGAAGGCTTGCCAGACTTCTCGTCGCACCCCTCACACTTTCGCGGACACTACCCCAAGCTCGTCCAGGAGCTTCCAGGATACGTCTCTGTAGCCCTTGTCCTCGACTGCTACTAACTAACATGTTCTGCCAGGAATGGGAGATCAGACAGACGCCGCTATGGAAGACGCGCTGTCCTGAAAAAGCGCCCGAAATCCGTGTTTTCGGGCCTCGTTGGTGTACCAGTTGGTGTAGTAAAAGCCGGGAGAGATCCTGGCCCTTTTCTCTTTCTCTACGTTGTTTCCGCAAGAGTGGCATTTTCGGAGCGGAGGAGGAGGGATTCGAACCCTCGATACCCCGTTAAGAGGTATAACACCTTAGCAGGGTGCCGCCTTAAACCACTCGGCCACTCCTCCACTTCGGATTCTACCAAAAATAGCGCTACCGTCAGAGTGCTTATGCGAGAGTCGATAACGCATACATATGCTCTATGCAGATGCTACACTCTCGCACCTAATGTTCTGATCTTTTCAGGAATTGTCAGGAGGCTAGGATGGCTGAGGGTTTGGGAACGCGGGTCGTAGTTCCGCGGCTCCTCGAAATGAAACGTGAGGGAGAGCGGATCGGGATGCTCACGGCTTACGATTACCCGACGGCCCGCATCCTGGACCGGGCCGGGGTGGACGTGATGCTGGTGGGGGATTCCCTCGGGATGGTCGTGCTCGGGTACGAATCGACCGTCTTCGTGACGCTCGAAGATATGATCCACCACATAAAAGCCGTCGTGCGCGGAACAGAACGAGCACTGGTGATCGGAGACCTCCCATTCGGTTCCTACAATGAGAGCCCCGGGCAAGCCGTCCACTCCGCCAACCGTCTCGTAAAAGAGGGCGGTTGCGCGGCGGTGAAGTTGGAAGGCGGTGTCGAGATGGTTCCCGCCGTTCGGGCTATCGCCGAAGCCGGTATCCCGGTGGTCGGCCACGTCGGGCTGCTGCCGCAGTCGGCCTCGAAAGTCGGCGGCTTCAAGGTTCAAGCAAAGACCGCCGAAGAAGCCAAGGAACTCGTGGAGGCGGGCCGGGCGCTGGAGAAAGCCGGTGCCTTTATGGTAATTATCGAGGCGGTCCCGGCGCCGGTCGGAGAGTTGTTGAGCGAGAGCCTGAGCGTGCCGGTCGTCGGCATCGGGGCCGGGTCTGGCTGTGACGGACAGGTGCTCGTAACCCCCGACATGCTAGGATTCCAGGACGAGTTTACGCCACGCTTTCTAAAACGCTACGCGTCGCTATCCTCTGAGATGGAAGAGGGCGTCAAGGAATATCTTTCGGAGGTCAAGTCCGGGACGTTCCCGGACGAGGAGCATAGCTATCCGATGGACTCGGACGAAGAAAGCCGTTTAAAGGGTAGCTGAGGACGCCCTGCGGCCTTCGTTCGCGGGCCTCTTTTTAGGCTTCGGCCTTCAACCCGGATTCCTCGGGTATCTAATCCAGACTGCTTAGAGTGACGTATAGAGTTGTATATGGTTTGTAGGCTCACAGACAGCACTTTATCGATCCACCGTATTACCCTCCGGGCGGCGGAAGGAACGGCTATGGTTTATCCTGAAGTACGTGGCGGGGGATGGTTGACCTCGACTGATGGTAGCCGGAGAGAGCTTGGGGTGAAAGAGGAGAGAGACGAGATTCTGGTACGTCGGGTCGCTGAGTCCGGGGACGAACGCGCCTTCTCCGAGCTCTACGACCGTTACGTCGGGCTCGTCTACGGAGCCGGGATACGGTATCTGAGAGAGCGCACGCACGCGGAGGACCTCGTGCAAGAAGTCTTCCTTTCCGTGTGGCGAGGGGCGGCGAGCTTCGATGTATCGAAGGCCGGTTTCGCCACCTGGATCTACCGCATAACCCGCAACCGGGCGACGGATCAGGTCCGTCGTCGGCGGAGCCGGGTCCGTACGGTCGGCAGTGATTTTCCGCTGGAGCCCGAAGAGGTGGACCCTGCCGGAGACCTTTCGCGGAGCTTCGATATCGCAGCCGCCCTCTCGCGTCTCACGCCGGTTCACCGCGAAGTGTTGACGTTGGCCTACATGGAGGGTCTTACCCAGCGTGAGATCTCCCGCCGGACCGATACGCCACTTGGAACCGTAAAGAGCCGCACCACCGCCGCACTCCTCGCCCTGCGCGAGAGCGTGTCGATTATAGATGGGCAGGCGGAAGATGGGTGAGCATCGCCGGGTTCTGGATCTCCTGGGGCCATACGTACAAGACTCATTGGAGTCGGGAGAGGAACAAGAGGTCCGGGATCATCTCCGACACTGCGAAGCGTGCCAGTCGGAGGAGCGGGATCTGCGCGAGGTCCACGAAGAGCTATCCGACTTTGCGAGTCTCGCGGAAGCCCCGCCCCCGGACCTGAAAACCCGTGTCACGGCCGGGCTGCCGAGACGCGGTTCGTCCCGAATACCGCTCTTCGCTGTCGCCGCTGCGATACTCGCTGTACTTGTCTTCTTGTCGTTGCTTTACGTACCCGATCTCTTCGTGCAGGATACGGTAGCCGCTGCCACCCTGGAGGCGACGGAACTAGCGCCGCAAGCCGGGGGAGAGCTGCGGGTCAAGGCGAACGACCCCAATGCCCAGGCCACGTTGGAAGTCTGGGACTTGCCCCGTACTAAAAGCGACGAATACTACGAGCTCTGGTTCGGCAACGGAGAAGGCCGGATTAGCGCGGGCACATTCACGGTCGATGCCGAGGGCCAAAGCACGCTCGATATGGCGGCGCCGGAGAGAGTCGGCGAATACCAGCGGGTCGGCATAACCCTGGAGAAGTTCCCCAAGGAACCTCGCATGGACTCCGCGAAGGTTGTGCTGGGTGGAGAACTTCAAGAGTCCTAAAAGTCCGGGATGGTGACGCCGGCCTTCTCGCTTATACTTCTCTGAATGAGACTAATAGTAGCTGAGAAGCCGTCGGTCGCACGGGATATCGCGGGCGTACTGGGCGGGAACCGGAAGCAGAAAGGCTCCCTCCTCGGAGATGGTTGGACCGTTACGTGGGCGCTCGGCCACCTAGTCGAACTCGCCCCGCCCGATGCCTACGGAGACGAGTACAAGAAGTGGCGCCTGGAAAGCCTGCCCATCCTCCCCGATAGGTTCAAGGCGCGGGTCAACTACAAGACGCGGGATCAATTCTCGGTAGTGAAAGAGTTGCTGTGCGACGCTTCGGTGACCGAGGTTGTCAACGCCTGCGACGCCGGTCGGGAGGGAGAGTTGATCTTCGCCTACCTCTACGGGCTATCCGGGTGCAAGAAGCCCGTTCGCAGGCTCTGGATCTCCTCTCTCACCCCGGAATCTATCCGGGAGGGATTCGATTCCCTGCGGGAAGGACGCAACATGAAGCCGCTCGAAGACGCCGCCCGCAGCCGGAGCGAGGCGGACTGGATCGTGGGCATGAACGCCACTCGCGCCTACTCCGTCCGCTTCGGGCGTCCCGGCAACGTCCTCTCCGTCGGAAGAGTCCAGACCCCGACCCTAAAGCTCCTCGTCGAGCGCGAGAAAGAGATCAAAGACTTCAAACCCGAGAGATTTTACACGGTACACGCCCGATTCAAGCGGGACGAACCGACCTACGATGGAGTCTGGTTCAAGAACAAACAGAACCGCCTCCCGGAGAAAGCCGCCGCCGACGCCATAGCTGAGAAAGTGCGTGGTGGTACCGGAACTGTCCGCAAGGCCCAGAAAAAGACGCAGACCGAGAAGCCGCCGCTTCTCTACGACCTGACAGAGCTACAGCGAAACGCCAACGCGAAGTTCGGCTTCACCGCCGAGCGCACCCTCCGCGCCGCCCAGGCTCTCTACGAAGAGAAGAAACTCATCACCTACCCACGCACCTCCAGCCGCTACCTCTCACAGGACATGGTCAAGACGCTCAAAAAGCGAGTCGAAGCGGCCGGCGCGCTGCCGGACCTCACGCCTTTCGCCGAGAAGTTGCTCTCGAACGAGAAGTTGCCGATCAGTAAACGCATAGTGGACGACTCGAAGGTAACCGACCACCACGCAATCGTTCCGACCAACAAAAAGGCCCCCGGCAACTTGCCGTCGGACGAGGCGAGGGTCTACGATTTCGTAGCGCGGCGCTTTCTATCCGTCTTCTTCCCCGACGCGCGATTCGAGAACACGACGGTCGTTACGGAGGTCAGAGAAGAGACGTTCCTCTCAAGGGGTCGGGTGGTGCTGGAGTCCGGGTGGCGGGCGCTCTATCCGGACGGAGTCGGCGGGAAAAAAGAGAAAGAACCCCCGATCCTGCCGCCCATAGAAGAAGGCCAGGATTGGAACGTCGTAAAGGTCGGTGTCAAGGAAGGTGAGACGAAACCGCCGCCGCGTTACTCGGAGTCGGCGCTACTCGGGGCTATGGAGACTGCGGGCAAGCTCGTGGAGGATGAGGAGCTTCGGCAGCAGATGAAGGACAGCGGCCTCGGCACCCCGGCGACGCGCGCTTCGATCATCGAACGCCTCATAAGGGTTGGATACCTGGAGCGCGAGAAGAAAGCCCTCGTTCCAACGGACAAAGGGAAAACGCTGGTAGACCTTCTCGGAGACAGCACGCTCTCCTCACCGGAGTTGACGGCCAGTTGGGAGAAGCGGCTCGCCCGGATGGAACGCGGCCAGGAGCGCCGCACAGACTTCATGCAGGACATCGGCTCGTTCGCCGCGAAGCTGGTCGAAGAGGTCCGCGGCATGGAGGGCCAGAAGCTGGCCGCGCCGGAGCGCACCAGCCGGGAATCGCTTGGGAATTGTCCCAAGTGCGGCTCTCCGGTGGTCGAGACGAAGAAATCCTACGGTTGCTCGGCCTGGAAGAGCGGGTGCAAGTTTGCTATCTGGAAGACGGTCGCCGGCAAGCGTGTCAGCGAAGCCCAGGCAAAACAGTTGCTCGAAAAAGGCAAGACCGGACAACTCAAAGGCTTCAAGAGCAAGGCCGGCAAACCTTTTGCCGCCGCGCTTACGCTCGACGACGATCAGGGTGTAAAGCTGGAGTTTGCCAAAACTTAGAGTTCCTGTTTCAGTAGAAAGTCTGAAAGAGAAATCCCAAAACTCCACCCCCGATCACCAACCAGGCTGCGTTGACGTTGAAACGCACCAGCAGCCCGAGAGCAACCAGCGCCAGAACTGCGGAGAATGGATCCACGATCGCGCCTCGCCCCAGTTGCCAGGTGACGCCGGCCATAAGGGCGAGTGAGGTTACGTTCAGGCCGTCGAGGAGGTTCGATGCTACCGGGGAGCGCCGCAGACGGGGAATGAATGGGCCGGTCACGGCGACGAATATGAAGGCCGGCAAGAAAATGCCGACCGTTGCCAGGATCGCGCCCGGAACGCCTGCCAGCAGGTAACCGATAAACGTCGCCGTGGTGAAGACGGGACCGGGCGTGAACTGCCCGACGGCAACGGCGTCGAGCAATTGCTGCTCTGTGAGCAGGCCCGTCGCCACGAACTCCGTGCGTAGAAAGGCCAACAGTACGTACCCGCTTCCGAAAAGCACAGAGCCTATCTTCAAGAAGCTCAAGAAAATCGACCCGCCGCCGAGTCCCGAAGGGAGTTGCAGGAGACCGATGGGGACGAGAACCGACAGACTGTTCCGGTGGATGGCGCTGCGGGCCAGTAGAACTGCCAGGGCGCCGACCGCGAGGAGCGGTAACTCGCCGATGCCTAGTAAGTAGAGTACGAGCGCGGCGGCCCCGACAATCGCTGTCAACGAGTCCTTGACGGCTGTTCTGAGCAGTCCCCACAGAGCGTTGGCGATCACTGCGATAATTACCGGGATGATCCCGTAGAGGATTCGTTCGGCCTCCGGGGTACTTCCGTAGCGGCCGTACAGGACGGCGAAGAACAGTACGATCAGGGTGGCCGGTACTATGAAACACGTACCGGCAACGAGGAGACCCCGCCAACCGGCCCGCACCCGGCCGAGGTGTATCGCAAGCTCCGTGGAGTTTGGACCGGGGATGAGGTTGGCCGCTCCCACGAGGTCCAGGAACTCCTGGTCGTCCATCCACCTACGACGCACCACGACTTCCTCGCGCATCATGGCAATGTGGGCGGCCGGACCTCCAAACCCTATAACGCCCAGCTTCAAGAAGAGACGCGCCAGTTCGCCCAGTCTGCCGGTTATGTACGGTGAGGCCATCCGGACACAGGTTATCCGGTTACACGCGGTGGCGCGACCGGACGATCTTTCACCGATTAACCCTGGTTCTTAGAGCCGTTGGGAGCGTCGTCCGTCATTCGGATATTCAGCTCTCCGGCTCCCTTCGCTTCGCCGTCGGGGATGTGGAGGGTCCGGATGGGGAACGGTATCGTAATGCCCTCCCGGTCGAAGGCGAGCTTGACGCCGGTGGTCACGTCGGAGATCATCTTGAACTCGCTCTGCATCGAAGGGTCCGACCAGAAGCGCAGGATCATGTCCACAGAGAACTCGTTGAGCGTGGTGACCAGCACCTGCGGCTCCGGAGTTTTGCGGACGCCTTCGGTTTCGTCGAGCGTCTCGCGGGCTATGCCGACTGCTTTTGGCAGATCGTCGTTGTAGTGGATGCCGACGAGCACGTCGAAGCGACGTATGGGGTAGGCCGTCTGGTTCGTCACGGGGTTCAGGTAGACGTCCGAGTTCGGGATTGCGACCCGCTTCCCGTCGAAAGTTCGGATGATAGTGTCGTGGATGCTTATGTCCTCCACTCTACCGGCGTAGCCGCTCACCTCGATCTCGTCCCCGATCCTGAAAGGCGCTACGAGGATTGTGAGGATGCCGGAGATCATGTTTTCTAGTGGACTCTTGAGCGCGAGCCCGATGCCGACAGAGAGCAGCCCGAACCCGGTTATGACACGCCCCAGAGAGGCTTCGGTAACCACCACGAGAAATATAAGGCCGCCGACTACGATGGTCGAGATCATGACCATCCGTACTACTAAAATCCGGATGCGGGGCGCCATCGCCGTCCTTGCGAGCGCCGTCCTCAGCGCCCGGCGGGCGACTATTGCGAAGAACACAAAGATTGCAAAGAGGGCCAGCGCCACGGTTATACGGGGCGCCTGCCCGGCTATCTCCGGCCAGAGTTCCCGGAACGACTTCGTAAATACTTCTACGAACCCTTCCGGGGACCCATCCTGCAACAGTAATAAGTTCGATCGCGTCGGCATCCCACCCGAAGTATAAGGTAACGAGCATGTAGTGTGCGATCTCTTATGGTCGGGAGGCGCTTCGAGCGTTAGACTCTTAGCCTTATGAAAGTAATTGTAGTCGGGGCCGGTCTTGCCGGCCTTACCTGTGCGAAAGTGTTGGCTGAAAACGACGTGGGGGTTGTACTCTTCGAGGCTTCCGACGGCGTAGGCGGCCGCGTCCGCACGGATGAGCGTAACGGCTTTCTATTTGACCGGGGCTTCCAGGTCTATTTCACCGCCTACCCCGCAGCCCGGCGACACCTGGACCACGGAAAGCTGGACCTTCGCAAGTTCGATCCCGGCGCCGTGGTCTGCCGGGGCCGAAACAAGAGCGTCCTATCGGACCCCCGGCGCGACCTGTCAGCCATCTTGCCTTCCGTACTCTCGGACGCCGCAACCTTCGGGGACAAGCTCCGCACCCTCGGGCTGGCCTTCGATGTCAACTCTATCGAAGCCGAGGCCGTCTCGGAGGTTCCGGGCGAAGACTCTTCCAGCCTGGAGTACCTGCGAGGTTTCAGTTTCTCGGAGAAGTTTATAGACGAGTTCTTCAGGCCGTTCTACGGGGGAATATTTCTGGACCGTTCGCTCGGCACTTCGGCGCGGGTGCTCCGGTTTACTTTCAAGATGCTCGCCAACGGCGCGACGGCCGTCCCTTCGCGGGGCATGGGTGAAATTCCCAAGCAGCTTGCCTCGCATCTACCGGAGGGTGTGGTAAACCTCAACAGCCCGGTCGAGAAATTGCTGCACGAGGGCGAACGGGTCTCCGGTGTCGAAGTTGCCGGGGAAGAACACGAGGCCGATGCGGTCGTCGTTGCCACGGATGCTCCGGTAGCCGGCGGACTCGCCGGTGAGATGACGCCGAATGGTTCCCTGGGCCAGCTCTGTATTTATTATGCCGGAGGCAATATCGGCGGGAAGAAGATCTCGCTGAACGCCGAAGACGGAGGATTTTTGAACAACGTAGTACAGATCAGCAACATCTCAGAGAGCTACGCCCCGGACGGGCAGGATCTCGTGTGCGCCGTCGCACTCGGCAATATGGACCTACCGGACGAAGAGGTCTACCGGCTAGGAGTAGAAGACATCACCCGCTGGTACCCGATGGCGGATTTGCGCCCGCTCGCGGTGTACCGGATACCTTACGCCCAATTCTCCCAGCCACCGGGCATCCACCGGCGATTGCCGCGAAATCAGGCATCGACGACGGGTCTCGTGCTGGCGGGCGAGTACACCGAAGACTCTTCCATAAACGGTTCCATGCTCTCCGGCGAGAAAGCGGCGGGGGAGGTGTTGGCTCTGTGGAGACGATGAGGAACGGACACAACGGACGGGTCCCGGCGCTCAAAGTCGATGAGTTAAGGAAGACTTACAAGAACGGTTTTACGGCCCTGGATGGGGTCTCGCTGAACATCGAAGCCGGAAAATTCTTCGGGCTTTTGGGACCGAATGGGGCCGGAAAGACCACGCTCATAAACAGCATCGTTAGCCTCGTGCGGCCGAACTCCGGGAGTGTCGAGGTCTTCGGGAAGGACGCCTACGAGGAGTACAAGGAAGCGCGGCGCATGATCGGGGTGTCGCCGCAGGAGATCAACCTGGACAAGTTCCTGACCGTGCAAGAAACCCTGATCTATCACGCCGGTTACTACGGCGTCCCGAAGAAGAAGGCCCGCGCGCGCTCGGAAGAGCTTCTGGAGCGATTCAACCTGACGGACAAGCGCAAGCAGCGGGTCAACACGCTCTCCGGCGGGATGAAGCGGCGGGTGCTCTTCGCCCGCGCCCTGATGCACGAACCGAAGATACTGTTCCTCGACGAGCCGACGGCCGGGGTTGACGTGGAGTTGCGGTACTCTCTGTGGGAGTACATCCGGGAGTTGAACCGGGGCGGCCTCACGATACTCCTGACGACCCACTACATGGAAGAGGCCGAGGAGCTTTGCGAGGAGGTGGCGCTAATCAACGACGGGCGCATCGCGGTGCAAGACACGAGCGAGGCTCTGAAGAGTCGCTACGGGGTCGGCAACATCGAAGACGTGTACATGAAGGTGGTGGGCCGTAGTGTTAGCTGACAGGCCGTTCCGGACGCTGCTCTCGCGCGAGATCCTGCGCTTCGCCCGCGTCTGGATGCAGACGGTGGTCCCGACGCTCCTCACCTCGCTCCTCTACCTGGTGGTCTTCGGGCTCGCTCTTGGTAGCCGCATCAAAGAGGTCAACGGCGTGCCATACCTGGAATACATCCTGCCCGGCATTGCGTTCATGAACCTGGTTACGGGCTCGCACATGAACTCGTCGTGGTCGGTCTTCGACGCCAAGCGGGAGCGCTACATAGACGAGGTGCTCATCAGCCCGATGAGCGACATACAGATCGCGCTGGCTTACTCCCTGGGCGGGACGCTGCGCGGGCTCATGATCGGGGCCGGGGTGTTCCTGGTCGGGGCGCCGTTTATCGGGGTGACGGTTGCGCACCCGATGTTGCTGCTCCTGATCGGCATTCTCTCGTCCTTTATCTTCGCGTCGGTCGGGACGATGGTCGGGGCTTTGGCGAGCAGGATAGATCATATATCCCTTCTCACCAACGTCATCATCCAGCCGCTGGCGTTCCTGGGCGGGGTGTTCTACTCGGTGGAGATGCTCCCGCCGATCCTGCGGACGGCGACGCTTTTCAACCCGATCTTCCATACCGTAGACGCCGCCCGCTACGCGGCGCTCGGCATCTCGGACATGAACCCGTACCCGACTGTAGGCATCGTCTTCCTCCTCGCCATCCTCGCCTTCACCGGGGCGGTCCTGGCGATCAGCCGTGGCCCCAACCTCCGCTACTAAGCCCACTTCCGCCTGGCCGTTCGTCCTGGCGGTCTTCGCCGCCTCGCGGGTCTTCTTTCTAGTGGTTGGCGCGTTGGCTGCGGCTTTTCTGCCGGCGGCTGAACCCGGTGGCGAGCCGTTGGAGCCGCCAGGGTTTCTGAACTACTGGGCGCACTGGGACGGCGGCTGGTACTCGGAGATCGCCACGGAGGGATACGGGGCCCGCGCCCCGGCCTCGACTGCTTTCTTCCCGCTGTACCCGATGCTCGTGCGGCTCGGGGCTGCTGTAGGCGGCGGGCCGGCACTGTGGGGAGTCCTGATCTCGCTGTTGGCTACGCTATTCGCGCTGTACTTCCTCTATGGCATAGCGGAGAAGCTATTCGACGTCCGCACGGCGCGGGCCTCGACCCTGGCGCTGGCCTTCTTTCCGACGGCCTTCTTCCTCAACGCCGTCTATACCGAGGCGCTGTTTCTGGCGCTAACCATCGGCAGCGTGTGGGCGGCCTACGTGCGACGCGACTTCCTGCTCGCCGGGCTGCTCGGCGGCCTGGCCGCTGCGACTCGAAACCTGGGACTCTTCCTGCTGATACCACTGTTTATCGAGTGGGATCGGAACCGGCGTGAGGTAGGGGGACGGGGGCTCGCTGCGTTGGGACTGGTGCCGGCCGGGCTCGCCGCGTATGGGGCGTTTCTGTGGGTCCGGTTTGGGGACCCAATGATCTCCGCCCGCCAGCAGGAGAACTACTGGGGACGTACCCTGACCAATCCGCTCACCACAGCCGGAGACGCCTGGAGGACAGCCGGAGATGGAGTCAAATACCTTTTAGATCCGCAGACACTCTTCCTCAGTACTTCAGCCGGGCCGACGCTCGAAGCCTCGAACACGCTGAACCTGTTCTTTCTGGGACTCTTTCTGGTTTTGATGGGGGTCGGGTTCGCGCTTCTGCCTGCCGGGCTCTCCGCATACACGTTCATCCTTATGGTTTTGCCGTTGCTCACGCCCAGCCCATTGTTCCCTTTGATGAGCCTGCCGCGCTTTATGGTCGGGACGTTCCCGTTGTTTATCGTGCTAGGGTATCTTCTCTCCCGGAACCGCGCCGCGCTGGTGGTATGGCTGGTGCTCAGCGCCCTCGTCGCAGCCGCGCTCACCACGCTCTTCGTGACCTGGCGGTGGGTGGCCTAGCGGTTGCGGCGCACCTCGACTATTAGAAGCACTATCAGGGCTACTTCGATCAACTTATCTATATAACCGATCGGGGTGCGCGCCCCGAACAGGAACCAGAGGAAGATCGTCAGCGCCGTGTATCCGACGAGTGTCCAGCGTACCAGGTGACGGTATTGAGTAAGTTGCGGAATCGGGAGATATAGCGCCGCCAGGAGCGCCAGATAACCCAACCCGTTGAGGATGAAAACGGCGTCCGGGAAGGCGAGCGTCAGATGGATGAACGCCGTACCGAGGGTCAGGATTATGATCCCGATTCGTAGTGTGGGCTCCGATGTAGCGCGTGAAGAAGTCATGCTTTCAAACTCCCGGTTCTCGTGACTCGTACGATGCTTGGTATTCGACAGGCTTGCCGGACGGCAGTAGGGATCTCGCGGCCACCCCGAGCGCCAGGGCCGCGAGCAGACCTCCGATCCAATACGGCGCCGGAACTCCGAGATGGTCGAAGGCCAGGCCCGACATTATCGGACCGAGGATGAGGGTTAGGCTGAGGATGGACTGGATACCGCCCATGAGCCTGCCCTGACCGGAGTCCGGCGATCGGCGCGAGATCAGGGAGGTGACCGAGGGGATGGCCAGCCCGGCTCCGACGGCCAGGGCTCCCACCACGGGGTAGAGGAGGGGACCGTAGGGCACGAGCGCCATCATTCCCAGGTTTACGGCCATCAAGGCCAGGCCTCCGATTACGAGCTTGACCTCGCCGAAACGCGACTGGAGACGCCCGATCAAGACTCCCTGGGTGAACACCGCGCAGACGCCGACGAACGCGAAGAAGAAGGCATTCGACGTCGCGTCCCATCCGAAGCGGGCGTTGCTGAAAAGCGGGAAGTTGGTCAGGAGCCCGGCGAACGAGAGGTTCAGTAGAAAGACCACGATCAGTAGCGTACGGATACCGCTCATCCCCAACACGCCTCTCAGTTGGGTGATGGGATTGAGGCGGGCCACGGGCGTACGCGTCCTCTTTCCCGGAGGTAGTGACTCCGGCAGGGTGAAGAACCCGAAGATCACGTTAGAGAAGGCGATCGCGGCGGCGGCGAAGGCGGGTGCGCCCAGGGAGTGGAGGCTCAGGAGGCCTCCAGCCGCCGGTCCGGTAATGAGGCCGAGCCCGAATGCGGCACCGATCAGGCCGAGCCCCCGCGCCCGGTCTTCGGGCTCTGTACAGTCGGCTATGTAGGCCTGGGCGGTGGCTAGCGTCGCACTCGCGCCACCCGCCAGGGCAACGGCCACGATCACCATAGAGAGCGTGCCCGCCGACCCGAGCAACAGATACGCCATCGAAGCGCCGAACAGACAGGAAAGGAGCACTGGACGGCGGCCGACCCGGTCCGAGAGGCCGCCCAATACCGGGCCGCCGACGAACTGCATCGCGGCGTACAGGGCCCCGAGTAGGCCGACGAGCACGGCTTTCGAGGAGTATTCTCCGGCGTAGAACGGCAGGAGCGGGAGCACGATTCCGTAGCCGGCCATGTCCACGAACACCGTGATGAACAGGAACGGGAGCGGACCGCGACCCTTTACGGCGGGCCATTTCATCCGGTGTGGTTCTGCATTAGGTGGCGCATCCCGGAGAGCACGGCCCGGCTCGGGGCAACTTCCAAATCTCCGGTCCGGATCGGCGCCCCGAATACGACCTTCGTCGTTACGCTCCGCAGAGCCGGCACGAGCATCTGAAAAGTAGCGGCGAGCCACCTACGATCCTCGGCCCTGCGGCGCATGAAGATAAGCGGGTTCTTTAGGGCGGTCTCCGAGATGACGCCGCTGACCAGCACCGGCACCACCGTGAGGTCCGGGGCCAGCCGAGAGAAGAGGTTAACGCTCTCCGACCAACGCTCCAGAGCTTCACCCGCGCCGGGTAGGACTGAGGGGTCCGGCTCGATCTTACCGCCCGGAAACGTCAATACCGCGCCACCGGACCTCAGGCATCGAGCTGCCCCGCGAACGACTCCTAAATGCCCCTGTGAACCCTTCGAGAGGGTCAGCAGGCATCGTGAGGTGTTCGGCAACGCTGCCAGAAATGGGCGTTCCGCTGCGACTATCTTCAAGTCCGGGCGTGGGGTGGCCGCGAAAAGGGCTACGGAGTCGGCCAGACCGGGATGGTTGGAGACCAAAAGAAGCGGGCCTTCTCTCGGTACGTTCTCACGTCCCTCGACCACCGTCAGCCGGGCCATTCGTTCCAGCGCCCAGGCCCCACCAGCCTCCAGCCCCGACTCACCTACGATTTCGTCATACGTTGCAATCTGTCTCCCCAGCCGCCGGGCGGGCACGCTGAACGCCCGTTCCAGGGCTCGCCGGGTCAGTCCGGGATTCTCGAAGCCAAAAGCCGACATCAGGTCGTCGGTGCAGAGTCGTGTAAGGACGTCTACATGTGCGGACCTGACATCGGTGGGAGAGTGAGCCGTTCGGAGGCCGGTTAAAGGAGGCGCGCTATCCATTTTGGCGCGACATGTTTGCGTTTTTCCTGACGAAGACCGGACTCTCGTTCACGCCGTAATGTTTGCACGTTGGCGGGTAATCCGTCGTGGCCCAAATGAATGATTTTTCTTTCATCAAAGGTCTCGCCTTGGCCTCTCCGCTTTGGGATCACACCTTGTTTCTAT
This sequence comes from Rubrobacteraceae bacterium, assembly GCA_041745215.1. GTDB lineage: Bacteria > Actinomycetota > Rubrobacteria > Rubrobacterales > Rubrobacteraceae > SIRX01. Next base: position 62,061 of record JBGTJJ010000009.1, on the reverse strand, counting down.
GGGTATCTACGCACCCTGGCGGGGATCGGTTTTATCTAGCGGTGCCGGAGTATCTCGACGGCTGAGCCATCGAGTACGGTCTTGCCGAGGCGGACGTCCGGCTTCGCCACCTTGACCCGCACGGACTCCACCAGAACCTGTTCTTCCAGCACGGCGGAAGCTATTCTTTCGGCGACCGTTTCGGTGAGGTTGACGGGTTCTCCCTCGACGATCTCGCGGGCAACACGGTGAATCTCGCTGTAGTCCACGGTCTTTTCGAGGTCGTCGGAGCGCCCCGCGTCGGCCAGGTCGCAGTAGAGTGAGACGTCTACGACGAAACGCTGGCCCAACTCCCGCTCGGCGGCGAGCGTTCCGTGGTGTCCGTAGAAGGTCATGCCTTCGAGAAGTATTCGATCCTCGCCCATATGCGGCCTCCGTTTCGTATAGCGGAAGGTAGTTGCTCATACGTAACGTACCAGATCCGGCGTGCTAACCTCTCATGTGTGGAAGGAGAACATCGCCTCGCAAACAAACGCGCCCGGAGATTTGAGAATCCATGATACGGCCCCACGTCACGGTCAGCTACGCCCAGACGATCGACGGACGACTGGCTACGTGTACCGGAAGCTCACAGTGGATTAGCTGTCCGGACTCGCTGGGATTTTCCCACGGACTTCGGGCCAAACACGACGCGATCATGGTGGGGGTAGGTACGATCCTCGCCGACGACCCGCGCCTCACGGTACGCCTGGCCTCCGGCAAAGACCCGCTGCGCGTGGTGGTCGACAGCACCTTGCGGACGCCGCTGGACGCAGCTGTTATTTCGGACGGGGCCGCTTCCGGCACCATCCTCGCCGTGACCGAGAACGCGCCCGACGACCGGCGTAGGGAGGCGGCCGACCTCGGCGCCAGAGTTCTGGAGTCCCCGACCGATTCCGCAGGCCGGGTGGATCTGGAGGCGCTGCTCTCCGAGTTGGCCGCGATGGACGTACGCTCCGTGATGGTCGAGGGCGGGGCCGGGCTTATAACGGCGTTGCTGCGTGGACGCCTGGTGGATCGTCTGGCCGTTTGCATAGCCCCAAAGATACTCGGCTCCGGCATCGAGGCCGTGGGAGACCTGGGCATTAGCGACCTGGCCGATTCGGTGACGCTCGACGACGTATCCGTCATTCCTTACGGCACGGACCTTATTTTGGACGGCCGGGTCGGGTATCCTGGCCGGAATGAGGACTGAGCCGAACCCCGAGATCGAAGCCAGGGCCCTATGGTTCGCGGGACCTCGCGTCCCGGAGCTTCGGCATGAGAGAATCCCGACTCCCGGACCCAGAGAAGTCCGTGTCGAAGCTACGGTCTCGGCTATAAGCCAGGGAACGGAGATGCTCGTCTACCGGGGAGAGGTCCCTCTCGACTTGCCGCTCGACCTGCCGACACTGGACGGTAGCTTCGGCTTCCCGATAAAGTTCGGGTACGCGATGGCGGGACACGTCCTGGACGTCGGAAGAGGTGTCGAGAGCTTCTCTCCGGGGGACCCGGTCTTCGTCCACCATCCTCACCAGGAGACGTTCGTCGTCCCGGCGCATATGCTCGTGCGGCTGCCGCCCGGCCTGAATCCTCTTTTGGCCATATTCGCGGCGAACCTCGAGACCGCCTTGAACGTTGTACACGACACGCCTATACGCTTCGGGGAGACTGCATTGGTCTTCGGGCAGGGAGTCGTAGGCTTTCTGGTGGCGCGGCTACTGAAGCTGGCCGGCGCGGGGCGGGTGTTGATTGTAGATCCTCTCGAAAGGCGGCGGGATCTGGCCCTGGAGGCCGGCGCGGACGCGGCTTTCGGACCCGGTGAAAAGCTGGAAGATCGTGTGATGGAATCTACCGAAGGGCGCGGGGCGGATGTGGCGGTCGAGGCCAGCGGTTCGGGGGACGCGCTACAGCAGGCTATAGATAACGTGGCGATAGAGGGGACCGTCGTGGTGGCTTCCTGGTACGGGACCAAGCCGGTCTCGCTCATGCTCGGGGGACGTTTTCACCGGGGACGGGTAAGACTCCGCTCTTCGCAGGTTGGCCGGATACCGCCTGAACTCGGGGGACGTTGGGACCACGCCCGGCGGCTACAGACCGTCGTAGGGTTGCTGGAAGACCCGCGGCTCGCATTGGATCTCCTGATCTCCCATCGCTTCCCGTTCGAGCAAGCGCCGGAAGCATACCGGCTGGTGGACGAACGTCCCGGCGAGGTTCTTCAGGTGGTCTTGACCTACGGTGACGGATAAGGAGGATAGGGTGTACGAAATCTACGTGGCCGCACAGTTCGAGGCAGCCCATCGCCTGGTCGGAGACTTCGGTCCCGCCACCCGGATGCACGGCCATACCTACCGTATGGAGGTGATAGTCCGTGGCGAACACCTCCACGACGACGGGACCCTCTACGACATCGGCCAACTGCGGCCGGCCGTGGAAGACCTCGCCGCCTCGCTCCACTACCGGGATCTGGCCGAGGTGCCTGGACTCGAAGACGTCAACACTACCGCCGAAGCCGTGGCGGACTACTGCTGGGAGCGGCTCTCTCCACCCTTGAAAGGCCAGGGACTCGAATCACTCGCGGTCCGGATATGGGAGTCCCCGCAAGTCTACGCCGCCCGCGACGACCGCATCGAATGAGTGACTCGGGCGCGAATCTGCGCGCCGCTTTTCTTACCGTCGGGGATACCTCGCGCCTGACCGGAGGCTACCTGTACAATGCCCGCGTTATCGAAGGTATGCGGGAGCGGGGTGTAGACGTGATGGAAGTCGTGCCTTGTGGGACGTCTCAAGAGGAACAGGAAGCCTCCGCACCGGACCTCGCGACGCTGAACCCTGCTGATTTCGACGTGCTGGTCGTGGACGCCCTGGCCTGTACGGTGACGGCGCCCTGGCTCGACCTGTGGCGCCGGGAGCGCCCGGTCGTGGCGCTAATTCACGAACTGCCCAGCGTCGCCGCCCTCGGAACCAACCGAGCCTTAGAGGACCCGTTGCTCCGCGCCGACCGGCTCATCACCGTGAGCGTACATGGCAAAGCCATTCTGCAATCTCGCGGGGTCTCCACCGAATGCATCGCTGTCGTCTCACCCGGCTTCGACCGCCTGGCTCCGGCTGCTGTCGAGGTTGACCTCGATGTCCACCGTGATGGAATCGTAGCCCTCTGCGTAGCGCAATGGATAGAGCGCAAGGGCATTCTGGATCTCGTGAAAGCCTGGAAACGCCGCGAGAGGCCGGGCGCAATCCTCAGGTTCCTCGGAGAGAACGAAGCGGACCTCGGATACGCGGACCGGGTGCGGGCGGAGATCGGGGACTCGCCGGGAATCCTCGTGGAAGGCGCCGTGGACGATGCGGCGCTCGAAGCTGCTTACACGTCAGCAGATTTCTTCGTGCTCCCTTCGCGGTACGAGGGGTACGGGATGGTCTACGCTGAAGCGCTCGCTGCCGGCCTGCCGGTCATCGCCTGCGACGTGGGGCCGGTCCCTGCGCTGGTCGGAGCGGACGCCGCCATCCTGGCGCCCCCGGACGATGTGGATGCTCTCTCCGGGGCCATCGACCTCCTCACGGAGGACCCGGACCTCCGCGCCCGGATGTCAGCTGCCGCCTTTCATCGGGCTGCCCGGCTCCCTAGCTGGTGCGACACGGTGGAAGGTTTCCACGAGGTACTGCGCTCGGTGGCCGGGGATTTTTCTGGGAGGGTGGCTTGAGCGGACGAGAGTTCCGTGACCAGAACCGGCGCTCCTGGAACGCGGTCTCCAAGGCCCACGACAGCCATCGCGGGGATCTCGCCGGCTTCCTCCGCGACGGCGGCAGCACCCTCTTCCCGGAGGAGCGAAGGTTGCTCGGAGATCTGCGGGGCGCGTCGCTGGCGCATCTCCAGTGCAATTCGGGGGGCGATTCGGTCAGCCTATCTCTCATCGGCGCGTCCGTGACCGGCGTGGATATCAGCGACGCGGCCATCCGCGCGGCTAAAGACCTTTCCCGCGAGTCCGGTATCCCGGCGGAGTTCGTGCGGGCCGACGTCTACGAATGGCTGGAGGCGACGAAGCGACGCAGTCAACGCTTCGACATCGTGTTCGCCTCTTACGGGGTCGTCTGCTGGCTGCCGGATCTCCGAACCTGGGCCGAAGGGATCTCGGCGATACTACGGTCCGGTGGACGCTTCGTGATGGTCGAGTTCCACCCCGTGTCGGATATGTTCGACGAGAGCTGGAACCTCGCATACGGATATCCCTCCGGTGGAGAGCCTTTGCCACTCGAAGAGGGTGTCGGCGACTACGTGGGCGAGTCCGGCGGCGCCCTCACGCCGGCGGGGTTCGTGGAAGGCGAGCGGGACTTCGAGAACCCGGAAGGGTGCCATATCTTCCGGTGGGGGCTCGGTGAAGTGGTCACGGCGCTGGCCGGGGTCGGGTTGAAGGTGGTGGCTCTGGAAGAGTATCCATACTCCAACGGCGAGCGGAAGTTCACCGGGATGCGAGAATTGTCAGGCTGCAGAATGGTTCCGCCAGAAGGCGTGCCTTCGGTGCCGCTTATGTACGGTATCCGGGCTGAGAAAGTCTGATCCTCGAAAAGACCCGAACGGGTTGTGCGGGTGAGGAAATCACTCAAATGGGGGATGAGACAGGGCGTCGCAGACACTTTAATAGTGAGGAAGGAGAGGCAAGGAAAGGAAGACCGTTGGATACACAACAGTTTGACCAGGAGAGAGCGGAAGCGTTCGCCGACAGGATGGTTGGCGTCCTGAACGAGGGCGCGATGGCGCTGATGACTTCCATAGGCCACCGGACCGGCCTGTTCGACGCCCTGGCCGATTTGCCGCCCTCCACCAGCGAGCAGATCGCCGAGGCGGCCAAACTGAACGAGCGCTACGTGCGAGAGTGGCTGGGCGCCATGGTGGTGGGACGTATCGTCGAGCACGACCCCGAGGCCGGAACCTACCAGCTTCCTCCGGAGCACGCCGCCTTTCTCACCCGTAAGGCGGCGCCGGATAACATCGCCGCCTTCGTCCAGTACATCTCGCTTCTAGGGTCCGTCGAGGACAGTATAGTCGAGTGCTTCGAGAACGGTGGCGGGGTTCCTTACTCGGCGTTCCCGCGCTTTCAGGAGGTCATGGCCGAGGACAGCGGCCAGACGGTGCTGCCGGCGCTGCTCGATCACATCCTACCGCTGGTCGAAGGACTTACCGAGCGCCTCGAAGCGGGCATCGACGTGCTGGATGTCGGTTGCGGCAGCGGGCGGGCGATCAACCTCATGGCCCGCGCTTTCCCTAACAGCCGTTTCGCGGGCTACGATCTCTCCGAAGAGGCCGTGGCCCGGGGACGCTCCGAATCTGAGGAAAATGGCACTACCAACGTCCGTTTCGAGGCCAAAGATGTTTCCACGATGGATGAAGAGGGTCGCTACGACCTGATCACCACGTTCGACGCGGTCCACGATCAGGCGAAGCCCGCCGAGGTTCTCGCCGGAATAGCTAGGGCTCTCAAAGATGAGGGCGTCTACCTGATGCAGGATATCGCGGGCTCCAGCCATCACCACAACAACCTCGACCATCCCATAGGCCCGTTCCTGTACACCATCTCGACCATGCACTGCATGACGGTCTCGCTTGCCCAGGACGGCGCGGGGCTGGGCGCGATGTGGGGCGAGGAGAAGGCTCATGATATGCTTCAAGAGGCAGGATTTACGAAGGTGAAGGTAGAGCAACTACCCCACGACTTCCAGAACAGCTACTATATCGCCACCAAAGACTGAAGCCCCGGACGGCCTACGGAGCGAAAAAGAATGCCAGCGCGGCGATGGTGTAGAGGCCGCAGAGCATCGCGCCCTCCAGCCAGTTGGACTTGCCGTCCAGGGCTATAAACCCGGTCGCCAGGACCGCCGCTCCCAGGGCGCCGAGTTCCAGCGGGGTAAAGACCAGGTTGAGCGGATGCCCGAGAAGCGGACCGAGGAACACGAGTACGGGTGTTATCAGCAGTGCGACTTGTAGGGAGGAACCGAGCGAGATCGCCATGGAGAAGTCCATCTGGTTTTTGTAGGCGATCTGGACGCCGACTATGTGCTCGGCGATGTTCCCGACGATTGGCACCAGTATGACCCCGACGAAGAGCTCGGAGATGCCGAACTCCTCAACCAGCGGATCTATGGCCCCCACGAACGCTTCGGAGACGTAGGCGACGGTGGCGGTCGCGCCCAACAGCAGCGCGAGCGAAGCCCATTTCCCGAACGATGCTTCTCCCTCCGAGTGGCCCGCTGATTCCCCCTCCGAATTGCGGAAGTAGTAGATGAGGTACAGGATGTAGAGGACCAGCATCACCACCGCCACCTCGATGCTCAGGGTGGTCGGGCTCGTGCCCTCGCCCACGGTGGCGGCGAAGATCGTCGGCAGGGCGAGAGCGGCGGCGACGATGGCGAGCATGGAGGCATTGATCCCTGCGATGGTCGGAGAGAAGCTCTGGATGCCGTTCTTGAGGCCGCCGAAGAGCAGGCTCGCCCCGAGCACCAGCAGCACGTTGCCGATGATGGAGCCGATGATCGAAGCCTTCACCACCGTCGTCAGGCCCGCCGAGAGGGCGAAGATGGTTATGATCAACTCCGCCGCGTTGCCGAAAGTGGCGTTCAGGATGCCGCCGACGCGTGGCCCGGCGTGGTGTCCCAGACTCTCGGTAGCCTGCCCGAGCACCCACGCGAGCCCGATCAGGGCCAGCGAGGTCAACGCGAAGATTATGAGGGTCGAGGCGTGCAGCAGCTCCACGATTACTACCCCGACGGCGAGCGCCACTGTGATCCCGTAAGCTGCCTTGCGCATTATCGTGACCTTCCGTTAGGTATAAACACGCCGGGTATCTTATAAGATAGATACGTTGAGCGTTTACGAAACTGGAGAAGACTTTGATCGACTACCATTTGCACGTCATAGCCCACGGCGACCGTCCGATGACCGTGGAGAACATCTTCGAATACTGTGAGGTCGCCCACGCGCGCGGCATCCAACAGATGGGCATCACCGAACACGACCGCTACCTGGACGACATAGACCTTGCGGCCTTTCAGGAGGCGCGAGAACAGTCGCAGGATGTCGGGCTGCGACTGGGGATAGAGATAGACTTCGTGCCCGGCAACGAGGAGGAGATGGACCGGGTTGCTTCGGCTCTCCCTTACGATTACGTCATCGGGAGCGTCCACCGGGTGGATAACGAGGAGGTGGACCATCCCGACCACCAGGAGATCTACGAGAAGTGGGAGACCGACGACCTCTACGAGGCCTACTACAAGAACGTGCGGGAGGCGGCTTTGTCGGGTCGCTTCGAAGTGCTCGGCCATCCCGACCTTATCAAGATCTTCCGCCGCTTCCCGGACAAGGACATCACATCGACGCTGGAGGAGACTGCCGACGCCATCGCCGACTCCGGCGTCGTGGTGGACGTGAACGCCGCCGGACTTCGCAAGCCGATAGGTGAGATCTACCCGGCGAGAAACTTCCTGGAGATGTTTCACCGCCGAGGTGTCCCCATCATCCTTTCCTCCGACGCCCACGCCGCCGACCAGGTCGCCGCTGGCTACGAAGAGAGCCTCAAGCTCGTCCACGACGTCGGCTACCGGGAGGTCGTGACTTTCAAGGACCGCGAACGGGGCACGCTGGCGCTTTGACCGAGGAGCTTTTCCCAACCGACGCCTACCTGCGGGAGTTCGAGGCCCGAATAGTAAAGAACGCCGGGCGCGAGCTTACACTGGACCGTACCGCCTTCTATCCCGGAGGCGGAGGCCAGCCGCCGGACAAGGGCCAACTAGGGGTCGGTCCCATCCAGGCCAACGTGGTGGACGTGAAGCGGCGCGACGATGAGATCGTCCACGTCCTCGACTCGCCGATCCCGGAGACCGTGGAGCAGGTAACCGCGACGCTCGACTGGGACCGGCGCTACGCCCACATGCGCTACCATACGGCCCTGCACGTGCTCTCAGGTGTGATCTGGCAGAACTTCGGCGCGAAGGTGACCGGCGGCAAGATGAAGGCGGATGGAGCCCGGATGGACTTCTCTTTTCCCGGCGAGTGGACCTCGGAGGTGGTGGATGAGATCGAGAGGCTCACCAATGAGGCCCTGTCAGGTAACCATCCGGTAAGTATCTGTGAGCTACCCCGTGAGGAGGCGTTGAAGAACCCGGATTTGATCCGCACCCAGGCCAATCTCGTACCCGAATACGTTAAGACCGTGCGAATAGTAGAGATAGAAGATATAGACACTCAGGCCGACGGCGGTACGCACGTCGCCAACACCAGTGAGGTAGGGGAGATGGAGTTCACCGGCCACAAGAGCAAAGGCCGACAGAACAAGCGGATAGAGTTCGTCCTACGATGAGATACGCGTGGATATTTCTGCTCCTGGTAGCCTTCGTTCTCGCCGGTTGCGGCGGAACAAACAACTCGGGTACGGAACCTGCGACTTCCGGTAACGCCGCGGATTCCTCGGCGACGACCACGGCTGGCTCTGAGCTTCAACCGCTTACCATAGACGCCTCGGGTGGTGAGACTGTCAGGCTACAAGTCGAGATCGCCGACACCGACGCCGAGCGTCAGCGGGGTCTCATGGAGCGCACTGCACTCGGAGAAAAAAGGGGCATGCTCTTCGTCTTCGACAGCGAGACGACCCTCTCATTCTGGATGAAGGACACCCTGATACCGCTCTCGGTCGCCTACCTGGACTCCGAAGGCCGCATCATAGACATTCAGGACATGCAGCCCCTGGACGAAACGTCCCATCCCTCCGCCGAACCCGCCAAATACGCTCTGGAGGTCAATCAGGGATTCTTCGAGGAGCATGGCGTCGAAGTCGGCGACCCGGCGGAGCTTCCTGTCTAAGATCCGGGTGGTTCGGCGGGGATGGCGTCGGAAGGGGGCGGTCCCGAAGGGCCGGGGATGTCATGCACGGTCGGCTGGCTCGCCAGCGCCAGTACCATGAAGACCCCGATCAGGACGACCACAAGTATGAAACCACCGTATCCGGTGAAGACGAGCCCTCTCAACAACGTCGCGCGTCTTGTAGCTGAGAGACTCCGCGAAACGATGTAAGAGACTAGGACGAGCACGCCGAACACAACGACGACGTTCAGCAGGAATCGCGTCGGGAGGAAGTCTGTGGGAGTTTCCAGAATGGACCCGAAGACTGCGCGGTTGGGCGGCCAGGGAGGCAGAAATCGCTGGTCTTGGGATACGAATGTTAGCGGCCAGCCGAATTCGAGGTGCTGCAGGGCTCCCGGTTTACGGACACTTTCTGTCGTGAAGATCGGCGTAACGAGGACGAAGAGCACACTGGCCGAGAGTGCGATAAAAAAAGCGTGGTACTTCATTGACCATCCGATCCAGGGTTCAGGACTCTCGCTACCCGGAACGGGTCCGTGGCTACCACGCTTGCGGCGTAGAGTTCCATGGCACCCATGTCCGAGGTTCGGCTCGCCGGATCTCCCCGGTCCACCAGATGCACCACGGTCGGAAAGCCGGACCAGTCCCTGCCGTCGGATGTCAGCGGGGGAGTGTAGAACGCGACGTTGAAGCTGCTCACGCCCATATCGCTCACATAGCTTTCGAGCGCAGCGGCTACCGCCTGGTGGAGAGACTCGTCTTCCAGGCTGTTGCCTAAAAAGATCAGCTCTCTCTCCTTGATCGGGGTTAGGCTGGCGAACCCCCGGACGCCGCCGGGGCAGGGGAAGCCAAGACCGAGGGCGTCATGGACTCGGTAGAGGTCGTCGAAGTAGTTGGAGTCGTGTTCGGCGGCGTATGAGTGGGCTACGCGGCGGAGGTGTTCGACCTTCGGGTAGTGCAAGTTGCGGGTGGCGGTGGCCTGGGCGTGGCCGTGGATCAGGGAACCTCCGGCCCGCCAGAGGCAGTTCCACATCAGGAAGAAGTATCGGGCCTCCGGATCTGTTTCGATGGCTTTGTGGCCCCACTGGAGGCCGACGTTTATGTAGTCGGCCACTTTTTCGGGGGTGAAGTGGAGCGGGTTGTGGTCGTCGAAGACCATGACTCCGTGGAAGCCGTCGTATTTGGCGATGTTCGAGGCGGTCGTGGAGAAGCGGCCCCGGACGCGGCCGAAGGTGTCCGCGGGCGTACCGTCTTCTGGATGGCAGAACGGGTCCCCGACGTTCTTCTCTATCTCGCTTTCCAGGTCCAGGTCCGTGCCGGTGTCGGACGGCCGGGAGGACCGAAGCTCGTTGAATAGCGTGCCCTGGAGAGTTATGAGGTTAGTCACTTTGACAATGCGCTGTTCCCGGACGGCGTCTACGGAGCCGAAGGAGTTCTCGATCCAACCTTTCATACTCTCCGGCGGGTCGAGACGTCCAGTCGTGGCGCTGACGTCGAAGATGCGTCCGAAGAGCGCCCGGTCTTCGGAGGAAAGCGTCTCGACCAATTGCGGGAGGTTCGTTATCTTCTTCTCTGACGACATGAAGCTCAGACCTTCTGGGTTGAGAGCCCGAGGCCGGCGTAGATCGTCTGCCGGTCGATCATACGTTCGATATGGCCTTCGACGCCGAGCTTCATCCGGGCGATTTCGTGGGCGAACCTGACGCACGCGGACCAGTCGTGCCCGTCCAGGTGGGCCATCAGTAATCCGGACCAGAAGGCGTCGCGGGCGCCGGTTACGCTCTTTATCTTGGCTCTGGAAAGAGGTCCGACTTCTTCCACGGATGAACCGTCCGAGACGGTTACCATCCCGCCACTGCTGGTGAAGATCACCACCTCGACCCCGAGGTCGTGGAAGTCTCGCAGGCAGGCTTCTTTGAGGCTTTCGTCGTCCATGTTGTAGTCGAAGAGTCGCCGGGCGTCCTCCAGGGAAGGCTTGACAACAGTTACGTAGGGCAGCACTTCGGCCAATACCTCCCATGCCTCTTCCTTGTCGGGCCAGATGCGGAGATCGTAATTCGGGTCCAGGGTGACGGTCTTGCCGAGACGGTGGCCCAGCCTCATCGCCCGGCGAACCGCGAGCCGAGCCGGGTCGCGGGAGAGGGCGAACGCGGAGGTGTGTATGACCTTGGCCCGTTCGATCAACTCGTCCGGTACGTCGCGCATGTTCAATAAGGCGTCGGCGCCGCGGTTTATCTGGAAATCCGGGACGCTGACGGTCCGGGTGACGAAGGCGTTGGTGGACGCGGCCTCGCTGGTTCGCATTACAGCCTCGGTATCGACGCCGTGATGCTGGAGTTGGTCTTCGAGGTACTCGCCGAAGTGATCTGTGCCTACCTTGGAGAGTATCGCCGAACGCCCCCCGAGCTTGGCGACGTAGACGGCTACGTTCGACGGCTGGCCGCCCAGGTATCGGGTAAAGCTCCGTGCCGTCCTGAGCGAATGGGCCATCTCGTGTGAGATGAAGTCCACGAGAGCCTCCCCGACGGCCAGCACGTCTAGCCTGTAGTAAAGCTCGTCGAGTAGCTCCACGGTAACGCCGTCCGACTCCGGATCGGTGAAGTACGCCGGAATCTCCAGCCGTCCGTCCGTCTGAGTACCGTTTTCTGATAGCGGTGCGTCTCCGGCCTGATCGCTGACGGCGACAGCAGTTGCCTGATCTTCGTGCTTTCCGGCTACGGCATCCCGGTGGCTGCCGGAGATCGCCTCCAGGTATCCCTCGGCGGTCTTCTCCCAGGTGTATCTTTCGAGCACCCGATTGTAGCCCGCATCGGCGTACTGCCGCCAGCGTTCCGTACTCCCGACTAGCCTGTAGAGGCCCGCGCCTACCTCCTCCGGGTTCGCGGGGTCTACCAGTATCCCGTACTCTTCTTCGCCGCTCCTCATGCTCTCACTGGGGCCGCCGTACTTGGTGACGACCGCCGGAAGTCCAGCGGCCATCGCTTCCAGTGGGGCTAGTCCAAAGGGCTCGTAGTTCGCCGTAAGGGCAAAGACGGAGCGGAGCGGGGCGAGATGCCGGTAAGCTGCCGCCAGCTCGCGCTGGTTGTGGAGGGCGAACATCGAGACCTCGCCCCTGAGACCTTCGCGCTCTATCACCTGCATCAAGCTGTCGAGCACTGCCCGTTCTCCGTCGTCGGCTTCCTTGTAGTCCTCCAGCGGATTCTCCAGGTCGCTGGTGAAGACTACGAGGTTCGCGTTCTCCCGGAGCGTGGGGCTTCCGGCGAAAGCTTCTACGAGGGAGAGGTGGTTTTTCTTGGGGTCGAGCCGGCTGGAGGCGATCACACACGGAAGATCCAGCCGCTCGGGGGCGAGGTCCCGCTCCATGCAAGCCCGCACGTGCGCGTGTACGCGGTCCTCTTCCTCGTATTCGGAGTTCTTGTCGAAGATGTGGAGCGCCACGCCGGGCGGGACGGCGGCGAACCGTTCGTCGTCCGTTGCGTCAACTGCTCCGCGGTAGGCGTTGTGAGTGTACTGGTTGTAGCGCTCCTGCAGGGTGCTGGTGATGTTCACCGAAGAGCGATTCATCGCGAGACGCTCGCCGATTATCCGCCGGGAGAAACGGTAGCGTTCGTCGACCCCGGCGATGTTCTTGCGCGGTATGCTCATTTTGTCCATCTTCTGGGCGCCCAGGGAGTGGGCCGTGAAGCTGAACGGGATGCCTCTCTGTTCTTCGATCAGGACTGCGCACAATCCCCCGTCGCCGTAGTGGGAGGTCACCACGTCCGGGAAGGAGCCTTCCTTCTCGTAATGATCCAGCAGGTTCGGGACGAACTCCGTGCCGAGGTAAGGCCAGAGTTCCTCTTTGGGCAGGAAGCGATCCGGGCCGCACCGGATGCGGAGGATTCGGACGTTTGGCGCGTCCGGGTAAGAGTCCGTTTCGTCCTCGAACTCGGGCCATTCGGGGTCCACGACGCGACGGGTCAAGATGTCCACCTTGTGGCCGAGGTTGCCCATCGCCAGGGCCAACTCCTTCACGTAGACGAGCTGTCCACCGAAGTCCGGATGGGCCGTCCAGTAAGAGTCGTTGGGGTCGAAGTTTCCCTGGGGGTTGATGAACGCGACGTGCATGGAACTGTCCTTTCTCTCGCCGGTTACGATGGTTCGATGCCTGGTGTCGAGGGCGTCCAACTTTCGAGGCGTGGCGGATCGGCTGCGTAAGGCTCGCGGAAGTAGTCTGGGATGAAGGCTCGTGAGTTCTTCCTGATCGAACCTTGGTCGGAATACTCTATTAGTCCCAGATAACCCTCGGCGGTCTGCCGCCAGTTGTAGCTGCCGAGTACCCGTTCGAGTCCGCGCCTGGCGTAGTCCTGCCACATCTCGGGGTCATTGAGCAAGCGGAGCAGTTGGCGGGCTATGTCGGCGGGGTCCGTTGGGTCCGCCAGGAGCCCGAACTCTCCGTTGCCCGTGATCTCCTTTGGCCCACCGTTGCTCGTTGCGACCACGGGCAAGCCGACGGCCATCGCCTCGATCACGGCCATCCCGAAAGGCTCGTGCTCGGCGGGCAGGCAGAATACCCCGCCGGTCTGCGCGCCCCAACGGTAGAGCGCCGCCAGGACCGTCTGGCCGGAGAGGCTGAAGGCCGAAACGCTACCCCAGAGATCCGCCCGGTCCATCTCGGCGGTCAGCGTATGGATGACCTCCCGCTGCTCCTCGTTGGCGGGCGCGGGATCTCTCAGAGGGTCATCCAGGCCGCGGGTGATCATGACGAGGTTCGCCTTCTCTCTCAGCTCGGGTTCCACGGCGAACGCCTTTACAAGGGCCAGATGGTTCTTCTTCGGGTCCAGACGGCTCCAGGCGATTACCGCCGGTAGATGCCTACGTTTCGGCGATATATCGCGTTCGAGAGCCTCTCGAACTTTATCCCGCACTTCTTCCTCCCACGGACTTTGGGATTCCGGGCTGAAAATGTCGAGGTTGACGCCGGGCGGTATGACAGCGAATCGTCCGTCGGCCCCCGCGTCCGTCGCCCGGTCGTAAGCGGGGTGTCCGTACTGCTCGTGCCGTTCTATGGAGCTGTTGGTTACGATGGCCGTCGCCCGCGACATGGCCGTGCGCTCGGCTTCTATCCGAATCCCGAAGTGGTAACGGTCTTCGAATGCCGCGAGGGCCATGCCGTCAGGTTCGTCTCTCGTACTTTGCATCAGTAAGTCCAGCTTCGACGCGCCGAGCGAGTGTCCGGTGAAAGTGAACGGAACCCCAGACTCTTCCTCCAGCAGGGCGGCGCACAGGCCGCCGTCAGCGTAGTGGCCGGTCCAGAGATACGGCCATGCTCCCTCTTCTTTGTAGAACCCCGCTATACGCTTTGTCCACCCGCCCAGGTGGGGCCAGAGCTCCTCTTTGGGAAGGAAGTGATCCGGGCCGCATCGGAAGCGGAGGATTCGGATGTTCTCGAAGTTCGGGTATGAGTCCGTTTCGTTTCCGAACTCGGGCCATTCGGGGTCTACGATGCGGCGGGTCAGGATGTCTACTCTATGGCCCAATTCCGACATCGCGCGGGCAACCTCCCGGACGTAGACGAGTTGTCCCCCGAAATCCGGGTGGGCGGCTATGTAGCTGTTGCCCGGATCGAAATTGCCGTGCGGGTTCACGAAGGCTATATGCACCGGAATATTCTCTATGGAGACCCCGATACCACTCTATTCCGTACCGGCATGCTGTTTTAGTTCTTTCTCTGTTGCCAACTCGTACTCTACCTTTGCTTTCTTCATCTTGTCGTAGACTTCCTGACGGTCCACTTCGAGGGGTAGCGGTCCTACCCGCGCCAGCTTCATCTCCACTACCTCGCGGGCGAAGAGGGCGCAGTTTTCCAGCGAGTTGTCATCGAGCAGGGCTACTAAAAATCCGGCCCAGAAGGCGTCGCCCGCCCCGGTGGCGTCTGCCACGTCTATGGTTCGGGTGGGGAGGTGACAGACCAACCTACCTTTCTCCGAGACCAGCAGACCATCCGCGCCCATGGTCAAAACCACCGTACCCGCGCCCATCTCGTGAAACAGCGCGATGTATTTCTCTGGAGTTTGCTCGGGGCCGAAGATCCTGATCGCATCGTCGAGAGAAGGTTTTGTTATGTCAACGTATTGAAACATTTCTTCTATTACCTGGATCGCTTCTTTGTGATGGGGCCAGATGCGCTGGCTGTAGTTCGGGTCCAGGGATACTTTCTGGCCGTTTTCGCGGGCCGTACGGAGCACCTTCCGGACGGCGGAGCGGCAGGGCTCGCGCGACAGGGCGAAAGTCGAGGCATGTACGATGCGGGAGCGGCGCACCGATTCCTCAAGGATTTCCTCGGGTCTTAGCAGGTAATCTCCGCTGCGTGCTATCTCGAAGTCCGGCTTTCCGCTCGTCGAAGAGACGAACGCGACCGTCGTGCGGGTACGATGGTCCATTACCAGGTAGTCGGTCGAGACGCCGTGGCGCTGGAGTTCGCTCTTTATGAACTTGCCGAAAGCCCCGATCCCGGTCTTCGAGAGCACCGCCGAGGCGCCGCCCAGTTTAGAGACGTTTACCGCGATGTTGGCGGGCGACCCGCCCAGGTAGCGGCGGAAAGTGGAGGCGTTTCGTAGCCAGTCGGTCTGCTCCACGGAGATAAAGTCGATCAGGGTTTCACCTACGGAGAGAAGATCTATGGGGTCTTTGGAAATGTTCATGTCCGGTCACCCTTCCGGGCCTGCCATGTTGCGCGCAGACCATCGTTTGCGATTCTGGGGCTGGCTTAGGAGATCTCTTTTGCACTCTTCTGTGGAGATTCCCGCGCTGCCAGCTATGGCAAGTATCCCAAGCCCCGGAAGATAGAGCAAGGAGGTGTCGCCGGGCGCTTCAGAGGTTACTATGATGGCCTGCGCACAATGCAGGTGTCAGATAATAGTCCCGGACTCATGTGCGTGGAAAGGATCGTCGGTGTCCCCCACAACCCATATCGCCCCGTTCCGGGGAGAGCGATCCCGGAAGCAGGGCTCCTAGCCTTGGAGACTTACTCTCACTCGTTCTTTACGTGGGCACTCGCCAAGCACGGCGTCAAGGCCGGACGGGCCGCCGGAATAGCCGGTGCGGTCGGGGCGGCGCTACCGGACTTGCCGTCTTTCGCGGGAACCGCTTACTACGTCGGCACGGCTTATCTAACAGAGGGATGGGCTTCGATGCACTCCGAGGGAATGTTGGAGAAGATCTACTTTTCGGGACCCTTCGGCGGAACGGGCTCCGCGCTCCACTCGGCGGTGCCGGTGGTTATGCTACTCGGGATCTACGGCGCGATGCGTCTGGGGCGTTTCGACCGGCGCAGGCTAATGCTTTGGTTTTTGATCGGCTGGCTCGGACACACATTCGCCGACTTCCTGACTCACGTAGATGATACGAGGCCGCTTCTCTGGCCGATCTCCGGTTGGGAATGGTCCAGTCCGGTCTCCTACTACAATGGCGCCTACTATGGGCAGGAGTTTTTCATAGCGAGCCACGGTCTGATATTCCTGATCGCCATCGTCTTGCTAGTCAAGCGACTGCGCGGACGTGGCAAACAAGGAGTCTAACGTCCCGGCCTGGAAACGGGAAGTGTCGGCACGTAAGCTGTCCAGTATGCGAGTTAGAGATTGGGAGACTACGTGCCGGAGATGAACCTGGGGAAGCTCGGTGGAGTCGCGGGCGCAGTGGGCGGCGTGCTCTGGTGCCTCAGGGTAGTTTTGGACGGTTTCGGGGGGTATCCGGCAACCTTCGCGGGGCGGCTTTTGTTCGTCGTGCCGCTGCTCTTCGGCGCGGGACTCGCGGGGTTTTACGTACTCTACTCGGCCCGTATGCGGGGCGAGGGCAGGGCCGGTTTCGTTCAGTCGTTCGTCGGGCTCGGGTTCCTGGCGGCCGGCTTTTTCGCGGATCTGACGCTCGGAATAGAAGAAGGAGTCAGGATCTCCTCTTTCGGCTTTATCATTCTGACGCTAGGATTGGTGGTGTTAGGTTTCGCCACGCTAAAGACCGAGCCGCTCTACATGTGGAACTTCCTGCCGCTGGCGATCGGCATGCTCACGTTGATCAACGTCATAGCCGGCGCTTACGATCTCTTGCGTATCTTGATCTCCGCTGTATTCGGGCTCGGCTGGCTCGCGTGGGGCGTACTGATTCTCTTAGATCCCCGAGATCCAATCGAAGAAACCACAGTCAAATAGTCGCCGACATCCGGCCATCCTTTTGGTAAACTCCTTCGCGGAGAGGTGTCCGAGTTGGCCGAAGGAGCGCGACTGGAAATCGCGTAGGCGGTTTAACGCCGTCTCGTGGGTTCGAATCCCACCCTCTCCGCTTCTACGTTTTGCAGGTAAAACGTAGAAGCCCCGTAAGATGATAAATAAGGCCCGCGTTTACTGCGGACCCCATTTACTGCAACCGTACTGCAACCCGACGTGAGAAGAGCGGGCTCCCTCGGATCTCGGCGCCCTTTGTTGTCATGCGGGTCGCGTTCACCGGGTCTCTAAGAGATCGCCGGCAAACAGACTCCGATTCGAACCGTTCTTCTAAGTCGTGTCCAGCAACGATATTTGATGCCAGGTTGGAGATCCTGCCGTAAACGGGTCTTTCGGACCTGGGGTCGTCGCAAGATTTGGGCTCTTATCTTCAGGTGAAAGTTGTCCCGTGTGCCCTGAGCCTTCGTAGAAGGCGCTCAGACCGCCGGCGAAGCGTCCTCACGCCGCGTCGACGCTGCTCAGAAACTCGAGGATCGCGGCCGAGAGTGCTTCGGGCGCCTCCAGTGCAGCGTAGTGGCCGACGCCGTCGAGTTGCACCGACCTGACATCACCCGCGGTGACCTGCGCTAAGGTTTCTGCGGTGAACGGACCGCCACCAGCGCCCACCGCGAGAACCGAGACAGTCAAGGGCTGAGACTCCGCGATCACCCTGATCTCGTCACCCTCCGACAGCATTGACCGGTAAAGACCCGCCGCCCCACGCCAGCCATTCGGGCGCGCGTAGGTGCGGGCGAACTCGTCGATGTCGTCGTCGGTGATCGACCCCTGGACGGCGGTTATCGCGGGGAAGGCCCACCCACCGAGAAACTCACGTTCGCGACCAACCAGCAGCATCTCGGGAATGCCCGGCGCGGCCAGGACCCCGATGTGCCAGGACCCACCACGAGTGACATCGGCGAGACCTTCTAGTCCGTAGCCGGCCAGCCCCATTTCGATCCCCGTGAAACTTCGCACGTCCTCAGAGTGAACAGTCGCAAGCCGAAAGACCGTTCCGCCACTGATGTCCTGCCCCGTCAGATGAACCGGGCCGACGTCGAGGTGGGCGATGAGTTGATGCAGATCCTCCGCCGACGAGGCGCTATCATAGTTATCCTCCGCGTTCCGCGAGTCGCCGAAACCTCTCAGGTCGACCGCGAAGACACGATGGTTCGTGGCGAGGAGCGGCATGAGCTTGTGAAAAGCCCACCAGGTCTCAGGGAATCCGTGAACCAGCAGGACCGGCGATCCCGCCGTACCTGCGGACACGTAGTGGAGCTCGGTACCGTTGACCACAACGGTGTGATGCGTGATCCCTTCAACGGCGGGACCCGATTGCGAGACAGTCATCTGTTTGCCTTCCTATCGACAACTTAGTTGTCTAATTATAGACAATAGGGTTGTCTTTATCAAGGCGTTCATGTAATCTGCACGTATGTCTCGATCCGGTGCCGATCTCGCCCTGCTGCTGCTCGGCGGCTACCGCAAGCTCATCGACGCCACTGTACTGGAACTGGCCGCTCGTGGCTTCGACGACGTGCGGCCAGTCCACGAGTTCGCCATGCGGGCCGTCGATTCTGGGGCCGACAACGCATCCGAGCTCGGCCGCCGGATGTCGATCTCGAAGCAGGCCGCGGCGAAGACGATCGCGACCCTGCTCGAACGCGGCTACGTCACCCGCGGCGCCGATCCCGTTGACGGGCGCCGGAAGCGGATCGAGGTCACCCCCCTGGGATTCGAGGTCATGCGCCAGGGCGAGGCAATATTGAACGATCTGCGCACCGAGTGGGAGCTGCAACTCGGCAGAAAAGAGCTCGCCCTCCTTGAGGCACAACTGACCATTCTCGTCGGCGACTCTCCTGTTCGGATCGAAGCACCCGGGTGGGTCGCACAAGACCTAGGATAAGAGGCCCTTCGGGTCTGTGCATGGCGCTCGTACCCGAGAAGCTCGCCGACCCACACAAAGTAATGACCAACTACTTTTCCGACACGTGGCCTTCACTACTTGCTCTGCGACGCAAGCTATATCAGCCCAGCGCCTCATCCATCGCCCCGGCTGCCGCATCTCCCATGCCGGGCAGCACGTGGCTGTAGGTGTCCAGCGTGATGGAGATGGTCGAGTGTCCCAGAAGTTCCTGCACGAGTTTGGCGTGTACGCCCTTGACGAGCAGCAGGGTGGCGCAGGTGTGGCGGAGATCGTGGAAACGAATGTTCGGCAGTCCCGCCTTCTCGAGCAGGGGCTTGAACGAGCGGGTGATCAGGTCCTGGCGCATTACGGGCGTTCCGGTCCGCGACGTGAAGACCATCCCGTGATCCACGAACAGCCTGGCAAGCTTTATCCGCTCTTCGAGCTGCGCCTTGCGATGCCTTCTCAAGGCGGAGAGAGCCATGCCGGGGAGCCTTATAGAGCGGCGGCTTTTGGCCGTCTTGGGCGCCCCGAACCTGAACCCTCCGCCCGTCGCCGTGGATAGGGTCCTCCTGACCTGGGGACGAATCCTCCGATAATGAGTAAAATACGAACGGAGCCTCTTTGACGAGGCGCAGTTATACGCCGGCCTCGCCGGCGGGAGGTGCGAACACCATGAACCAGCAGATGAAGAATCCCGAAGAAGAGAGGACTCCGGCCGAAAGGTTCCGCAGGCTCGTGGAGGGTTGGATGGCTGAGGATTCCGCCTACGATAGGGAGGCTTGGCCCGAACTCAAGGAGGGCCTCGACCGTAACCGCCCCGAATACCGCAAGCACTTCCCGGAGCAGGCCCAGGATCCTCCGAAGGCAGCCGAAGGCTAGGTGGACCTGGCGAAGCTGGACGTCGTTCTGCTGGACTCCGGTCCTCTGGGCTTGGTCTCCCATCCGAACGCTGAAAGGGTCAACGCCGAGGCCGTACAGTGGCTTGACGCCCTCCTCTCGGCCGGCGTCTCCGTTCTCGTACCCGAGATCGCCGACTACGAGGTGCGGCGCGAGCTCTTGCGCGCCGGCCGCCAGCGCGGCGTGCGGCGCCTGGATGAACTCAAAGAGGCCATTGGCTACCGCCCGATCACGACCCGGACCATGCTCACCGCCGCCGAACTGTGGGCGGACGCCCGGAAGCAGGGCCGGCCAACGGCCCCGGATCCGGCACTCGACGCCGACGTGATCCTCGCCGCCCAGGCCAAGGAGATCGAAAGCGAAGGCAAGAGCGTGACCGTAGCCACCACCAACCCCGGCCACATCTCTCGTTTCTTAGACGCGAAATCCTGGCAGGAGACAAAGCCTTAAAGCCGAACCACCTTTTCCTCTCCCTAAATACAAAGAAGTATTTGCAGTACGTGCTCGAATCGCTTTAAAGAGACACCATAGTAATGTGAGCGGTCCACGAATATTAACAATTGTTAAGAGCGCAGTGAAACCTCTTACAAACTCTTGACACAAACCTGTCTTGCACGTAAGCTGAATTCAATGGAGTCTGGTATATACCAGATGGTTGTTTGTGGGGATGGAGGACGAGTGGCAAGTAAATTGGAGGAATCACTCCCGATCTACCGCAATATCGCTCGTATGCTGGCTGGCCGTATACGGGGTGGCGATTTGATTGCCGGGCGCCGGATACCGTCCGAGCGCGAGCTTGCGTCCGAGTATGGTATTTCCCGCATGACCGCGAGGGCGGCTCTCGGCCTTCTGGAGCAGCGTGGGATGGTCGAGCGGAGGGATCGGTCCGGGACTTATGTCGCGTACCCGAAGATCCGACTGGACCTCTCTAGCGTTGCTGGTCTGAGCGCCCGATTGTTGCGTCAAGGAATAACGCCGGGCGCGGAGATCATCGAGAAATGCACCTCGCCCGCCGGTCAGTTGGAGGACGTTGTAGTCGAAGCACTGGAAATCAGCGGAGAAGAGCCGGTGCATGTGGTGGTCCGCCGACGCACCGGCAATGGTGAACCGCTCGCGCTTGAGGAGTCTTGCTTTCCGGCTCGTAGTTGTCCGGACCTGCTCGACTACGAGTTGACCGGTTCAATTTACGAGCTCCTGCGCGACGAGTTCGATCTCGAGCCGGCCCGGCTGCACCAGGAGGTGGAGCTAACCCAGCTCGATTCGGAGGCCGCCATGAAACTCGGCATTCGGCCGGACGTGCCGATGCTACTGGTTACCCGCACGGCGTGGGATGCCAGCGGTCGTCCGATCGAGTTTGCTCGGGATCTGTATCGTGGTGACCGTCTGCTGTTCGTCGCCGAGACGGAGGAAGCTACCGATGAGCAGGGAGGTGGTCTATGAGCTCGAACATCTCTCCTCAAGAGAGGGTGTTGTGAGATTAGCCGACTAATGGGGTGATGAAAGTGGTTCTGGAAACGCCGGATCCTTTATTGAATAAAGTAGTAGACGCGATGCCGGGCTGGCGAGACGCAAAGCACGTAGAGGCCGAGTACATCTCCGGTGGGATCACCAATACCAATTACTGTGTGCGGGTGGACGGGAATCCGTTCTTCGTTCGGCTGGCCGGTGACGAGACCGGAGTTCTCGGGATAGACCGCGACGACGAACGGTCGGCGGTAGAGGCTGCCGCGTCCACGGGCGTCGGTCCGGGGGTTGTGGCTTTCCTGCCCGAGTACGGTTGCCTCGTCACCGAGTGGATCGAGGGTGCGATCGTGCCTCCGGAGGATCTGCGGCGGCGTGAGATGCTCGCCCGTTTGGTCGATTCCATAAGGGCGTTCCATGCCGGCCCTGAGATACCGGGAACATTCTCACCGTTCAGGATAGTAGAGCTGTATAGGGCGTCCGCAGAGAGCCGGGGTGTCAGGGTACCGGAAGTGTACTGGTGGCTCTTGGAACGGGCCAGGGAGGTGGAGAAGGTGCTCCGGCAGGACCCCATGCCTCTACGTCCGTGCCACAACGACCTGCTCAACGCGAACTTCCTGCTCGAAGACGGCCGGGTGAAGATCGTGGACTACGAGTACGCCGGGATGGGAGACGTGTTCTTCGATCTCGGCAACCTCTCCGTAAACAACGATTTCGACGACGATACGGATTTGGCCTTGCTGGAGATGTACTTCGGCGCCGCCACCCCTCGGCGTGTCGCCCGGCTAAAGCTCATGCGCCTCATGTCCGACTTTCGCGAGGCGATGTGGGGTGTGATGCAGCAGGCTATTTCCACCCTGGACTTCGACTACGAGGAGTACGCCAACAAGCACTTCGCAAGGTGCTGCGAGCACGCGGGGGACGAACGGCACAGCACGTGGTTGCTCGACGCCGCCCGCGAGACGTGAGGGGCCAGTGTCGAAAGTATGGGAGCGGCGGTAATCCGCCAGAGCAGACAGCCTAAGGAGGGAGCAACTTCGTGGCGATAATCGGGGACATAGTAGTTTACATAATAATGGCGTTCGTGGTCGCAGGCGCCGTCGCGGCGATAATCGACGACGAGCACGGCATGGGTAAAGAGTTCAAAGAAGGACTGCATTCGATAGGGCCGATCTTTATCCCGGTGGCCGGTATCATGGCTTCCATTCCCTATCTCTCTAAGTTCATCGAGGCTGTGGTCGGACCGGTCTTCGGCTTGGTGGGGGCGAGCCCGTCGATGGCCGCGACGACCGTCATAGCCGTGGATATGGGCGGCTACCAGCTCGCGCAGGCCACGGCCGACAGCACGGCGAACTGGATCATGGCGGCGATAGTCGGCTACATGGCCGGGGCTACCATAGTCTTCAGCATACCCGTCGGGCTTGCGATGCTCGATCAGCGAGACCACAAGTACATGGCGCTCGGGATCATGTCGGGCATCCTGACCGTGCCGTTAGGCGTGCTTATCACCACGACCATACTCTCGGTTACGCAGGCGCGGGTGCGGGACGAGGTCTCTACTACAGCCGACTCTACCCACGCGCTCACCGACCTTACTTTCGGCACGATATTCACGAACCTGGTCCCTCTTGTGATAATCGTGGTCGCCATAGCGCTCGGGCTGTACTTCTACGCCAACATGATGATAAAGGGCTTCATGTGGTTCGGTAAGGCAATGGATACCGGTATCAAGCTAGTGCTAGCATTCTCGATCGTGGAGTACTTCACAGGCTTTTTCTCCACGGTCTTCGGCGCCTGGGGGTTCGACCCGATCATCGCCGACGCCGCGGACCAGTTCCGGGCGCTGGAGATCGCCGGGTATATAGGCATCACGCTCGCCGGCGCCTTTCCGATGGTCTACGTGATCCGCACGTACCTCGCCCGTCCACTGGGCGCCGTCGGACGCAGGTTCGGCATCAGCTCCGAAGGGAGCGCCGGTATCCTGGCCGCCGCCGCAAACATCCTCGCTTTGTACCACCTGATAAAGACTATCCCGCCGAAGGATAAGGTCCTCTGCATCGCGTTCGCGGTCTGTTCCGCGTTTCTGTTGGGGGATCATCTGGCCTTCACCGCCAACTTCCAGCCCAACATGATCCTGCCGCTCATGCTCGGCAAGTTCGGCGCGGGGCTCATAGCTATCGCGCTGGCCTACTGGATCGCCGTGCCAACCGCCCGAGAGCTGGAGCGCCAGGACCGCGAAGAGGGTGTCATAGCCGAGGGGGAATACCTGACCGTCGGCGGACTGGGAGCCGGAGAACAGGAGAACGTCGAAGAGATAGGCGCCGGCGGACACAAAGAGCGAGAGTAACTACTAGGTGTCGCGCGACACGACAAACATGGCCTGGAGGTAGAACGGGTGAAGACCGAGGCACGGGTAGTGATCATTGGCGGCGGAGTGGGAGGGACGAGCATCGCCTACCATCTGTCCGAGATGGGTTGGCGGGACGTGGTTCTCCTCGAAAAGAGCGAGCTTACCCACGGTACCACCTTCCACTCCGCTGGATTGGTGGGCCAGCTCAGGCCCACCGAGACCCTCACCAAAATGAACATGCACAGCGTCGAGCTATACCGGCGCTTAAACGAAGAAACGGGCGTGGACCCCGGCTGGAAGGAGGTGGGAAGTCTCAGGCTGGTCTCCTCGCGTGACCGCATGGAGGAGCTTACCCGCCTCGCGGGTCGCGCCAAGACCTTCGGGCTTCCTCTGGAGATGATCAGCACTGACGAGGCGCTCGAACTCTTCCCGCTCTTCGACCCGGAGGATGTGCTCGGCGCGGCCTACGACCCGACTGACGGTTACATCGACCCGAGCGATCTTACGCACGCCCTGGCCGAAGGAGCGCGTTCCAGGGGAGTGGAGGTCAACACCGGCGTGTCCGTTACCGGGATTACGGTGGAGAACGGGCGCGTAAAAGAGGTGGTTACGGACCAGGGCGCAATTCAAACCGAAGTGGTGGTGAACGCCACGGGCATCTGGGCTCCCGAGATAGGCCGGCTCGTCGGTGTAAACGTGCCCCTGGCCCCGTTCCAGCACCAGTACGTTCACGTAAGGACTGAGGAGACTGTTTCGCCGGACTTCCCCACCATGCGTGACCCGGACGACCTCGTATACTTCCGGCCCCACGAGGGCGACATAATAACCGGGGGCTACGGCAGAAATCCGGCCCCCTTCGCGCCCGAAGGCATACCGGACGACTTCAGCCACAAGCTCCTCGAACCGGATTGGGACAGGTTCAGGCCGCTCTTCGAGAGCTCGCGCCGGAGGGTACCGTCCATCCGAGAGGGCGAGGTGGTCGAGCTGACCAACGGACCCGAATCCTTCACCCCGGACGGGGAGTTTGTCCTTGGAGAGTCGCACGTGCGCGGTTTCTTCGTGGCGGCGGGCTTCAACGCGCACGGCATCGCCGGCGCCGGGGGCATGGGCAGGATCATGGCCGAGTGGATCATCGACGGCGAGCCGGGCATGGATGCCTGGCAGATGGATATCCGCCGCTTCGGAGAGCATTACCGGAGCCGTCGCTACACCCTGGAGCGGTCGCGAGAGACCCTGTCCACCTACTATGACATCCACTTCCCGAACGAAGAGTCGACGAGCGTCCGGGGGCTACGGCTTTCGCCCGCGTACGAGAGACTTCGGGCCCTGGGAGCAGAGTTCGGAGAGAAGGCCGGCTGGGAGCGGCCCAACTACTTTCTGTGCAACGAAGATCCCGCATACGAGCATCTGCGTCCCCGAGGTTGGGCCGGACGCCTCTGGTCCACGGCCATCCCGGCAGAGCATCTGGCTACCCGGGAGCGGGCCGGGTTGTTCGATCAGACCTCCTTCGCAAAGATCGAGGTTTCAGGGACCGGCGCCTGCGCGCTGTTGCAACGGCTCTGCGACAACGACGTAGACAAACCGCCTGGAACCGTGACCTACACCCAGATGCTCAATCCACGCGGGGGTATCGAGTGTGACTTCACGGTGACCCGTATCGGGAAGGAACTGTTTCGCATAGTTACCGGCACGGCGTTCGGGGTCCACGATATGGACTGGATCACGAGACACCTGCCGGAGGATGGCTCGGTCCGTATCCGGGACGTAACCTCGGGCCTCGCCTGCATCGGAATACAGGGGCCGCATTCCAGAGACATACTCTCTTCCGTCTGCCAGGATGACCTCTCGAATGAAGCGTTTTCGTACATGCGGGCGCGAGAAATAATAGTCGGTGACGTGCCCTGCCTGGCGCTGCGCGTCACGTACGTGGGCGAGTTGGGTTGGGAGATCTACTCGCCAATGGAGTTCGGCGCCCGTCTGTGGGACGTGCTCTTCGAAGCCGGGCAGCCTTATGGTCTCGTGCCGGCGGGATACCGGGCGATAGAGTCCATGCGGCTGGAGGGGGGATTCCTCGCCTGGGCCGCGGATATTACACCGGAGGACAACCCCTACGAAGCGGGACTCGGTTTCGCCGTCAAATTGGATAAACCCGTCCCGTTCATCGGAAAGGAGACTCTTGAGAAGTCAAAGGCCCAGGGGACGCGGCGTAAGCTGAGTTGTCTGGTACTCGCCGACCCGGATACTGTCGCCCTCGGCAACGAGCCGGTTAGATCGAAGAACGGTGAGGTCTTATCCAGGGTTACCTCTGGGGGACGCGGCTACTCGGTGGACAAGAGCATCGCGTACGCCTACCTGCCCCTGGACCTCGCAGAGATCGGGACGGAGTTGCGGGTTGAGGTATTCGGTGAGGAAGTTTCCGCCGAGGTGGTATCCATGCCGCTTTGGGACCCTGGGCACGAAAGAGTTAGGGGGTAGCCGTGGTCGAGCAACCAGATCCGTCGGGGTGTCATACCCTACTGTCCACCGTCAGGCATGGCCTCACGGAGTTGAACCGGGACAAGCGTGTAGGGGGTAGGGTCGATGCGCCTCTCATAGAGGAAGGCCGGCGGCAGGCTCGGGAGGCCAGCGAGTCTTTCGACGGCACCCCGTTCGACGTGGTCGTCTCGTCTCCTCTGTCGAGGGCCATTGAAACAGCCGAGATAGTTACCGGGTTTAGTCGCAAGGACATCGTTATCGAAGAAGGATGTACCGAGCGGGCGTTCGGGGAGATGGAAGGTTTGGCCTCGGCCCAGGTCCGGGAGACATTACCGCAGGTTCAATATGTGCGAATCGAAGAGGTTAACTACTCGCTCAATCCTCCAGGCGGAGAGACGTTCGAGCAACTGCACGAGCGGGCCCGAGACTTTCTGAGACGTATCTTAGAGTTACACGGGGGGAAGAAAGTCCTTCTCTTTGCGCACGAGAACTTTCTCCAACAACTTCATGGTGCGATCCACGGGCTTGGCCCGATGGAATCTCTGGAGCAGGGGATCTTGAACTGCGAACTCAACCGGTTCTGCCTCGATATCGAGGGTTGTCTCGTCTCTCACGAGAAAATAGAGCTGTGTTCATCAGCCAGAGAATATCCGTCTTTCTGATGCGTTCGCGTACAGCCTACCTGGAGGATGCCCTGGATCGGATAACGGTGGACTTCGCTGCCGGTTTCCCCGAAAAGGCGCCTGCCTTGAGAACGATAGGCCGGGAAGCTGAGTTCCCACTCGTGAAGCCTGACGGTAGCGCCGCGGAGGTTTCCCGGATATGGCCGCTCTTCCTAGAACAGGATGCCTATGAGCCACTCTACGACCAGGGGGCCGATGGAGCGAAATTGCTGGTTGGTGTGAAAGCGGCGTCCTGGTCTTGCGTCGCGGAGGTCGGCCGGGCGACCGTTGAGCTTTCCGTCGGTCCCAGGGCGACGCTGCACGAGCTCGCGCGGGACATGGAAGAAGCTATGCAGCGGTTGAAGGACATCGTGTACCGGGCCGGTTTCCGTCTGCTCGGCTTCGGTATCCAGCCTAGTACTCCTGCTTCTCCACAACTGCTTACCCCGAAGCTCAGGTACCTCACTCTCCTGGAGGCGATCGGACCTCAGTGGCTCAATTTCTGTGTTACCGCTTCGGACCAGGTACAGGTAGATTTGGGCCAGGATGACCTGGTAATGAACACGAACATTATCAACGCCGCGTCCGGGGCCATGATCGCCCTTACCGCGAACTCTTCGGTCTACGATGGGCGCGCGGGCGCGTTCGCTTCCGGCCGGGAAGGGCTCACGGCTAACATGGTGGATGAGCCGTACCGTCAGGGCTCGTCGCCGCAGCCATATGCCGACCTGGAAGAGTACGTGCGGTTTCTCGCCGGCTTGCGGTGTCTGTGTCTGCCCGACGCCAACGGTGGCTTCAGGGTGATCGGTGAGACTTTCGCTGATTACCTGCAAGAACTGCCCGGACAAGCTCCCGAAACCGTATACGAAGAGTTCCTGTTCCACGAGCACTACATCTGGCCCAGTGCCCGGCCGCGTTCCAGGATAGGCACGCTGGAGATCCGCCCTTGTTGCCAGCAGCCGGCGGATACGACCTGGGTGCCTTCGGCCCTGGCTTTGGGGCTTATCGAGGCCGCGGATGAAGTGAGATCCTTCTTCGAGAGCGATCTCGGCGAAAACTATTGGAGTACGCTACTTCGCTACCGCGAATCCGCCATTCGGTACGGGCTCGATGCGCCGGTTCCCGTTCCCCATTTCCTCGAAACACTGCTCGATCTAACCAGCGAGGGCTTGCGACGGCGGGGAAAGGGTGAAGAGACGTTTCTCGACCCGGCGTTCGTTATGCTCGATCGAGGTTCGGAACCAGCCTCAAAAGCGCTTAGCCTGTTCACAAAAAGAGGTACTGAGGCACTAGTGGAAGAGTTGTCTCTAAGCTGACAAATTCCGACCGGTAGAGGGGTACGAGGAGCTTCGTACCCCGACGGATTTACCAGTAATGGCCGTCTCGTGGGTCCGAACCCCACCCTCTCCGCTCTCCCGCTCTCTGAAAAGGTTACGAAAACGCACAAAAAGCGGGACGGACCTTGCGGCCCGTCCCAGAGATCATGCTTTCTTTTACTCTTTGCTAGTTGTTGACGGTGCTCATGTCCGGATAGCGTTCACCGGCGGCCACTCCTTTCGGGGCGGCTTCGTCGATGCGGGATAGCTCTTCGCTCGTCAGCTCTATCTCTGTGGCGCCGGCATTCTCCTCCAGGTACTTGCGACGCTTGGTGCCGGGGATCGGCACGATGTCTTCACCCTGGTGCAGGAGCCAGGATATAGCGAGTTGGCCCGGCGCGACGCCCTTCTCTTCCGCTATTTCACGAACTTTCTCGACAAGCTCCAGGTTCTTGTCGAAGTTCTCGCCCTCGAAGCGCGGGGAGCTGCGCCGATAGTCGCCCTCCGGCAGGTCTTCGAAGTTCTGGATCTGTCCGGTCAGGAAGCCGCGCCCTAGCGGGCTGTAGGCCACGAAGCCGATGCCGAGCTCTCTAACGGTCGGTAGGATCTCGTCCTCCACGTCCCGGCTCCACAGACTGTACTCGGTCTGTAACGCGGTGATCGGGTGTACCGAATGGGCTTTGCGGATGGTCTCCGGGGCCGCCTCTGAGATGCCGAGATAGCGAACCTTCCCGGCCTCGACTAGTTCCTGCATCGCGCCCCAGGTCTCTTCCACTGGGGTGTCGGTGTCTACCCGATGCTGGTAATAGAGGTCTATGTGGTCCACGCCGAGCCGCTGGAGGGATTCATTGCAGGATTTACGCACGTAGTCCGGCCTACCGTTAACGCCGAGCCTAGTGCCGTCTTCAGACCGCTCGTTGCCGAATTTGGTGGCGAGCGTTACCTGATCCCGGCGGTCAGAGATTGCCTTTCCGACGAGCTTCTCGTTGGTGAACGGACCGTACATGTCCGCCGTGTCGATAAAAGTGACGCCGAGTTCGATGGAGCGGTGGATGGTGGCGATCGACTCGTCCTCGTCCGGTGTACCGTAGAACTCGCTCATTCCCATACAGCCGAGCCCGATCTCCGAAACTTCGAGGCCCTGGTTACCGAGCTTGCGCGTTTCCATAAAAAATCTCCTTCTAAAAACGGCGGTCCAACCTGGAATCGCAATCGTCGTCGGCGGACCACCTTGTCGTCAACCTGCACTTCTTTCTTTGCCGGATGAGCGCCTTCTTAAACGCCGGGGTTTGTCGGAAGATTACGGAACGACTAGGATGTAAGATGGGAAATAGAAACCGCCCGGAGAGCGTTGAGTCGCCCCGATAGGTTCGACGATTTAACCCTCAACAGACGGCCTGAAAGGAGATCCGAGCTTTTGACCCGCGAACGCTTCGCCCTTGTGAGCTACTTCTTCTTGCTGGCGTTGTTCGTCGGGGATTTCGCCTTGATCCTGCTGTTTCCCGGATCGGCGGCTTCGTTGTCGCTGTGGTTCGGCCCGATCTTCGCCCTGCTCGGCATCCAACTCATCTACTTCAGGAACGAGCACGCCGGGATCTGGGAGAAATGGGGTGGTCCTCAGGCGCGGG
Source organism: Rubrobacteraceae bacterium (assembly GCA_041745215.1). GTDB lineage: Bacteria > Actinomycetota > Rubrobacteria > Rubrobacterales > Rubrobacteraceae > SIRX01. The sequence continues at coordinate 32,284 of JBGTJJ010000009.1, read as the reverse complement.
CCTTCGCGTTCGTCGGGGCTTTCTTCTTGCTCATCGGGCTATACTTCGCTTTCGGTGTCGGCTTCTAAGGGGCGACGTCTACGGGTTCGTACTCTCGGGTCTCTCTGGTAGAATCAGGGTGCCGCGCTAAGCGGGGAGATGGCGATGCCCTGTACCTGCGATCGCCTAGCAGGGCCTAGATCCCCGCCCGAGGCGGACCGTGTTCGGTTAGAAGCCGGTGCGGCCAGCGTTGATGGTTTGGTCCCGGGCAATGAGGCCCTGTGAACCGTGTCAGGACCGGGAGGTAGCAGCACTAAGCGGGTTACCTCATGTGCTGCGGGACAGCCGAACCGGAGTTGGCGGCCGGAAGTTCGCCGAGTTCGATCTTCGTCGACGGTGGGGTGCGCGGCATTTTCTATCGTTACGACACCTCGTCTCCGTTATACTGGAGGCGTGAGCCTTACCATGTTTAGCAAACCCGGCAGATGAAGCACGCAACCCTCTATCGCAAATGGCGTCCCCGGCGCTTCGGCGCGATCGTCGGCCAGGAGCCGGTCGTGCGCACCCTCCGGCGGGCCATAGAGACCGATCGGGTCGCCCACGCCTACCTCTTCTCGGGGCCGCGCGGCACGGGCAAGACCTCGACCGCGAAGGTGCTGGCGATGGGCCTCAACTGTGTACAAGGCCCGACTGCGGAGCCGGACGGCACGTGCGAGAGTTGCCGGGCCATCATGAACAGTTCCTCGATGGACGTGCTGGAGATGGACGCCGCCTCAAACCGGGGGATAGATGAGATTCGGGAGCTAAGAGACCGGGTAAACCTCGCCCCGGCATCGAGTCGTATGAAGGTCTACATCATAGACGAGGTCCACATGCTGACCGCCGAGGCCTTTAACGCCCTCCTCAAGATGCTCGAAGAGCCACCTGAACACGTAATCTTCGTCCTCGCTACCACCGAGAAGCACAAAGTTCTGCCGACGATCATCAGTCGCTGCCAGAGCTTCGATTTCCGCCGGCCCGGCGTGGACACCCTCTCGGAGAAGCTCGCGGAGATCGCCGCTGCCGAGGGCATCGAGACTGAGCCCGAGGCTTTGACCATCATCGCCCGCGAGGGCAAGGGGTCCTTCCGGGACGCCGAGGGGCTCCTGGATCAACTCTCATCGTTCGCCGCCGGCCCGATAACGGCAACGATGGTGCGCGAGTTGCTGGGGACCGTCGGTTCGGAGGCGTTGCTGGAGACGACGGCGGCCCTCTACGAACGTCGGGTCGCGGAGGCGGTAGAGGTCGTGGACCGGCTCTCGAACGAGGGGCGGGATCTGGCGCAGTTCGTGGGGGAGTTGATCCGTCACCTCCGCGTCCTGATGCTCCTGCCGCACGCCCCGGAGGTTGCCCTCGCGGAGGTCGGCGCCGACGAAAGGGCCGCGTTGGAAGCGCAGGCCGAAGCCATCCCGACCGCCGAGGTAGTGCGAATCCTCGAAGCCCTGGGCGACGCCTCGGGCCGCATAAGGCGTGGCGGCGACACCAAGTTGGAACTCGAACTCACCTTCTTAAAGCTCGTCCGCGATTACACCGAGCCGTCCGTGGACACGCTCCTCAGTCGCCTCGAAAGTCTGGAAAACACCGTCGCGTCCGGCGAACACGCGAACGTGGCCCGACAAACTCCTTCTCCGGCAAAAGCCGCCGCGCCAGACCCGGAAGACGGGCCGGTCGCCGGAGGACTCGAAAATGAGAATCCCGAAGCTCCGAAGTCGGAGGCCAGCGTATCTGAGAAAGATTCCGAAGAAAAAGAGTCGGATGGTCGGGAGATAGCGGAAGAACAACCTTCAGACAATAACTCCGTACCGGAGTCTGGCGACGGGGTAGAAGGTTCGGTCTCGGCCCGTAACCTCACCGCTGCCTGGGGTGAAATCATGCAGATCATGAAAAATGAGCGTCAGGTGCCGGCGGCGGCGGTGTACGAGGAAGCCCTCGTGGAGCAGTTCGACGGAAAGATCCTGCAGCTCGCTTTTCCGGAGGACCTGGCGATCTACGCGAAGCTCGCCTCTGATGAACGTCACGTAAACGCCCTCCAGTCCGCCTTAGATAGTAAGTTCGGGGTGAAGCCCCGACTTGAGTGCCGGGTCGGTGAGGGTACTGCCGTGGCCTCTGCTGACAAGCCCATGCAGCGAGGACCCGCCGTTGAAGCCGGGATGTCCAACGAGCCGGAGCCTGATCCCCCGGAACCCGACCCAACAGCGTTCGAGTCCCCGAACCCCGATCCGACGGAGGCCGGCTTTTCGGAAGCCGGTATCGAGAATGACGAGGAACAAGGCCGGCCGGAAGCCGGGGGTGGCGATGGTACAATCGGCAGCGTGCAAGAGGTGCTCGCGATTGCGCGAGATAGGTTCGGATCTTCAAAAGACAACGGAGGTGGCTAGAGTTCGATGGCTCGTCAAAACGTCAATAAAATGATGGCGCAGGTCCAGAAGATGCAGCAGGATATGCAGCAGGCGCAAGAGGAACTCGCCAAGGAAACCATAACCGCGAGCGCGGGCGGTGGGGTCGTTAAGGCAACGATGACCGGCTCCCAGGAGCTAGTCTCCATCGAGATAGATCCCGAAGCCGTGGACCCCGAGGACGTCGAGATGCTGCAGGATATGGTTATGGCCGCCGTCAACGAGGCGATGACGAGCTCCCAGGAGCTGGCCTCCCAGAAGCTCGGCGGCATCACCGGCGGACTCGGAGACATGGGCATTCCGGGAATGCCGGGCCTGTAGTCAGAGGATAGTTGGCGACCTACGCGAGGCCGGTAGAACGGCTCATAACCGAGCTCTCCAAGCTCCCATCCATCGGGCCGAAGAGCGCCCAGCGCATCGCGTTTCACATCATCCGGTCCCGCCCGGACGACGCCTATGGCCTGGCCGAGGCGCTCAGGGAGGTCAAAGAGCGCATAAAACCGTGCCGCCGGTGCTTCAACCTGACCGAGTCGGAAGAATGCGAGATCTGCCGGGACCCCCGGCGGGACGAGACCACCATCTGCGCTGTCGAAGACCCCTACGACATCGGGCCGATAGACCGCACGGGAGAGTATCGGGGCCTCTATCACGTACTCGGCGGCTCGCTCTCACCGCTGGACGGTGTCGAAGCCGAGGACTTGCGGATCGCCGAACTCGTCGAGCGGGTTCGGAATGAGGGGACGAAGGAGATCGTGGTCGCCACCAACCCGAACACGACCGGCGAGGCTACGGCGCTGTACATCGCCCAGGAGGTCGAAGACCTGCCCGTCCGGGTAACGGCGCTCGCCAGCGGGCTGCCTGTCGGCGGGGACCTAGAGTACGCCGACGAGGTGACGCTGGGCCGGGCCTTCGCCGGTCGCCGTGAGCTCTAAGACGCTAAAGTCCACGCCCCTCGCGGGCATGAGCCGCCGCTCGCTGGAATCCCTGGGCCAGCCGGTTGCATCCCTCGCGCCCCGAGGATCCAACCTCGTAAAGATGCCGTCGCTCCACCCGGAGCTTGTTAGCGCACTCTCCGGTATGGGTTTGAACCGGCTCTACTCCCATCAGCTAGAAGCCTATGAGCGGGTACGGGCGGGAGAGAACGTCGTGGTCGCTACGGCCACGGCGAGCGGTAAGTCCCTCTGCTACAAGATTCCGGCCTTCGAGAACGCCCTGAAGAGCGCGGCGAGCCGGGCGCTCTTTCTCTATCCGACAAAGGCTCTCGCCCAGGACCAACTCGGCAAGATCTCCGCTTTCAATATTCGCGGTGTGCGGGCCGGGACCTATGACGGCGACACGCCGCGCGCGATGCGGACGGACATCCGGCGAAAGTCAAACGTCCTCCTGACGAACCCGGACATGCTCAACCTCGGCATCCTGCCGAACCACGAAGGATGGGCGGACTTCCTGCGAAACCTGGAGATCGTGGCCGTAGACGAGGCCCACGTGCTGCGGGGCGTCTTCGGCTCGCACGTCGCGGCGGTGCTCCGGCGGCTGCGGCGCGTGGCGAACCTCCACGGCGGCGACCCGAAGTTCGTCCTGACCAGCGCCACGATAGCCAACCCCCAGGAACTTGCCGAAAGCCTCACCGGATTGCCGTTCGCCCTGGTGGACGAGGATGGGGCTTCTTCGGGGCCGCGACGAGTGGTCTTCCGTAACCCGCCGCTGTTGGACAAAGAGAAGGGCGAGCGCCGGAGCCTGCTTACCGAGGGGGCGCTGGTCTTCGCGGAGCTGGTGCGGCAGGGTGTCAGGACTATAGCCTTCGCCCGGACGCGCAAGGCGGCGGAGTTGATCTACCGCTACGCCGCCGACCGGCTCGGCATAGACGGCGCCCGTAAGATTTCACCATACCGCGCCGGCTACACCCCGAAGGAGCGGCGCGACATCGAGGGCCGCCTGTTCCGGGGGGAGTTGCTCGGTGTCGTCTCGACTAACGCCCTGGAGCTTGGGGTGGACGTGGGGACCCTGGACGCGGTGGTGTGCTGCGGCTATCCGGGGAGCGTCGCCTCCATCTGGCAGCAGTGGGGCCGGGCCGGACGCGGCACGGACCCGGCGCTAGCCGTCTACATCGCCGGACGCGACTCCCTGGACCAGTTCCTCTTCGAGAACCCGAGCCGGGTCCTCGGTCGCCGGGTAGAGGCGGCGCGGGTGACGATGGAGAACCCGTACATCCTCGGTCCGCACCTGCTCGCCGCCGCCCACGAGGCCCCGCTGGACGCCGAAGACGAAGAATACTTCGGCCCGGCGTACCGATCCGTGGCGAAGCGGATGATGGAGGCTCGGGCACTCGCGGCGAGCGGCGGTCGGCTCGTCTACGTCGGCGGGGATAGCCCGGCCAGGGACATATCCCTGCGGTCTGCCTCCTCTGAAACGGTTTTGATCTCCGACACCGAAGGAGAGTTGATCGGGACCGCCGAAGCTACCCGCGCTCCCGGCGAGCTTCACCCCGGCGCGACATACCTCCATCGCGGCACGAACTACGAGGTCGAGAACCTGGACCTCGCCATGAAAAGGGCCGTCGCCCGCCGCGTCCCGAACCGTTTCTACACCCGTCCGCGAGTCGAGACGGACGTGGAAGTCCTGGAAGAGTTGGAGCAGCGGAACCTGGCGAACGGCGCGACGCTCCACTGGGGACGTGTACGGACCACCGACGCGGTGACGTACTACAAAAAGATTCAGGTCGCTGACGAGAAAGAGGTGGGCGTATTCCCGCTCGACCTGCCGGACGTGACGCTCGAAACCCAGGCGTTCTGGATCTCTTTGCCACCGCTCCCGAAAGGAGCCCGTCCGAGCTTCGAGAGCTTCGGCGGCGCATTGCACGCCGGGGAGCACGGCCTGATCGGGCTGCTGCCCCTCTTCGCCATGTGCGACCGGGCGGACATCGGCGGCCTCTCCACACCCGTCCACCGCCAGAACCGCCTCCCGACGGTCTTCGTCTACGACGGCTATCCGGGCGGCGTCGGCATCTCGCGCCGGGGCTACGACGAGTTCGAGTCCCTGGCCCGCGACACTTTAGGCGTCATCACCCGCTGCCCCTGCGAGCGGGGCTGCCCAGCCTGCATCCAATCCCCCAAGTGCGGCAACTGGAACGAGCCGTTGAGCAAGGACGGCGCCGTCAGCTTCCTGCGCTACCTGCTCGGCCAGGTAGACCGCTACCCGACCCTGTGAACCCGCCAGATAAAGGACCATACATAGCCGTGATCGGAGCGGGCGAAGCCTCCTCCGAAGAGTACGATCAGGCCCGTGACGTTGGGAAACGTGTAGCGGAGCGTGGCGGCATCGTGGTCTGCGGCGGGCTTGGTGGGATCATGGAGGGCGCCGCGAAAGGCGCCACCGAAGCGGGCGGCGTAGCCATCGGCGTCCTGCCGGACGAGGACCGGAAGCGGGCGAACGAGTACCTCACTTACTCGGTGGCGACCGGCGTGGGACAGGCCCGTAACCTCGCGGTGGCGTGTTCGGCGGCTGCGGTTATCGCGGTTGGTGGCGGGTACGGGACGCTCTCGGAGATCGGGCTGGCCCGGAAGGTCGGGCGTCCGGTCGTGGCGTTGGGTAGTTGGGAATTGGACGAGCACGTCGTATCCGCATCCTCCCCGGAGGAGGCTGTGGAGGCGGCGTTCGGGGCTATTGGCGTGTAGTATCTTTGGGACGGATTTTAGAAGGAGGGTTTCATGGCGGAAGAGAGAGTGGCGCTGGTCAGTGGCGGAAACCGGGGTATAGGACTGGAGGTCTGCCGACAGCTCGCAGATAAAGGCTACACGGTCGTGCTGGGCTCACGAGATCAGGAGAATGGCCGGGAGGCAGCCGAAAAGCTAGGTGGCGGCGTCCACGCCCGACAGCTCGACGTCAGCGACGCCGAAAGCGTGGACCGGCTTGCGGCCGGGATCGAAGAAGAGTTCGGGCGGCTCGACGTGTTGGTAAACAACGCCGGTATCTCCAACGACGACGGCCAGAGCGGTGTGGAGGCCGATTTGGACCGGGTGCGGGAATCTCTTGAGGTGAACCTGCTCGGCGCGTGGCGTTTGAGCGAGGCGGCGATCCCGCTGATGAAGCGCAACAACTACGGCAGGATCGTCAACATCTCCAGCGGCCTCGGCGCCCTCGAAGACATGGGTGGCGGCCAGCCTGCATACAGGATCTCAAAGACCGCCCTCAACGCGCTCACCCGCATACTCTCCTCCGAGCTTCGCGGCGCCGGCATCCTCGTAAACTCCATCTGCCCCGGCTGGGTCCAGACTGACATGGGCGGCCAGAGCGCCTCCCGCTCCGTCGAGGAAGGCGCCGACACCCCCGTCTGGGCCGCCACCCTCCCCAACAACGGACCTACCGGTGGGTTCTTTAGGAATCGGCGTCCTATCGCCTGGTGAGATAGTCAGAGTGATTCAGTGTGGATTCGGCTGCTTGAGGAGCTCTGGAACTTACGAAATGTGCCGGAACTATCTGAATCAGAGGAGAGTGGATCACAATGGCTGTTAGTCAAGACTACATAGATGCGCTGCTCTCCAACCCTCGTGAGGGCCTTAACGTGGAGATAAAGGACTGGATCGAACCACGCTCCGTTCACGGACAAGCGAAGATTGTAAGAGCCTGTATCGCCATGAGGAACCAAAATGGCGGCTTCCTCCAAATTGGTTTCGAGAATGGCACCTGGATACCAAACCTGGACAATGCACCGGCGGACGTACGCTCAACGTGGTACCTTGACGAGATTCAGGGGTTCGTGAGCAAGTTTGCCTCCGACCTCTTCGAGGTCCACTTACGCTTCGGCGAGCGCGACGGACAGGAGTTTCCAGTTCTTGAGGTAGAGCCCGGAGTACGTTCTCCGATAGCCTCCAAACGTGAGCTGACCGATCCCCAGGATACAAGCAAGAAGCTCGTCAAGATGCACGCCGTCTACGTGCGCTCTTTGTCGGCCAACGGCACGGCGAGCACCAGCGAAGCCAAGTACGGTGACTGGGCGGAACTGACGAGGCACTGCTTCGACAACCTTGAGGCTGATATCGGCCGCTTTGCCAGGAGGCACCTCGGTAACATTGATCCGGAGGCCGCCCGTGCGCTGGCCGAGGCTTTAAGTGGTGCTCTCGCTGGTACTTCGGCCGCTCCTGTTCCCTCCAAGCCTTTACCACAAGTGCGGGCGCTAACCTTCCTCCAAGACGGGCACGAGCGCTTCCAGCAGGAGAAGGTCAAGAGGGATCTCACCACGGTGCAACGGCACGGCTCTTTGGAGGCCGCCGCGATTATCGACAGCGATGTCGAGCTGAGTGGCGCACCGACTGAGGAGTTCTTGAACTTGCTAAACGCGGCCAATCCCCGCTACACTAGCTGGCCGCTCTGGGTCGATGGTAGAGGCTTCAAGGATCATGGCGGAGATCCTGAGCCCTACACTTTTCAGGGAGGTTGGGAAGACTTCCTTTACAGCTACGAGGCGGGGAGCTGGTTCAACCACCTGGATTTCTGGCGCGCCGAGCCTGCTGGCAAATTTTATCTTTACCGAGGCTTTGAGGACGATTTTACGGAAGGACAAGGATACCCTGAAGCCATGACCACCTTAGACTTCGGCATGGCGATCTGGCGTGTCGCTGAGGCCATAGCCGTACCGATGGCATTCGCCAAGGCGATGGGTCTCGCTCCCGAAAGTACGAGTCTATACTACGCTTTCCGTTGGTCCGGTTTGCGTGGGCGGTACCTGTCCTCCTGGACGGAGCCGCGGAGGTCACTATCCTCGCGCTATGAGTGCCGTCGACAGGACATGATCGACTCACCGGTGCTCACCATTCCGCTTGACACTCCAACCTCGGCTCTGGGCTCGTTTGTTCGTGCGGCCACTGCCGACCTATTTGCAGCATTCGGCGGGTTCGAGCCCGGCTCGGGAGTCACCGAGAAGCTCACTGAAGAGATGCTTGCTCGTGGCCAGGGCGTGTGATTAGGGACAGTACTACACAGTGCCTACGTTGTAGCTCCAGCTCCTAGTAATACTCTGTGGAAAACTAATCATCCTTCCAATAGAAAACTAGTCGAACGGGTGATGTACGGCTTTGCCTCGGGAGATACATTCTCTTCAGGTAACCTAACCAGGAGATGATCATGGAGAACCTGAAGGATAGCCCGGAGATACTGAGGGCGTTGTCGGACGGGATGGCGGACGCAGTGGAGAAGGCCGGGCGGTTCGTGGTCCGGGTGAACAGCCGCCGTCGGCGGGGCGCGAGCGGTCTGGTCTACGGCGCGGGCACGGTGCTGATGGCGGACCATTCCCTGCAGCGGGAAGAGGGGATCACGGTCGAGAAAGGCGACGGCCACAAGCTGCCGGCGCGCATCCTGGGCCGGGACCCCGCGAGTGACCTGGCGTTATTGGAGGTAGAGGGGCTCGAAGGGGAGGCGGCGACTCCCGCGGAGGAGGCGGCGAGAGTAGGTCAGATCTCCCTGGCCGTTGGCCGCCCCGGTAGGGAAGGCTTGCGGGCCAGCTTCGGGGTCGTGAGCGCGGTCGGCGGGCCTCTACGAACGGGACGGGGGACGATGATGGAGCGCTACGTCCAGACGGACGCGACTCCCTATCCCGGTTTCGGGGGCGGACCCCTGATCGACGTCCACGGCAACGTGCTCGGCATCATCACGGCGGGCATGATGCGGGGCATTACGCTCGCGGTTCCGGCCAACGTAGCCTGGCAGGTGGCGGAGACGCTCAAGAGCCAGGGGCACGTAAAGCGCGGGTACCTTGGCATACTGAGCCAGCCGGTTCGCCTGCCCGCCGCCCAACGCGCCGAAGGCCGGAGCCGGGGACTCCTGATCGTGGGTGTCGAAGAGGATAGCCCCGCAGGGCGTGGCGGTCTGCTCGTGGGCGACATAATGGTTGGGATCGATGGAGAGTCCGTCGAGGACACCGACGAGCTCCAGGCGCTCCTAACCGGCGAGCGGGTCGGCAAGGAAGCGGGAGTCGAGGTGATCCGGGGCGGCGACGCGCGTACCGTCCGTCTCACCGTCGGCCAGCGGAGCTAGGAGGAGTCTGCCATGACTCTAGAATCGTTGGAGTGGGCCGATACGCTCTCCGAGGCGGGAACCGGGGTGGCCGGACGAGTCATTCCGGGCGTGGTGCGGGTCCAGAACGGACGCCACGGGACCGGAGCCGGTACGATCTGGACTTCTGATGGTGCGGTCCTGACCAACCACCACGTAGTCGGCGACAACCGGGAGGTGGAGGTGGCCCTCCACGACGACCGGACTTTCCGGGCCGAGGTCGTCGCCCGGAGCCGGCGGCTGGACCTGGCTTTTCTCAGGCTCCGGGACGCTCCGGATGGTTTGACGCCCGCGCCGGTCGGAGATCCTCGGGCGTTGCGGGTAGGCGAGCTGGTCTTCGCCGTCGGCAACCCCTGGGGCCTGCGCGGAACCCTTACCGCAGGCATCGTGAGCAGTACGAGTTCTGCTTCAGGCCGGGGAAGGAGCGGCTATATACAGTCCGACGTCGCCCTGGCGCCGGGCAACTCCGGCGGCCCGCTGGTGAACGCCTGGAGCGAGGTCGTGGGTATAAACGCCATGATCTCCGGCGGGCTCGCCCTCTCCATACCCGCCGACGTGGCCGACGAGTGGGCGCGTGGCAGCCACTCCCCGCAACCCCGGCTGGGTATCAGCCTCCGTCCGATCGGTCGCTTCCACCGTGGCCGGTGGAGATACAGACGGAGTTCAGGGCTTCTAGTAGTCGCCGTCGAGGACGGTGCTCTGGCAAGCCGGGCCGGAATACTGGTAGGCGACGTGCTGGTCGAAATCAACGGGGAGCCGGTGGCCGCAGATCTGCCGGAGGTCGTGGTCCGGAGCGCCGGGGAGACGTTGCGGCTGCGTATCTCGCGCGGCGGCGAGACTCTGAAGCTGGACGTGACGGTTCCGGCGCCAGGGCCGTGATCCGGGTCTACATCCTGGCCTCGACCCCGATGGCCCGGACCGGGCTGCGTGCGATCCTGGAAGATAATGGCGCGCAGGTTGTTGGGGAAGGAGACGGGAGCGCGATGCCGGACCTGACCGAAGCCGACGTCGTCCTGGTGGACGGCGACGATCTGCTCGAAGATGCTGCGGAAGCCGTGACGGAAAGTGGGGCTCAGGCGCTCGTCGTGATCGCCGAGGACGACCGCCCCATAAGGACCTTGCAGGAGTTGCCGCTGCGAGGTTGGGGGATAGTGATCCCCGATGCAGCGCCGGAAGAGCTGGAGGCCGCGGTGGCCGCGGTCGCCGAAGGGTTGGTCGTCCTGCCTCGGTTGCTTTCCGGGCGGGTGCTCCACAGCACCGTTGCCGAGGATCTGGACGAGCCGCTGACGAACCGGGAGCGCGAGGTGTTGGAGCTGCTGGCGAAGGGGCACTCCAACAAGCTCATCGCCCGGGATTTGCACATCAGCGAGCACACCGTAAAGTTCCACATCTCATCGCTCTACGCCAAGCTCGGCGTCTCCAGCCGCGCCGAAGCCGTCAGCCGGGGGGCGCGTTACGGTCTTCTGTCTCTCTGAGCTTGTCTGGGATCAGTATTCGAAGACCCAGCGGGTGGCGGTGTTTGGGAAGTCGCGCTCCAGCCACGCGAACACTACGCCCGGACGCACGGTTTTCAGTCCCTCGGTGCTCCCAAGTTGGAACTCGCCGCCGGTCTCCGGGTCTTCGTATTTGGCGGCGTAGGCTTCGACGATCCTCTCGGAGAGTGATGGGTCCGGGGCGGTAAGCTCTTCGGCGACGCCTTCCACTATGACCGCTTCGTCCCCGCTCTCCAGGTGGACGGCGACGTTCGGGTTGTGCGCCAGGTTCCGCGCCTTGCGCGAGCTGGGGGCCGTGCCGAAGTACAGCGTTTCCTCGACCCAGACGCCCCACACCGGGGCGGCGTGGGGCCTGCCGCCCGGCCTGGTTGTCGAGATCCAGTAGTTACGCGACTCCGACATGCGCCCGGAGACCCACTCCCACGAGAGCAGACCCTCTTCGTCTTCGCTTATGCCGTAGTTCCGCATGTCCGGCCTGGTGGCTCTTGGGAAAGCTTCTCTATCCCGATGTTCTCGCAAGGTCGCGTACCTCCCGGTGCGTGATGTCGTGACCCAAAGTTACACCAGCCAACGGCCCGCCACACCGGTGAATTTCTAACAACCCAGGATCAGGTGCAGGTCTCCGAACTCGTGCCAGAGATAGCCTTCCGCGAGTGCTTCGGCGTAGGTGGTCCGCAGGTGTTCCCGTCCGGCGACGGCTTCCAGCATCGCCAGGTGTGAGGAGCGGGGCTCGTGCAGGCCCGTGAGCATTCCGTCTACGGACCGGACGCCGTGCTCGGGCGTTACGATCAGGCGCGTCCAGCCCTCGCCGGGGTGCGCGACGCCGTCCTCGTCCGTGACGGTTTCGAGGGCGCGGACGGAGGTGGTGCCGACGGCGATGACGCGCTTTCCGGCCGCGTGGGCGGCGTTGACCGTGCGCGCGGTAGCCGCCGGGACGCGGTAGAACTCCTCGTAGGGCGGCTCGTGGTTCTCGGGACTGGCGACGCCGGTGTGCAGGATCAGGGGCGCCACCTGGACGCCGCGGGCGACGAGGCTCGTGATGAGCTCCGGCGTAAACGCCCGGCCCGCCGAAGGCATCTCGGCGCTTCCGGTCTCCGTGGCGTATACGGTCTGGTAGTAGTCCAGCGGCCAGCTCTCCCGGACGTAGCCGTACTTGATGGGGAACCCGTAACGGTCGAGGTACTCGTCGACCGGCGCCGGAAGGTCCAGCGTGGAGACCCAGAGCCGTTGGCTCTCCCCGTACGTCGTATGGAGCGTTGCCGTTGCCCCGCCCGGCAGACGCAGCGTCTCTCCCGGCCGGACATCCCTGAATAGCTGCGTGTCCGCACCGCTAGAGCGCCGGGGCTCCACGAGCCATAGGTCCGCCGGTAGCCGGGTCGAGAGGCGCAACTCCAGAGGAGTGCCGTCCTCCCGTTCCGCCGCGAGGGCGGCGTTCATCGTTCCGCTGGTGTTGATGACCAGTACGTCACCGGCCTCCAGAAAATCTCCGAGGTCGCGGAAGCCAGAGTGGACCACTTGGTCGCTATCCCGGTAGGAGACCATCAGGCGCACCTCGTCGCGGGCCAGCCCCCGGGCCTCCGGCGGTTCGCCCGCTTCAAGATCGGGAGGAAGCTCGAAGTCCAGGCTATCCAGCGGACGGCGCGAGTCATTGAGATTTACCAACTCCAAGCTCATGATACCTCCGTTCTGAACTCTTCTTCGACGGGCTGGAAGAGGGTCAGTTGCAGGCCATCGGGATCACGGAGTCGCCGGTTGAGGTGTCCCCAGGGCGTCAGGACGGGGTCGCCTTCGGTGTCGGACCCAATTTCTTGCAGGGTTTCGGCCGAAGTCCGCACGTCAGGGGTGTTGAAGGCGAGTCGCACCGGGCCGGAGGTGCGCTCTCCGGCCTCAATGCGGTCTATCTGTTCCGCCTGGGCTTCGTCTACGAGTTCCAGCGTCGCCCTTCCGGCGGAGAGGATCAGACCCTGGCCGTCGTTAGAGGACCATTCGTCCACTACGGCCAACCCGAGGCCGTCCCTGTAGAATCGCGCGCTACGGTCGAAATCCTCTACCGTGAGCGCGACCCGCAGTTCCCGGATCCCGGTAGGCCCACCGTCTTCGGACAGGTCGCGGAGTTTGTAGCGTCCGCTCGGATAATCTCCCGTTAGCAGTTCGACTAGGCTGGGCACGCTCTCCTCCGGCAGCGGCCGGTCGCTTATGTCTTCGTCGGGGAACGCCTCCTGGTGCATCTGCGTCCGCATGTCGCCGGGGTCGGCCCAATAGACCCGCAGCGACGGGTTCTCGGCGACCAGGATGGCGGACAGGTGCTCTAGCGCGGCCTTGCTCGGCCCGTATCCGCCCCAACCTTCGTAGGGCTCCACTGCGGCGTCGCTCGTGACGTTGACGACGCGTGCTCCCGGCTGCAGCGTATCCCGAACCTCCTGAGCCAGCGCGAGCGGCGCCACCACGTTGGTCCGGTAGACTTCCTCCAGCGCGTCGAGCGGGTAGTCCAGAAGATCCGGCTGCGGGCTCGGGCCGAGGGTGCTGGCGTTGTTGACCAGCGCGTCGAGGCCGCCGGTAGCCTGTGCGGCTTCGGCGAGCGCCCGGCGGTGGGCCGGATCGGTCACGTCGCCCGGAATGGCGGTTATCTGTGTCAGCGTTGCCAACTCGGAACGGACGGCTTCGAGCGCCTCCGCGCCGCGGGCGTCTACGATGAGGCGCCAGCCGTCCCCGGCGAGTCTGCGTGCCAGCGCCAGACCGAGGCCGCGGGAGGCTCCGGTGATAAGGGCGGTGCGTGTCGTTGATTCTGTCATGGTAATTCTCCTGTTGTTTTAAGTTGTGTGTCTCGAAGCTCGGAGGAGCTTGGATATACGCCCGCCGTATCTTTGCAACTCCCAGACCAGAATCGGGAACGGTCGGACCTTTATCTTCCGGTCCGGCCGGGCTGCCTTCGCGAGCCGGTTCATATCTGCTTCGCGTAACAACTCTTCGTGGCGCTGCCGCCATATCCGAAGTTCGTCCAGACCTTGTATCCTCGGGACTCCTTTAAGCTTGTTTTACTTGCTCTCCTCGACGGATCGGCTACTGTGTTGGAATCCGCCGGTGTCGATGCCCCAGGCGACGATGCGTTCCGGGTGGATGCGGATGACCGGGTTCGGTTCCTCGATTGCTTCCGTCCGTCCGCGGACCTCTATTCCGCGTGGGCGCCACGGGTCGGTCGAGGCGAGATCGTCCACAACGAAAGCGGCGTGTCCGGACCTTCGAATGTCCCGAAACTTTTTCGTATTCGTCAAGTCGTGCCCACCGACGTCGATGGTGTCGAGTGCCGCGTTGTGGGAGAACATGCCGACCGGCGCAACATGCGGAGTTCCGTCACGTCCCACGGTTGCGAGGCGGCCGAGCATACCGCTCCTGAGATATTCGATCTCATTCCTGGAAAAGATACTCATCCGTATCTCCTTTGCGATTTGCGTCATCTACGATTTACTTCGTTCGGTGGCTTCCACGCGTTCGTAGCCCATGCGGAATAGCTCCAGGGCTCCGGGCACGTCTTCCGCGCTGCGTATCTGGTAGCTCGCCGTCGTCCGGCTGTCCGGGAATGCGGGGTGGGCGATTGCCCGGCCGGATTCGATCAACTCGTCCCGAACCTCTTTCGGAAACCGGAAATCGGCGTGGCCGTTGTCGTGGACGTGCCCGATCTGCCGTTGGCTGAGTCTGTATCCGGTTACGCCGATACCACCCGGACCGTTTTCGTCCCTCTTCCTCCAGACTCCGGGCCATCCGAGCACCTCGCTCTCGATCCGCTCAAGTAGCTCTTTTTGCATCTCGGTTCTCCTTTCCATTATCGGGTCACTCTCCCTATGTGCCAGCTTCACGTCGGGCCAGTGTGGTGAGTAGCCCAACGATCGCTGCCCACGCCGCCACGTGCATTACTTCCATTGACAAGACCATAGACACCGGCGCGCTGGGGATGGTGAGTGGCGTGGCGAACGAAAGCACCAGCACCACTATCGAAACGATGCGGAACAACTTCACCGGACGCCGGGCGAACAGTCCGATAACGGCGAAGACGATGACGGCCCCTACCGCCCCGATGACCGATGTGATCACGACCATTCCCACCGTCAGGGGTGATTCTCCGCCCGCCGTAGGGATGAGGACGCTCTCCAGTATGAATCCCAGCGCCGATGCCGCAAAGTAGATGAGTGAGTTGGCGACGGCCGCTGCGATCGCTGCGAGCAGAACTGCAAATGGCAGTCTTCTCCAGGCGATCGCCTCGCCACCAATGACCTTCTCGTTGCCGATGGTCTCCGTATTCTGCATTTTCTGGCTCCTCCACTGATCGCTTTTGCATGCTCTAAGTGTGGAGCAGGAGAGGCTCTTCTACATCGCGCCGGAGAACAGTCTTCATCCTGTACGAAAGTACAGTTTTCGGGATCTAATCCGTCAGGTGCACGAGCCCGCGCTGGGCGGCGACGGTTACGGCCTCGGTGCGGTTGGCCGCGCCGAGCTTGCCGAGTATGGAACTGACGTGGTACTTGGCGGTGCGTTCTGTGATAAAGAGCCGGTCGGCGATCTCCTGGTTGGAGCGGCCTTCGGCGAGCAGCGCCAATACCTCGCGCTCTCTGGGGGTAAGCGGCTCCCCGGCGGGCTCGCTCACGTGGTCCAAAAGCCGGCTCGTGACCACGGGCTGGAGTAGCGTGCCACCCGAGTGGACGGTGCGGATAGCGTCGAATATCTCTTGCCGGGCGGCGCCTTTTAGCAGGTAGCCTCGCGCCCCGGCGCGCAGGGCGCCCAGGATTCGCTCGTCGGTGTCGTAGGCGGTGAAGACGACCGCACGGGCTTTAGAGCCTTCATCGCGCAGCTTGTTCAAGACGGCCACGCCGTCCATGCCGGGCATCTCCAGGTCCAGCAGGATCACGTCTGGCTCCAACCGTTCCGCGAGGCGTACCGTCTCGTTGCCGTCCGCCGCCTCGCCCACGACCTCGAAGTCCGGCCGGGCGGCGAGTACCGCGACCAGTCCCTCGCGCAGCATCGGATGGTCGTCGGCGACCAGTATTTGAATCTGGTCCTCCATCCTAGAGCCTCTCCAGCGGTACGGTTACCTCGACGCGGGTTCCCTTTCCGGCTTCGCTCCCGATCTCCAGCCTGCCCCCGAGCATCCTGGTGCGCTCGTTCATGCCGGTTAGCCCGTAACGGTCCTCGGATACCTTTGAAGTGTCGAAGCCCCGGCCGTCGTCCTCGACCAGTAGCCGGACCTGATCCGGGGTGGCGACGAGCCGGACGGTTACACGAGTCGCCTCCGCGTGGCGGGCGACGTTGGACAATGCCTCCTGACAGATACGATAGAGAGCTACCTCGGTGCGGGGCGGCAGTGGACGGCCCGCGTTAACCGCCTTGAAGCGGGCGCTGATGCCGCGCTCTGATTCCCAGTTTTCCACGAGAATGCGTAGGGCTTCGACGAGCGGCCGGCCTTCGAGCGGGGCGGCCCGGAGGTCCAGCACCGAACGGCGGGCGTCTTCCAGGTTGGAGCGGGTGAGGGAGAGGGCGCGGCGGAGTGGTCGGCGGATGTCCTGGTCTACGGGGTCTTCGTCGAGCATGGAGTCGGCGGATTCTAGTTGGAGGGCGGTGGCGGTCAGGCCCTGGGCGAGGGAGTCGTGGATCTCCCGCGCAAGCCGGTTGCGCTCCTCGACTGCCCCGAGCCGGGCCTCCCTGTCGGAGAGCCGGGCGCGCTCGACGGCGATGCTCAGGAGGTCGCCGATGGTGTAGAGGAGTTGCAGGTCCGCTGAGGACAGTCCTTTCCAGTCGTGGCTGGCGACGTTCATAACTCCGAGCCTCTTCTCCCCGGCGTAGAGCGGGATGCTGGCGTGGTAGCGGAGTCCATCGGTCCCGTCCACGAGTTTCTTGAGGCGGCTGCAGGTTACGACGTTGACGTTTGCCGCGCCTTCGAGGTCGCCTTTCTTGTAAGTGTCGAGGCAGTAGCAGTAGGAATTACCGTCCATGAGGGGCGGATTATCCGCCAGGACGGGTGGGAGGTTCCTGGAGGCTGCGAGGTAGAACTGGCCCGTGGTTTCGTTCTGAAGCCAGATCCAACCGGTCCTCAACTCCAGCAACTCCGCGACCTGCTCCATCGTGAACTCCAGCGCTTCGCCGAGGTTCACCGATCGATTGAGCTCGCGCGCGATCTCGTTGAGCACCGAGAGCTCGTGGTTGCGGCGCTCCAAACCTTCCGTATTGCGCTCGTCGTTGGGAAGTTCGGGCATAGAGTCTTCTCCAACACCCTCTCGTTGTCCGGCAGAGGGAGTTTACCAGCCGGAAATAGGGCAGCGCTCCGGGATAGTCCTACGGTTTGCGGCGACGGCGAAGACGATAGTAGAGGTAGGAACCCAGGGCCAGGACGACCACCGCGACGACACCGAAGCCCACGGAGCGGGCGATTTCGAGCAACTGCCCCCAGTATTGGCCGAAGAAGTAACCCACGGTGGCGTAGGCGATGGCCCAGGTAACAATCGCCGCCATGTTGTACGGGAGAAAGCGATAATATTTCATCCGGCTCAGGCCGGCGAAGAGCGGGGTAGTGCTTCTAAGGCCCGGCCCGAAGCGCCCGATAAACACCGTCTTGCCACCGTGAGAGTCGAAGTAACGCTCCGCCCGTCCGATGTGTTTTGCATCGATCAGCCGGGCGATAAGGGGGAGTCGGGACAGGCGTTCCACGAGCGGCCGGCCGCCGGTGCGTCCGATCCAGTACATCGCGTTATCCGACACAAAGGCGCCCAGGGCGCCGAAGAGCATTATCGCGGTCAGGGCGGCCCGGCCGGTGTTCGAGAGCCACCCACCGGCGAACAGCACCACATCCCCGGAGGCCGGCAGCCCGAAGTTATCCACCGCAGCCCCGATAAAAACGACCAGGTAGCCGTGATCCAGGAACAGGTTGGTAAAAAACTGTAATAGTCCCTGTGGCGAGCTCGGAATAGACTGTATAAGGTTGGCTAGCGTCTCCATACAGAGACGCTTTATACCATGTCGGACGGACTGTTAAGCTGCATGTGTACTATGTCCACCGCTAGATGAAATAAGGGCTCAGCCTCTATAGATCGTCTACAAGCTCGTTGAGAGGCTAGTCCGGGCGAAGCTGGATAGCGAATGTCTATCTACACCCACAAGGGTCCCTACCGAGATCGAGGCGAAGGCTCTCAGGTGCCAATCTCGAACCTCTCAGGGACGATCTATGCGGGGCGCTAAATACGGACTGCCGAGAAATCGCGAGAGTCCAGGAAGTTGGGTGAATAGAGACCCCAGATTCTCCGACAATTCAGAGATATCGGCCTAAATGCATACCTTCTGTAGCATTCCCGCTCAGGTTGTAGAGAGAGTCAAACATGTGGGCTACAGCGAACGTGGTTATTCGTTGTAGCTCTGGTGTACGCTCTCCGGTCGCTTCATCTACCCGAGAGAATTCTTCTATAGTCCCGTAGTCCTTTGTACCGTATACCACCCCGATGACCTCTAAACTGTCTGTCCTTATCACTGGTGCGCCGCTCAAACCTCGGGGGGCTGGGAGGTCGAGTTCTTCTGTGAGAGTAGGACCGTAGACAGGAACGTCATCAAGATAGTTGCACGTAGAATAACCCTTCAAGTAACGGCCTCTGAACGACAGCGCCCTGCCTTCTCCGGAATGAGGCAGATCCTCTGTTAGTGGATAGCCGTAGGTGCGTACGTCTTCGCCAATCGTCCTTATCCCTTCCTGGGCCAAGTGCAGTCCCACAGAATCAAACCCAACCTGGGCGATCGCTAAGTCTAGCCCTGTCGAATCCTGCTCCACATCGTGCAATGTGCTCACGAAGTATTGGGCATCGGGCGTTTTGTTCCTCAGTTCAGGCGCATAATCTATCGGCAATGCTACTGCGTAGGTCTCTTCTTCACTCACCGGATCTGCAACGCAATGATGACATGTAACGAACACACCTTTTCCTAATAAAAAGCCAGTCCCCTTATAGCCTTTCGGTATCGGATACCCCTCGCGCGGCACCACGACAATAGGTAATACGTCTCTACGTATGTCGTAGTATCCTTCAGTCCGACTTTCAGTCACCGAACACTCTCCTTCACCAGGGACGCCTTGAGCCGTTCTCAGGCTCTCCCACTCCCCACAGACCCGGCATTCCCAAATGCTAGGAGCGGGCTGAAGATAACTTACACCCGCTCTGACGACAACCCTACCGGATGAAATACGAAGTCGCCCAGATATCCTACCGGATGAAATACGGGCTCGCTCAGATATAGAATCCGCCCGAGAAGAGATGGTAGCGAGCGCGAAGGAGTCTGTTGAATGAGTTGACCCGCGAGGCCGTAGAGAACCTCGAAAGCCCGCTTGCCCATTCGGTCGAGTTGCACGACGAGTTGAGTTCGACCCAGGAGCGGGCGCGGGAGCTGGCCCGTGGGGGAGCGTCGCACGGGACGTTGGTGATCTCGCGCGTCCAGACCGGTGGGCGGGGCAGGCTCGGACGCCGGTGGGGCTCGCCGCCGGGCGGTCTCTGGATGTCTCTCTTGCTCCGGCCCGATTTCGAGGCTTCCATAGCCTCTCGTATAACCCAGACTGCCGCCGTCGCCGTCGCCAAAGCACTACGGGAACTCGGGATAGAAGCGCGCATCAAGTGGCCCAACGACCTGCTGGTGGAGGGGCGCAAGATCTGCGGCATCCTCGCCGAGTCGAGCGTCGGGAATGCTCCCGTAGCCTCCAAAAGCGTTCGGCCCGATGCTTCGTCTCGAAAGCTGGATCACGTCACCCTCGGCATCGGCATGAACGCGAACCTGGACCCCGAAGACCTGGCCATCCCCGATCGTGAGGTAACGACGGTACGCTCCGAGTTGGGCCATGACGTAAATTTAGCTGAGATACTGAAAATCCTGCTCCAAAACCTCGAAACCGAGTTGAATAGGATCGAAGACTTCGGTGCCGTGCTCGGCGACTGGCGCGCGCTCAACTGTACCCTCGGTCAGAAGGTACGGGTACAAAGGTTTGGAGAGACCATCGAAGGAACCGCCATGGAACTAAACTCCGAAGGCGCCCTCATCCTCGACACGGAAAACGGATCTATAGAGTTGTTTGAGGGTGAGATAGAGCATCTCCGGATGTGAAAGCGCGTAGGCTGTACCAATCTCTGTGATGGACTGAACGTACAACAGAGTGCGCCTGGAAGGATTTGAACCTCCGACACCCGGTTTAGGAAACCGGTGCTCTATCCCCTGAGCTACAGGCGCGGGCAACGAGAGATTTTAGCGCAGGAGATGGACTCGTACCAATACCGGGTTAGTGGACGGGAAGGTATCACTGTGTTTTTTAATGCAACAATAGTTGAATGGCAAGGCTTAAGGGCTTATGATGATCTATCGCAGCCAGGCGAAGGAGGTTGCAAGCGGGTAGTAAGCATTTTCTTTAACTGGTTGTCAGGGAACTGTGCGTGGCTTTGCCGCCTTTCCCTTGTAGCAGGCAAAAAAAGGAGTTGACTACGGAAGCCAACGACAAAGGTCGGGAAACTGTAATCCGGGTAGAAAACCTATCCAAGGTTTTCGGGCGCCGGACCCGGCAGGCGCTGGAGATGCGTCGTTCGGGTGAGAGCAAGGCCGAGGTCGAGAAAGAGACCGGGGCTACTATCGGGGTCTACGACGCCAAATTCGAGGTGTATCAGGGTGAGATCTTTGTGATCATCGGCCTGTCTGGGAGCGGGAAAAGCACGCTTCTGCGCCTCGTCAACCGTCTCATAGATCCGACTGAGGGTAAGGTCCTGATCGACGACGAAAACCTCTCGGAGATGTCTATGAAGAAAGTGCGCGACCTCCGCCGGAAGAAGATGGGCATGGTCTTCCAGCACTTCGGTCTCCTTCCGAACCGCACCGTCCTCAGCAACATCGCCTTCGGACTCGAAGTCCAGGGGACGCCCGTCACCGAGCGGAACAAAAGAGGCATGGAAGCTCTCAAGATGGTCGGACTCGACGGACAGGAAAATAAACAAATAACAGAACTCTCCGGCGGCATGAAGCAGAGGGTGGGACTGGCGCGGGCGCTCGCTACAGAGCAGGAAATACTTCTCATGGACGAGCCTTTCTCCGCGCTCGATCCGCTGATCCGGCGCGACATGCAAAACCTCTTCCTGGACATTCAAGGTGAGATACAAAGAACCGTTATCTTCGTGACGCACGACCTTGACGAGGCGCTT
Source organism: Rubrobacteraceae bacterium (assembly GCA_041745215.1). Lineage (GTDB taxonomy): Bacteria > Actinomycetota > Rubrobacteria > Rubrobacterales > Rubrobacteraceae > SIRX01. The sequence continues at coordinate 11,134 of JBGTJJ010000009.1, read as the reverse complement.
CGACTCGGCCATCGGGTCGCTATTATGAAGGACGGCGAGATCGTGCAGGTCGGCGACCCGGAGGAGATCCTCACGAACCCCGCCAGCGAGTATGTCGAGCGTTTCATCGAGGACGTGGACTACGCGAAGGTTCGTCATGTGGAGGCAGTGATGGTGGAGCCGAAGGAGGTTGCCTACGAGAGCGAAGGGCCGCATGTCGTGCTCCGCCGAATGAGGCAGGCCGGTCTATCGAGCATCTTCGTCGTTGATGGCGAGAGGCGTCTTGTCGGCCTCTGCGAGGTCGAGGACGTCGCGAGGCTCTCCGAGCGTGGCGAGAACTCTCTGGAGGAGTCGGTTGATCGTTCGCCGAAGAGTGTTCTTCGCGATACGCCGCTCAGGGAAGTGCTTCCAATGTTTGTCGAGAGCAACGCTCCTGTCGCGGTGGTCGGCAAGCAAGGGAGATTGAAAGGAATCGTCGTGCGAGGATCGCTCATCGCCGGCTTGACGACCGGCTCCGAGGAGAGCTGGGAGTCGGATGGAAAATCCGATGTCGGTAGCGGAGGCGTGGTAGGGCGCGAAGCGGTTTCGACTAACTATGCCGCGCAAGAGTTCGATGAAGAAGGGAACCGCACATGATGTTAGCCCAGGCGGAGTTCATCCCCCGCATGCCTCTGGACGACTGGATCGAGAGCGCCGTCGCGTTTGTCACCGATACTTTCGGTGGTCTGTTCAACGTGATCGAGTTCGCGGTCAATGTGCTGGTGCAGAGCCTGAATTTTGTCATGACGACACCGCCCGCGCTGGTGATGATCGCGATCTTCGCGGTGCTGGCGTATTTTCTGTCGGGGTGGCGCACCGCGCTGTTTACCCTCGTCGGACTCTTTTTTATGATCAGTATAGACCTCTGGGATGCGGCTATGGTGACGATCGCGCTGGTGATCGCGTCGACGATCGTGGCGCTTTCGATCGGCATCCCAATAGGGATTCTAGCGGCGCAGTACCGGGGCGTCGAAACGGTTGTACGTCCGGTGCTCGACTTCATGCAGACGATGCCGGCTTTCGTGTACCTGATCCCGGCGATCCTCGTCTTCGGGCTGGGAGGCGTTCCCGCGCTTATCGCAACGGTCGTCTTTGCCATGCCTCCTGCAGTACGGCTGACACTGCTCGGAATACAGCAGGTTCCCGGAGAGACCGTGGAGGCCGCCCAGGCTTTCGGCTCTACGCCCTGGCAGACACTAGTGAAAGTCGAGCTTCCACAGGCTTTCAAGACGATCATGGCCGGGGTAAACCAGGTAATAATGCTGGCTTTCTCGATGGTCGTGATAGCGGCGCTCATCGGGGCGCAGGGACTAGGTACCGAGGTGGTCACCGGACTTACCCAGCTCGATGTCGGAACTGGATTCGTTGGCGGAATCGGGATCGTGGTGATGGCTATCATCCTCGACCGCCTCACGCGCGGCTTCGGCGATAGCAACGCGCCAGGCATGGTAAAGGGAGGATGAAGGCTGATCCTCCTCGCGTAACTATCCGTACTAAACTGTAAACTGACGAAAGGAAGGTCAATGAGAATCAGCAGGTTACTGAAAGTCTTGACGTTGGCGCTGTTGGTCGGCGCGATCTCGGCTGGCTGTGGTGGCGGTGGTAGTTCAGGCAGCCAGAGCGGCGGTACTCTCACGCTCGGGAATATCGGCTGGGACGAGAACATCGCCCTCTCGAACTTGTCCAAAGTTCTACTGGAAGAAGAGCTTGGTTACGACGAGGTCGAGCTTCAGACGCTCGACGTTGGGCCGTTGTTTCAGGGTGTTGCCTCCGGCGACCTCGACGCTTTCCAGGACGTGTGGATGCCTAACCATCAGCAGTACATAGACCCGGTTCAGGAGGACGTAAAGCTCTTGGATCCCTGGTACGAGAATCAGACCGCGTACGGAATCGCCGTGCCGGACTACATGGAAGACATCCAGAGCCTCGCCGACCTGAACGAGGCCGGGGTGGACCAGATCACGGGCATCGAACCCGGCGCTCTTTTCCACGCGCAGATCACTGACGAAGTCATCCCCGAATACAACCTCGACCTTACTCTGGCCGAGTCTTCGACCCCGGCAATGCTCGCCGAACTCCGGCGGGCTTACGAAGCCGAGGAGCCAATCGTCTTCCTCGGATGGTCGCCTCACTGGATGAACGCCGAGTACGACTTCCACTACCTCGAAGACCCCAAGAATGCGCAAGGCAGCTTCGACGAGCCTTCTAAGCTTCGTACCCTCGTCGGCGCGGACCTTCAGGAAGAGGATCCGGTCGCCTACGCATTCCTCGACGCAGTGACTATGAACGAGGAAGAGATGAACAACCTCCAAGCTGAGATCCAGGCTGCCGACCCCGACGATCCAACCATAGGCGCGACGAACTGGCTGGAAGAGAACCAGGGAGTGGTGGAGGAATGGGTCGCTGCGGGCGAACAAGCTCAGGAACAGGCCCAGAAGTAGGTGCGCCGGTAGGGAGTCGCAAAGAATGTGTAGAAGAGACTAATTGGAAACGCAGTACCGGGTCCGCGACGAGCCAGCTGGGTCTCGCGGACCCGGCTTTTTGGGGGCCGGACGGCTCGTAATGATGGTTAGTCGGACAAAATCCCTGATAGTCGTTCTGGTCACTGTAGTTTTGGTGGCGGGATGTGGTGGCCTGGGAAACCTATCCGGACCCGGAAAAGACCTTACCCTGGGTTACATACAGTGGGATGAGAATGTGGCCGTCGCCAATCTGACTAAAGTGCTGCTGGAACAAGAACTCGGCTACGAAAACGTCGAGCTAAAGTTGATCGACGTGCCGAACGCGTTCACCAAGGTCGGTTCCGGTGAGATGGACGCTTTTCAGGACGTCTGGCTCCCAAACCACGAGGAGTTTCTGGAGGGGGTCGAGAACGACGTGGAGTCTCTTGACGCGTGGTACAAGGGAGAGACTTCATATGGTATAGCGGTGCCCGACTACATGAAGAACATTCAAAGTCTCTCGGACTTGGAAGCCGCCGAAACGGACAAAATTATCGGCATAGAACCCACGGCGGCTTTCCATCCACAGATACCAAACAAGGTAATCCCGGCCTACGATCTGAACATGGAGTTGGTCGAGGCGAGTACCCCGGCCATGCTAGCCGAGTTGAAAAAGAACTACGACATGATGGAGCCTATCGTTTTTCTCCGCTGGGAGCCGCACTGGATGAACGCTGTGTACGATCTGCGGTACCTCGAAGACCCGAAAGACGCCCAGGGAGAGTTCAACGACCCGGCGAAGATATCCTCCATAGTCAACAAGGATCTCTCGGAGAGCGAGCCAGTGGCCTATCGGTTCCTCAATGCCGTCTCACTCGACGCGGACCAGGTCAACCAGATGGAGTTGGATATAAATAAAGCCAGCACTCCGGCAAGAGGCGTCGAAAACTGGCTGAAAGACAACCGTGGTGTCGTTGAGCCCTGGATCGAGTCCGCCCAGGGATAATCGGATTTTGCGGCGCGTGCGAAGAAATCCGCCTTAGCTTCTAGCCTTCGACTGCTGAGGAGTCCGCAGCAGGCCGGAGGCGCCTCTCGTATAGCTCCTCGTAGTAAGGCAGACACTTCTCGTAGGTCTCTTGAAGCTCCTCCGGCAAAGTAATTTCTTTTTGGGGCAGTTCCTCTATGCCGGTACTGTCCTGGGCGTCCGTGTGCCACTCGTCCCACATACGCCACTCTGGGATCTCACGCGGTTCCCACGAGAGCGCCTCGGGCTTGAACGGTATGCCCAGGCTCTCGCAGTACGCCGCTACCGTACCTTCGGTGTTCGATGCGAGGTCTGAAGCGTCTACTATCGCAGGGTCCTGACCGATATTTCCGGCCTCTTCGTAGAGGCGATGGAGATGCTCGTAACCAGCCTCTTCAAAGGTGAAGTCCGACCACATCTTGTAGAAAGAGGAGAGAACCTGCTTCGGCTCCCGGATCAGGAAAGTGTTTCTGAAGTTCGCCACGAAGTCGCCGTCCATGAAACTAGCGGTATGATACGCCATATCCTTGAAAAAGACCGGCTTCTCGTCTACCTCCGTTAGCTGAGCCAACACTGCCTCGGGCCGGTGCTCGTCTTTGGGTGCTTTGTCCGCGTAGCGGTCGCTGCGGCGTTCCTTGCTGAAGTAGTAGGAAGCGGCGAATGGCTCGTGGAAGACCTTGAAATCGTTCCGCTCGACGAAGACCCGCTCGAAAGCGGTCGAGATGGAACGGGGCGTGGCCCAGAGCGCTATTGGGTTATTGTTCATCACGTTTAGCCTTTCTACTAGCCGGAGATCAGGGCCTGGAGCCGCTCGCGGACAGCTTTGAGCGGTATGCGCTCTTGTTGCATCGTGTCCCGGTCGCGGATCGTTACCTGATCGTCGTCCATGGTGTCGAAGTCTACCGTTACGCAGAAGGGCGTACCGGCCTCATCCTGACGGCGATAGCGGCGTCCGATGGACCCCGAGTCGTCGTAGATGATTCGGTAGTCGCCTTTCAGGTCGTCGTAGAGTTTCCGAGCCACGGTCGAGACGGGCTCTTTTTTGGAGAGCGGGAACACGGCGGCCTTTACGGGCGCCAGGCGCGGGTGGAGCTTGAGCACGGTCCGTTCCTCGCCGTTCACCTCTTCCTCGGTATAAGCGTCCACGAGGAACGCGAGGGCCATGCGGTCCACACCGCCCGCCGGTTCCACTACATATGGCATGTAGCTCTCGTTTCTGGCCTGGTCGAAGTAGGCGAGGTTTTCGCCGGAGTAGGCTGCGTGCTGTTTCAGATCGTAGTCGGTGCGGTTGGCGACGCCTTCGAGCTCTGACCACCCGGCGAACGGGAAGTTGTACTCCACGTCAACCGTGCGCTTCGAGTAGTGGGAGAGTTTCTCCTGGGGGTGTTCGTAGAGGCGGAGGTTCTCGGGAGTCAGGCCGAGGTTCGTGTACCAGTTCATGCGCTGGTCGATCCAGTAGTCGTGCCATCCTTCGTCGGTTCCGGGCTCGACGAAGAACTCCATCTCCATCTGCTCGAACTCGCGCGTCCGGAAGATAAAGTTGCCCGGTGTGATCTCGTTCCGGAAAGACTTGCCGATCTGGGCGATCCCGAACGGCACCTTTACCCGGCTGGTCTGCACCACGTTCTTGAAGTTGGTGAAGATACCCTGCGCCGTCTCGGGCCGAAGGTAGGCCACGTTCTCCGGCGCTTTTACGGGTCCGGTGTAGGTCTCGAACATCAGGTTGAACGGGCGCACCGGGGCGAAGTTCCGTCCGCCGTCGGCTGGGTCTTTGACCCGCTCGTCGGACTGGATGATCTCCGTCATCTCCTCGGCGGTAAGTCCTTCGGCGTCCTGGCCGGTTGCCTCCTCGATCAGGTGGTCCGCCCGGTACCGCTTGCCGGAAGTACGGCTTTCGACGAGCATGTCGTTGAAGGTGCCGACGTGCCCGGATGCCTCCCAGACCCGTGGATGCATGATGATCGCCGCGTCTATGCCGACCACGTCGTCGCGGGTGTGGACCATGCTGCGCCACCACTGGTCCTTGACGTTGCGCCGAAGCTCGGTGCCCAGCGGCCCGTAGTCGTACGAGGAGCGGAAGCCCCCGTAGATCTCCGAACTCTGGTAGACAAACCCCCGGCGTTTGCAGAACGAGACGATCTTCTCCATGCTAACCGTTTGCGACACGCGAGCCCTCCGAGCTTTTGAGAATACGTTGCGTTTGAGGTAAGAGAGTATAGCCTAGGTAAGGGTTTGTTTTGACGGACGGAGGAACTCTCTAGGTTATACTGTACGGATGGAAATCTCTCCATTGTTGATGCTTGGGTTAGGAGTCGGGCTCGCCTCCGTGGCAGGAGTGCGGGCTTTTCTGCCGCTCGCGCTGGCTGCGCTGTTCTTTCAGATAGGTCTCATTGAGCCGAACGAGCCGTACGTAGATATAGGGCAAGATAACTCGTGGTGGACCGCCACGGGCGTTCTCGTGGTGCTCGCGGTGTTGGAGACCATTCTGGACAAGCTCCGTGCGCTGGAGCGCGTTTTCAACGTGGTCATGGTACCGCTTCGGGCCTGCGCCGGGGGATTGCTGTTCGCGTGGGCGGTTGGGGCGGATATTGATACGGGCTCTCTGCCCTGGCTTGTGATCGGCGTGCTGATTGCCGGCCTCGTGGCGATACTGAAGGTCGTGCTCCGTCCCAGGGCGAGTTCGAGGTCAACGGGAGTTACCGCTGGATCTCTGAGCGTTTTCGAGGATGTAGTGGCGCTCTTGGGCGCGGGAGTCGGTTTCTTCGTTCCGATTCTACCTTTGCTCCCGGTCGCGTTTCTGTTATTCTTCTTCTTCCGTATCAGCAAGCGGCGGGGAAGGAAATACGGAGGACTCCGCATCCTCAGCGACTAGGCCGATTTCTCGGCGCGCCTGGGAGGTGTTATGGACGAGCGGGAAATTACCATCACCAAAGAAGGCCGGGAGACGCCGTTCTCGCGGGGCGTCCTCGCCCAGACTCTCACCCAGGCCGGGGCCGAGATGGAGATAGCTTACCGGATAGCCAGTGAAATACGCTCCGAGCTATTGGCCGAAGAGCGGTACACGGTCGAAGAAGAGGAGATCATGGCCCGCGTAAGGGCCAAGCTCCAACTCACGGACGCGGTCTCCGTCATAAGGCTGGACAAATGGCGAACGTTGCGGGAGTCGAGCGAGCCGGTGGTGGTGTTGATCGGTGGCGCCACGGGTGTCGGCACGAGCACGCTGGCCGCCGACGTGGCCCGCAGGCTCAACATCCAGAGCGTCATCGGGACCGACTCAATAAGGGAGGTGCTGCGTCGGGCCATAAGCCCAGACCTCCTCCCGATACTCCACAAGAGCTCGTACGGCATCAAACGGGAAGACATCCGGGTGCCGGTGGCCGAGGACGAGCGGGTTCTGTACGGTTACCGGGCGCAGGCGTCCCAAGTCTCTGTTGGGGTAGAGGCGATCGTGGAACGCGGCCTCAAAGAAGGAACGAACCTCGTAGTGGAGGGGGTGCACCTCGCGCCCGAGATACTGTTGCATCGCTACATGGACCACCCTAACGTCTGCTCGCTGGTCGTCCATCTCTCTGACGAGAAGATGCACCGGGACCGTTTCCAGGTCCGGGCGATGGGCACTTCGATGCGGCGTCCGGCGGCGGAATACATCCGGCACTTCGACGAGATACGCCAGATCCACGACTACATCTACGAGAGCGCGACCCGGCTAGGGGTCCAGACGGTCGAGAACCTGGCTATAGAGAACACCTCTGACGCCGCTGTGGAGATCGTGGCGAGCCGCGTTTCCGGGATAGCCGCGAGGGCCCACATTCAGGGCTCCTCACTCCTAGTGGACGGTGGGGCATCCCGTAGCGCGGGTAGCCCGGTCTTCTAGAGGGTAGAATAGGCGCCAGAGGCTCAGGAGGCTAGAGCAATGATCGACAAACAGCGTCTAGGGACATTCGTACTAGGTGGGGCCGTGGGAGCCCTGGTGGGCATCTTACTAACTCCCCGCAGCGGCAGAGAGCTAAGAGGCTCCATTGCAGATCGGGCCGGAGAAGCCCGTGACCGCAGCCGCGAGAACTACTTCGAGACTCAGGAGCGTCTACGGGAACGGCTCTCGGAGATGGGGGAGACAGAGCCGCGCCGGTCGGCCGAAACGGATAAAGCATCCTTCGGGCCGGATGCCGGGCCGGTTGAAGAAGAAACGCCCTTCGACTCCGATCCGTCCAATCCCCGATTGCGGGGCTTGAGGGACGTCTCCAGGGAGATACGGGAGGAGCCCGCGCAAACCGAGAATGACCAGCCTGCGGTTGACCGTTCCGAGGAGTTGAGGCGCAAGGTGCGGGAGACCAGGGAACGGCTCAGGCGGCGGACAGAAGGCCCCGGCGGGGGGCAGGGGTAGCAAGTTCGGTGTCTTTCGTACCTACAATCGAGAGAATCTCCGCGGAGGAGATCAGTGAAATACCCGGTTTGGAAGAGTTGATCGCGTACTGGGCCGACGCGCCGGATTCTCCCGAAGCGTGGTTCCGTGAGGCGGGAGAGCGCTTGGGATGTGGTCTCGTGATGCGTCGCAACGGCGATATCCTCGGGTTCGCGCTCTACGGGCCTCTGGAGTACCTGCCCCGCGCGGAACGCTGTTTCGTCGGCGCCCTGGACCCGGAGGCAGCGGTGCTGGCGTACGTGGAGGGCGACTCGCGGACGCGGCGGCACATCCTGGTGCGGATTCTAAAAGAGATGCGTCAGCGAGGCGTCTCGAGTATCGAGGCGGTTTCGAGTGACGCGGGGCATCCATCGCACACCGCGACGAGCTTTCTGCTGGAGAGCGGATGGCGGCCGGTGCGTCGAGGCTGGCTCCGGGGACGACCCTACACGCTCATGCGGGCGGAACTCGGGTCTACGGTCGAAGTCGGAGAGTTGGCTCGGGGTTTGATCGGCAAGGTCCGGTTGCCGAGGTTGAAGCCCGCGTCTCCAGCACCTGGAGCTTTCGTAAGGAAGGAACGTCCCGTCACACTTCTCAAAGCGGAAGCACCGCCGTCTTGATCGCCGATATTCCCTCCGGTGTTACAGCCTGAACTTCCAGGATGGTTCGTGGCTCCGGGGCATCCGGAGGTGTCTGTGGCTCCTCGGAAGATTCGGTCGACGAGAGGTCGAGCTTAAACTGTACGGTCTTGGATCTACCCGCGGCAAGATTTTTTATCGTCGCCCGGTAGTAGCGAACTCCAGGCTGGGCAGTGTCCTCCGAGGTGACTCGCATAGTCAGACTTATGTCAGAGAACGTCGATTCGCCGGCGTTTTTAACCGTTAGGGGTAGGATCTGGCCCGAACTCTTCTCCAATTCTTCCAGACGAGCCTCGCTAAGCTCGAGTCCGAGCGGGGGAGTGGAGTTGGGTGGCGCGGGTTTCGGGTCCACACTGCGCGCCGGGAGGCTGTTGGAGAGGTTAGCCAGCACGAGAAACGCCCCAGCCGTCACGAGAAAGGCCATCGCCGAGCCGAAGCCCCAGATTACGATTCCCCTCATGACGGATCTTCCCCGGCAATCTTATCTATGGGAACTTCATATACGTTGTAGAAGTCGGAGACCAGAGTATCCGCCTGAACATCGTAAACCCTGGGCTCCGATATCATCGTTCGGGCGACTATAGCTACCCGACGATCATCACTGGACCACGCGAGGTCCTTGGCTTCGGTTTTTATCTCCATATTTTCATTGGTCGTCGCGGCCACGAATTCTCCTACGTCAGGATTCAAGACATAGAGGTTGGCCGGAGAACTAGAGTTCCTACGACCGACCACCGCCAGAAGGTCTCCCTTGGAGTTACGCTTCAGGCTCGACGCCACAAAGTCCTCGCCTACACCGGGGGCTAGATCGGGCCTGTTGGAGCCCGGCGCCAGCCGGTAGAGATTGTAGTCGGGTGAAACTTCCTTACTGGATACAGTCTCCTCCCCTGCCACGTAGTAGATTCCGTTCTCCGTCCACTGCGGAGCGCCGAAGATTTGCAGATCCTGCCGGAGGCTCGTGACCGTCCGGAAGCGATTCTCTGCGAACGAAAACGATAGTATTTCGAAGTTTTGCTCAGGGTCCAGCCTACGAACCGCGACTATGGCGCGATCTCCGTCCGGGACTACAGAGATAGCCGTGATGTCACCTTCTATAACGTCTCCGTAGGCCCGGATCGACCCGTTCGGCCCGATGACCGCGAGCTGGCTCGATGAGGGGCTGGTTTGAGAAGCCACCAGCAGACCATCGCCGCCAGTTATAGGAGACATAGCCACCACCTCCGACGCCAACTTGTTCACGCTCAAGGAGTCATCCAGATCTGCTCTATAGACGCTCTGGAGTGGATCATCACTGGGTGAAGAGCCTTGGGCCAAAATCGTCAAGCGCTCTCCGGATGTCATCCATGCTACTCTCTTTGCTCCGAAGTCTTGTGTTGTCTGCCGACGGGCCTTGGACTCATTGGTCCGCTTTTCGACTACGTAGCCGTCTACCACAAAGGCGAGTCGTTCACCCGATGGACTCCAACCCGGTGAACCCTTGTCGCCCGGCCCGGAGCTCAAAGGCCGCACGCCGGGACCGAGCCCGAAATCAGTCGGCCGCTGTCCCACGGGGGAAGGAGAGATCGGGGTGATTTCGTCGAGGTGCGCGCATCCTACGACAAGTGTCGCTATCGCGAAAAGGGTCAACAACCCTGCGGACCGTAGGAGTTTCCCTGATCTATATCGCATAATTTGCAGAACGAGATAGTGGCGCTTTGGGTATCCTGACCACGAATGTAGAGCCCACTCCCACCTCGCTCTCTACCTCGATCTCGCCCCCGTGTAGAGTTACGATCTCTTTGGAGATCGCCAGCCCCAAACCACTTCCACCGGTGGACCGGGACCGATCCTTGTTTACCCGGTAGAAACGCTCGAAGAGTTGATTGAGGTCTTCTTCCGGTATGCCCACTCCGGTATCGCTTACCCGTACCGCGAGGAATAGCTCTTCCTCTTCCACGGAAATGTCTACGTGCGCTCCGGGGTCCGAATACTTCACCGCGTTGTCCAGGATGTTGAGGAACACCTGGTAGAGTTTCTGGGCGTCGCAGACACACTCCTGCTCAACAGCGTCGTCGAAGTTGATTTCGATGCCGAACCGCTCGGCTTTGGCCTGCATGCTCTCGACAGCGTTTTGGAGCACCGCGATGAGATTTGTCGGGGCCACCTCTAGAGAGTACTGCCAGGAGTCGACTTGCGCCAGAACTAGAAGCTCCTCGACCATGCCCCTTATACGCTTTAGCTCCTGATTAGCCAGCTCCAAGGCCCGGTGCTCCAGCGGTTCCATCCTGTCGCGGGCGCGTTCCACGAGGTCCACGGCACTCTGAATCGTCGTTAGCGGCGTCCTTAATTCGTGTGAGACATCCGAGACGAAGTTAGTCTTGGCCCGCTCCAGCGCCCGATGCTCGGTTATGTCCCTAACGGCTAGAATAACGCCTGAACTGTCCCCATTTTGCTCGGTCTCTTCCCGATTCATCTGGGCCGCGTATGTCCAGTAGCTCTTGTCATCCAGCTCGATCTCCCGGACCGCGACACCGGTGGATGAAGATGCCCTTACGCAATGCATTATCTCCGGGGGGATGCTAGTGTTCTCTATCTTTCGCCCGTAGTCGGCGGGCAGGATGCCAAGCATCCT
>JBGTJJ010000008.1:0-105156 GCA_041745215.1 Rubrobacteraceae bacterium | reverse complement strand
GGCTCGCCTTTCGCCAAAACCATCAACCCGGAGGTATCACGGTCGAGACGGTGGACAACACCAGGACGTACCGGGTCATCACCCCCTGCGATTCCTCGGCCCAACAGGGCATTCACCAACGTCCCGGAAGCGTTGCCGGCGCCGGGATGGACCACGAGTCCGGCCGGCTTATCTACGACCAGAAGATGATCGTCCTCGAACACCACGGATATGGGGATATCTTGTGGATCTAGTCCAGGTTCCGGCAGATGTGCTTCTACCCGGTTACCGAGCTGTGGTCTGTGGGAAGGAGAAACCTTCTCGCCTTCTACAAGTAGGGAGCCTTCTTCGATCAAACGCCGTACAAGGCTCCGGCTGACACCCAGCTTCCCGGCGGCGAGCCGATCCAACCTCTCACCCGATTCTCCAGGTCCAATATCGAAGCTCTCTACCGGCATCCTGCTCAGCCGTCCCGGCCTTCTAAAACCCGCGTAACTTCAGCCACATCCAAGTCCTTCAGAAGCACGATCTTGTCCCGACTGGACGAACCCTTGACGACCAAGACCCTTGATCGGGACACTCCGAGAAGTTCAGCAAGGAATCTTTCCGTCTCGATATTCGCTTTCCCGTCTACCGGAGGGGCGGCGACTTTGAGCTTCAAGGCGTGGAGCCCGTAAACCCCTTCGATGGAAGACTTCTTTGCGCCGGGCGAAACCCGGAGCGTCAGCAAGGCGCCTTCATCCGAGTTCCGGACGAAGCCCTTAGCCACGCTTTCGTAGGAAGCGACTGGCTCTCGAAGCCCGGGCATCTCCATCCGCAGACCTCTGGTCGCTACCTTGACGGTCATCATTCTCGTTGGAGAGATCGGTTTCGCCGTCCTCGACTTGGTCGGCTGCCCCATTTTCTCCGGCCGAAGCCTCTGCATCGGAGCCTTCCTCGACGCTAGAAGGTTCGACTTCCGGTTCCTCGACCTCTGGTTCAGGTTGATCCGTATCCGTACGTTCCGGTTGCTGGGTTTCTTCAGAGCCTTCTTCGGAGGTTTCTTCTGGGTTCTCACGCTCGGAAGCGGCTTCACGGGCGGCGGTGATTGCCTCCCAGTCCAACCTCTCGCGCAAAGACGCTTCTATGTCTTTGGCGGATACGATGTCTACGTTGTCCATGACGTCTATGTAGGACTTCAAGAGATGCCGGAAGTCCGCGCCGAAGTTCTGCTTGGCCGTTTTCAGGGCATCGTACGACTCTTGCGCCCGCTCCACCTTGGACGAGGAGTCGGCGAGCATCTGCTGCGCCCGGTCCTGGGCTTCCTTGAGCGTATACTCCGCCTCGCGGTTTGCGTTGTTACGGACGTTCTCAGCTTCGCGGTTGGCGCTGGTGCGGAGGCCTTCGGCTTCGCGGGTCGCGCTTTCGCGGAGGTCGTTTGCTGCGTGTTCGGCGTGGACCAGGGCCGATTGGATCGAGTCCTCCAGCTTCTCGAATTGCTCTAGCCGGTCGCGGAGGCTGGAGATCTCCTCCCGCATCCGCAGGTTCTCGGAGTAGGTGTGCTCGAACTCGTCGGCCACCGTATCGAGGAAGTCGTCCACCTGGTCCGCGTTGTAGCCCCGGACGCTGTGCTTGAACTCCTTGCGGCGGACGTCTATCGGTTTGATTGCCATGCTAGATCACCCCGTAACAGGTCTGATGAAGTTTTCGATAATTATGGTCAGCAGCCCCCGGCATATGTACAGGCCGAATATCGCTATGATCGGCGAGAGATCCAGCGCAATCCCCCCGAGCCTCAATGGTGGTATCCTGCTCCGGATCGGCATCATGATAGGGTTGACCACGTTCCCGACGGCGTCGTAGATAACCTGAAAGAACCGGGTCGAAGGGTATCCGGGGAACCACCCGAACAGGATCCAGGCGATGATAAACCCGAACATTATGTAGAACATGTAATTGACGACGCCCAATAGCAGCCCGCTGATGCTGAACCCGAATGCCTGTAGCAGCGCTATACTCATCATTTACCGAGTCCTCTAGACTGTTCCGCCGCCGCGCTGATGCCGTCGTAGATGGCGCCAACGAACCCGGCTTTCTCCATCGCCACGAACGCGGCCGCAGTGGTCCCGCCTGGCGTCATCACCTCGTCGCGCACCTGGTGCGCGCTCCGGTCCTTGAGCAGCACGGCCGTGCCTTCGATAGTCTCGACCACCAGTCGACGGGCCACATCCCGCGGTATGCCCTCCCGGACACCCGCCTGTATAAGCGCGTCGGCGAAGAGCGCCACGTAAGCCGGTCCCGAGCCGTGCAACGCCGTGGCTGCGTCGAACAAACGTTCCGGCAACTCCATTACGTCCCCCACGTGGCGGAAAATCTCCATGATCGCCGGTAGGGTAGCCTCTCCCGCCTCGTTGGACGTAACTACCGCAGACCCGAGCCCGACCGAGGCGCAAACATTCGGCATCACCCGGAGCGCGGCCGTGCCCGGCGGCAACTTCTCGGAGATCGCCGAGATGGTTACTCCGGCGGCGACACTGGCTACGGCTTTGTCTGTTCCCTGGACCGTGGGAGCCACCTCTTCTAGCACCGCTCCTACGTCCCACGGCTTTACGGCGACGATTATTATGTCGCTGTTTTCAGCGAGTTCAGTGTTTGAGGAAGTGGTCTTGATTCCGTACTTCCGGGCGTAAGTGTCCAGATAATCCGAGTGAACGTCGCTAACGCTCAACTCGAAATCCCCCGACTCGGCGAGTCGAACCAGCAAGGAGCCCCCGATCTTGCCGGCCCCTATTACGCCTACTCGCCTCAAACCCACGACCTAAAGTTGGTTGAAGAACGCCCGCTCGGCGAGGGCTTTGCGCTCTTCGGCGCTCACCTCGACGTTGCGCGGGGTTAGCAGGAATACCCGGTTTGCGACGGTCTGGATCTGGCCGTCCAGGGCGTAGGTCAGGCCCGAGCAGAAGTCCACCATCCGCCGGGAGAGGTCTCCGTCTATGTTCTGGAGGTTCAGGATCACCGGCTGTTGACGCTTGAACCTGTCCGCCAGGGATTGGGCGTCATTAAAGCTGGAAGGCTCCAGCACGCTCACCCGTGTAGGGCGCTGGTCTGGAACAGCCTTCAGGTGCGGCTGGTCTTGTTGACCGGAACCTCTTCCACGCTCCACGTTCTCGCCTCCGAAAAGATCGCCCAGGGACGCGCCGAAAGCCGATGAGCGCTCCGAACGTCCTAGCCTACGCACGGCGGGGGCCGGTTCTTCGGAGTAGCCGTTGGCGTAAGACTCCCTAGCGTAGCTCGGCGCCTCTTCTTCCTCGTCCTCGTAGTAGTAATCGTCGTCTACTCCGAAGCCGAACCAGGCGGCAACTCGGTCCATACGATCTCTAACTCCCATCTTTACTCCTCACGAGCCATCCTCCTCTATAATCGCCCTCCCGACCCTTACTAATGTCGCTCCTTCTTCCACGGCGACTTCATAATCACCGCTCATACCCATGGAAAGCTCCGGGAGATCGAAATGAGGACTCCAATCTCCGAGTAGCCTATCACGGATCGCCCGAAGTTTTGCGAAAACATAGCGCACATCATCCGCTCGTTCAACCGAGGGCGCCACGGTCATTAGACCCTTTACCCGAACTCTATCCTCACTCTCTGCGGCGGCCTGCAGCAATCGGTCTATCTCTCTCTCGCCGACCCCGTACTTGGTTTCCTCTCCGCTAACATTTACCTGGATCAGGACTTCCACGCCTGACTCGGGCGCTCTTTTTTCTATCTCCTCGATCAGCCTGACGGAATCGACGGAATGTATGAGCGTAACGAGCGGAATTACGTCTTTCACTTTTCGACGTTGGACGTGCCCGATGAAGTGCCACTCGAAAGCGTCACCGAACAACTCGTGTTTGCGGGCGAGATCCTGCGCACGATTCTCGCCGAGCAACCTCACGCCCGCTTTGGAGAGCGCGGATATTTGTTCCGGCTTGTAATACTTGCTGGCGACGAGGATTCTCGCGTCACCCGTGTCTCGACCGCTACGCTTCAGCGCCTCCTCGACTCTGTCTTGGATCTCTCCGATACGCTCGCGTACCCGAACCTCTACAGCCTGGTCCTGCACTACGCCCTCGCCACGACCGCGAGGTTACGCCCCGTATGCGGGCCTTGCTTACGGTGCGAGTAGAAAAGATCCGGGCGACACCCGCTACACAGTCCGAGATCGTGGACTTCGTACACGCCGGCCTCTTCGAGATCACGCCGAATAGCCGCCGGAAGCGAGAGATAGCGTCCCTCTAACACCGACTCCCCAAATCTATCCGCGAACGTGGCCGCGAGCTCTTCGGAGACTTCGTAGCAACATCCCCGGATACACGGTCCTATGTACGCCCGCACCTCACCGCCCATGCTCCGGACGGCTTTTCCAGATATCCCGGAGAGTGTGCCGCGCCAACCAGAATGGACCATACCGACCTCATCCTCCGCCACCAGCGCAACCGGCACGCAATCGGCGACGGCTACGACGAGCGATACTTCTCTGCATCCTGTAACCATGGCGTCCGCTTCCCCGGCGAACCCGGCTTCATCTACCCGCGCGATCTCATCCCCGGCGACCTGCCGTACCCAGGCCGTGCTCCGTCCGTCCATGGCATCTCGTATACGAGAGAGATTTTCCGTTACGGACTCCCGACTATCCCCCACCTTCACCGACACGTTGAGGCTATCGTACGGCGATTCCGAAACGCCGCCCCGGCGGGTAAAGAACCAGACCCTGGCGCCTTCCGGTTCGGGGTCCGGCGCGATATAAACTGCGCCCCCGGCCTTGGTTTGGCCGGAGGCGACGTATTCGTTCCATGGCGCGCTTCGTTGCACGCCCTTTATTCTAACGCGGTTGACAGTGCTTTTAGCGACGCCTGAGAAATGCCGGGATATCGAGCATGTCGTCGCCCTCCTGCGGCGTGGGCGGCGACGCAATCTCATCGTCGAGGTCCAGGGCGGCCGGACGATCGGCTCGACGCTGATTTACGAGCCGCTGGTCGAATCCGGTAGCAATGACCGTAACGGTCACCCGGTCTCCGTAAGACTCGTCTACCACCGAACCGAATATGAGGTTCGCCTCCTCGTGGGCGGCGTTGTGGACGATCTCCGCCGCCTCATTCACCTCAAAGAGTCCCAGGTCGGTACCGCCGGTGATGTTGAGGATGATGCCCGTCGCGCCCTCGATGCTCGCTTCGAGGAGCGGGCTCGATATGGCGGCCTTGGCAGCCTCGGGCGCACGGTTCTCGCTGTTGGAGTTGCCGATCCCCATGAGCGCCGACCCGGAGTCCTGCATGATCGTCCGGACGTCGGCGAAGTCCAGGTTGATCAAACCCGGAACGGTGATGAGGTCCGTGATGCCTTGTACACCTTTCCGGAGTACGTCGTCGGCCATCTTGAAAGCATCCATCATTGTGGTGCGCTTCTCGGCTACGTCAAGCAAGCGGTCGTTCGGGATAGTGATGAGAGCATCAACGTTTTCCTTCAGCTTCTTGATGCCTTCCTCAGCATAGGTCGAACGCCGACGACCCTCGAACGCAAAAGGCTTCGTAACGACCCCGACCGTAAGAGCGCCGGATTCACGGGCTATCTTGGCGACGACCGGCGCCGCACCAGTTCCCGTACCGCCTCCCTTGCCGGCGGTCACGAAGACCATGTCCGCGCCGCGCAGGGAGTCTTCGATCTCGGCCTTGTTCTCCTCGGCGGCCTCCATCCCTATCTTCGGGTCGGCCCCGGCCCCGAGACCCCGCGTGACCTTCTCACCAATATGAATCTTCTGGTCCGCGTCACACATCTGCAGCGCCTGGGCGTCCGTGTTGACCGCGATAAACTCGACGCCCTGAAGCCCGGAGTTGATCATGCGGTTCACGGCGTTCGTCCCGCCGCCGCCTATGCCGACAACCTTTATAACCGCCAAGTAGTTAGTGCCCGCGTCCAACATGCCGTTCCAACCCTCCATCACCGTGCTATCCCAATGCCGACGGGCTTAACTTATCCCGAACCAGCTCTTGACCGACGAAACTATGTTACCAAAACTGCTGGCTCTTGCACCTTTACCTTGCGGTTTACGTTTATGCACGGAAGCCGGAAAGTGAAGTAGACCTATAGACGTCGCATATTGAGGCTTTTGAAGAGCGTTAAAGTTTCCCTTTACGTATTGAGGAGAAGCGGTACGCGCCGGGACTCCCAGGACGTCCTCTGAAAGGTCCGTCATTCCGTCTAGAAGTGAGCCTCCTCCGGTTACTACGGCGTCCCCGGAGAGTTGGCGGAGTCCGTTTTTCTCCAAGGATTCTCGGGCGTAGTCGAAGATCTCGTTGGCCCGGTACTCCAGGATCTGGCTCAAGAAGTGCGCGTTATAGTGGCGCCCGTGCAGCTCCACTGCGGCTACGGAGTCAACTATGCGGGATAAGACCGTACCGTAGCGCACCTTCAATCTCTCAGCGGATTCATATGGGATTTTGAATCCATAGGCTACGTCAGAGGTAAAGCTCTCACCGCCGATCGGTATCACATCGGTGTGGACTAGTGACCCTCTCAAGAAAACGGCCAGGTCCGTGGTTCCGCCGCCCACGTCTATTAAAGTAACCCCGGCGTCGCGGTCCGCCGCCCGCAGGCAGGCCTCAGCGGAGGCTAGAGGTTCCAGTACCACCCGCGCGACACGCACGCCGCAGTCCTCGACGGCGTACAGGAGGTTCTGGATGCTGGAGATCGCACCGCTCACGACGTGGGCTTTCATAGTTACTTTTCGGGCAGCCAGACCGATCGGTTGCTGTACACCCTCAGAGCCGTCCAGCGCGTAGCCGCGAGGAACTACGTGAATCACCTGTTCGTCCTCCCCCACGCTCACCTGCCGGGCTTCCTGTTCGAGCTTACGCAAAAATCTCTCGTTGATGGTGAGGTTACGACTGCGGTTGAGAAGGGTGATCTCGGTATTGAAGGATGAGATGTGGCTTCCGGCGATGCCAACTACCACCGGCTCGTGGCCCATACCGCAGACCTCGATGGCCTCGGCGATTGAGTCTGCAGCCGCCTCCCGATCGACTACCACGCCACGCTTCAAGCCGTAGCTCGGAGCCTCACCCATGGAGACGACCTCCACCGAACCTCTCTGAGGGTCTACCCTCCCGACGAGCGCGACGATCTTGGTCGTACCTACGTCGATCGCATGGACTAAAGACTGTGTCAC
The DNA here is from genome assembly GCA_041745215.1 of Rubrobacteraceae bacterium. Lineage (GTDB taxonomy): Bacteria > Actinomycetota > Rubrobacteria > Rubrobacterales > Rubrobacteraceae > SIRX01. Next base: position 97,994 of record JBGTJJ010000008.1, on the reverse strand, counting down.
TACTTCCTCCGCTACCCGGACGGCTCCCCGGACACTCGACCTTCTATGATGATCCTCTGCGGAGAACGCAGATCGAAGGTCGGCACTTCCGGGTTACGGGACATCAACGCCGGCAGGGCCTGGGCCTGCCCAACATCGACATCCCCGGCGAGCAGAACCTTCTGTCCATCCACCAGAGCCTCTATACCGTAAGCCCCGACGCCTGAGATGGCGTCCACAGAAACGCCGTTGTTCTCAAGAGTCTTGGTAGCTTGCAAAATTTCCTCCAGCCTTCTGGGGTCCAGCGGCACGCTCTTCATGCCGGTCGCTCCAAGGATGGGAATCTCATTTCCGTCAGCAGCGTAGACGACCTTGCGCCCGTCCATCTCACCGCTAAGGAAAGGACGTCTTTCCTCAACCTCTACTGTAACTATACCTGATTTCCAATCCCTGGATATGCTGACACTCTTAACCCAAGGATCAGCCTTTAACCTCTCTTTGAGCAGGGTTTCGTTGAGTGTTATCAAGCTGGCGCGGTCCGGCACCGCCTGCCAAACCTCTGCTTTGGGGAGCATCCTGGATCCTTGCACGTCTATACCGGAGACAGGATAAGCGAGATACGAAACGATGTAGACGACGATCGCGGTCAGCACCGCTACGGCCAGAGAGATGGAGATGGGCCGGAGAAACTGCATCAGTTCGAGAGAGATTCCAGCAGGTCTTCGCCTACGTGAGAGATGTCTCCCGCTCCCATCGTAAGAATAGTGTCGTCCGAGCCGGAGATCATCCGGAGCACTCTGGGCACATCTCGCTGTTCCGGGATGTAGTAGACGTCAGGATGCTCACGAGCCTCGCATATCGCGTCCACGATCAGCTTCCCGTTCACGCCGGGTTGGGGCATCTCGCCCGCGCCGTAGACGTCGGTTATCAACACTGCGTCGGCGGAGGAAAAGGCTTCGCCAAACTCCCTGTAGAGCCTCCTGGTACGCGAGTATCGGTGCGGCTGGAATACGGCTATCACTCTGCCGTTAGAAGTCGAACGCGCGGCGTCCAGGGTGGCGGAGAGTTCCGTGGGATGGTGGGCGTAATCATCGAGCACCCGAATGCCAGACTTCTCGCCTTTGAGCTGAAACCTGCGACGGACGCCCCCGAAGCTCTCCAGAGAGCAGGCGGCTTCGTAGGCGTCGTGCCCGAGCCAGCGAGCTATACCAACGGCGGCGAGGGAGTTCAAAACATTGTGCCGCCCGTAGACGCCGAGTTTCACCGGGCCACGTTCGGATTCTCCTTCGAAGAGCGTGTACGAGTTGGGAGAGGTGATCTCCGCCCGCAAGTCTCCGCCGGATATCCCGTACGTAGTAGACGGACATGGCGCTTCGTCCGCCAGGCGCGTGCAATGCGGGTCGTCGGCGCAGGTTACGAGATGACCGTCTTCCGGAAGCGCGCCGACGAAAGTAGAGAAGGTTTCGATCACGTCGTCGAGCGAGGAATAGAAGTCCGGGTGATCGAACTCCACATTCGTCACGATGGCGCAATGGGGTTTCAGATACAGTAGCGAACGGTCGCTCTCATCCGCCTCGGCTACCACCAATCCAGGGTCTCCGAAGGCGACGTTGCTGCCTATGTCGTTCAACTCCCCGCCCACCAGGGCCGTGGGATTGTCGCCGAGGGCTTTCAGCACGTGTGCCGTCATGCTCGTCGTAGTTGTCTTGCCGTGGGTGCCGGAGACGGCGACGCTCCGGCGTCCCTGCAGGATAGTAGCGAGGGCGGCGGCTCGGGGTATCACCGGTATAGAGCGACGGTGAGCTTCGAGCAATTCCGGGTTCGTAGGCGGAATGGCGGTCGAGATCACGACCTGCTCAGCATCCCCGACCTGCTCCGGCGCGTGCCCAATATGCACCTCGATCCCTTCGTCCCGGATCCGCCTGGTGTAAGGAGACTCTTTCAAGTCCGATCCGGTGACGGTGTTACCTCGACGGTTGAGCACTTCGGCGATGCTGCTCATGCCCGCGCCGCCGATGCCTATCATGTGAATCTTCATCGTCCGTGCTCCTTCGTTAGCGTGGTGGCTTCCAGCAGTCTTTCGGCCACCAGGTCCGCGGCACCGAGCGTGGCGAGCCCGCGCATGTTGCTGGCGAGCTCGCCACGTCTGTTCTCGTCGTTTAGTAGGCCTTCCACCCGGTCCCGTAGAGTCTCGGGTGTCACTTCGGAATCCATGAGTATCTCAGCGGCATCCTTCTCCGTGAAGTAGCGCGCGTTGTGGAATTGGTGGTCTCCGGCGGCGTAAGGATAAGGGATCAGGATGGCGGCCCTACCGGCGGCGGCCGTATCGAAGAGAGAGCCGGCGCCGGAGCGTATCACGACCACATCCGCCGCCGCTATATAGTCCCAGATCTCCTCGACGTATTCGAGTATCAGGTGACGGGGGTTGTCGGTCGAGAGTCGGGGAAAGTCCCGCCGACCGGCGATCTGGACTACGGTGTAGGGCGTTTCGTCTCGGAAAGCCTCTGCGGCGGCCAGGTTGATCTTGAGCGCACCACCACTCCCTCCGAAGATCAAGACGACCGGAGGTTCGAGCCCCAGACGCTCCAGCGCTTCATCCTTAGAAGCTCCGAAGAACTGCTTTCGAGTCGGCATACCGACCCATGCGGCTTTCTTCAGTTTGTCTTCAGCCGAAGGGAACGTCGTCATGACCTCGCCGGTAAAGAGGCTGGAGAACCGGTTAACGATTCCCGGCACCGAGTTCTGCTCGTGCAAGAACGTCGGAATCTTCAAGCTGCGGGCCGCCAGAACGGCCGGCGCGCTCGCGTAGCCGCCGACCCCGAGGACCAATGACGGACTAAACTGCTCGATCAGACGCCGGCACTTCAATATCGCGCGCAGTAGAAGAAGTCCGGCTCGCGCACGGGCCAGCGGATTGCCTGATAGGTTTTTCAGGGGCAACGAATGGAGTTTGTAGCCTGAACGGGGTACGAGCTCGGCCTCGATCCCTGATGATGAGCCGACGAACTCCACGACAGCGCCCTTCTCCTTCAAGCTATCCGCCACGCACAGCGCGGGCATTACGTGTCCCCCGGTTCCGCCGCCGGCGATCAAGACTCGTGGCGCTTGAGGGGCGCTTTTTGCGGGGTTTGATCTCTCTTGCTCGTTCACTGTCCTCCGAAATTCGATGAAGAATACCGACAGCCGCGAAGCTGACCATCAGGCTGGATCCTCCGTAGCTGATAAAAGGCAACGTCATTCCCGCCAGCGGCAGGACGTTCATGGCAGCCCCGATATTGAAGATCGCCTGTGCGGCGAGCATTGTGGTCAGCCCCGCCGCCAGACACCGGGCCATAACCGAAGGAGCATCCAACGAGATCTTGAATCCTGCGACCGCGATGAAGCAGAAAGCCGCGATAACCACCGCCATCCCAAATAACCCAAGCTCTTCACCGATAAGGGCGAAGATCATATCCGTCTGGACCTCCGGTATCACACTTCCCTGGGCGCCGGACCCAGCCCCGGCCCCGAAGAAATCCCCACTCCGTATGGCGACGAGCGACTGGACTATCTGGTAACCGGAGCCTTCGGACGCGGACCACGGGTCCAGGAACGTCAGCAATCGCTCCCGACGGTAAGGTTCGAGGATCATGATCCCGACGAGACCCATCACGACCACTACGCTCGCGAGCAAAAAGTCTCTAGTCCGAACTTCGGAGGCCCATAAAACCCCGGCCACCCCCGTTAGTAAGACCACCGATGTGCCAAAGTCCGGCTCCAGGATCACCAACCCGAACAGGAGTCCGACCCCAACTAGGGCCCAGACCGGCATCGCCGAGCCTGGACGATAGCGGGCTATCGCGGCGCTCAAAAGGACGACGGCGGCGATTTTGGCGAACTCCGCCGGCTGGAGGCTAATCACCCCGAGGTCGAGCCACCGACGAGCGCCACCGGCCTCCATTCCTATTCCGGGGATCAGAACGAGCACGAGGCTCGCAAACACGGCCACGTATAGTATAGGGGCGAACCTGCGCCAGGCCGTATACCTTATCTGGCAGACGATTACGAAAGCGACGAGTCCCAGCATAATGTGCCCGGTACGGATCAAAAGATAATGGGTTCCGAACTCAGAGTAGGTCGCCGAGTACACCATAACCAGGCCCATTAACGAAAGAGCCAGGACCACCAAGAACAAGTTGGTTCTCAGGGTCGCGGTCATACCCCGGCCACTTTCTGACCATCGGCCTGTAGGACCGACGGTTCGATCTCCCGGACCAGGCGGGCGAATGCCTCTCCGCGTTCCGCATATCCAGAGAACTGGTCGAAGCTGGCGCAGCCCGGCGACAGCAAAACCACGTCTCCCGGCTCGGAGATCTCACCGGCGTGTGCTACAGCCTGCCTCATGTCCGAGACGCGTCGCACAATAGCTCCCCATCCGGCGCCTTTGAGATACTCAGCAATATTGGATCCCGCTTCTCCCTGACAGATCACCGCCCGGCACCGCCGGAGGTAAGGGAGTATCTCGGCGAACTCCGTATCTTTCTTGGAGCCGCCGAGTATCAGCACCACGGGTCCACCGAAACTCTCCAGGGCAGCGGCGGCAGCGGCGGGATTGGTCGCTTTGGAGTCGTCGACGTAGCGCACGCTGCCAACCTCGGCCACCGGCTCCATCCGGTGCGACTTGAGCCTGTAACTCGATAGACCGGCCCGAATGTCGTCCATCGACACCCCGAGCCGTCGCGCCATGGCGGCGGCGAATAGCGCATTATCGTGGTTGTGCGTTCCGGTGAACCTGAGTTCTCCCATCGGCATTAGAGGCTTTCCACGCAACAAAAGATAGCCGTGCCGGATCTCGGTTCCATGCGTACCTACAGAGACAGACTCAGCCGCGAGACCTTTGGCAGCGCCACTCCCCACCGGATCTCCGGCGCTTACCAGGGCGAGGTCTTCCGGGGTTTGTCCCTCGAAGACTCGCAACTTGTCCCGTACGTACTCCTCCATGGAGGAGTGCCAGTTCAGGTGATCCGGACGTACGTTGAGAAGAGCCGCCACCTCGAAGCCGGTGCGCTCCCCCAAGTAGTGAAGCTGGAAAGATGAGACTTCGAGCAGCAACAATCCCGCCACCCGGACCTCGTCCAAACACCCGGTCAGGGCGCGCCAGGAGTTTCCGGCCACCGCGTGTGACACTTCCGCACGGGAGAGAACATGGCGCAGCATGTCCACCACGGTGGTCTTGCCGTTCGTGCCGGTAACGGCCGCGACCCGAATCCCTTCGCCGATCAGTTCGAGACCCAAGGCGACCTCGGACAATATGGGTATCCTCCGGGCTTCGGCGGCGGCAACAACGTCCTCACGGGGCCTTATCCCAGGGCTCACTACAACCCGGTCCACGCCATCCAAAACCTCTGGTCCGGCGCCGAGACATCCTTCTACGCCCAACTCCGCCAAGGTGACACGCAAGTCCGACGTGTCTCTGGAATCGGCCGGGACGACCTGCTCGCCCCGCGCCAGAAGCGCACGAGTTGCGGAGACCCCTGATTCCCCGAGGCCGTATACGAGTGTCTTCAAGAAAACCTCACAACCTGTTGCTGTAGAGGAGGAAGTAATACAAGACGAAGCCGAGCGATGCGCAAGCAGCCTGGAAGATCCAGAACCTGACCACTATCTTATTCTCCTGCCATCCAGATAGCTCGAAGTGGTGGTGTATGGGAGCCATCTTGAAGACGCGCCGGCCCGTAACCTTGAAGAATCCGTACTGGATCATCACCGAAAGAGTCTCTACTACGAAGAGCCCGCCGATTATCGGAAGCAGAATCTCCGTTTTGGTCAGTACCGCCGCCGCGGCCAGTACGCCACCTATTGCGAGCGATCCGGTGTCACCCATAAAAACGTCCGCCGGGTGCGCGTTGTACCAGAGAAACCCGATGATAGCTCCCACCATCGCCCCGCAGATGATCGCCAGGTCGTACTGCCGTTCCAGGAAAGCGATCGCCGTGTACACCAGCAGAGAGATACTCCCCGCACCGGCGGCGAGACCGTCGAGGCCGTCCGTGAGGTTTACGGCATTGGTCGCCCCGACTATGACGAGCAACATCAAGACGCTGAATAGTGCAACCCCGAGCACTCCGGGACCCAACACCAGGTTACGCTCCCAGCCCGGCACTATAACGTTCTGCGTGACGCCCACGTAGCGCAGCGCCAATATGTCCGCCAGTACCACTGCCAGGGTCAGCAACAGGAACTTATACCGGACACTCAAACCCTCCGACCGGCGTTTGGAGATCTTCTGCCAGTCATCGTACAACCCGATGCCCGCTACCGCCGAGACCAGGAGCAGCGTCGTAAACGTCGCCCCGTTCGGCCGCGCCACGACCAATAGGGCCGCCAGCAACCCGGCGAGCATCAGAACGCCGCCCATTGTCGGCGTTCCCGACTTTACCAGGTGCGTTTGAGGACCTTCTTCCCGGACAAACTGCCCGAACTTCCTCACCTGCAGGTATTCTATAAACTTCGACCCGAGGGCGACGGTTACGAGGAAAGCTATACCTGCACCTAAAATAACGCTAAACAAGCGTCAACCTCTCTCTTAACTTGCGCGTTAGGGAGTCTAATCCTACACCCCTAGACCCCTTTACGACTACGTACTCGCCGCCGTTCAGCAATTCTTGTAGCCCAACAGCGGCGGATTCGGCGTCTTCGTAGAAGACTACCGGGCCGGAAAAAGTCTCAGCATACCAGCGGGCCTCGTCACCGACGCACGCGAGAAGATCCACACCAACCTCGTCGGCGACTTCGCCGGTTTCGCGGTGATAAGAGCGGGCGCCAGACCCTAATTCGAACATACCCCCGAGGACCGCGACTAGTCGCCGTTCCTGGTTTCCGGCCTGGTCGGCGCCGTACCTTAAGACTGCGGACATAGCCGCCGGAGACGCGTTGTAGGAGTCATCGTAGACGAGTATGTCGTCCCTCAACCGGTAGACTTCGCCACGCAGCCCAGTCCTTTTCAAACGCGCCAATCCCTGGGCGCAGTCCCCGGCCGATAAGCCCAGGGCAAGCGCTCCGCCGCAGGCTGCGAGTAGAGGCTCCACGAGGTGCGTCCCGAAGACCGGGGTACGAACCGCAGCCTCCCCATCATCGGTGTGAAGCACGAAACGCAGCCCGTCTTCGTGTTCTTCTAGATCCGAGGCCCACAGGTCCGAGTCCTGGTCTCCGAGCATCGGCGCGAATCTTATGCGGCGTTTCAAGTCTCTACCGTAGCCGGTCGCAGCATCCGGCGCCCCCACCGACGATACTAATGCGCCGTCCGCTGGAAGGGCCATCGCCAGCTCTCCCTTTGCGGCGGCGAGTTCTTCGAGGCTTCCGAACGAGTCCAGGTGGACTGGAGATACCGCCGTAAGTACCCCGACATCGGGTGGTGCGATGCCACACAGGTGACCAATGTCCCCGGCGTGGGTCGCGCCCATCTCCAGTACCAGGACCTCTGTTTGCGCCCCGGCGGCGAGGACCGTAAGAGGCAGGCCGATCTCGTTGTTGAAGTTTCCCTCGGTCGCACAGACTTTCTTGCCGGCCGAACGAAGTATGGCTGCGAGCGCGTCCTTGGTGGTCGTCTTTCCGACGGTCCCGGTAATGCCCACGATGGTGAGTCGTGGAGCATCCTCCCGCGAGAGCGTCCACCGCGCCAATTCTTGCAGGGCTGACAGCGGCTCCTGTACCACCAGCGTTGGGACCTCGAGCTCGCGATCCGAAACCACGGCCACTGCACCGCGCCGGTGCGCCTCCGACGCGAATTCCGCGCCGTCCGTTTTTCCGCGGAGGGCGAAGAAAAGCTCGCCGTCACGCACTTTCCGTGAATCAACGGACGCCCCTAGCACGAGCAGATCATCGGCGTCACCTGAAGCGACACCGGAGATTTCGGCCCCGATGGCGAGGGCAACGTCCTTGAGCCTAGTCGGTCTCATCGGACACCAACGTCATTCAGATCGTTTTCGGTTTCGGTTGCATCGGGGGGAACATTGAAGTAGCCCAGGGTAAATTTCAAGACCTTCTTGGCGGCCGGCGCGGCGACTACCTCGCCCCAGAATGTGGTCTGCGGCTCATCGGCGATTATTAGTGTGAGGTACTTTGGGTCCGAGGCCGGCGCGAAGCCTATAAAAGATGAGATGTGCCGGTAAGCGTAGGCCCCGGTCTCCGGATCTACTTTCTGGGAGGTGCCGGTTTTGCCGCCCACGGTGTAGCCCGGTATCTGGGCGAGGTGGCCTGATCCATTAGCGACCACGTTCTGCAACATCCCGCGTACTATATCCGAGGTCTTCCGGCTTATCACACGACGTCCGGGTTCTTGCTTACCCTCTTGTTCCAGCACGTGTGGCGTGACCCTGGTGCCCCCGTTAATGAGCGCCGCATACCCCGTAACTAGCTGCAGGGGCGTGGACGTAATTCCCTGGCCTATGGGTATATTGCCTATGGATGAGCCGCTCCAGTCTTCGTAGGCGGGTACGATGCCGGGATCTTCGCCCCACAGGTCTATACCCGTAGGCTCTCCGAAGCCAAACCGCCGGATGTACTCTTCCAGTCCCGCGCCGCCGAGCTGCTGGGCCACCTGGATCGTCCCTACGTTGCTGGATTTTTCGAGAATTGTATGGGGGGTCATGATCTCCGTTGCGTGCGGCTCGGAGTCGTGGATCATTCGGTCCGCGACTTGTATGCGGTCCGGAATGGTAAATGCGCTTTCGGGAGTAATCGCATTCTCCTCCAAGGCCGCGGCCATGGTGAAGGGCTTGAACGTCGAGCCCGGTTCGTAAGGGTCTGTCAAAACCCGGTTGCGCTGAGTCTCGGGCTTTGCCTCGCTAAAGTTATTGTTATCGTAGCCAGGAGTGTTGGCGAGGGCGATTATCGCGCCGTCTTCGACCCGCATCACGAGTCCCATGGCGGTTTTCGGCCGGTGCTTCTCCATCACGTTCCGTAACTGGCCTTCCAGCTCCTGCTGCACGGCGGCGTCGATGGTAACGGAGACATCCTCTCCGCTGCCAAGCGACCCGTCGTAGCGGGCTTCCAACCCACCGAACGGACTTCCATACTCCCCGAGATAACCTACTAGTTGGCTTGCGAGCATACCGTCGGGATACACCCGTTCGGCTGTCGGGGAGAGATCTATGCCGTTGATCCCGAGGCTTTTCACTTTCTCCGCAGTCTGCGGGTCCACCGTACCGACGATGCTGTAACCGCCGAGGCTGCCGCTGGCGTTGCGTTCCGTGATCTTGGACTTTATATCTTCCGCCTCCAGCCCAGTATCAGGTCCTATCGTCCCGGCGAGCGCTTCAGCGACTTCATCCGGTTTGTCTATGAGGTATGGTGTCGCAACGACCTCGTACCTATCCAGGCTCGTGGCGAGCTTGCGTCCGTCCGAAGTGAGTATGTCCCCCCTACCCACAGCAGCCACCGGCGGCTCTGAGCTTTGCTCCGCCGCCAGCGCCTGATGCACGCCACCCTCCATCACGCTCAACTGGACGGCCCGCCCTCCGAGCAGCAAACCGATGAGAATGATACCCGCCAATACCAACCGGACCCTACGACGACCAGTAACAGGCGGGGCTCCAGAAGACGCCTTACGCCTCGCGCGTCGGGGTCTTCTGTGCGACGGCAGACGCACGACCCCAGAATCCGAGTCACTTCTTCCGGTGGGGCGGGCGCCTCTTCTATTGTGGGAAGAACGGCTGATCTTGCTACCTCCAAGCCTACCTCCCGTTCTTTTGCGCCTCTTCTCCCCCATTCTGAATTTCATCCTCCCGGTTACCTTCGTAAACTTTCAGGTTCGAGCTGTTTGGTTCTTTCATCCCTAGTGCTTCGGCTTCGGTGCGTATTCGCCCAGGGGCAGAAAGCCTGGAGACCTGCACGTCCAGATCCTCTTTCTCCGCCGCCACCCGAACGCGCTGTTCTTCGAGGACCGCGACCCGATCCCCGAGGTCCGCGGAAACCGTGTGCAGATAGACACTCCCCAGCATCAAAAGCACCGGCACCACGACCAGCATCAAGAACCCCCGGCGGTGGGCAGCGGCCTTGCGGCGCGGCGCACGCCTCGCCGGTTCGCTAGTTCTCCGGCGAGGTGGATGGTAGCCGGGGGTTGCGGGCCAGACCTCGTGCCGCTGTGGGGCCGCCATCAATCGGCCTCTTCTTCCAGCGGCTCCCCGGTCCTGAAAGCCACTCTCATACGCGCCGAGCCGCTGCGTGGATTCTCTTCCATCTCCGTATCCGAAGGCGTCTTGACCGGCCCTTTGCGGAAGATCGGGCGGGCTCCGCAGACGCATATAGGTAACTCGGGCGGACAAACACAGCGGCCGACACGCGCTGAGATAAACCTTTTGACGAGACGATCCTCTCCGGATTGGAAGGTGATCGCAACGAGCCGCCCACCGTCGGAGAGAAGTCTCTCGGACGCTTCGAGTGCGCGGCGAAGTCCGCCTAGTTCATCATTCACTCGAACCCGGATAGCCTGGAACACTCTCTTGGCCGGGTGCCCGCCTCTCTCCGCCCACCCCACGGCTTCTCGCACGGCCTCCGTCAGGTCCAGCGTAGTAACGAGCGGCCTGCGCCGGACGATTGCACGCGCCACCCGACGGGCGTCTCCACGCGGCACGTCACCATATTCGGTCAGCACCCGCGAAAGTTCCCCGCCATCGACGTTGTTCAGGAACTCCGCCGCGGAGATACCCTGCGAGGTGTCCATCCTCATATCCAGCGGCCCTTCCTGGACATAGCTGAAGCCTCGCTCTGCAGAGTCGATCTGGTAGCTGGAGAGTCCGAGGTCGAAGAGTATCGCGTCGGCCCGGAGTCCCTCGTCAACGAGCTTCCCTAGAACCTCGTCGTAAGCTCCCGGCATAAAGGTGAAGCGACGATCCCGGAGGAGCGCCGCCCTGTCTATCGCTTCGGGATCTCGGTCGATACCGAGTACCCGGCCATCAGGCCCGAGTTTTTCGAGCACCCTTCGTGAATGACCGCCCCCGCCGAAAGTGGCGTCCACCACGGTATCTTCATTCGCGGGAGAAAGAGCCTCCACAGCCTCTTCCAACAATACCGGCCGGTGTTCCATAGCCATCAAGTCCCGAGATCCCGCCCGGCAAACTCTTCGACGATATCGGAGAAGGTCTCGTCGGCGCCTTCGAGGTACCGATTCCACTCTGCCGTATCCCAGATCTCCAGCCGATCATCCACACCAGTAAGTGTCACGTCACGGTCCAGGCCCGCATACCGGGCGAGCTTTGAGGGGATCAGAACACGCCCCTGCCGATCCAGGGTAGCCTCGAAAGCCATCGAGAAGAACATCCTGGATAGCTGTCTCCCCTTGGCAGATAGGTCCGCGTTGGCGTTAATGTTGGACTTGAAAGCCGCCCACTCCTCTGGCGGAAAGGCAAACAGACACCGGTCTACCCCTTTAGTCACCACGATACCTCCGTCAAAATAGGGTCGCAATCGGGAGGGGAGAGTCAACCGGCCCTTCTCATCCAGCGTATGCTCATATTCGCCTAAAAGAGCCAGGGTCCTGTCCTCCCACTCCACTCCACTTTGACCCACGACCAAGGTGATTCTTGCACACACCTATAGATTTGGCAATCTGCCCGTGGATCGAGACACTTTTAGGGTCTCAAATCCCTAATATTCTGGTTTTATCCCTCTCCCCAAGGGATATGGCTCCCACTAAACAGGGTTCTTGAGGCTCGGATTTCGGTAGCTAGTTGAGTGCTGTGACAGTCCGTGAACAGGAATATGTGGACGCACCAATCTCTGGCACCCAATATGTTGTGGTCTGCGAGATCGGGTAACGGGGTAGCGTGCAGCATCGCGTCGTTTGGTTGAGGGGGAGTTAGATGAACGTTTCGTGGGCCCACCAGGACTCGAACCTGGGACCGTCCGATTATGAGTCGGATGCTCTAACCAACTGAGCTATGGGCCCGTACGGGGCGACGCCGCCGAGCTCCCCTGGTAGGACTCGAACCTACAACCCTTCGGTTAACAGCCGAATGCTCTGCCTATTGAGCTACAGGGGAAGGTCGCAGCATAGAATTATACGTTCCATTACTGTCGGCTTCAAGGCTGGCTGGCTATGGAACGCAGGGCTGCTTTGAGCGTCTGTGTTTCGGCGCGTAAACGGTCTTTCTCGTCGTAGTCTTGAGTCTGTCGTTTCGCGCGCCCCCGATTCAGTATGGCGAGTCGCAGCCAGGCTTCTTTGACCGAGTCCGTCGAGGGGTAGTGCTTCTCGCCTTCCGCGTGTAGCGCCCCGATCAGGTCCATCATAGGACGGGACCGCTCGTCGGCGACGACGCTGTCCAGATCTTCGCCGGCGTGCTCGCGGAGCAGGGCAAAAAGCCGAGCGTAATCACCATCCCCAAAATCCTCGTCCCCGAGCAGCAGTGGTTCTGCTAATAGCGGGCTTTCTACCCCATCTCTCAAGGGTTTATCGGTCAGGGTAGGACGGGCCAGTATCAGGGCGAGAACCTCACGCCGGGCGTCTTCGAGAGGATTATCGTATCGTGGCCCTCCGTTGCGTTTCGATTTGTAAGTGTCCTGGGAACGGCTCTCCTGAAGGACCTCCGGCGCCACACCGAGCGCCTCACCCGCGACCCGGAGCGCCTCGCGGTGAAGTACGGGATCCCTTATCTCACTTACCAGGTTTTGCACCTCGGGGACGGCGCGGGAACGCTCTGTGGCGCCGGTTCCCTGAGTGCGTTCTACTATGCGCCGGATGCCGTATTCGAGTACGGGCATCGCCTCGGAGATCAACGCCTCAAATTCTTCCGGTGGATGATGAAGCAGCCAATCCGCCGGGTCTTGGGGCAGGCGCAGCACGCGGAGATCCACCTTTAGTTCGGAAGCGGTGGCCGCCGCGCGCTCTATTGCTTTCTCTCCCGCCGCGTCAGGGTCGAAAAGGACGTAAATACTTTCGGCGTAGCTACTCAAAGTTCGCAGATGCGCCGGGGTGGTCGCCGTGCCCAGTGTCGCTACGGCGTTTTTTATACCGGATTGATAGAGCATCAGTACGTCCGTATATCCCTCGACCACGAGGGCAGAGCGTGCTTTCCTGATCGGCTCCATCACCTGCGGGAACCCGTAGAGCAGGTCTCGCTTGTTGAACACATCAGTCTCAGGGCTGTTCAAGTATTTAGGCTGGGCGTCACCCATAGCACGCCCACCGAAACCCACGATCCTGCCTCGCCGGTCGGAGATCGGAAACACGACTCTACCAGCGAACCGCTCCCCGCCACGCTGCGAAAGCAACCCCGCCGCATCAAGAGCCTTGCGCTCGATCCCCAGCTTTCTCGCCGCCCCCAAAAACCCGGAATTTCCTCGCGGAGGAGCCAGACCCAAACGAAATTCTTCTATAGTAGAACTTTCAAATCCCCGATTTTTCAGGTACTTTCGGGCGCTGTCGGCTTCTTCGGATTGAGACTTCAGGAGGTACTTATGATAGTAGATCGTGGCTGCGGCGAGTGCCTTGTGGATGTCGCGCCGGCGTTGGTTTCTCTCGGCGGCGGCCCGTGAGTCGGCATCGGAGCCTCCCTCGAACTCCAGTTCGATCCCTGAGCGTTCAGCCAGGTAAGTTACCGCCTCCACGAACGGGAGGGATTTGAGATCGGTGACCAGTTTGATCGCATCCCCTCCCTTCTGGCAACCGAAGCAGTAATAGAAACCTTTGTCGGGGGTGACGCTGAAAGAGGGTGTTTTCTCCGAGTGGTCCGGGTACGGGCAAAGGCCCGTGTAGCTCGTTCCCTGACGGCGCAGGGCGGTGAACTCGGAGGCAACCTCGACTATGTTCGCGGCTTCACGAACCTCTTCTATGCTGCGTTGGGAGATCTTCAAAACCCGGGTCCCCTTGTACTTTTGTACAATTATTCGGCCACGTTTCCGTAATCGCCAAGTCTAATGTTACTCTACTATCCGTGAATATCTCCGGACAGAATTCGATGCGCGCGCCGGAGTCCGGGTACGCAGAGCTTCCGCCCGGCGTCGGGTTCGACGCCAAAGACGAACCGCTGCGCCGGGACATCAACCTGCTCGGTCACGTGCTGGGTCAGGTGTTGATAGAGCAGGAAGGCCGGGAGCTTTTCGGTAGCGAGGAGGAGATCCGCCTCCTGTGCAAGCAGTTGAGGTTCGACTTCGACCCGGAATTGGACAGGCGCATCAAGCACCGGATTGATCAGATGGAGGTCGAAGAGCTAGAGAAGATCGTGCGGGCGTTCTCGGTTTACTTCCAGCTCGTGAACATCGCCGAGAGATACCATCGGGTGCGCCGACGCCGGCAATACGAGTCCTCGCCGGATAATGAGCCCCAACGCGCCTCACTGGGCAGCGTACTGGCGCGCATGAAGACAGACGGCGTAGACGCGGACTTCCTGCAGAATGCGTTGGACAGGATGAACGTTGGGCTCGTCCTGACGGCCCACCCTACAGAGGCTCTTCGCAGGAGCATCCGGCGTAAGCACGTCAACATCGGACACATGTTGGAAGCCTTCGAGTCGGGTCTGCTCACTTGGAAGGAGAAGCGACGGCTCGAAGAGAAACTAACGGAGGAGATCACCGTACTCTGGCAGACGGATGAGCTGAGGATTCAGCGGCCGGAGGTGACGCAAGAGATACAGCGCACGCTGCTGTTCTTCGAGGAGCCTTTGATCTCCGCCACGCTAGACGTCTACCGGGAGTTCGAGGACGAGCTTTCCCGGCAGTTCCCGGAGGGCACACCGCAACTCGGCAAGGTCTTGGAGTACGGTTCGTGGGTCGGCGGAGACCAGGACGGGAACCCGTTCGTAAAACCCGAGACACTGAGCACTGCTCTGGACCTGCACCGCGTACTGATACTGGACAGGCACATAAGTGCGGTCAGGTCTCTGGCGGATCACATGAGCCAGTCACGAGAACTGACCGGCGTCTCCGAGGATCTCCTCGCTTCCGTCAAGCGCGACGAAGCCCTAATGACGGAGACGGCGGAACGGCGACTCGGAGAAAACCCCAATGAGATCTACCGTCGCAAGTTGCTCCTGATAGCGTCCAGGCTGCAGGCCACGCGTGACGAGAAAGATTCTCCGGCCGCCTACCGAGGCGTTACGGAGTTCGTAGAGGACTTAAACCTCATCCAACAGAGTCTGCGCGACCACGGTGGAGAGCGGGTGGCCGAGGGTGGTTTGCGAGATTGCATCCGGCAGGCGGAGATCTTCGGGTTCCATCTGGCGAAGCTCGACGTACGGCAGGAGAGCACGCTGGTATCCAACGCCGCCTCTGAATTGATACTCGCCGCTACCGGAGAGTCTACTTCACAGATGAACGAGCCGGAGAGGGCCGCGCTGCTCCGAGACCTTCTTTCGGACCCCGAGCTGGAGCTTGCGGAACCGGACGAAGTCTCCGACGAGACCCGCCAGGTTCTCGACACGTTTGATCGTATCCGGCAAGCGCGGGAAGAGTTCTCGGAGCCGCCGGTCGAAACGTTCATCTTGAGTATGGCCCACCACGCGAGCGACGTCCTATCGGTGCAGCTTCTCTCACGCAGAGCCGGACTCCTGGAGACGGATGAAGAAGGAAATTGCTCGAAGAGTCACCTGAAAGTCACGCCCCTCTTCGAAACGATAGAAGACCTCGAAAGGGCCCCCAAAGTGCTCCGTAACCTCCTCAAAGATCCTTTCTATCGCTCCTCTCTACCCCAGGGCTCCTTGCAGGAGATCATGCTCGGCTACAGCGACTCGGGGAAGGATGCGGGCTACGTCACGAGCAATTGGACTCTATACAAGGCGCAGCGGCAGCTTACGGCCGTGGCCGAGGAGTATGGCGTCGAGTTGCGTCTCTTCCACGGTCGGGGTGGAAGCGCCGGGCGCGGCGGAGGCCCGAGTTACGAAGCTATAATGGCACAGCCGGGTGGAACGCTGGGCGGCAAAATCCGCATCACCGAGCAGGGAGAGGTGATCTCCTTCAAGTACAGCATGCAAGGCCTGGCCCGACGGAACCTGAATACCGTACTGGCCGCCGTGTTGGAAGCCAGCTCAGGAGGCTCCGACCAAGACCCCAAACCCCACTGGATAGAGACCATGGAAACTCTGTCGTCAGCGGCTCAGGACGCGTACCGGTCGCTCGTCTACAACGACCCGGACTTCCTGACCTTCTTCTCCCAGGCCACGCCAATCGGTGAGCTGTCCCTGATGAACATGGGCAGCCGGCCGGCCAGAAGAGTACAGAGCCCGAGCGTCGATAGCCTGCGGGCAATCCCCTGGGTTTTCGCCTGGACCCAGAACAGGCTGCTCTTACCATCCTGGTACGGAACCGGCACGGCCTTCGCGGAATATCTCGAAGAGCCGGGCGGCCTCGACGTGCTCCGTGAGATGTACGATGGGTGGCCGTTCTTCAAGACACTCATCAACTTCGTGCAGATGACGCTGGCAAAAAGCGACCTGCGGATCGCCGAGAGCTACACTACGCTAGTCGACGACCCGGCCATCCGAAAACGAGTCTGGGAGCGAATCTCCGAGGAGCATGCGGCTTGCATCCATGCCCTCCGGTCGGTAACCGGCAACGAGGAGCTTCTGGACGATACTCCGGTGTTGCAGCGCTCAATTCGCCTCCGCAACCCTTACGTCGATCCACTCTCTTACATTCAGGTAAACCTCCTGCGACGCCTCCGCAGTCTGCCGGAAGACTCCCCCGAACGGGATGAAGTTAGCGAGGCGTTGCTCCGAACCATCTCCGGCATCTCCTCCGGGATGCTCAACACGGGTTGATCCGCCAGAAATTTAGCTAGAGAGCCTGTCTCCCCGAGGCAGGAATAGCCTTTTGTAGGCGGCCAGCGCGTACCGATCGGTCATACCCGCTACGAAGTCCGTAGTCTCTGTTACGGGATCCGGATCGCTCGGCGTCCGTTCTTCGGGATGTTCCAGGTAGTACGCGAAGAGGGCGGCCACGATCTCACCGGCCTGGTCATTCTCTCGGAGCCGAGGATTACTGTAGACGTTTCGGAATAGCCAAGAACGCAGCTCCATAAGCGCCTCGTATACCTCGTCGGAGAGTGAGATCTTCCCTTTCTTTTTTGAGGTGGAGATCATGTCCCGCACCAGCGTGTCTATCCTGGCGCTCATCTTCTCGCCGAGCACATATATCGGGCCGCTCGGCAGGTCACCGGCCAAGATGATCCCAGCTCTCAAGGCGTCGTCGACGTCGTGGTTGACGTAAGCGATGCGGTCGGCGACGCGCACGATCTCCGCTTCTCGTGTAGACGGGTATCCTTTGCCGGTATGGTTGAGTATCCCGTCCCGAACTTCCAGGGTCAGGTTTATTCCTTCGCCCTCTCTCTCCAGGTGGTCAACTACGCGGAGGGAGTGCTCGTTGTGCAGAAACCTCCGCCCGTGTGTGTCGAGCGCGCGAGAAAGAGCTTCTTCTCCGGTGTGTCCGAACGGGGTGTGGCCCAGATCGTGCCCGAGAGCCACGGCCTCGGTTAGGTCTTCGTTGAGCTCCAGCGCGCGGGCTATGGTGCGTGAGACTTGCATCATCTCCAGCGTGTGCGTCAAGCGGGTGCGGAAGTGATCTCCATCAGGCGCTATGAACACCTGCGTCTTGTGCATGAGCCGCCGGAACGCCTTTGTATGTATTATGCGGTCTCTATCCCGCTGAAATGGATTCCGTACTCCGTCTGGCGGCTCGGGTCTTATGCGACCCGCGCTCTCTTCGCAGCGCCATCCGGTCGGTTTGATCTCCGCATTTTCCGGCTCGCGGCTCACGCCGGTTTTCTGGCGTAAGGGTTGGCCGTAACGGTCTTGCCGGGAGCGTGGGCGAGGACGTGGGCCCGTACTACCCGGCGGACACTTTCATCGTTGCCGTGCTCCATCGCAGCATCGCGCGTCGGCCGGGAGATCAAAGCCCTCAAACCCTCAACGGTCCCCACCGGAATGGGGAAAGCATCGCCGCCGACCTCCGTCCGGCAATCCGGACAGAGCAGGCCGCCGAGGTCCGGGGCAAAGTACAGGTGCGTCGCTTCCAGTGCGTCAATCTCCTTCTCACATCCCATACAGGCGTCGAGTTGGGGCGCGTAACCGGCCAGGATGGCGAGCTTCAAGCTAAAAGCCGCCTCTATCGCCTGGAACCCGGATTCCCGGCCCTCCAACGCATCTAGGGCGTGGTAGAGGAGGTTGAAGACCCGACGGTCCGCCTCGTCTCCCCCCGAAAGCGCCCGCACGCTGCCGACCATGTCTCCGGCGGCATCGAACCGGGCCAGGTTCTCCCGGACACCGTGAAAACTCCGTAAGACCTCGGCCTGGGTAATGGTGTCGAGGTTCCGACCGCTGTAAGCCATGAAGTCCACGCAAGAGAGCGGTTCGAGACGCCCGCCGAAACGGGAGCGGGTGCGCCTTATACCCTTCGCGATAGCGGAGATCAGCCCGGCGTCCATCGTATATAAGTCGAGGATGCGGTCGGCCTCGCCGTACCGGATAGAGCGGAGGACTATCCCCTTACTCTTGTAGACCGCCACTCTCGGCTTCTTTCATTATTGATACGCTGCCAGACAAACCAAGCCTTGAGGCACCGGCGTTCAAGACGTCCATCGCCTCCTGAAGCGTCCGGATCCCACCCGAAGCCTTTACCGCCAATCCTTCGGGAGCCTCCTCACGTAGCAACGCGACATCCTCGGTCGTAGCACCATAAGGGGCAAACCCGGTAGAAGTCTTTATGAAGTCCGCCCCGCTGGCCGCCACGATCCTGGTAGCCAGCCGCTTCATCTTGTCTTCCAGGTAGGCGGTCTCGACTATTACTTTCATCACCACGTCGGTCAGGCCGTTGTTCATGGCGACAACGCTCACCTGCTGGTTTATGCTAGAGATCTCCTCGGCGACGTAGTTGAAGTCCCCGGAGAGGAACCGGGAGATGTTCATCACCACGTCCAGCTCGGACGCGCCGCCGCTAATAGCATCCCGGACTGCGGCTACTTTGACCGCAGTAGTATCCGACCCGAACGGAAATGAGACTACCGTGGCGACCTTCACGTCTACCCCGCGCAACTCTTTCGCGGCCCGCCGCACGTAACAGGGAGGAATACAGACCGCCGCGAAATGGTAGTGCGCAGCCTCCTCGCACAGCCGGACCACGTCCTCCTCCCGGATATTCGGCTTCAAGAGGGTGTGATCCACCGTCTTAGCGAACTCCCGCACCCTCATACCCAACGGACCGACCTCCTAACTACAATCAAAGAACAAGCCAATTTATTATAACCCTAGCCGCTCCAGAAACTTTGAGTCTCCCCGCCATCCGGGGCTAATCTTCACGTTCAGGTCGAGGTATATACGGGCGCCAAGCAATTTCTCGACATCGCGGCGGGCTTCGGTGCCGATCTGCTTTATGATTTTACCGTTCTTGCCCAGCACGATCATGCGCTGGGTCTTACGCTCGACGTGGATAATCGCGTAGATGACCGTTACGTTCTCTTTGCGCTCGACCTCTTCTATCTCCACGGCAACAGCGTGCGGGATCTCTTCTCTTAGAGCATTCAGCGCCTTTTCACGGATGTACTCCGCGAGAATCAAAGTCTCCGGGTAGTCCGTGACGAAACCATTCGGGAAGTAGCGTGGCCCCGGCGGCAGCATACCAGCGACGGACTCCATCAACCGCTCGACGTTCAAGCCACCGGCTGCGCTGAGTAGAAACACCTCGCGCCAATCTCCCAAGCCGGCGACTTCCTCGACGAGTGGAAACGCTTCGGTATCGTTCCGCAAGAGGTCCACCTTGTTAATGCAGGCTATCGCCGGTGTTTCCGAAGAGAAGACCAGACGGGATACGTAGCGGTCTCCCCTTCCTATTCCTTCTTTAGCCTGTTCGGCGTCGAGTAGAAAGAGGATAAGGTCAGATTCGGAGAGGCTGTCCAGGACTTGCTCCTGCATCCTGGCGCGGAGCGTGTCGCGCGGCTTCTGGGAGCCGGGCGTGTCGACGAAGACGGCCTGATATCCGGGACCGTTTCTCACGCCCCGGATCGGGCTCCGGGTAGTCTGGGGCCTCGGTGAGGTGATCGAAACCTTCTCCCCGACCAGACGGTTGACCAGGGTAGACTTGCCTACGTTCGGCCTGCCCACGACGGCTATAAAGCCGCTGCGAAGCTCCTCCGACTCCGAAAAACTGCTCGCGGCGTCCGTCACAAAGTCTCCGGCCCAAAGGAATGCGGCAGTATCTCGTCGAACCCGAAGCTGCGCGACCCAGATTCGTCCTCTACGAGAACCTCCTTGCACCCAAACTCGCGCAGAACCTGCCTGCAAGCTCCACACGGCATGCACGGGGCCGCATCGGGGCTTGCGACGGCGACACTTTGAATCTTACGTTCCTCCGCGCCGGTAACCATCGCGGCGACCGCGTTTCGCTCGGCGCACATCGAAAGCCCGTAAGAGGCGTTCTCGATGTTGCAACCCACGTATACAGCCCCGTTCTCCAGTTGGATGACCGCGCCCACATGGAAATTGCTGTACGGCGCGTATGCGCTCCGTGAAGCCGAGCGGGCGGCCTCTAATAGTTCACGAGGTTCCATCCCATCCCCTTTCACGAAAGTTGAAAGACAACAACTGTGACGAGCACCCCGATCACCGCCCCGACTACCACCTGGTAGAGGTTGTGCGTGCCACTCTCTATCCTGCTCTGGCAGACCAGTAGCGCCATGAGCAGCGAGATCAAGGATACCACCCCCCCATAGGTGCTGTCCGAGGCGACGAAACTTACCGCCACCCATCCGGCGAACGAGACGGCTGCATGTCCGGAGGGCATGCCTCCCGCAAACGAGTTCGGCGAGCGTGAAAGCGCTTTCCCGAACAAAACCACCAGCACAACGAGGCTCAAAGCGATCAGCGTAAGGTGACCCGGCCAACGCCGGATATTATGAACGGTTTCGAGCGTAAAGGGACCCAGATCGTCCGCCAGGATCAAGTATCCTACCAAGACAGCCCCGACGCTGGAGACCAAAACTGCGCCCGCCGAGACGTCTTTCGCCAACTTGGCTAGTGGATGGTACTCCTCGGTCACGAGATCCACGGCGAACTCCATCGCCGTATTGAACATCTCCGTCACGAAGACGACCAAAATGACCAGAACCAACACCGAAAGCTCTATCGCGCTCACCCCGAGTAGCAGACCGGCAACGAGTACGGCCAGTGACGCAATAACGTGAAAACGCATGTTGCGTTGGGTGCGTATGGCGTAGATTATGCCCCTGTACGCATGGTTGAAGCTCTGGGCTACCCCCTGCTGGCCTTTACGAGACTTGCTATCTTTTCCTGAGCTTTTACCTCTTCGGAGCATTTACCAGATCCATTACACTACGTTGCACACGGGCCATCTCACTCGACTCGAAATCGTCCCCGTGGTCCATGCCGGCCAAGTGCAACGTACCATGCACCACGAGCTCTTCCACACCCAAACTCGGATCGGCGTTAGCGGGTGAAATTACGATCTCACCTACCATTTCCCCATATGGACCGTCTATCCCAAAGCTCAATACGTCGGTTGGAGAGTCCTTATACCTATACTTCAAGTTCAGATCCCGTATTATGTTAGTGTCGACCAGGGCTACGGAAATCTCCCCGATTCGCTCCAGATCTAACCCCAGTTCGGAGAGCGTAACGCTACACAGCTCGGTAGCGCGTTCGCCGCTGAGCTTTTCGTAGCCGATTTCGTCTAAGACGGGTGCGGAGAGCATTATTTTGGTTAGCGCATCATGTAGCCCGGCCGGCCGTCTTGTCGACGGTTTTACCGGCGGTTTTCCCACCATTGGATTTGGCGCCCGAGGGGGCTTCGGGGTACTCGATGCGGGGGCCGAGGAAACCAATGAGTGCTTCCCGGATCGCTTCTCCGATCTCGTGTATCTCCCGCATGGTCAGTTCGCACTCGTCGAACTGTCCGTCGTCGAGCTTCTGCTTGATGGTGTCGGATACTACGTCTTCTATGCGCTTCGGGGTAGGCTTGGAGATCGACTTGACCGTAGCCTCCACGGTGTCGGCGAGCATGACAATCCCGGATTCCTTGCTCTTTGGCAGCCCGCCCGAGTAGCGGAAGTCAGAGTCCCGAACGGTCCCGCCTTCCGGGGTCTGTTCGAGGGCTTTACGGTAGAAATACTCGATGCGAGTCGAACCATGATGCTGGCCTATGATGTCCAGGAGCTCTTGCGGCAAGTCCCACTCGCGGCCGAGCTCTAATCCGTCCTTGACGTGGCGTTTGATGATCTTGGCTGACAGAGCGGGAGAAAGGGTGTCGTGGGGGTTCACCTGGGAGATCTGGTTCTCTATAAAGTATCCGGGATGAGTCAGCTTGCCTATGTCGTGGTAGTAAGCCCCAATCTGCGCCAGCAGCGCGTTTGCCCCGATCCGCTCGGCGGCGTTCTCCGCCAGGACACCAACCTGCATCGAGTGGCTGAAGGTTCCCGGCGCCTGCCGGAGCAGTTTCTGTAGCAGGGGTCGGCTCGGGTCCGAGAGTTCCAGGAGCTTCATCGGCGTCAGGATGTTGAAGGCGCTCTCCAGGAGCGGCAGTAGAACCATAACCAGCGCCAGGGAGAGAAGCCCGTTCGCCAAGCCCAATGTTCCCTGCCAGAGCGAGATCGGCAGCGATCCTCCACCGACCAGGCTGACGGCGAACGCCAGCAGAGACATGACCGCCGCTATGAACAGCCCGGCTTTGAGTAGCTGCATCCTGGAATCTACGCGCACGACGGTGTAGATCGCAAAACCCGACCCGAGTAGCAGCGTCGCGGTAAGGAAGAAGTCATTTCCGGCGATGATGCCGACGTTGACGCTGGTAATGACCACCATCAGGAACATAAGCCGCGGGCCAAGCAGAATTGTCCCCATAATGCTAAGGCCGGCGAGCGGCGTCAGGAACGGGTAAAAGGACAATTGTATGAACAGCCGAGCCAGGCCGGTAAAGAGTATCATCAGCGAGGCCGCCAGGATCACCCTGACCAGCGCGTTCGTGCGGAGTATGCGCCGTCCGAAGCGCTCCAGGAAGTACCACGCCATCCCCATCTCGGTGGCGACTATAAGGCCCACCCCCAAAAAAACCGTCCATGGATTGGCGTCGCGTCGCACGCTGAGCGCCTCCAGTTGCGATACGTCATCGCGGTCGATCACCTCTCCGCGGGCGATCACTCTCTCACCCTGCTGGATGGTCCGGGTGACGGGCTCGACTTCGGAGGCCGCGTTGTTCCGGGCTGTTTCCGTAGCCTGCCGGTCGATAATGTAATCCGGCTCCAGGAACCCTCCGCTCAACGTGTCGACTACATTGCCGACCTCGCCGGAAGCGTCGCGCTGCGCTGCCTCGGAGAGCCGGTCGCGGGCAACGGGGACAGTCAAAGCCGAAGACGGCAGGTTTTCAACACCGTCATCGGCGACGGCCACCGAGTCGTACAGTTCTTCCAGGTTCTCCTTCGTGAAGCGCTCGGAGTCATCTACATCGCCATCCTCAAGGAACGTCAGTGTCCGGGCAACATTGTCCGGCACGTAAAAAGGAGCGGCTTCGGTTATGCGGCTTATTTTTTCGTCTCGTGAGATGTCGGAGCTGCGGATGTTGCGGACGTCCTCGAAGAAGGTCTCGACTTGCTCAATAGTCTCCTCGGCGACCCGTGGACTCTGGCGATATACAGGCTCCACCGTGTCGGCGGCTTCGTTGCGGGATTGCTCAGTGGCTACGGGGTCTTCGTAAGTAACGCTGCGCCGGGCGAATACGTCGCTATCCGCGACCGTGCCGACCTCGTACGCCGGGCCATTCCACACCCCGAGCACGCCGAGTGTACGGGAATCGAGACTGATAAGTACCGTGAGTGAGATCCAGGTAATGAAGAGCAGAGTTACGTAGAGCCTCATCTTCGGTACGCCTTCGACCCAGCCCCGGAAGCGCTCGAACCAGCCGGATCTACGCCGTAACTCCGCCGAGCCCGCCGGTCCCCGTTTCGGCTTCTTTTTATTCTGGGGGCTCATGTTCGCTCAGGACTCGTTTGTTTCCTGGGCCTGATCGTAGGCGTCCACTATCCGCATTACCAGGTCGCTACGAATGATGTCGTCCCTGCGGAGCCCAACGAACGATATCCCCTCTACTCCCGTCAGCGTCTCCTGAGCATCGTGCAGGCCGCTCATGCGGTCCTTTGGCAAGTCGACCTGCGTAATGTCGCCGGTGACGACCATCCGGGACCCGAATCCAAGGCGAGTCAAGAACATTTTCATCTGCTGCGGAGTCGTATTCTGGGCCTCGTCGAGGATTATGAATGCGTCGTTCAGTGTCCGGCCTCTCATGAACGCCAGGGGGGCGATCTCGATTATACCGCGCTCCAGGTGGGCCTGGAATTTGGCGGGATCTATCATCTCGTAGAGGGCATCGTACAGAGGCCGGAAATACGGGTCCACTTTCGCCATCACATCACCCGGCAGAAATCCTAGCGATTCACCGGCCTCGACCACCGGACGGGTCAGGATGATCCTGGAGACCTCGCCCTTGTTCAGGGCATCCACTGCCAGGGCGACGGCCAGATAAGTCTTCCCCGTTCCAGCAGGCCCGATTCCAAACGCGACCCGGCTCCGCCTGATGGCATCGGTGTAGGCTTTCTGGTTGCGGGTCTTGGGGGCCACTCGGCGTCCCCGGTGCGTAAGGATCACGTCACCCAAGACCTTCCGTCCCTCGCCCCCGGCGCCCATCTTGAAAAGGCGTTCGGCGGTCTCGGGCGTGGGATGATGGCCGTCTTCAACAAGGCCAACGAGCCCGTTGAAGACTGACTCGGCGGCCTCTACCGACCGCTCGTCGCCGAGCAGCACGATCTCATTGCCCCGAACTACCACCTCGCACTCGACGAGTTCCTCGATCCTCCGAAGTACGGAGTCTCGCTCGCCGAAGACATCCAGCATCTTCCCCGGCGGTATGACGAGCTTGGCCTCTACCCTATCTTCCGTCCTCGTGTCCGTTTTTCCTCCTTCCACGAATTACTACTGCAATCGGCTCCGTACCAGTGCGGCCAGCTCACGGCCTTCGGCCTGGCCGCCAGCGAGGGCCGTAGCCCGGCCCATCGCTGAGCCCATATCCTTCATACCCGCCGCGCCGGTTTCTTCTATCGCCTGGTCCACTATCCGCTCCAGCTCCTCGGGCGAGAGCGGAGCCGGGAGATAGCCCCGCACGATCTCCGCTTCCGCGGCTTCCTTGTCGGCCCGCTCTTCACGACCTGCATTCCGGTAAGCTTCAGCCGACTCCTCACGCTGCTTTAGCTGACGGCGGAGCACGTTTTGCTCCGCGTCCTCTTCCAGGGTGTGGCCCGCCTCTATTTCGGCGTTCTTCAGGGACGCGCCGAGCATCCTGAGCGCCTCGACGCGGGTACGGTCCCGGCTCTTCATCGCCTCTTTTGTATCACGCTGTATCTGGTCTGTTAAGCTCACGGCATCCCGATCCTCTCTCCCCCGAGCACGTGCAGGTGTAGATGGAAGACTTCTTGCCCGGCGTCAGGCCCGTTATTGAGCCTCACGGCGTAACCACTTTCGGCGACCCCTAGCTTTTCGGCCACTTCCTCCGAGGCCTCGAACAGCCGCTTTGTCTCCGAATCGGAGAGCTTTCCTATTTCGGCGAGCGAAGCTACGTGCCGCTTGGGGATAACCAGTACGTGTACCGGGGCGCGACCGTTTATGTCGTGAAAAGCCAGTACGTGCTCGTCGTCGTAAACTACGTCGGCCTCCACCTCACCCTGGACTATTTTGCAGAATATACAGTTATCTTCGGCCATCTCCGCTCCTCTTCAACCTCTCAATATTACGCTCCATTGCGGCCCGAGCGCGGGCCACGGCGACTATGCCCGCAGTCTCGCTCCTGAGCCGGTACCGTCCAAGCTGTGCCAGCGAGAGACCGCGATCGACACCCAGCTCCAACTCACTCTCACTCCACCCCCCCTCCGGCCCGACGAACAGACTCAAGGCCGGACTCGCCGCAAACTCTTCGAGGTCACTCAGCCCCTCCTCGTTATGGAGCATAACACCGGCCCGACCTTCGTCGCGCGCGGCGTCGACGAAAGAGACGGGGTTCCGTACCTCTGGCACCCGCAGTTGCAATGACTGTCGAGCAGCGGACTCGGCTATCCGCCGCCATCGCTCGACCTTCTTCCTCTCATCTCCCATCTTCACGTCGCCTCGCTCGGTCATCAACGGAACTAGAGTTCCGACTCCGAGTTCGGTGGCCTTCTCGACCACGAGATCCATGTGTTTGCCTTTAGGCACGGCCTGATACAGACGCACGTCTAAAGCGTCCCCCTTAAGGTTTTCTTCTCTAAGAACTTCGGCGCCCCGCTCACCGTTAAGTTCGGCCTCGAAGAGACGGCGCTCGGAATCCACGGCCTCGAAGGTATCTCCGGGGCGGCCTCTGAGGACGTTGGTTACGTGGTGCGCATCGCCATCGGGCAGCTCGAAAGAGACACCTTCGTCCAGCGGAAAGTTCAAGAAAATCCGGGTTATCTTGGTACGTGGAATACCAGTGCCTACCGGAAGACGCTCCGTAGCCGATCAAAGAAAGAGCCGCCCGTGCCGTTGTAGGTGCCATCTCCGCTGGTCTCCTCGAATCGCTCCAGAAGGTCCCGCTGTTCGGAAGAGAGTTGAGTCGGCACCATTACGTCGACGACCACTTTGATGTCGCCCCGCCCCCGCTGGCGCAGCCGGGGCATACCCTCGCCCCTCATCCGCAGCGTAGTGCCGGGCTGTGTTCCAGGCTCCACCTTCACTTCCGTCTTCCCGTCCAGGGTGGGAACCTCGATATCGGCGCCGAGAGAGGCCTCAATAAAGGTGACCTTCATGCGGTGGATCAGGTCGTCGCCGTCTCGCATAAGCTCCGCGTCTTCTTTAACCCTCACCATCACGTACAGGTCTCCGGGAGACGCGCCGGGTTCGCCGTCGTGGCCGGCTCCGGGTATCCGCATCCGCATTCCGTCCTCGATCCCGGCCGGTATCTGCACGTGGCGCGATTCTATGTCGGAGATCCTACCGCTACCTCGGCAATTATCGCAGGTAACCTCGATGATCCTACCGCGACCTCCACAAGTACCGCAGGCCTGTGTGCTAACCATCTGCCCCAGGAGGCTCTGCCGGACGGTCCTTACCGCGCCCGCTCCCCCGCAGGTCTCGCACGTACGGGTCTGTGTGCCACCAAAGCCCTCACAAACCGCGCAGTTCTTGATCTTCTGGACGTTTACTTCATGATCCACACCATAAGCGGCCTCTTTTAGAGATATCTCAACCTCTACTTCAGCGTCACCACCGCGACTAGGGCCTCTCGCACCGGTTTCTCCGAAGAACGAGCCGAAAGAACTGTCACCGAAGAAGGTCTCGAAGATATCCTGGAAGCCGCCGAACGGGTCTCCACCGGGCGTGCCGCCGGCGCCACCGCCACGGGGCATCTGGTGGCCGTAAGTATCGTACGCCTGACGGGCCTCGGAGTTGGACAGCACTTCGTAGGCTTCGGTCAACTCTTTGAAGCGGTCTTCGGCGCCCGAGTCTCCGGGGTTGGCATCCGGATGATGGTTACGGGCGAGGCGCCGGTAGGCCTTCTTTATCTCAGTGTCAGAGGAGCCTCGCGGCACGCCCAGGACTTCGTAGTAATCGCGCTTTGCGGCCATATCTTAAAACCGGGAGTTCAGACGTGAGGTCAGTATTTCGGCTGCGGAGCGGACCGTCGATATGGCCGCGCCGTACTCCATACGTTTGGGGCCTATCAGACTCACGACACCGTAGGGCCGGTCGCCGTGGCTGTAGGCAGCGGCTACGAAGCTCGTGTTCGCCAAGTTATAGAAACCGCGCTCGGCTCCGATGGACACGACGACTCCCGACGGTTCGAGGACCGAACGCTGCAAGGCGTCGCTCATCAAGTTCAGCAACCAGCGGCGACGTTCGAACACCTGGATCACCGCTGCCAGGCTCGCCGGGTCCAGGTCGTCCAGACGGGCGAGCAAGGCGGACACACCCTGGATAAAGAAGCCGCGATCCGTGGCGCGCCCAAGGACCTCTATCGCCTGCAGGACTGCACTGATTACGAGTGGGTTGTGATCCGCGAGTACTTTACGGGCGACGGTTGAGAGCTCGAGATCCGTGCCGGCCGGCCGGCCTCCGAGCCAGGAGTTGAGCGAGGAGAAGATCTCTCGAAGCTCGTCCTCATCCACCTGGACCGGAAATTTCACGCTTGCGGTGGAAGATACGCCACTCTCCATCGAAACAACGAGCAACAAGTCTCCTTGAGGGAGCGGCAGGTAATCCACCCGCGAGAGTGCGTCGCCCACCACGCTCGGGCCAGCGACCACGGCGAGGAGGCGTGTGATCTCACTCATACCCTCCGAAACACCCTGTAATAACTCGTCTACGTTACCGTAGCCTTCAGGAGCCGCGAAAGGCACCATCTCCGAGTGATTCTCCGACATCAGCGAGTCCACATAATAGCGGTATCCGGCATCCGTCGGGACTCGCCCGGCCGAGGTGTGAGGATGAGTCAAGAGCCCCACGGACTCCAGGTAAGATAGCTCGGAGCGAATCGTCGAACTGCTCGCATCCACCACGTCACCGAGGGCGTGACTACCAACCGGGGCGCCGGTTGATATGTACAGCTCCGTCGTTTGTATGAGTATCTCGCGTTGCCTGTTAGAGAGGTCCATTGGCCGAAATTTTATCACGGTCATCGTGCGCGCCCAGGCAAGGGCTATATCCGAAGCGCGGCGAGGAAGGCTTCTTGCGGGATCTCAACCCGCCCGACCTGTTTCATCCGGCGTTTACCGGCCTTCTGCTGCTCCAGGAGCTTTCGCTTCCGGCTGATGTCACCACCGTAGCACTTCGCCGTGACGTCCTTACGGTAAGCCCGAACCGTCTCGCGGGCGATGATCCGCTTCCCAACAGACGCCTGGATCGGCACTTCGAACTGCTGGCGCGGGATCAACTCCCGCAACTTCTCCGTAAGCGCCCGGCCTCTGTAGTAAGACTTGTCCCGATGGACGATTATAGAGAGCGCATCTACCGGCTCGCCGGAGACGAGCACCTCGACCTTCACGAGGTCGGAAGAAATGTATCCCAGAGGCTCGTAGTCGTAAGAAGCGTATCCACGAGTCCGGCTCTTTAGCGCGTCGAAGAAGTCGGTGATGATCTCCGCGAGCGGCAGATTGTAGGTTAGCTGCACCCGGCGCGTCGATATGTACTCCATCCCGATTGACTCCCCGCGCTTCTCATGGGCGAGGCCCATCACCGCCCCGACGTACTCCTTGGGAGTGATGATGGTCGCACGAATCATCGGCTCCCGAATCTCCTCGAAGATCTCCGGCAACTCGCTAGGATTAGTGACTTCGATAGTTTCACCGTTGACCACTACCTCATACTTGACGCTGGGCGAAGATGCAATGAGGTCCAGGTCGAATTCCCGTTCGAGGCGTTCCTGGATGATCTCCATGTGCAACAGCCCGAGAAACCCGCACCGAAACCCGAAACCCATCCGCGAGTTCTCCGGCTCGAAGAAAAGCGAATCGTCGTTGAGCTGGAGTTTCGAGAGCGCGTCGCGGAGCCGCTCGAAGTCATCGCCCTCAGTGGGATACAAGCCGCTAAATACCGTCGGAAGCGCCCGCGCATATCCGGGCAGCGGCTCGACGGCAGGGTTATCTACCCTGGTCGCCGTATCACCGACCCGCAACTCCTCTATATCCTTGAGGCCGGCGATTATGTACCCGACTTCTCCGGTCTTGAGGACAGGAAGCGCCGTGGGTTTCGGCGAATAACACCCGACTTCCAGAAGCTCAAACTCCTGTTCGCTGCCCATCGCCTGGACCCTGTCCCCCTTCTTCAACTCACCGTCGAAGAGGCGGGCGAGCGAGATGACGCCCCGGTAAGGGTCGTAGTGAGAATCGAAAATCAGTGCCCGAGTCTCTGGGTACTCAGTCACGGGCGCCGGTATGCGGTCCACGATCGCATCAAGAACTTCGTCAATGCCCTGGCCGGTCTTGGCGGATATCTTGATGATCTCGTCTTGTTCCACCCCGAGCAGCTCTTCCATCTCTTCGGCCACGGACTCGACGTCGGCTATCGGAAGGTCAATCTTGTTGAGGACCGGGATAATCTCCAGATCGTGTTCCATCGCCAGATAGAGGTTCGCCAGAGTCTGGGCCTGGATACCCTGGCTCGCATCCACCACCAGCAGGGCTCCCTCGCAAGCGGCGATAGCTCGTGAGACCTCGTAGGCGAAGTCGACATGGCCCGGCGTGTCGATGAGGTTGAGGTTCCATTCGCCGTCGGGACGATTGTAGAGCAGGCGGACGGCCTGCGCCTTGATCGTGATGCCCCTTTCACGTTCCAGTTCCATGGTGTCGAGGATCTGGGCCATGCGCTCCCGCTCGGGGACCGCGTCGGTCAGGTCCAGGAGACGGTCGGCGAGGGTACTCTTACCGTGATCAATGTGCGCGATTATGCAAAAGTTGCGCGTGCGTTCGATGTTTTCCACCGGCAGAGTCTAACACGATTGCCCATTTGTTCCCTGTATGTTACATTCTCACGGTTAGATCTATCTTAATTATCAGAAGGAGCTACCTGAATGCCGGCACCATCCAAGCGGGACAAACAGAGCGTAAAGCGCGGGGCGCAGAACAAGGGTGTCCGTACCAACCTTCGCAGCCTCTCCAAGAACTTCTACCGGGCAATGGACGAAGGCGACACCGAGAAAGCCAGGGAGATCCGGAATCGGTCCCAGAAAGCCTTCAGCAAGGCGGCAACCAAAGGCGCCATCCACTCGAACAAAGCCTCCCGCAAGATCAGCCGCTTCGATAGAGCTCTCGCCTCACAGCAAGGCTAAACCAGAACCCGATCCGAAAGCTTGAGAGTAGCGAGTTCGACCTGAAGGCCGTCTCCCAGGTCACTCGCTCCTTTCAACCCACTCTCCAGAAGCAGGACTTGCCCTAGCGCACGCTCCGCACCATCTTTACCCAACTTGCGGGCCTGTTCCTCCAACTTTCGCACCACGAACGGCGGCACTTTAATGTCTTTAGCGATCTCCCCTTGAGGAATCCCCTTGTCCAGCAGGGCCGTTGCGCGGGCAATCAGCAAGAATTGACGCCTGACCATGTACATGATCCGCAACGGCGGCTCACCGGCGGCGAGCAGTTCTTCGAGCAGCTCCAGCGACCGATCCTGCCGGCCGGCGGCGAGAGAATCCACGAAGGCGAAGATGTTCGACTGCAAGTCCGGCGGACACAAGGCCTCGACGTCCTCGATGGTGGCGGGTTTTTCCGAGACGTAGAGTGAAAGCTTCTCCGTCTCGCGTACCAATCGAACCTTGTCCCCAGAACAACGCTCGGTAAGACTTTGGGCCACTTCCTCGGGCAACTCCAGGCCCTGCTTTTTCGCATTGCCCATAACCCACTTGACCAGCGCCTTTCCGGTCGGCTGCTCGAAATCGTGGACCTCGCCGGACTTCTTTACCGCTGCCAGCAACTTCTCGCGGGCTCCGAGTTTTTTTCCGAGCAAGACGAGGTCTGTTTCAGGAGAAGGGGATTCGAGGTAATCGAGGATTTTGGCTTTCTGGGCGGCGTTCCAGGCGTCCAGGTTCCGCAGCAGGACGAACTTGCCTTCACCGAAGAGGTCGTAGGAGTTGCAGGCGGAGACGACGGCTTCAGGGCTGGTCTCTGCGGCGTCGAAGGACTCCGCAGCCCGGTCTCGGCGTAGCCTCTCCAGGCCTCGGGCTTTGCGTTCCTCATCGTCGCCTAACAGGAGGTATACGGTCATGGCGTGTATTCTAACCGCTCACGACGTTGGCGAACGCCAGCCAGAGGGCCGTCCAGACGAGCAGAGTGCCCGCCCAGAACGGCCAGCGTTCTTCCGGGAGAACACTTTCGGAGATGGCGGCGGGTACACAACCGAGGTAGAAAAGACCGATCAGGGCCAGTGGAACGCCCGATGTCCCTACGACGGCGAACGGCAAAGCCGAAACTCCCTGCGCAACCCACTCCAGTATCGTCACCAGAAAACCGTTCGAGAAATTCAGCGGATAAGCCAGAGCCGGCAATACGTTGCCCGTGAGAGAGGCCAATAATCCCAGTGCGAGGATCGGACCGGAGAGCGGGACGGCGATCAAGTTCGTAAACACACCGAGGACCGGCACTTCGTCGAAGGTCGAAGCGATAATCGGGGCGGTGGCGATCTGGGCCGCCAGGGAGATGGAGATCAGGTTGGACAGGAGCTCGGGTGGTTTGCTAAAGGGCCGGAACACCGTAACTTCGAGGAGCGCCAGCAAAGGTCTCCTCAGAAGCAGTATGCCGAACACGGCGGCGACCGAGAGCTGAAAGCCGGTACTGTAGATGAGGCTCGGGTTGTAGGCCAGGACCACTGCCAGCATGGTAGTCATAAAGTGTAGCGGTGAGAGTTGACGGCCAAAGAGCGGCGCGGCGAGCACGAGAGTGGCGACGACCCCGGCCCGGACTGCGGATGGCGGGGCGCCCGCGACGATGATGTAGAGCCATACGAGCGCCAGGGTAGCGGGGTTGCGGATCATCAATGGTACGGCGAAGCCGCGCAGCACGAAGTAGACCAGGGCTGTGAGTATGGCGACGTGTTGGCCCGAAATCGCCAGGATGTGAGTGATACCGCTCCGGCGGAAGTCCTCCTCTAACTCCTCCGGCATTCGTGATCGGTCACCGAGCACCATGCCGCGCACGATAGACGCTTCTCTCGGCCGGAGTCCGTAGCTTAGGGCAACGTCCGTGCGTCGGTGGACCCGGCCTATCCAACCTAGATTGTCATTCAACCGCCGGACCCCATCTGCGTACATAATGGCTGAGATTCCTTTTGTTGAGAGGTAACGTCCGTAGTCGAAGTCACTCTCACCAGGTTCCGGGCTGGTGATCTCGCCGTCTACCCGCACCTTGTCTCCGACACCGACGCTCAGATCACCCGCGAATACCTGAAGTCCGCCACCCCGCAAAACTTCTTTTTCTTCGTACCAGAGGTGTTCGACTCGTATGTCCGCACGATATCCGAACCCACCCCGAACCGGCGGCGAGGCTACCTCTCCCACCACCGTAACCTCGCCGGGTTGGATCTCCGCAAGCTCAGCCAGAGGGTCCGGCGTCGCCAGGTGCAGGAAGGCTATACCCACTCCGCCCGCCGCGAACAACGGCGCGAGCACGGCCATCATCCGCCAACTCGCAGGCACCAGATCTCGCCGGTAGAGCGCTCCGGCGGAGATTATGAGGCTTGCAAGGATCAACGCTGCGCCAAGCGGCGGCGCGACCGTGCCGAGAATTATGCCCGCAGCAAGCGTTATGGCCCAGAGGTCCAACCGTACCGGAGGGTTCAGATCGAGACCGAGGGTCCCGGATCTCCCAACCGTACTGGTTTCAGACTTCTGCAAATGGTTTGATCTTTTCGAGAGTTTTCGGTCCGATCCCTGAGACTTCCTCTAACTCATCGACCGACCGGAACATTCCGTTGGATCGCCGGTGGTCTATGATCTCCTGTGCGGTGGAAGGGCCGACTTCGGGCAACTCGTCTAGTTCATCTATATCAGCGGTATTGAGGTTTATCTTCAGCGGCTGATTTACCTCGGCAGCTATCTCATCCAGCGAAGCACTGTAAACGACTTTCGGGGCCTTCTCCGTTGCCCGCGCAGCGTAGAACGCACCGCCGACCAGAACGGCGACTACGAGAATGGATACCAATACCTGCGGCCGATAACGTACGAAGTAAGCAGGCGAACTCTGTTCGTTGTCGTCGCGCCTGCGGGTTGTGTCGAAACCTTCCCTCATTCAGGTCCTCCCTCAAGACCTGCAAGAGTGGAGCCGACGGGGCTCGAACCCGTGACCTCCACGCTGCCAGCGTGGCGCTCTCCCAACTGAGCTACGGCCCCAAAAAGACTCCCAAAGTATATTGACCGTCCGGGGGAGTGTCAACGCGACGGCGAAACTTTCTAGGAGTTACTCGCTCTCCCAGCGCTCCTGGGGTGCGCTGCGCCAGAGAGCCTCAAGCCGATAGTAATCGCGGGCTTCATCCGTGAAGATGTGAACCACGACGTCGAGGAAGTCCAGGCTGATCCAGGCCGCACCCTCTTCCAGGCGCTTCGTGCGGGGACGATGCCCGGCTTCTATCATCCGTTCGATCACCTCTTGGGCGATTCGCCGGGTCTGGCGCTCCGTCTCGGCGCTGGTAATGACGAAGTAATCCGTATACGAGACGGCGCCTTTGAGGTCGACTATGATCACGTCCCGGCCGAACATCTCGGCCGCCGCCTGGGCGGAGATCCTCGCCATCTCGTAGGTCAACTCTTCTTCGCGTCCGTCCCAATCCTGCCTGACGGCCGACTCATCCCGGTTCACGAGGTCTTCTCCTTCAAGTCTGTTCCTTCCTTTCGGGTTCCATCGCCACGGTACAACTCCTTCTGTTCGATGATTTCGTATACGGGCCTCGGCACGAGGTACCTGATGCTCTTTCTCTGGAGGATGCGGCGCCGTATCCCGGTCGCCGAGATATCCACGCGAGAGCACTCGACGGGGAAGATCCGATCGAAGTTTTGGAGACCATCCTCCAGATGATCCAATTGGGAGAGATCGTACCCCGGCCGCGTGGCAGCCACCATGACGATCTCTTCCAGCAAGCGATCCGGGTCCTTCCAGGTCAGAAGATTGGACACTTCGTCCGCCCCGGTGATAAAGAACCACTCGTCACCAGGAGAGCCTTCCTTGAGCAACGGCACCGTCTCGACGCTGTGCATCGGGCGTCCGGCGTCTATCTCTATCCGGTCCACGGAGAAATGATCGTTCCCCGATACGGCCGCCTCGACCATCTCCAGCCGATCCTCCGCACTCGCCCGTACACTGGAAGCCTCTTTGTGGGGTGGGATGCCGCCGGGCACGAAGATCACGCGGTCGAGCCCCAACTCGTCCATGACCTGCTCGCCGATGATCATGTGCCCCACGTGTACGGGATCGAAGGTCCCACCGAAAATCCCTATTTTCACGAGAACCTCACTGGAAATCGAACGCCGTAGGCCCGATGTTTATCTCATCGCCGGGCTCCGCGCCAGCCCTGCGGAGAGCCGCTACGACACCTTTCTTTTCGAGTTCCCGCTGGAAATGCTCGACGCCTTCGGGGCTATCCCAGTCGGTCTTGAGCGCCAGCCGCTCGATCTCCTCTCCGACCACCACGTAGGTCCCTTCCCGGTTCTCGACTCGCATCCCGTGCCAGACGGGACGGAACACCCGGTGCGCTTTCTCGTCAGCCTCGTCGGCCGCCTCACCTTGCATCTCCTGGACGCGCTCGGCGATGAGGTCTCTAACCTCATCAATGCCTTCCCGAGTGACGGTAGAGATCTGTAGGGCGCCGGGGAACGTCTCCTCAAGGTACTCCCGAAGTTCCTCGTCGAGCAAGTCTATCTTGTTGAGCACGACCAAAGACGGTTTCCGGAAGAGCCCGGCGGCGTACAACTCGGCCCTCAGAGTACCTTCCGCGCCTTCCGGGTCTTCGCTCGCGTCCAGGACCAGCACGAGAAGCCGCGCCCGAGCCACGTGCCGCAAAAACTGGTTACCCAAACCTCGTCCCTCACTGGCGCCGGGGATGAGACCGGGAATATCCGCGATGACGAACGGCTCTGGATACGTCTTCTCGTCCACGACACCGAGTGCGGGCGTTAATGTAGTGAACGGGTACGCCCCCACTTTCGGCCGCGCCGCGCTCAACACCGAGAGTAGCGAAGACTTGCCCGCGTTAGGCAACCCTACCAGGCCAACGTCGGAGAGCACCCGCAATTCCAACCGTACATGCCGCTCCTCACCCGATAGTCCCCGTTCTCGAAAAGCGGGAGCCTGGCGGGTCGAGGTGGCGAAAGAAGAATTGCCGCGTCCTCCCTCTCCCCCGCGCGCCACCACATATGACTGTCCGGGCTCCGCGAGGTCGAAAAGCAGGCCATTCTCATCATAGACCTGGGTTCCGACCGGGACCTCGATGAGAGTATCCTCTCCCCGCTCACCGGCGCGCTTGCCCCCTGAACCGTGGCCGCCCCTGTCAGCCTTGACGAGCTTGCGATAAGCGTATGGTTCGAGTGTCGAGAGGTCTTCGGTGGCCCTTAGAACTACAGAGCCCCCGTCACCCCCGTGGCCACCATCCGGGCCACCACGAGGCTTATATTTCTCGCGGTTGAACGAGACACTGCCATCTCCACCACGCCCGGCGCGGACGGTGAAGCTGGTTTCATCTATGAACTGCAAAGGGGCTAGATACCCCTGTTCGATGCGTTCAGGCCGTGGCCTCCTCGACGACGCTTACCGTTTTACGTCCCTTGCGGCGACCGAAGCTCACCTGTCCGGTAGCGGTAGCGAAGAGCGTATCATCGGAGCCCTTGCCGACGTTCACACCGGGGTGTACTTTGGTTCCCCGCTGCCGAATGATTATGCTCCCGGCGTTGACCTGCTGGCCGCCATAAGCCTTTACGCCGAGCCGCCGCCCCTCTGAATCGCGGCCGTTGCGGGAAGAGCCGCCGCCTTTCTTATGCGCCATATCTAAACCTCCAAAACCTTGATCCGGGTTAGTTCTTGACGATGCCCGGTCTTTTTCCGGTACGTCTTCTTCGACTTGTACTTGTAGATGTGGATTTTATCTCCCCGGAGATGCTCCAGGATCTCCACCTTCACGGTCCGGTCCGACAGGTCAAACCCGTCGCCGTCCGAGAAGAAGTTGGCCGATAGCTCGATCTCGTCGCCGATCTCTCCAGCGACTCGGTCTACTACCAACTCTTCATCGGGCCGTACCTTATACTGTCGCCCACCGCTTTTGACTACTGCAAACACGAAACGCTCCTAAAGTTTTTGGAATACCACGCGAACAAACCTTATCCTACGATCCAACAGTATAACCGGCATTGCCCGTTCCTACCAGTAAAAAGCCATCCTACGAAGGGTCGGGGTGCTTACCGTACTCGGAGCGGGACCTTATCGCAATGCTCTGCAAGAGTCCCAGCGAAATTATGCTGACCACCAGGCTACTACGTCCGTAGCTTATAAACGGAAGCGGTATGCCCGTGACCGGCATGATCCCCATCGTCATCCCGATGTTGACGAACACGTGAAATAGAAAGATCGTACCGACCCCGACCGCCAGAAGAACCCCGAAGCGATCCCTCGAAACGGTAGCTATGTGGAGGATGCGCCAGGTCAGGATGAAGAACAGGAAGATCAAAAATATCGCCCCCGCGAACCCCAGCCGCTCGGCGAGGTTGGAGAAGATGAAGTCCGTATGGTCCTCCGGCAGGAAGCCCAGATTCGCCAGCGTCGTAGCGTCGAGCCCCTTGCCGGTCAATCCTCCAGAGCCGATAGCCATCTTGGATTGGGCCACCTGGTAGCCCAGGTCGTTGCCACCGCTCTGGTCGAGGAACGAGGTCAGCCGCGCGACCTGGTAATCGGCGAGAATACCTACTTTTATTGCTAGATACGCCAGAAGGGCGCCGGCGGCGGCCAGGGCGCCGAGTTGCAATATCCTCGCGCCACCGATGTACGCCATCGTTACGAAGATGGCGCCGAAGACCAGCGCAGTGCCGAGGTCGGGCTGTAGAAAGACCAGCAAGGTCGGTGCGGCTATCAAGCCAAGCGCCTTCAGGAAGTTCTTGTTCTGGTTTATGGGGTGTTCAATCATGTACCCGGCGAGTACCACCACCATGAGCACCTTGGCGAACTCGGAAGGCTGCACCTGCACGGGACCAACGTCGATCCAGCTCTGCGCGCCGCCCGCGACGAAACCGAAGAACATAACCGCCAGAAGCATTACAATCGCGGCTACGTAGATGTACTTGAGGTAGCGCTGTAAAATTCTGTAATCCAACAGCGCCAGCGGCACGGCAAAGACAAGACCCAGTACGAAACCAAGAGCCTGGTTGAAGGCGTAAGCCTCATTGTCGTCCGTACCAGCTATATACACGGCGAATATACCGTAAGCGGTCAGCGCGAGAGCCACCAAAAGCAGTATGGGGTCCAGGGAGAGCAATCGGCTCGCAGCGGATGTACTGGCGGGTTTTACGTTGCTACGGGCATAGTAGGTCATCGTGATCCATCCTTACGAATCGTCCTTAACAACAAGCCACCTATAAGGTAAGCCAGAAGGGCATTCAAAAACGCATCCGGTAGCATCCCGGAGAACGTATAGCCCAACAACGAGGGTACCTCCAGGCCGAGAAGGTTATAGGCGGCCAGTTGCACGAGATCGTAGGCTGCCACGGCAATTCCGGCCAACACAGACAACGTGAAACGAGCCGCCCCTCGGGTCATCACGTCCCCGTACCGTACCGACACCGCGCCTGCGATCAGGCCACCCACGGCTCCCACGCCGAAGAGCCCGCCGCCGAGCGCATCCAGCAGTACGCCACCGAAAAAGCCGAGCAGTATGCCCTGCAGGTGACGGAGCCCCGAGGCCGCGAACACTATCGCCAGAATGGTGAACTTGGGAGAAAACCATCCGAAGTCCAGATAAGGCGCCACGACAGCATCCATCGCGGCGGCGACAGCGATGGCCGCCGCCGCCCGGAGAATAGCCCACTGGTCCACGAGGCTGCTTCCGGCTACCAATCTACTATTACCCGCACGTCTTCGAGGTCATCCAGATTGACGGACGGATCCACGACTATCTTCTTGTACTGTTCGATGTCCTGAGAGCTGGCGGACTCCACGGTTCCGACCAGCAAGCCCGGCGGGAACAAAGACTCCATGTCACCCGCCCGGCCGCTGGTAACCACAAAGTCTCCCTTTTCGGTCCGGGCGTCCAGGTCCACGAACCCTACTCCAAGGTAGTCCTCCCATCCTGTCTGGAGTAGCCCCTCACCGTAAGATGTCTCTTCTTCGGTAACGGCCGGCGCCAGCTCGCCGGAGGCAGGATCGAACTCCGCCGGGGGCACAATCCTGACGCCGGCCCGGAAATTCTGATCGGTGACGAGCATAACCTCGGCCGTATGATCCGTGACTTTACTCGTGGTGCGCCCGACTAGCGTGTTGTTGCCGACCACGACCGGCTGCTGGGAACCTACGCCATCCTTCGTGCCAACGTTTATGGTGATACGGTCCGTAAATTGTCCGCCGATTGGCGCGACGACCTCGGCAAGGGGACCGTACTGGTAGAATTCCCTCTGCCCATTTAGAAGCTCGCGGAGCTGATCGTTCTCACGCTTCAAGCGAGAGGCTTGGGCAGCAAGCTCCTGGTTTTTCCGGGCTTCCTCACGGAGCTTTTCGAGGTCGCCTCCCTTTGCGAAGGCGCCTTCGACACTCTCTTTCGTCGAGTTCAAGGGTCCTGCGACAGCCCCGCTAACGCTCCTTACCGGCTGTAACACCTCGGCGGCGCCGAGCTGGACCGTATGAAGCGGACCCGTCTCGTCTTCCCTGACGTAAACCGTAAAGAGCACGAGGCTCATCATCGAAAGCACCAGCAGAGTCACGATACCGCCTGCGGCGTTAGGCTTCTTCCGTCCCATTATCTAAGAGGAGAGGACGCTGCGGTAGAGGTCTATCTCTTCCAGGGAGCGGCCACTGCCGAGAGCCACGCACATCAGCGGGTCGTCCGCTATGTGAACCGGGATGCCGGTCTCGCGGCGGAGCCTCTCATCCAAAAAGCGTAGCAGCGCCCCGCCACCGGCCAGGATCATCCCCCGGTCCATTATGTCCGAGGCGAGTTCCGGCGGCGTCCGGTCCAACGTATCCTTGACGGCGGCGACGATGGCGTCGACGGGAACGCTCGTGGCTTCCCGGATCTCCTCACTCGTCAGCACGACTGTTTTCGGCAACCCTGACACCAGGTCCCGGCCCCGAATCTCCGCCGACTCTTCCTCTTCTAACGGGAAGGCGCTACCCAACTCCAACTTGAGCTGCTCGGCGGTCTGGGCGCCGATTGCGAGCTTGTACTCCTTCTGGATGTACGACGATATCGCCTCGTCTATGTCGTCGCCCGCCATACGGGTCGAAGACTTGGTTACTATGCCACCCATCGAGACGACGGCGACCTCGCTCGTGCCGCCACCAATGTCCACGATCATCGATCCCTGGGCCTCGTTTACCGGCAGACCGGCCCCGATCGCGGCCGCCAGCGGCTCCTCTATCGTGTAGGCTTGCCGGGCCCCGGCCGCCTCGGTCGCCTCCCGGACTGCCCGTAGCTCGACTTTCGTCACCCCGGACGGCACGCACACCACTACACGCGGGCCTATCAGGGCGCGGAAGAACCGCCGCTTCGGCTGCGCCTTTCTTATAAAGTACGCGATCATCTTCTCAGTGACCTCGAAGTCGGCGATTACACCGTCTTTTAGAGGGCGGATCGCTACTATATTTCCCGGTGTTCGGCCGAGCATCCGCTTTGCGGCGGACCCGACGGCTACCGGCCTATCAGTCTTTGTGTCTATTGCGACTACGGATGGCTCAGAGAGGACTATTCCCTGTCCCCGAACGAACACGAGGGTGTTCGCCGTACCCAGGTCTATCGCTACATCCTGCCCGAACAGTGCTCCAAACATACTCTGTTCCTCTGCCCTTGATTGACGGCTCTCGCTGCAATTCTACAGCTAGAGCATGGCGTGTTCTTTCATGCTGAAGTGCCCGTCACCGATTATCACGTGGTCCAGCACCTCTATCCCGATCACCTCTGCGGCTTCGCAAAGCCTCTTGGTCACCTGACGGTCCTCCCGGCTAGGTTCTACCTTGCCGCTCGGATGGTTGTGAGCCAGGATAACACTCGCGGCGCTCGCCCGAATAGCCGGTTTGAACACCTCTCTCGGATGTACCAGGGCCGCGGAGAGCGTACCTATCGAGACGGTGGGAATTTCCAGCACTTCGTTCTTCGTATTCAACAATAAAGCTACGAAGTTTTCCCGGTCAAGGTTGGCGATCCGCCCCCTCAAAAGCCCATCCACATCCGCCGGGGATGATATCACGGGGCGGCCTGGGTTGCGAACCCTCCCGATGCGCCGGGTAAGCTCTACAGCCGCTAGTATTATGCAGGCTTTCGCCTCGCCGATCCCCTTGATTTCCTGCAGTTCGTGAACGGATACGTCGTAGAGTCCGTGTAGGCCGCCGGAAGCCGAGATCGCCTCTCCGGCAAGCTCTACGGCGGTCTTTTCCTGGCTCCCGTTTCCAAAAAGCAATCCGAGCAACTCCGATTCCGAGAGCGCTCCCGGACCGGCGTCCAGGATCCGCTCTCGGGGCCGAAGCTCTGGAGGGAGTTGCTTTATCGTGTAACGGCGGCGCTCCAAATCAGTACCAACGCACTCTGAAGTCTTCCAGCATCCTCACCGTCAAGGCTAACGGAAGCCCGACTACGTTCGTGTAGTCGCCCCCTACCCACTCCACGAACATCGCGGCCCGGCCCTGAATAGCGTAACCACCGGCCTTGCCGATCCCCTCGCCGAGCCCTGCGTAAGCCTCGATTTCTTCGTCATCGAGGCCGCGCATCCTCACGCTGGTCACCGCGTGCCCCACACGTAGCTCGTCTCCCCAAGCAACGGCAACAGCAGAGTGGACTTCGTGCGCCGCTCCCTCCAGAGAGCTGAGCATACGGCGGACCTGGGCTTCGTCCTTCGCCTGACCCAGCACCCGTTCACCATCCGGCAAACTGGGAAGGTACACAACCGTATCGGCGGCGAGAACTACCTTGTACTTGTCGGAAACGGCAAGAGCTTTTCCACGAGCGTTCGTCTCGACGGTTTTCTTTGGATTTTCGAGGGTTACTTCGGGGAACCCGCTCTTGCGGGTCTCGAACTCGTATCCTACCTGCCGGAGCAAGTCCACCCGCCGGGCCGATTCGGAGGCGAGTACGAACTGCAAGGAGCTAAGAGCCGAAGAAGAGTTCGAGTTCGTACACTGTTCCTTCTACCATAAATCCACCTCTTCTCGGCTCTTGCTGTCTCCGAAGAAGAGCCCGAGCTCTCTTTCGGCGCTCTCGGGTGAGTCGGAGCCGTGAACGAGGTTGTCCGGCATGCTCAGGGCGAGGTCACCCCGGATGGTGCCGGGTTCGGCTTCAGCCGGGTTGGTCGAACCCATCAGCTTGCGCATCACTTTGATGGCGCCTTCGCCCTCCACCCTCATCGCCACGACCGGCGTGGTGGTTATGAACTCGACCAACTCCTCGAAGAACGGCTTGTCACGGTGCTCGGCGTAATGCTGTTCGGCGAGTTCGCGGCTCACATCCATGAGCTTCATCGCTCCTATGTCGAGGTTCTTTCCCTCTATGCGACGGATGATCTCACCGACCAAACGCCGTTTTACGCCGTCTCCTTTTACCAGAATCAAGGTCTGCTGCACGATAAAACTCCTTCTACCAGCTCATTTTCTTGCCGCTCTGCTGGTTGGTGCCGCAGTAGGGGCACGTATCCCAGTCCATATTCAGCGGCTTCTCACAGTTTATACAGGGCTTTTTGAGTTCCCAGTTGCACTCCGGGCAGATCAGGTACTCCTTCTCCACCAACGCCCGGCAATTCGGACACAGCAGTACCCGGTTTCTCAGCTCCCGCTCCAACACAGCAAGTTCCAGTTCTCGCTCGCGGGCGTCCAACGCGTACTCGGGAGGACGCACGATCAGGTAGACGAGCGTGCCGATAAAGGGAAAGATCACAGCAACGATACCCCAAAGTATCGCCACGGCCCCGCGCCTACGGGCGTCGGTGTAGGTCCAGTACACGAGCGCGACCCAGAGTATTACCGTAAGCAGCACCAAAAGCTGGCCGGTTATCCGTAGGATCGGGCTGTTCAGGAAGTCGGTGACTATCTGAAACGGGTTGGGATCTTCCTGGAGTAGCAGGGCTATCCGGATCACGAGACGAACCTCACGGTTGCGAAGTATCCGAGCACGAAGAACACAGCCGCCACAGCCAGTAGCAAGGCCAGGATCTTCAGGATGCCGCTAACTCTCACGCAAGCTCCCCAAGACTCCCGCTGCGGTATATAGGGAACCCGTAACCAGTACAACGCCTCCAGCCTGACTCATCTCCTCTACACATCTCTCAAGGGCCTCGCCCGCATCCGACACGACAACAGCGCTTCTCCCGCGCCGGTCCAGAGGATCTAACTCGCCCCGGATCACCTCCGGCTCAGCGGCGCGCTCGTTCTCCGGGCGCGTCAGCACCAGATAAGAAGCCTCGTTTTTTAACGCGGTAAGCATACTTCCAATATCCTTGTCCCGCAAGGCTCCGAAGACGACGCCCAACTCCCGATCCCCGTACAGTTCCCTCAAAGCCCCTAGCGCCGCCCGGAGACCGTCGGGGTTGTGACCACCATCCACCACCACGGGAACTCCCCGCACCTCGTGCCTCTCAAAGCGGGCCGGCAAAACGCCGGCGACTTGATCGGCCACAAAATCCCTGGCCTTCGGATCGAACTTTCGACCCAGCAAAACCTCCGCCGCCCGTATGCCGAGCGCCACGTTTTTTGCCGTGTAAGAGACGGAGCCAGATCCACCCACATCCAACTCCTCCCCCACTTCCACGAGTCGAACCCCGAGCCGCGCGCACTCACTGCGGGCCAACTCTACAACTCGCGCATCGTCTGAGCCGAGGATCAAGGTGCCTCCCGCTGGCACGCTAGCGAGCTTTTCTCCAGCTATCTCCTCGATAGTATCTCCAAGGTATTCCGTGTGCTCCAATCCTACATTGGTAAGGACTACGGCCTCGGGCTTCGCGGCTGTGGTCGCGTCGTGGCGGGCGCCGAGTCCGGCTTCGAGGATGGCCCAGGGGAGTTCCCGGTTGCGGAAAAACGCGATGGCCCCGGCAGTTAGAAGCTCGAATTGGGAAGCGGCGACGCCGTTCTCGTCCGCGAGGTCCAGCACCTCGCCCATCGCATTGGCGAAGCTGTCTTCGGAGACGAATCTACCCTGGATCATTATCCGTTCGACGTAGGAGAGCACGTGCGGCGAGAGATATACGCCGGACGAATATCCGGCAAATTCAAGCGCAGCAGCCAGCGACACGGCGGTCGTACCCTTGCCGTTCGTGCCGACTACCTGTACGACTCGGAGGTTACGCTCCGGGCGATTCAGCAGATCGAGTAGAGCTTCTATGCGCTCGAATCCGAGGGTTACTTGACGCCGGTTATCTAGTTCGTTGCAGACGTCCGCAAATGACCTTGAGAACGCCACGGAATCGCGGCTCCTAGAGATACTCTTTGAGGCGTCGGGTCAGGGTGTCGAGCATGGTGGAGTTGACCTCCAACTTCTCACGTTCACCCTCTACGACTTCCTCCGGAGCCCGTTCGACGAAATTAGCGTTCGAGAGCTTGTTTTGCGCCCGCTCAACCTCTTTGCCGACGCGGTCGATCTCTTTTCTGAGGCGTTCGATCTCCCCACGTCTTTGCTCATCCGTGAGGGATATCTCGACGGCCACGTCGCCTGCCGGTAGGGTTGCATTCGTCCCGTTTAGCTCCTCGACCGGCTTCACCTCCGCGAGAGCGGTAAAAACCCCGGCTTCGACACCGTCCGGCAGCAGTCCTTCGAGCTCGCCGTCCACCTTCGACTCCGCCCTGAACCTTCGAACCGCAGAGACGGCCCGCTTCGTCCGGTCCAGAAGGGCGGCGGCCTCCTCGTCATCCAGCTCCGGGTTGAACGCCGGGAACTTCTGCCACACGAGCAATTTCTCGTCACCTATCAGACGTGACATCTCTTCGGTAACAAAGGGCATCGCCGGGTGGAGCAGGCGCAATATGCCGGAGAAGACCTCTCGAAGGACTCGCGGCGTCGCGGAGGATGGGGTGGCTTTCGAGA
Organism: Rubrobacteraceae bacterium; assembly: GCA_041745215.1. Classification (GTDB taxonomy): domain Bacteria; phylum Actinomycetota; class Rubrobacteria; order Rubrobacterales; family Rubrobacteraceae; genus SIRX01. The sequence continues at coordinate 53,319 of JBGTJJ010000008.1, read as the reverse complement.
TCTCCACGTACCAGTCGGCGAACTGGCCCCAGGCGAAGTTGTAGACGAGGCGCATCGCCTCCGAGAACTCACACTCTTCGAGCATGGCGTCGTAATCACGTGCGACGCGGTTGAACTCCGAGAGGATCCAACGGTCCGCAACAGACATTTCCCCTTCGCCTTCTTCAGGTTCCGGGTATCCCAGGATAAATCGGGTGGCGTTCCAGAGCTTGGTGACGAAGGCCCGGCCCATTGCGGCCCGCTCGTAGGAGTAGGCGAAGTCCTGGGTGGAGGACTGGTAGAGAAGGCCGAAGCGCACGGCGTCGGTACCGTACTCGTCGAACAGGTCTAGCGGGTTTATGGTGTTGCCCTTGGACTTGCTCATCTTCGTGCCATCCTCGGCGAGGACGATAGAGTGGATGTTTATCTTGCGGAACGGGACCTCGCCCCGGAAACGCAGGCCCATCATGATCATGCGTACCACCCACAGGTACATGATCTCTCGCGCCGTGCTAAGGAGACTCGTCGGGTAGAAGTATTCCAGTTCTTCGGCCTCTTCCGGCCATCCAAGCGTCGCAAAAGGCCACTGGGCGGAGGAGAACCACGTGTCGAGCACGTCCGGGTCCTGCTCCCAGCCGTCGCCGGGCGACTCCTTGGCGGCGACGACCTCACCATCAGGTCCGTACCAGACCGGGATGCGATGTCCCCACCAGAGCTGACGGCTCACGTTCCAGTCCTGCAGGTTCTCCAACCAGCGGATCGCCTCCCGCCGCCAGGAGTCCGGGTAGACCGTGATCTCCCCGCTCCTCAACACCTCCAGCGCGGGCTCGGCCAACTCCCGCATCGAACACCACCACTGCTCCGAGAGCCACGGCTCGATGACCGTGCCGCACCTGTCGCAGTGGCCGACCCGATGAACGTAGTCCTTGACCTCGCCGAGAAGCCCCTCGTCATCGAGGCGACTCACCACGGACTTTCGGGCCTCCTCCCGGCTCATCCCCGCAAAGTCCGCGCCGTTTTCGTTGATCGTCCCATCGGGGTTCATGACGTTGACCGGATCGAGGCCGAGCCTCTGCCCGATCTCGAAGTCGTTAGGGTCGTGGGCCGGCGTAACCTTCAGCACGCCGGTGCCGAAACTTGGGTCCACGTAGTCGTCGGCGAAGACCTCTATCTCCCGGCCCACAAATGGCACCCGCACCTTGCACCCGACGAGATCCGTGTAGCGTTCGTCGTCCGGGTTTACGACCAGGGCAACGTCGCCGAGCATAGTCTCGGGCCGGGTGGTGAAGACCTGAGCATATCCCTCACCCTCCACGAGCGGGTAGCGGAGACCGTAGAGTTTGCCGTTGGTCTCTTCGTAGTTGACCTCGAGGTCACTGATGGCCGAACGGTCGTGCGGGCACCAGTTGGTGATGCGGTTGCCGCGATAGATATAGCCCGCGTTGAAGAGGTCCACAAACGCCGTGAGCACGCCGTCCACGTATCCGTCGTCCATCGTGTACCGGAGCTTGCGCCAGTCCACCGCCGCCCCGAGGCGTTTTATCTGGCCCAGGATCTGAGATCGCGATTCTTGTGCGAAAGTCCTGCAGATCTCGACGAACTCTTCGCGCCCGATATCGAATCGGGTCTTCTTTTCCTCCAACATGAGTTTGCGCTCCACGACGTTGTGGAGCGCGATAGAAGCGTGGTCTATGCCGGGCAACCACAGGGCCTCGAATCCCTTCATCTTAGCCCGCCGGACGAGCACATCCTGCATGGTGCCGTTCAGCGCGTGCCCCATATGAAGCGCCCCCGTCACGTTCGGCGGGGGCATGACTATGCTGTACGGCTCCTTTTCAGATCTCGGATCCGCATCGAACGCACCCGCCCACTCCCACTCGTCGTAGAGGCGGGCTTCGACGTCCCGGTGGTCATAATTTTTGGGTATCTCTTTGTGTTGACTCAATGGTGCGCTTGCTAGGCTGTCTCTTCTTCGTCGTACGAGTACTTGGTGTTGCCGGAACCCGTCACGAGAGCAGGTTGGACACCATCCTTCACCGTATCAGCGTCAACGATGCACTTGTTGACGTCCGAACGGCTCGGTAGCTCGTACATCGTCGGCAGAAGCGCCGCTTCTAGGATGCTCCGCAAGCCCCGCGCACCGGTTCCTCGCTCCAACGCCAATTCCGCGACGGCTGCGAGCGCGGCCTCGGTAAAGGCGAGGTCCACCTTGTCGTAACGGAAGAATTGCCGGTACTGGCGGACCAGGGCGCTCTTCGGCTCGGTCAGGATGCGGACAAGGTCTTCTTCCTCCAACATCCGGAGCGTGGATATTACCGGCAGGCGGCCGACGAACTCTGGGATGAGACCGTACTTCAAGAGGTCTTCCGGCTGCGTGTATTTCAGGACGGCGCTCGATTCTTCGTCTACCCGGTGCTCGACGTCGCCGCCGAACCCGATGCTCCTTTTGCCGATCCGCTGCCGGATCACGTCTTCCAGCCCGCCGAAGGCCCCGCCGCAGATAAACAGTACGTTCTTCGTGTCTATCTGCAGGAAGTCCTGGTGGGGGTGCTTGCGCCCGCCCTGCGGCGGCACGGAGGCGACGGTACCCTCCAGGATCTTCAACAGAGCCTGCTGGACGCCCTCACCCGATACGTCACGGGTGATGGAGGGATTGTCGGACTTGCGGGCGATCTTGTCGATCTCGTCGATGTAAATGATCCCGGTCTCAGCCTTCTTCACGTCGAAGTCGGCGGACTGTATCAGCTTGAGGAGGATGTTTTCCACGTCCTCGCCCACGTAGCCGGCCTCGGTCAGAGCCGTGGCGTCGGCGATGGCGAACGGGACGTTGAGGATCTTGGCGAGCGTCTGTGCCAATAGGGTTTTGCCCGAACCCGTCGGCCCCAGCAGCAGAATGTTCGACTTCTGAAGCTCGGTGCCGTCGTTGGGTTCGGGGCCCATCTGGATGCGCTTGTAGTGGTTGTAGACGGCGACCGCGAGAACCTTCTTCGCGTCCTCTTGCCCGATGACGTATTCGTTCAGGATGCGGTTGATCTCCCGCGGCGTTGGGAGGTCGTCGTCCTTGAGAACTTCGGGACCGGAGAACTCCTCGTCTATGATCTCATTGCAGAGTTCGATGCACTCGTCGCAGATATAGACGCCGGGGCCGGCGATCAGCTTCCTCACCTGGCGCTGGCTCTTTCCGCAGAAAGAGCACTGTAGCTGGTCCGACGGGTCCCTCATAGCGTTACGGCCTCCCTCTGTCTACTGCCTTCATTCCCCTCCACGCAACCCTAGTGGTTACGGACGATGTTGTCTATGACACCGTACTCGATGCCCTCTTCCGGTCCCATTATGTAGTCCCGGTCGGTGTCGTGCTCGATCTTCTCGTAATCCTGTCCGGTGTTCTGGGAGAGGAGTTCGTTGAGGCGCTGCTTGGTGGCGATGAGCTCCTTGGCGTGGATCTCCACGTCCGAAGCCTGGCCCGCAAGCCCGCCGACACTCGGCTGGTGCAAGAGGATCCGGGTGTTGGGCAACGCGTTCCGCTTGCCCTTCGCCCCAGCCGCGAGCAGGAAAGCACCCATCGAGGCGGCCATGCCAAGAGCAGTCGTGGAGATGTCGGGCTTGACGAACTGCATCGTATCGTAGATGGCGAGTCCGGCGGTAACGCTGCCGCCAGGCGAGTTGATGTAAATGTTTATGTCCTGGTCCGGGTCCTCGCTTTCGAGGTGCAGGAGCTGCGCCATGATGGCATTCGCCACCTGATCGTCCACCGGCGTACCGAGGAAGATGATCCGGTCCTTGAGCAACCGGGAGTAGATGTCCATCGCCCGCTCACCCCGCGGGCTCTGCTCTATTACGTATGGAATTACAGACTCGGGACCATAGTAGCTCATTCTTTTTCCTCTCCTTCGGTTGTCTGTTCCTTGCCTTCAGCGTCTCCGCCGGCCTCTACCGTAGCTTCGACGGTCGCCTCACCGCTCTCGGGCTCTTCTTCCGCGCCCGGCGTCTCTTCACCGGCTTCGACGCTCGGCTCGTCGGCCACTGCCTCCGCAGCTTCCTCTTCTTCCTCTTCGGGCATCGGCACGGCTACCGCGTTCTCGGCGAGAAAGTCCAGCGCCTTCTGGCGGGCAAGCTCCTCTTCGAGCAGGGAGTAGGTTCCGTTCTGGCGCATGGTCTCGACGATCTCCTGCGGGTCGCGACCTGAGTCCTCGGCCAGGTGACCGACCTCGTGCATCACGGCGTGCTCGTCGGCTTCTATACTCTCCGCCGCGACGATCGCGTCCAGCACCAGTTCCTTCTTCACCGTGTCGGAGGCGTCGGGCTTCACCCGATCCTTCATCTCCTGGATATCGACGCCGGCGATCTGGTAGTACTGTGCGGGCTCGATGCCCTGCGCCCGGATGCTCCGCTCGAAGGAGCCGATCATCTCGTCGGCCTTCTCGTCGACCATCACCTCCGGGACTTCGACCTCGGCCTCGGCGGCGACGGCGTCAAGAACCCGGCCCCGGAACTCACCCTCGACCTGCTGCTCCAGGCCCGCTGAAATTTGCTCCTTGACGCCCTCACGTAGCTCCGCCAACGTCTCGAACTCGCTGGCTTCCTTGGCGAACTCGTCGTCCAGCTCGGGCAGGTCGCGCTCTTTGATCTCTTTGACGTGGACGTTGAACAAGACCGACTGTCCGCGCAGCGACTCCTCTTGGTAGTCCGCCGGGAACGTAACGCCGAACTGCTTGCGTTCATCGGCGTTCATCCCGACGAGGTTCTCCTCGAAATCCGGGAGTAGCTCGCCGCCGCCTACTTCCATCATGTAATCCTCGGCGTCGGCGCCCTCTATCGCGGCGCCCGTCATGCTCTCACCCTTGAAGTCGATGATGGTGAAGTCGCCCTTTTGGACCGGGCGGTCCTCGACGGCCGCCAGCGTGGCGAACTGTCCGCGCAACTCTTCGAGTTGACTGTCTACCTGCTCTTCGTCTACCTCGATCTCCCGCTTCGGGACTTCGAGGCCCTTGTACTCCCCGAGCTTGGCCTCCGGGCGGATCGGCACCGTGGCGGAGAACTTGAAGCCCTCCTTCTCATCCATCGGGTCGTCGAAGTCTATCTCCGGACGATCTATGGGCCGCAGGTCGGCCTCGACCACGGCCTCCGAGTACCAGGTCGGCAGGCTCTCCTGGAGTGCCTCCATGTAGATATAGTCACGTCCGAGGTGATTCTCGATCATACGTCGCGGCGCCTTGCCGGGCCGGAAGCCGGGTAGACGGATCTGCTTTTTCAGCTCTCCGACCTTCGCCTCGACCCCTTCGCGGACCGCCTCCGGCGAGACCTCCACGTCGAGTCGAACTTTGTTGTCCTCAAGCTGCGTTACGTTCGTCGTCATAAACCTCTACTCTTCTCCTACCAACAACAACCGGCCCGGCCTCTGCTCGGGAGTGCGAGAGGCGGGAGTTGAACCCGCACGCCTTGCGGCACTAGATCCTAAATCTAGCGTGTCTACCGTTCCACCACTCTCGCGCACCGCTAAACCTGCGCTGGATTATAACAGCAGCCCCGGCTTTGCCCCGCATTAGAGCCCGCTTTACGCTCAGGGCGCAAGTTACTCTGACTCGACAAATTCTCTGAAGGCGTCCCGCTGATCCGGAGTGCCCAACGTACCGATGAAGTCGCCGGCCTCCAGGTTGACCTCCGGGCCAGGGTTGGGGATGACCTCGTCCCCACGTATCACCGCCACTATGGAGACCCCGATCTCACTTCGTATCCTGAGTTCGCCTATCGTCCTGCCACACAAATCGCTGTCGTCCGGGACATTCGTCCAGTCGGTCTCTATCATCCGAGAAGTGCGACGGAGTTGAGAGAGGAGGTCGTCCTCGACGCCGTTCCCGCTCACCGGGGCGTATAGTTCGCCCCGAACCCGGTCGGAGAAGCGCTGGATCTCCCCGGCCCCGACTCCCAGGTGCGAGAGGGCCTGACGACCGAGTTCCAGCGCCGCCTCGAACTCCGGCTGCACCGCCTCGTAGACCCCGAGGTCTCGTAACTCCTCTAGCTGGGCCGTAGTCACCGAGCGGGCGACGATGTGTACCTCCGGGTTCATGCTCTTGATGCGCTGGATGGCAAGCCGCACGCCCGCCGGGTCCGACATGGTCATTATCACCAACCGGGCCTTCGCTGTTCCTGCCGCCTCAAGGACCGGCTCCGCGGCCGCATCTCCAAACACGACCGGGAGACCTTCCGCCCGGATTTCATCCGACCGGGCGGGATTGTTCTCGATCACGACGAACTCCTGGTCAAGCCGGTCCAAAAGCCGGGCCACGAACGTCCCGACCCGCCCGTGGCCGGCGATCACGATGTGATCCTTGAGCCCGGTCTGCGGAAGGTTGAAAGTGTCCATTTGCTCTTTCGGGAATCGTTCACGCCACTTGCTGTAGACCGGCTGGGCGAGGCGGGTGGCGAACGGCGTCAGCGCCATCGTCACGACTGCGGTCGTCAGCACGATAGAGTAAAGCTCCTCGGAGATGGCGTCCGCGCTGACGCCCGTCTGGGCGATCACGAACGAGAACTCCCCCACCTGGAAGAGTCCGAGTCCTACCGCAAACGGCGCTATGTTCCCGTACCCAAATCCGCGCGCCACGCCTGCGAATATAGCGCCCTTGACCACGAAGACCGCCACCACGATCAGGGCGACGAGCGCCGCGTTCTCCAGCAGGAACTGCGGCTCCAGCAGCATCCCTACCGAGACGAAGAACAGCATGACGAATATGTCCCGCAGCGGCCCGATGTCCGCGAGTGCCTGATGACTGTACTCCGAGCGGCTAAGGACCATCCCCGCCACGAACGCCCCAAAAGCGAACGACAGGCCGAAGAGGTAAGTCCCATATCCGATGCCGAGACCGATAGCGACCACGCTGATCAAGAACAGTTCCCGCGAGTTCCAGCCCGCGATCCGGGCCATCACCCACGGGAACACACGCGTCCCGAACAGCGCCATCACCGTAATAAATATCGCCGCCTCGACAGCCGCGATCCCGAGCTCCGAAAGTCCCTCTCCGACATTGCCTATCTCAGGCAGAAGGATTAGGAGTGGGACCACCGCTAGGTCCTGCACGATGAGCATGCCGATGATGACCCGACTCGCCAGAGTGTTGATGACGCCCTGTTCGGTAAGCGTCTTGAGGACTACAGCCGTGCTGGAGATGGAAATTATGGCCCCGAACCAGAGTGACTCCATCCAGCCGAGGCCCATGAGCTGCCCGATCCCGTACCCGAAGAGCCCGGTCAGCGCCATCTGGATCGGGGTGCCGATCAGGGCGATCCTCTTTACCGGAGCAAGCTCCTCCAGCGGGAAGTCCAACCCGATGGTGAACAAGAGCAGCGCCACTCCGATCTCGGCGAGCAGCTCGATCTCGTGCGCGTCCCCGACGGTCAGGCCGGCAGTGTTGGGGCCGACCAGCACACCGGCCAGGATGTAGCCCAGGATAAGCGGCAGGCCCAGCCGCTGGGCCACGACCCCACCCACGAACGCGGCCACCAGGATTAGCGCAATGTCACCAGCGATTCCCATAACCTGCTCCTATTACATCATAAGCTGTTCGGGCAAGGTTCCGTCCGTGGACCAGCTTCCGGTATTAATGATACGCGTGGATCCCGCGTTCGAGAGGTTATGTTAGTCCAGAAACTCGCTTAGTATTGCAGCGTTGGCTTCATCGTCCGGCACGAGAACCTGACTGCCGTTGTCCAGGGTATCGGGTGAGCCTTTAAGCTGAAGGGAAGTCATGAGGGCTCCACGCCCGTGCTCCCCGACGGACCTACCCAGCGAAGCTATCTCCACAACGCTCATGTCGGTCTCGACGTTCTCGGTCAGCGCGCGCGTGATCTCCGGGAACTTCTTTACCGAGCGCCACTGGAACGCCTGGCTCCGCAAGGCGGCCAACAACTCTTGCTGACGGCGAATGCGGTCCAGGTCACCGTCCCCGGTCGCGCGGGACCGGGCGTAGATCAAAGCCCTACGTCCGTTGAGCCGCTGGACTCCCTCACCCACGTTCCACTGGGAGGGGAGCACACTCTCGTCAGGGTCCAACCTTACTCCTCCCAGGGAGTCTATGATCTCTTCGAACCCAACGAAATCTACGACCGCATAGTGGTCCACATAGGTGTCGGTGAGTTTCTCGACCGCGTTTATAGTACCCGATACCCCATCGTAGGCGTAGGTAGCGTTGATCTTATCCTGCACACCCGGTTCTATCTCGACCAGTAGATCCCGAGGTACGGAGAGGACCTTGATCCGGCCCGTATCCGGGTAGACGCGGAAGAGCATGATTGTGTCCGCGCGCGTTCCCTCTACCTCGGAATCTCCCTCAGGACGTTCGTCAACGCCCATGACGAGTATATTTTGCGGCTCACCGGATACGTTGGCGAGTTGCTCCAATATACCCGCGCCGTCCTTGTCCGCGCCATCCTTCCCGGACCGGACCTCACCGACCGGAAAAGTGAGAGCCCCCGCAACCGCGCCGAGACCTACGACCGTCGCGGCGATTACGAGGAGGCTAACCATCCACCAGCGGTTCCCCGGACGCTTGCTCCGCGTGAGTTTGTCGAAATCGCGCATTAATGAAGTTTAAGCCGCCTGGTGCTTCAAGGCAAATTGAGATGAACTGCAATCCATTCGCTACAGTAACTCTTCCAGGATCCTACTTCGGATATCGTCTCGCACTCCCCGGTACACTTCCAGCCGCTCTTCTTTCCCACCGGAAGCCTTTGACGGGTCGGGGAAGGACCAGTGGAGGCGATTCGTCGCACCCGGAAATACGGGACAACTCTCATTCGCGTCGTCGCACACTGTAACGACGTACTCGAACTCCTGATGCAGATAGCGATCCAGCGTCTTCGACTCCGCCCCCGATAAATCCACCGCGATCTCGTCCATCACGGCGACGGCCTCCGATCTCACATACGTGGCCTCCATGCCGGCGCTGTGGGCCTCGAACCGGTCTCCCGCAAGCTCCTCCAAGAGCCCCTCGGCCATCTGGGACCGCGCGGAGTTGTGGGTACACAGAAACAGGACTCTCCCGCGACCATCCTCCATTTTATCGGGCACTGTTCACCGTACTTTCTCCCGCGACGTTCAGGTGTCCCGCCAGCAGGCCAAGAGCCCGCCTGGCCGCCTCTCTATCCAGGGAGTAGAAGCCCCACTTTCCCCGACGTTCCTCCCTAACGAGACCAGCCTCCTTGAGCTTGCCGAGATGGTATGAGACCCGTGACTGTCCCATCTCGAAGTACTCCATAAACTCACACACGCAGATGCCCGCTTCGTCTGAGTCCGCGGCGTCTACAGGAGCCCCGAGATCCGGCAGTTCGCAGCACCCGCGTCCCTCGGCCATCATACCGAGCATCTCGACCCTGATGGGATCCGAGAGCGCCTGCCCGACGGTAACCAAAGCGTCACGTTCTTCTGGCGCGGCGTCCGCAATCCGCACGGCCATTGCCTATTTCTCCGGCTTTCGCCCAGGTTTCCGCGCCCGGACGACGGCGCTCGCCAGCGGAACCTCGTCCTGCACATTCCGAGCCAACTCCATGTACCGCAGGCGGACACCTTCTCTGAGACCTCTGTCCATGCCGGCTCCTCTGCCAACGACTACGTATAGAACCCGAAGTATATATCAATTTTTTTTGATTTGATAGGTTACGCACCTTTCGCTACCGCTGTAGACTGGACAGGTTGTCTGAGGATATTCGAGGAAGGGCATTCGTTGAAGGCTTTAGCGGTCCGGTATCCGGTAGTTTTCTCCGTTTTGTTGGCCCTGGTACTGTTCGGGCTGTTGTCGCTCAGCCAGGCTGCCGTGCCGACGGCGCCGGTCGGCGCCGTCGGGGAGCTCACCCAGGAGCAGGTCCGCCAGCCGACGGAGTTCGAGCGGGCGCTCGCCTCCGTACGAAACGTCGAGACGCTCTATCTCATGTCCGCGCTCGTGGTCGCCGCTGGGCTGCTCACCTGGCTAGGGTGGTGGAGACAGGCCGGGTTCAACCGGCCCTCGCGATGGAAGAATTTGGTTCTGCTGTGGTTTCCGCTTTTGGTCATCGCCCTGACCCTCTCCGGCGGGGCACGGGTCTCAGGGCCGTTCCTCCTGGCGGCCACGGTGTTCGTTGTGCTCCTCACGACCCTGGGGCAGGAGTTAATCTTCCGCGGCGTCATGTGGCGGGCGCTGGTTCCGGCGGGGCTTATAAAAGCGGTGGTGGTGACATCCTTGCTCTCCGGTGCTCTAACCCTCGCCCGGACTACATCTTCGGGACCGTGGCCGGAGGCAGTCTATCTGACTCTCACCGCCACCTGCGGCGGTTTTACGTACGCCGCGCTGCGCTGGCGCACGGCCTCGATCTGGCCTCCCATCGTCATAAATTTCCTGCTGGTGCTCGCGATAGACGTCGCGACGGTCAGGTCGACGATCTACCCTTACCTCCTGCTCGCCAATACTTTGGGCTTCGTCGCCTACGGTCTTTTCCTGCTCCGCAACCGCCGGGTCCGGGCCGACGGAGGTTTGACCGCCGAGGATAGCCATAGTGCCTCATCACCTTCGACCTCGAATTAGAAAGGTATCTGGAGTGACTGATCTTCGGTGATTGTCGCGTACAGACCATATTCTCGCGCGCTTCCGGGGAAAGCCAGCGCGGTGGAGCCTGTGGCCTTGACCTTACGTCCAAGAACCAACCTCGCAGTCGTGCCCGAAGTCAATCTACACGGGCTCACGCGAGCCGGGATAACCCGCTCCGCAGGTCGCTTACCGTTGGGCGTCGGGCGGCGTCCGGTTCCAGGCAGCTATCCACGATGTCCGCAAAATCCGCCGGCGTTCGCCGGTAAACCCGGACAGGCTCGGCTCGTCGCAGCACCTGCTCGTAGCTGTCGAGGTCCGTATCGGTCTCGAAGCCGGCATCGCTCTCGGAGTCCGTGTAGAAGCCGGAGCCCGTCTCGACTTCGGAACCGGTTTCTTCTTCCGTGGCGTTGAACGGCTTCACCGCCGTGGCGGCCTCGTACAGAGTAGCGCCGATGCCCCATACGTCGGTCGCCGGGCCTACGAGTTCGCCCCGAACCTGCTCGGGGGCCATGTACTGGGGCGTGCCCGCGCCTCGCTTGCTCTTGCCCGGAGGACGGGCAATGCTGAGGTCGAGGATCTTCGCTAACTGGCGCTCGGAGACTATGTTGGAGGGTTTGAGGTCCAGGTGAAGCACGCCGTGGCTGTGGAGGTAGTGGACTGCCGAGCACAGGTGCAGCCCGAGATGCACTATGTCCGTAACCGGCAACCGCCGCCGGCTGGTGTCGATGATATAGGAGAGTGTTTCCCCGGTCAGCGTCTCCAGGATGAGGATCGGCTCCGACTCTTTGAGAGTCTCATAGATTCGCGCGATATGCGGGTGCGTGAGCTTCTTCAGGAGCCGCCCCTCCCGGAGAAGGCCGCGCTTCACCTTCGCGCTATCCACGAGGTCTCGTCTCGGAGCCTTTGCGATGCAGTGACAGGCTCGCTCTTCGCTCCATACGTCGTAGACGTCGAAATTGTTGCTCTGGTGCAGATGCTCGCAGATCCGGTAGCCGGGCGCCAGAATTGCGCCATCCTCCAGCGGCGGGTATTCGATGTCCGCTTCGTAAGCTTCGTAACCTTCGGCCATCACGACTCGACTGTCTGCTTCGCGGTATCCTGGTGGTTCAACCGGTAGAGGCGGGCGTAGACGCCTTCCTTTTCGAGGAGATCCGCGTGCGAGCCGCGTTCGGCGATCCGGCCACGCTCCAGCACTACTATCTCAGAAGCGTCGCGCACCGTCATCAGGTTGTGCGAGATCACGATGGTCGTCCGTCCGCTCATCAGCCGCCGCAGGGGCTCCATCACCTTCTCACTAGAGGCGGCGTCGAGCCCGGTGGTGGGTTCGTCCAAGATCAATACCGGGGCGTCCCGGATCATGGCCCGCGCTATCGCCAGGCGCTGGCGCTGCCCGCCGGAGAGCCTGCGTCCTTTCTGTCCCACGAACGTGTCGTATCCTCTGGGCAGCGCCTCTATGAACTCGTGGGCGTCGGCGCTCTTCGCGGCGTCCACGATCTCTTCCTCGGTAGCGCCGGATTTACCGTAGGCTATGTTCTCGCGGATGGTCCCGTCGAAGACCAGCGTCTCCTGCATCAAGAACGCCACGTTCTCCCGCAGGGAGTGGACGGTCAGGTTTCGCAGGTCGTGGCCGTCGAACCGGATCTCTCCGGCGTCCGGATCGTAGAAGCGCAAGAGCAGTTTCGCCATCGTAGACTTCCCCGCCCCGCTGGCTCCCACCAACGCGAGCGTCTCTCCCGGATTCACCTGAAACGACACACCATCGAGCGCGGGTTTGCTGGTATCAGGGTAGGTGAATGAGACGTCGTCGAACCGGACGATGCCCCGGGCGTTGCGGAGAGAACGGGCGCAAGGAGGCTCCTCGACCGCAGGTTTCTCGTCGAGAAACTCGATGATCCTCTCGGCGCCGGCCGAGGCCGCGTAGAACGAGTTGAGGAGGCTGCTGAGACCCCGGATCGGGCTGTAGAGCTGACCGAGCAGGACTAGGAACACGAGCAAACCGCCGATGGTGAGCCTTCCCTGCGAGACCTGATAGGCGCCGAAGACGACCACCACGATCACACCGGACAGCTCGACGAGGCTGATGAGCGGCGAGAATAGCGCGCTCAGGCGAGTCGCGGCCATCTGGGCGAAGAAGCTTCCCTCATTCTCCCGGTGAAAGCGGGCGACTTCGTGTTCTTTGCGGTTGTAGGACTGCACCAGCGCGGCGTTGGAGAGGCTCTCCTCGGCCACGGCGCTGATCGAACCGCTTCGACGGCTCTCTTCGCGGGCGGCGCGTTTTATCTTGCGAGAGAAGTACCTCGCCAAGAGCCAGAACAGGGGCACGACGAAGAGCGAGACCAGCGCGAGCTGCCAGCTCAGGTAGAAGAGCGCGGCGGTAAAAAACAGGAGTTGGAACACATAGGATATAGCCGAGGCCAGACCGGAGAGCATCAGGTCTTCGATATCCTCCACGTCGTCGGTGATGCGCGAGATCATATCCCCTAGCTGCTGACGGTCGAAAAAGGCCAGAGATAGATCGTGCAGGTGGCCGAAGAACTCCGTCCTCAGAGAAACGATAAAACGACCGGCGACCCAGTCGGAGAGATACTGGTCGCAGAAACCGACTATCCCATCCAGGAGCGTCAGTCCGACGTAGGCCAATACCACCCACAAAAGGAGATCGAAGTTCCCCGGAACGAGCACGTCGTCTACGAGTATCTTGTACATCCAGGTCATCGCCAGATCCAGCGCCGGTCCCAGGGCGACGAAGACCAGGATCAGGGGCAGCCAGCGCCGGTACGGTCGGGCGTGGGGCCAGAACCTGCGGAAGATCTCCCCAAACGATATCTCCGGCGCGGCATCAACGATACCTTCGCCCTGCTCCGCATCCGCCAACAATCGGCGGAACCCTTTACGTAATTTCATCCAAATTCTCATCAACTCTGCAATCTATACTATAAGAAGCGGTCCCACCTTCCGACAGGACCGCGTCATTGTGCCTGAAGTCGCCCGTGCTTAGGTGTTCGTTCCGCGACGACGGCGACGATTGCGACGCCTCCGCCTGCGACGAGCCGCGAGCCGTGCGCGACGACGACGCCTTCTCCTATTTCCACCGCTGTTGCTGTCATCCGAGCTGCGACGGCGGGCCGGAGACATCTGGGTAAACCTGGCCATTCGTTTCACCTCCTCTAAGTAGTTACTCTTCTCAACCTTACGAAACCTATTGTTGCTGACCATCGTTAAAGAAAGGTTAGATTCGAATGAGAAAGCTCTAATTTTTACAAGGATTAGAAAACTCTAATAATTCTTGGTCTCCGCCGGGGCGAGGACTCTCCGGGAGTGCTCCGGTAGTGGACGATGCTTGGGTCCGGTGGTTAGATAGAGGTCTTTGTGAAGCGGCGTTCGCTCCAACGGTCGTCCCTCGTGGAGACCAGTGGGAGGTAGATGGACATCTTCGTACCCTCGCCCACGCGGCTTTCAGTTTCGATGCGGCCTTCATGAGCCTCGATGATAGCTTTGGCGATGGGTAGCCCCAGTCCCGCGCCGCCTAGTTTGCGAGAGCGAGCCTTGTCCACCCGGTAGAAGCGCTCGAAGACGCGAGGCAGTTCTTCTTCGGCGATGCCGGGGCCGTTGTCGGCAACGCTTATGCAGAGCTCGCCGGCTTTCGTAGTCGAGGTCAGTCGGACCCGGCCTCCTCGCGGGCCGTACTTGGCGGCATTATCCACCAGGATGAGCACGACCTGATCCATTCGTCTCTGGTCTATCCTCACCTCCCCTTCTCCCGAAAGCTTGGTCTCCAACCGGGCGTCGCGCTCCCGCGTGAGTGCCTCGGCCCGTCCGGAGATCTCAGCCAGAAATGACTCTACGGGCACGGCCTCCACTTCGAGCGGCAACGCGGCGGAGTCCGAGCGGGCGAGGAACAGCAAGTCTTCCACCATGTGCGTCATCCTGCCGGACTCTCTCACTATCTCGTCCAGGATCTCCTTGTGAGGCCATTCCGGGTCCAGCGTTCGTCCCACTTCGGCGTTGCCTTGAAGCACCGTCAAGGGTGTCCTCAGCTCGTGTGAGACATCCGCGAGGAAGGCCGTTTTTGTACGCGAAGCCTCGGCGAGTTGCTCCGATGCCGCGCGCAACTCGCCCACCACCCGTACTGCCGCGTATGCCAGAGCCGCCCCGACAACGAGGAGGCCGCCGATAACCGTGAGCAGCACTACCGTCGCGCTCGCCGAAGCGCGGTCGACCCTCTCGAGGGAGTTCGCCGTGAGCCGCTCTCCCAGCTTGTCAATTACTTCGACGGCGTCATCCATTTGTTCGAGCCGTCTAAGGCCGCGGTTGCTCGCTTCTTCAAAGGCAGCCGGGTCGGAGTCATAGGTATCTACCGTCGGCCAAAAATCTTCATAATATGCACGGGCCACCTCGCGGATCTCGTCCGGCTGAGGAGTATCAGGGTCGCGGACACCCAGTTCTTCTAGCTCGTTTATCTCTTGCTGTAGCCGCGCGTAAGCCTCTCCATATTCGGTGATCGTTTCTCCGTTGGGTCCGGAGAAAAAGAGGTTGCGATGGTAGTGGCGCATGTCCAGGACCGACACCCGGAGGTCGTCGGCGTGGTCTTCGAGTTCCACGTCGTAGCGGAGCGCCTCGTCGGTGGCCTCCTTGACGTTGCGGTTCAGCACGAGGCCCAAAACCCCGGCGACGACGATCGCTACCAGAAGGCCGCCGACCGCGACGAGGGTGATGCGCCAGGGCCGTTCGCGAGTCTTATTGAACCAGTTCATACTCCAAAGCTTTCTCGAGTCATGTCATCCCACCGCGACCAGGACAGAACTAGATTATACTTTGCGGCGCTTATGCGTGTTTTGATCGTAGAAGACGAGCCGGGTATCGTACGAATGCTGGAGCGGGGTTTGGCGGCCCATGGCTACCAGTCAATCATTGCCGACAATGGTGAGGATGGGGCGAGACTCGCCACTGATGACACCGTGGATCTCGTACTGCTCGACATCATGCTGCCGGGGCTGGACGGTCACCAGGTCTTGAAGAGAATCCGGGCCCGGCGCCCGGAACTTCCGGTCCTCATGCTTACCGCCCGTGACGAACTACAGAGTAAGGTGGGCGCCTTCGATTTGGGGGCGGACGATTATCTGACCAAACCGTTTGCCTTCGAGGAACTGCTGGCTCGTGTTCGCGCCCTGGGCCGGCGCTCCGACCAGGCTCTGTCCTCGCGCATCGAAATTGGCGACCTCGTCATCGACCTCCATTCCCGTCGCGTATGGCGTGGAGAGCGGCAGATAGAGCTCTCAAGCCGGGAATTCGCGCTTCTGGAATATTTCATGAGCCACCCGGGACAGGTTCTCTCACGCCAGCAGATCCTCTCCGCTGTCTGGGACTACGCTTTCGACCCCGGATCCAACGTGGTGGATGTTTACGTGCGCTACCTCAGGCGAAAGATCGACCTCCCCGGCAAAAGCTCGCCGATCTCTACCGTCCGGGGAACCGGCTACCGCCTCGAATCCAGCTAAACGCCGAGCGGTCCAAGCGATCTATCCTCACAAAAATCTCACGCTCGTGAAATTTTTTGTGTGGAATCAGCAACGGGTGGAGTCAGTGTTCCCATCCATTAGAAGATTCTAATCGTGCTGTCATCGTCTTCTAATGTAGGCACGTTATCTTTCTTGCTAAGGGGTGTTCATACCTCTTTTGGGAACTGCCCACGAAATAGGAGGAAAAGGATGACGGCAAGGATAACGGCGATATCGACTACGGTACTGGCGGCCCTGGCGCTCGCGCTTACGGGGTTGTTGATGGCGGCGACGGCCGCCCAGGCCGAAGAAAGGGTGTGCCGGGGCACCATAGGACCGACGACCGTGGATAACCTGCGGGTGCCCCAAGGCGCGTCGTGTACGCTCAACGGCACGAGGGTGAAGGGCACCATAAAAGTAGAGAATCGAGCCAGGCTCGTCGCCAACAAGGTTAGAGTCAACGGCAATATCCAGAGTGAAGGCTACAAGAGTATCCTCGTCCGGCGCGGCTCGATCGTCGGCGGCAGCGTTCAGTTGAAGAATGGGCTCGCGAGCGGCAGCGGCCGGGTGTTCAACACCCGCGTGAGCGGAGACCTCCAGTACGAAGCGAACTTCGGCAAGATGGTCGCCCGTTCCAGCACTGTTCTCGCCAACCTCCAGGCCGTCCAGAACAGGGGCGGGCTCGTGATCTCCAAAAACCGGATCTCTGAGAATCTGCAGTGTAAACAGAACAACCCGGCTCCCATCGGCGGTGGCAACACGGCCGGTGACAAAGAAGGCCAGTGCTCCCGACTGTAGCCCTGTCGTAGAGGGTTCAACTGAATACCATCAAAAACCAGCAGCGGGCGGCCCTTAGAGGTTGCCCGTTTTCTTGTCTATAGACAACGGCATCCCGGTATTCCATATCAGGGTAGACAGACCGCTCAGGGTTTCGTGACCGTGGTCGACACGGATTTAATTAAGGTGGCAAGGCAGATCAGTTACAGCGGGTTGCGTAAGTGGCGAACCTACATAAGAATACTCTCCATGAACGCATACTCGAAAGACCTCAGACTGAAGATGCTTGCAGCCGCTGAGGTAGTCGTGCCTCGGGTTGTCAACCGTGTAGCCGAACTTTTAGGTGCGAAAGTGGTCACCTCTGGGCTTGGTCTTGAACAGGAACCTGTCCTGCGCGTCTACGACACTCAGGCTCCCAGAGACATAGATGTCGGCATCCGCCTGGTCTTTGCTCTCTGGTAGCGTCCTTATGAAATCGACGAACGCCTGCAGGAAGACGATAAACGTGGTTAGCCGCTGTTGCCCATCCACGATGTGGTAGAGCTTGTAAGAATGGTCCTCGACCAGCCAATGTTCTTTATCGCTGTCCTTGATGTCCGCCGAGGGGATCTCCTTCAGCGTGAGCACGCCCGTGTAGTGCGAGCGGCCGTTGGGAAGGTTTACGAGATCCTCCCAAAACTGCCTAAGTTGCTCCGACTGCCACGCGTAGCCGCGTTGGTAGTCAGGGACCCTGAACAGTTTTTCTTTAAAGAGGCTGTCGAGACTCTTCGGCGTGTCCACAAGCGATCCTCCGTTCGTGTGTAATTTTCCTGGCCAATTGCTTCGATCTGTCGCCGTACGCGGCGACAGAGACCGCCACACCGTGGCCCGTCACGGCTCGGCAGAAGCCCCGGTCGCTGCTCCCACGGCGGGCCTTCCACCGTTAGTCTCGCAGATCATCGAGAAATTCTGATGGGGAGTCTCCGCTGGTTACGAGCAGATAGTCTCTTGCCCGGGTACAGGCGACGTAGAGCAGGTGACGCTCGGTGTCGTAAACTTCTTCCAGATCCGCCTCGTCCGCGACGGTCTCTATCCGATCTTGTGATGGGATCACTTCGTCGTCGCAGGCTATTACGGCGACCGCACGGAACTCCAGACCTTTTGCGAGGTGCATGGTGCTGATGGAAACGTACCCGCTGGCCGTCTCGACGTTCTCGTCCAGTACCTTGAATGGGAGTCCGGCGTCTTCGACAGCCGCGCTCGCCCGGCCCAACTCCGCTGGCGATCGCACAAAAATACCCATCTCGTGAGGCATCAAGCCATCTTCCCGGAGACCCGCTAGCCACTCACCGACCGAACGGGCTTCTTCCTCCGGGCTGTCCGAAACGCTTATGATGGGCTCCGGTCCGTTGAATACCGAAACCGTGCCGCTCCGTTCCTCCGTGACACCGTCAACGTCCGCCAGTTCCGGGTCCAGAAGCCGGTCGGCCTGCATCCGGATCTGGTGCGAGGTGCGGTAGTTGATCCGCAGTGTTCGGGAACGTCCCCTGATGTCTACGCCGAGCGCTTTCCAGGAGAACGGTGGTTGAAAGATCCTCTGTCCGAGGTCTCCGGCGAAGAACAGGCTGTCGGGCCGGTTGCCGCCCAGCGCGGCGAGGAAACGGAGCTGGGCCACGCTGATGTCTTGAGCCTCGTCCACGACCGCGAAGTCGAACGGCGGCTGTTTTCTATCCGCGAGATGGGATGCCAGCCGGCTGAACATGTCGGGGATAGTAAGGAGATCTCGGTCTCCCAGCCTGGACCGGACTTCCTGGAAGATCGACCATAGCACGCGCCGTTGCTGTTCCGGCAGTCGGGTCTTTCTTCCGAGGCGCCGGACGTCCCGGTACTCCTCCCACGTATGTAGCTGCCAGGCGTCTACGACTTGCTCCCACTCGGTCAGCAGGAACTGCTGGCTGAAGCTGTGGCCCTCGACACCAGCGGCGGCCTCTTGAAGAAGCTGCCGGATCATCTCTCTCGGCACCAGCTCTATCCTCCCGAAGTTGGATTCATACAGCCGCCGGCCGATAGCATCCATTGAATGTACTTCCAGCCGTTCGCCGATATGGGGTTCGCTGCTTATGAGCCTCCGCAGCTTGGTGCGTAGGGAGTTCGCAAGGGCGTCGGAGAAGGTTGTTAGCAGCACCCGGGCGTCGGGAACGCTGCGGGCGAGATAGGCTGCCCGGTGGAGCGCGACGACGGTCTTACCCGTACCTGCTGACCCAGAGATCCGTGCGGGGCCGCTGTAGTCTTTCTCTACGAGTTCCTGCTGTTCGGGATGGAGAAATACGGTCCACTTCTCCCAAGGGAACTCAAGGGCGCGTTCGAGCTCTTCTACGTTGTTCATCACCCGGAACCGGCGCCGGGCGTCGGGATGCTCGAATGGGTCCTCCACAGTATCCGCGGGCTGGGCGAACTGCGGCGACCCGCCCGTAGCCAACTCCAGCAAGGCTTCCGAGGCTTCACCCGGCAGATGGTCGGCCAGCTCCAGCAGTGTGTCTTCGTCGGCGTGGCGCACATCCTCCAACCATTCCTCCGGGACGCCGTAGGCCAGCAGGTCGTCGTCGGGGATGTCGGTGAATAGTGGTGGTCTGGGCGGCGCTTCCTGCTCGGCTTCCACGTACCGGGGTATGGTGATCTCCTGCACCGTCTCGCGGACCTCGACGAGCTGTGCCGCGCCGGTCTTCGGGTGGGTCTCCAGCTTGCGCCGCTCGGCCCAGTTGTACGCTTTGTCGTGGTGGTCGACGTAGCAGAGCAAGAGGCTGCTCTGGGTGCGGTGGACGATCAGTCGTATGTCGCGGCTCACGCGGATAGACCAGAAGTTAGGGTCTCTGGTCTTGGCGAGCTTGTGAAACTGCAACCCCGGCTGCGCCGGGTTCATCTGCAGGTCGAAGGCCGTGGTCTTGGCCGTCTTCTGCTCGTCGCCGGTTAGACGGGCGAGGCTGTCTGTGAAGGTGTCTGCGATGCGGAAGTTCATTTAGGCCAGAAGTAGTTGATCGGAGCCAGCCAATACTTGGACGGGTCTTGTTCGCTCTCGTGGCGATCGAGGCTCAGGTCTCGAAGCCACCGTTTTCCAAAACCTTCACGCGCGGCTACAGCCGAAATCATGGCGTCGCGTTCGTGTTCCGGCTCCTGTACAGTAATCGACTGGGCTGAAAGACAGTGTCGGAAAGCTTCATCATTCGTGACGCGTGACGCGGCCAGTAATGCTTTCGGGTGGGTCTCGGTAACCGGCGCGCCGGGGAAACGCTTACGGATCTGCTGTACAAACATCACTCCCTGAACCAGAACAGCACCCACCAGAGAATTGGCAGTTTGAACCTTCCCTCCGGGCAAACCGTATGTGCTTCTTATCCATTGATCGGCACAACGGTCGCTGGAGCGTCCCGACGACCACCAAAGAGGCGCATCTACGCCGATTCCAGCAGGCGCGCTTTTAACTCGCTGGCAAATAACTTCTATTGCCTCATCGGCACAATCTACGCAGCAAGTGTAAGTCGATCCGTCAGAGTGGAGAATAGCGACACCAAAGCTGCCTTCGCCACCAGGATCTACCCCGATCCAGGTGCGGTTGTCCTGGCTCATGTCTTGAAGACCTTCATTACCTCATCCCCAAGGTGGTTGATTACCTTTACGGCGATTCGGCCGGACTCGGGTTTGTCGAAGGGGCGGGAGGTGTCGCTGTTTAGGGTGTCCCAGGCGTCGGCGTTGATCTCGGCTTTGAGGGTGGTCTTGAGGGATTTGTACGGGTCGTTGGCGCCGAGGAAGTAGGCGTGGCGGACGAAGAAGCTCTCCTCGTTGTAGTCGGTGTCTATGAACCAGCAGGCGATGCCGTCGGCGCCGTCGCTGCGGACCTCGCCGGTGTTGGGGTGGAAGACGTCCACGCCGTTAACTTTTACCTGGATCTTCCCTTCGTCGGCGTCGAGGATGTCTATGTCGGGCTCGCCGAAGATGACGAAGAGGTTGCCTTTGCCGGTGTTCTTGAGGTCGTCGGCCATGTGCAGGTCGGCGTTCATGCGGGCCTTGAGCACGGGGATGCGGCCGAGCTTGTGGAACTCGGAGGAGTGGGCATCGTAGTTGAAGGCGCAGGAGATGAGCGCGTCGAAGCCGGCGTCTCCGGCCTCGCGGGCGGCGGCGACGAGGTCCGGGCGGGCGACGGTGCCGAACTCGGGACCGATGAAGATGGCGGCGCGTTTCTCGGAGCCGGTCTCGTCGTCGCCTTCCATGTAGCGGCCCTCGGCGCTGACCAGCGAGCCGGGCCAGGGGGTGATGGAGGAGAAGGAGATCCTGTCGTCCTTGTGCGCCTGCTGCACGCCGGAGGTCTTGAGGTTTTCGAGGATCATGGTCGGGAAGTCTTGCTTTTCACCGTAGCCGTTGCTGGAGTCAGCGACGCCGTCTATTAGCTCGTCGTTTTCGTCCACGCCGAGCACCCGGTGCGGCGAGAGGCTCTCGACGGTGAACGGCCCGGCGACGCGGACTTTCTTGTTGTCCACGTAGGGCTTGTCGTAGAGGTACTCGCTGTCGGCCTTCGCGGCGATGGAGGCGTCTATCTCCTTCTGCCGGGCGATGCGCTGCTCCCACCAACTGGCGTGCAGCTCCTTCGCCTCCTGCGGCCAGTCGTCGGCGGGTTCGCGTGGGATCTCCCACTCCTCCCACGACTCGCCGAGCGCCGTGTTGAGTTGCTCGCGCAGCGGTTCGAGGGTCTGCTGGTACTGGTCGTGGATCACGTCTATCTCGGCGTTGTTGGCGATGGACTTGAGCGTGATGTGCGGCACACGCTCGTACACGAAGCCCTGCCGCACGTCGCCGTGGACCGGCGCTTCGGACGGCTCGGCGCGGGATAGCTCCGCCTCCTTTAGCTGCCCCTCACGGCTGTCGGCGAGCAAGTAGTACGGGTAGCGTGCGCCCATGATGCGAGCGCGGGCCAGCGCCAGCGCGACGCGGGAGGTGTCAGCCGTGATCCAGCGCCGCCCCCACTGCTCGGCGACGTAGGCGGTGGTGCCGGAGCCGCAGGTGGGGTCGAGGACGAGGTCGCCGGGGTCGGTGGTCATCAGGAGGCAACGTTGTACTGTCTTTGTCCCTGTCTGAACGACATAGATTTTGTCGTCGGTGAAGCTGCCAGTGCCGGTGTCACTCCATAATTCAGACACTTGCGCCACACTGAAGTCACTGAGCTTTCTTACGTACTGAATGCTGTTTTTAGCTTTATGAATACGACCAGACTGGGCTAGACGCGAGAGTCCATTAATCGTCGTCTTTGAACGAAGATCGTAATCCTTACCCTCGAAATGGAACTGAACAATTGGATTGCCCTGAGAGGTAATGTTGTCCGCTTTGTAAATCTCGTACCCACTTGGTGTTCCTCCTGTCTCTTTCTCTTCACGAGACATACTTCGATAATTTCCACCCGCGTCTCGCAGCCAAGTGTATGTTGATGCAGTGCCGTCTTCGTGCGACTTCGTCAGGTAAGGTTGGCGAAATTTCACGCTTGGTTTTGCTTTCGCATACCATAGAAGGTAGTCGAATCGGTTACTCAAGAAGTTCGAACCCAATCCGCTAGTCTTTACGAAAGTAATCTCGCCAATAAAATTATCCTCCCCAAACACCTCGTCCATCAGCGCCCGCACGCGGTGGACGTTCTCGTCGCCGATCTGGACGAAGATCGAGCCGGAGTCCGCCAGCAGGTCGCGGGCGACGGTGAGGCGGTCGCGCAGGTAGGTGAGGTAGGAGTGGATGCCGTCGCGCCAGGTGTCGCGGAACGCCTTGACCTGCTCCGGCTCGCGGGTGATGTGGTCGGCCTTACCGTCCTTCACGTCGCGGCTGGTCGTTGACCACTGGAAGTTGGAGTTGAACTTGATGCCGTAGGGCGGGTCGAGGTAGATGCACTGCACCTTGCCGCGCAGGCCCTCGCGCTCGGCCAGGCTCGCCATCACCTGCAGGCTGTCGCCGAGGATCATGCGGTTCGTCCAGTTGGCGTCGTGCTGGTAGAACTCCGTCGCCGCGCTCTCGTCCGGCAAGCCGTTGAAGTCCGCGAACAGGTCGGGCTGCGGGTCCGCGGCCTTCTCGTCGGCCTCGGTGCGCCGGAGCAGGTCGTCCACCAGCACCTTGGGATGGACCTTCTCCTGGATGTACAGCGGCGGAGCCTGCACCACGAGATCCGACCAGTCCTGCTCGTCTTTGCCGCGCCACACCAGCTGCGGGTCCAGGTCCCGGTTGCGGCGCTCGTAGGCCACCCGCACCGGGTCCTGCTCCTCCCGCTTCATCACCGACTGGTACTCGGCGGTGGGGATATTCGTGCGCGAAGCCTCCTCGTGAGTGAGGGTTTCGACTTGTTTTCTCTTTCCCGATCTCCGTGCCATGATTATTCCACCTCTGAGTCGTGTTTGAGTCTCTTCAATGCCGCCAACAGCGATGGTATATCGTCGCGGATGATGCTCCAGATAATATCGTCATCTAGGCCGAGATAGGCGTGGATGAGACGGTTACGGGTAGCGACGATCATGCGCCATGGGATTTCAGGATGTACCTCGCGGACTTCGTCCGGTACGCGGGTGGCGGCTTCGCCGATAAGCTCCAGGTTGCGCAACACGGCATCGTAGGTAATTCCGCTATCCATAAAACCAGCCTGGTCCATACCCTCCGTGTAGGAGAGCACCTTTTCGGCAAAGCCGATCATATCGTCTATGTAGAAACGCCACTCCCGCGCCGGGCCCGCATCAGACACGGATGGCCTCTTGCTCCACGAACGGGCGCAATTCAGGACGGAGCGCCTTGTCGGTGACGAGATCCACGCTCCTCCCGAGCAAGTCCTCCAGATAGAACTGGAGGCCGAAATACCGGCTGGAGGTCGCCGGGCCATCGAACGTAACCAGGATGTCTATATCGCTCTCAGCACCGGCCGTGGCGCGTGAGGTGGAACCGAACAAGGCGAGTTCCAGAACGCCGAAACGTTCTTTCATCTCCGGCATGTGGGCCTGGAGCTGGCTCAGAACTTCAGACCTTTTCATACTCTCTCCCCGACGAGCGGCTCCACTATCTTATCGAACTCGGCTTCGACCCTGGCCTCGAAGCTGGATTCTATCTGGTAGACCTCGGTAAACTCGGCGAAAGCCCAGCGGCCGTACCCCCCATGGTTGTTCACTCCGGGTATCCAGTAGTTCTCCATCGTGGCCTTCTTCTCTTTGGCGTCTTCGCGGCGGTAGCCCTTGATCTCGACTACCAGGTGCAGCGGGTCTTCCTCACCGTGGCCGTCGTCGATCAGCACGACGAAGTCCGGTATGTACTTGCGCGGCTCGGAGCCGTAGCGGTACGGCACTTCCAATCCCAGGTTGTGGTTCTTGACGTAGGCCAGAACCCGCGAGTGGGCCTCTGCAGCCCGGCAAAACTCGGCCTCCCAGTCACTATCGAGGATCGCCCAGTTGACGTGACAGCGGCGAGAATCGGTCTGCCAGCGGTCCGTTTTGGAGGTCGTGAAGTTCACGTGCGCCGTCGAGCCTGTGGGGTTGTACGGGTCGAGCACGGCTTTTATCGGCTTTTCACCCACGAGGGAGCGCGTGATCCCGGCGGTGATCCGCTCGCAGGCCATGTCCGCTAACTCCTGGTACATGAGCTGCGCCGGATAGGTGCCGCCCTTGCAGACCAGGTAGTTGTCCAGCCATTGCTTGGTGATCCGCTTGAGCTGTCCGAAGAGATGCAGCTTCGGTTCTTCGCCGGGATCACGCCATTTCGTGTAGAGCAACCGCTGTGTGATGTGAAAAAGCAGTGTGGACCTTCGCATGTCGCCCAGGTGCGCCAGACTGAGGTCCACGTCCTGGCCGATAATGCCGGAGTTCCTGGTAACGGACGGACCGACGAGGTCCGGCGTCAGCTCCAGCACCGAGTCGTCGTTGAACTCCGCAGTGAGCCGCTCCTCGGGTAGCTCGACCCGGTAACCCTCTACCCTCGGGAACTGGATCTCCAGGTGGTCTCGTTCAGGGCGAATTGCCCTGACTTGGACGGTCTCCCGAGGCGGCTGCGGCGGCGCGACCACGGGCTTCGCGGTGAAGTCGAAGGGTATGCCCAGCACGTCGGCGTACTCGACGTTGAACAGGCCCTCTTCGTTCAGGTCGTAGGACTGGCGGCGCAGGGCACGCCCGATCACCTGCTCGCACAGAAGCTGGGTCCCGAACGCCCGCACGCCGAGTACGTGGG
The DNA here is from genome assembly GCA_041745215.1 of Rubrobacteraceae bacterium. Taxonomy (GTDB): domain Bacteria; phylum Actinomycetota; class Rubrobacteria; order Rubrobacterales; family Rubrobacteraceae; genus SIRX01. The sequence goes on along the minus strand of JBGTJJ010000008.1, from coordinate 28,301 downwards.
TAACGGTGTTGGCATCCCAACCTTCGGTGAGCATCGAGACCGACACCACGCAGCGGATGGAGTCGCCGAGACGGTCCTTCTTGCCGACGGTGTTCATAACCTCTCGGAGCAGCTCCTGTTCGGTAATATTCTCCGCCTGGCGGCGGTCGCCGGTGCGCTCGATGATCTCGCGGCGGAAACGCTCGATCTCGTCTGAGGCCATCTCGCGGAAGTTCTTGTCCAGCCCCTCCCCGGATTCGAGCTGCTCGCTGTCGATCAGGAGGGTGCGCGGCCGAGCGAGTTGGTTATCATACTCGTCGAAGTTCCGAAACAATGGCAGGCGGCCATTCAGGATATTTGTCGAACCATCGTCGTTCTCCCTCTGAAACCCGGAGATATAGTCGTACACGAGCTTGGAGGTAGCCGTGTTATTGCAGACCACGATAAAACACGGCGGAACGCTGATCCCCGCCTCGGCCCAGAGCCGGTGCGTCTTCTCGTAGTGACCGTACAATGCCTCCAGCGCGGTCTGTAGCTCCACAGGCAGGCTGAGCGGGTCCAGGTTCTTTGCCTGTCCCCGGCCTTTCTTGGGCATCTTTGGCCCGATGTGTTTCCATAGCTCCCGGAACTTCGGCATCTCTCCACCGGGGATGTTGTCCGCGACCGGCACGCGCGGCAGCTTGACGATGCCGCATTCGATGGCGTCCATCAGGGAGAAGTCGCTCATCGTCCAGGGAAAGAGGGTCCCTTCCGCGTACCCAGAGCCGCGGAGGAAGAACGGTGTCGCGGAGAGGTCCATTACACGCGTGACGCCGAGCTTGCGCTGTACCGTCTCCAGCCCGGAGATCCAGAGTCGCGCAGCCTCATTGTTCTTCTTCGCCTCTTCCTTCTCGTCACCCTTCAGGTCAGTCACGTCGTCTTCTTCAGGCTTCTCCCGGTAGCAGTGGTGCGCCTCGTCGTTTATAGCCATGATGTTCTTCATGCCCATGAGGTCCGGCATGACTCGCTGGAGCATCTGCCCTTCCGTCTCTAAAGTATCCAGATCCTCGCCCCGTCCCTGGAGCAACGAACGGCCGCCTTTCGAGAGGTCGATCCGCTCGCGTAGCTTGAAGGCGTGGTAGTTGGTGATGACGATCTTGGCCCGGTCCAGGTCCGCCAGCATGTCGCCCGGCGCCAGCTCGCGGCTCGCATAGTAACTGTCGGGGTCGTTTGGCTGGAGCACTCGCAGCCGGTCGCGAATGGTGATACCCGGCGCGACGATCAGGAATCCTCGCGTGAAACGCTTGCTCTGCGGCCGGCGAATGGCGTTGATGGTCTGCCAGGCGATCAGCATAGCCATAACCGTGGTCTTGCCGGCGCCGGTAGCTAGCTTCAGGGCCAGCCGTGCGAGGTCCGGGTTCGCCTCATTGTTCGCGTTATACAAATGCTCAATGAAGCCCCTGCCGGTCTTCCCGGCTTGCGGGGCGACCTCCGTTAGCCAGATGACGGTCTCCACAGCCTCGACCTGACAGAAAAAGGGCCGCATACCACTGAACTTGTGATGCCGCCAGTGCTGCAGGAGGCGGGCCGTCTCCGGGGTGACCTGCCACTCGTTCGGGTTCGGGCGGCTCCGCCACTCGTCCACGTGCCGGCGTAGGTTGTTGATGATCGAGGTGGGGTCGTACTGCTGCTCTTCCGTGGATAGCCCAACTCCTTCATCGAAGACCATCTTCTGCTGATCGGCTGACCCCTTCCGTTTTCTGGGTTTGGGGATCGGGGTGATGAACTCCGCCGGCCGGCGCTTCTCGACTACCCTCTGAGTAGGCTGCCCCTGCTCATCGAGTTCCCAGTGACAGTCGGGATATTCGTAAGGTGAGTTGAGTACCGGTCGCTCGAAGAAAGAGTTGTCAGCCATGCTCTCTTCTTACTGGTGTAGTCATCAAATATCCACCCCTATCTATTTCCATTCTCTACGATCCGCCCGGTCTGACCCTGACACACCGCGCAAACCTCCCAAAACTTATGATTACACAGGTATCGCAGACCTGCCAAATGAGTGAGTAGCTCGATTCTTTCGTCCGGTTGCCAGCGGGCTGAAGAAAATACTGGCTCCTCAGGTACACGCTTTTATCGGACCCGAAGTACGCCGGGCCTGTCAACCGTCTTGCCGGCAGCTTTATAGCCTAGTTCGATCCGCCTCGGGCTCTGGCAGAACGAGCTAGGCAAAGTTCTTCAAGAGCCGCGACTCCTCCAGAACCTCTACATCGTCGGCCAGGTGATCTACCGGGGAGCGCGTGGTGAGGACGATAAACATAGTACATGACTTGTGCTATAGGATCACTGCAACAAATGGTGAAACATTATTATCTATAGTGTCACCGTACAAGACCTTTATTCGATGAGCTCGAAGATCTGGAACATTGGGAGATACATGGCGACGATGATGCCGCCCACTATGCCGCCTACGACTACTATCATCAGCGGCTCTATGATGGAGGTGAGCGACTTGACGGTCGCGTCCACCTCGGACTCGTAGAAGTCCCCGATCTTGGACAGCATGCCGTCGAGGTCGCCGGTCTCTTCACCGACGGCGATCATGCGGGTTACCATCGGCGGGAAAACGGGCTCGTCTTCGAGTGGCGTGTAGATCGGGATGCCCTGGCGGATCGAATCCCGGCTTTTTAGGAGCGCCCGTTCGATGACGTAATTGCCGGACGAGTTGGCGGTTATCTCCAGCGCCTGGAGGATCGGCACACCCGCCGAGCTGAGCGTGCCGAGCGTCCGGGCGAACCGGGCGAGCGCCACCTTCTGCACCACGTCCCCGATCTTGGCCGGTATCTTTAGCACGATCGGGTCCCAAACCTTACGGCCCTGCTCCGTGCTCTTCCACCGGAGGAAGAAGAACGTGCCGCCGATCAAAAGGGCGCCGACAAACAAACCACCGATCCCCGTGAGGATGTCGGAGAGTCCCATCGCGATCCGGGTCGGGAGCGGCAGTGTTCCACCGAGGTCCTCGAACATCTGCGCGAAGATCGGGACGATGAAGATGAGCATGACGGCCGCAGCCAGTATCGCCATTATGAGGACCACCGTCGGGTAGGTCATGGCACTCTTCACCTTACGCCGGAGATCCTGGTCGCCTTCTAGCTGGTCGGCGATCCGGAGCAGCACACCATCCAGGATGCCTCCCACCTCGCCGGCCCGCACCATTTCCACGTACAAACGGTTGAAGACCTTCGGGTGCTTGTCGAGGGCGTCGGATAGCGAGAGACCGGCCTCCACGTCCTCGCGAACGTCGACTATCACGTCCTCGAACTTCTTGTTGGCCGCCTGCTCGCTCAGTATGTTGAGAGACCGTACTATGGGGAGACCGGCGTTGATCATGGTGGCGAACTGACGGGTAAAGATGACCACGTCGTCGGCACTAACCCTCTTGAATGGTTCGAGGATGTCCTTTTGGCCGACGCTTTGCTCTTTGACGTCTATGACGAGCAGACCCTGCTGGCGCAGGCCGGAGACCACAGAGGCGGTGTCGTTGCCCTCTACCTTGTCCTGGAGGACCTCTCCCCGCCGGGTTCGCGCCTTGTATTCGAATACGGCCAAGACCTATCTCCTAACGCCGGATCGCCGAGTATTTGCCACGACCGCCGGAGCTGCTGCCGCCCGCATTCATACCGGCCATACCACCGCTACCGGCGAGCCGGTCCAACTCCTCCGGGTCGCGGGCGCGCTTTTTGGCCTCTTCGCGGGAGATGGTGTTTCTACGCACCAGTTCAACGAGTGCTGCGTCCATCGTTTGCATGCCGAACTTGCCGCCGGTCTGCATAGCCGAGTAGATCTGGTGGTTCTTTCCTTCCCGGATGAGGTTTCTCACACCCGGTGTCGGAACCAGCACCTCGCAGGCCACGGCGCGGCCACCTTCTCTCTTCGGGATCAGCGTCTGGGTGATGACCCCCTGCAAGGCGTTGGCGAGCTGAGTCCGGATCTGGGACTGCTGGTGGGCCGGAAAGACGTCGATGATCCGGTCAACGGTCTGGGGAGCGTCCTGTGTGTGTAGCGTGCCGAATACGAGGTGGCCGGTCTCCGCCGCCGTAACGGCCAGTGAGATGGTTTCGAGGTCCCGCATCTCGCCGACCAGTATCACGTCCGGGTCCTGACGCAGGACGTGCTTTAGCGCCTCGGCGAAGCTCTTGGTATCCTGGTTGACCTCGCGCTGGTTTACGATGCATTGTTTGTGCTGGTGGAGGAACTCTATAGGGTCCTCCACGCTCATTATGTGCTCGTGCCGCTCCTGGTTGATCTTGTCTATCATCGAGGCGAGTGTCGTGGACTTACCGCTACCGGTAGGTCCGGTGACCAGTATCAAACCGCGCGGCCGCTCCGTCATCTGCTCGACTGACCGGGGTAGACCTAGCTCATCGAAACTCTTTACCTCGTGCGGAATAGTCCTGAACGCCGCCCCGATAGAGCCCCGCTGGAAGTAGACGTTCACCCGGAATCGGGCGATGCGAGGCAAGCTGTAGCTAAAGTCCAACTCCCAGTTGCTCTCCAGGCGCTGGCGCTGGTCGTCGGAGAGGATCTCGTAAATAGCTTCTCGGGTAGTGTTGCCCTGGAGCGGCTCGTAGTCGAGTGGCTGCACCTGGCCGTTAACCCGGATCATGGGCGGCAGCCCCACTGTGATGTGAAGATCGCTCGCCCCCGCGTCTATAGCGTCCATGAGGTAGTCGTTTAGTCCGGTCTCAGCTATCATCTCGGTCCCCTTTTAGTATCGTATCCTGACGAAGGTTCTCGACATCCGGACGCGAAGACTTTAATCCTCGCCCGGCTCTCCTTATACCACGGTACGCAACACTTCTTCCACGGTCGTGGCGCCTTTTGCCGCCTTTATCATGCCGTCGGCCCTGAGCGGGATCATCCCCTCCTCGACGGCGGTCCGGGACATCTCGTTGGTCGATGCCCGGCGGATCACCAGGTCTCTCAAGGGTTCGGTGACCACCATCAGCTCGTAGAGCCCAAGACGCCCCTTGTAGCCGGTCCCACCGCAACGGTCGCAACCGACCGGTTTGGAGAAGTTTATCTCCTCTTCCGGCACGAGGTCGAACGGGAAATCTGCCTGCTCCAGATACTCTCGGTCCAACTCCGTGGGCTGCTTGCACCGCTCGCAGAGTCTGCGGCAGAGACGCTGGGCGATCACGCAGTCCACCGCCGAAGACGTCAGGAATGGTTCGACGCCCATCTCCGTGAGGCGGGTCAGGGCTCCGGGAGCGTTGTTGGTGTGGAGGGTAGCCAGGACCATGTGGCCCGTAAGGGACGACTCGACGCTTATCTTCGCGGTCTCTACGTCCCGGATCTCCCCGATCATGATCACGTCCGGGTCAGCCCTCAAGATGCTCCTGAGCCCGGTGGCGAAAGTTAGACCGGCCCGCGGGTTTACCTGTATCTGGTTGAGCCCCGGTATCCGGTACTCGACGGGATCTTCGACGGTAATGATGTTCCGTCCCGACGAGTTTAGCTCGTTGAGAGTGGCGTAGAGCGTGGTTGACTTGCCACTCCCCGTTGGACCCGTAACCAGGATCGCGCCGTACGGCCGGTTAAAGATCTTCTCGTAGCTCGAAAAGTATTCTTCGGAGAACCCGAGCTTGGTGAGGTCAGCCTCTACGTTCGCGGTGTCGAGTAGCCGAAGAACGACCTTCTCCCCATAGGCGGTCGGTAACGTCACCACCCGCAGGTCGATCTTGCCGTTATTCAACCGAACGCTGAACCGTCCGTCCTGCGGGAGGCGACGCTCGGCGATGTTCAAATCGGCGATGACTTTGAGACGGGCGATCACACCGCTCCGCAGTTTCTGGGGGATGGACATGACCTCCCGCAGAACACCGTCTACCCGGAACCGGACCTTTACCTCCTTCGACTGAGGCTCGATGTGGATATCCGAAGCCCCGTCTCCGACGGCCTGCTGCAATATTGAACTCACCAGCCGGATTATCGGAGCCTCGTCGGCGCCGGCCCCCTCACCCAGCAGCACGTCTCCCTGCTCGTCTTGGAACTCCTCCGAGGCGGCCTCTTCGAGGAACTCGGAGACTCCCTCCCCGATGGCGAACAGCTTTCCCTGGACGCGGCGTATATCTTGCTCGGTGGTGACCACGGGAGTCACGGGGTAGCCGGAGATCATACGCAGGTCCTCCAGGGCGTAGAGGTCCTTGGGATCGCTCATCGCCACAAACAGTTTGCCGTCCTCCACCCGGACAGGCATCACACCATGTTTGCGTAGGAGGCGCTGGTCTATGAGCGTCAAAAGGCCGCGGTCCACTTCGTTCTCGGTCAACTCCATGAAGTCCAGCTTGAGCCTCTGAGCCATAGCCTGCCCGAGATCCGTCGTCGTCACATATCCCAGTGAGAGCAGAATTTCTCCGAGTTCCCGCCGGTCTTCTCGTTGAATCTCAGTCGCCTGACGAAGCTGTTCTTCGGAGATATTACCCCGAGAGATAAGTATCTCTCCCATCTTTCCGCGCCCGGACAACGCACCCCGTACTCGACGAGGAGCAGTAGGTCGATCCTCAGAGAGATTCTCAGAGAGATTCTCAGAGAGATCCAGCTCAGTAAAGTGTTCCTCTATAGGTAGTTCCTCTTCCGGCTCGACCCGATAATCCGCTGCGCTCGGCGCCTCGGCAACCTCATCTGTCTCCGGAGGTTGGCCGATCTCCTCTGGCTCCCGATATGAGTCCCTGGCTGGAGCCGTTTCGGAAACTATATCTTCGGCCCCTGCCATCTCCTCGACGTTCTGAAAAACTGTGTTCCGGTCGCCGTATTCATAGTCTTCGTTGGCAAGAGATTCAGAGTCGGTTGAAGACGAGTCACTCTCCTCGGCAGGTTGGTCCTCACCGTAGTAGCTTTCATCCGCGCCGTACAGATGGTCGAGCGCTCCTTCCAGGTCTTCCTCCGTTACCACGACGGGGGTTATCGGGCGACCGGCGATCATACGCAGGTCTTCCAGTGCGTAGAGGTCGTTCGGGTCGCTCATTGCGACCACCAGCTTGTTCTCCTCGAAACGAATCGGTAGCGCCTTGTACTTGCGAAGCGTCCTTTCTTCCATCATGTCCAGCGCTTCGTTGTCTACTTCGTCTTCTGAGAGCTCGGATATGATCACGAAGTCAAGCCGGAGGCGCCGGGCTAGAGCCTGGGCGAGGTCCACCGGCTCTATGTAACCGAGGTAGAGCAGTGTTTCTCCCAGGTCCTTGGAAGTCTCGTCTTGCACGTCCAGAGCGTATTCGAGTTGCTCCTGCGTGATCTTGCCCTCCGAGATGAGAATATCCCCGATTCTGCCGGACCCAAGTGCGGATCCTCTCCGGTTTCCAAGGTTCCTGGAACTCGCTCGCCGGGGTTCGGGTTGTCCGGCGGCGGACGTGCCGCTATTATCCCCGAGCAACCGCTCTTGCGCGTTTCGAATTGCATCCTCCGAAGCAGCCACGGCAATTATTGGTTGGCCGGCGCTCTGCGCCACCCGGCTGCGGGCCTCCTCGTCAGACGGGTCTTTCATGGCGACGACCAGGCTGCCATCCTGTATGCGAAGAGGCACTGCGCCAAAGTTGACCAGTATGTCGTGCTGGACGAGGTTTACGAGGTCCGGGTCGATCTCTTCTTCGGATAGAACCACATACTCGGTCTGCAGTCGGCGGGAGAGTATCCTGGAGAGATTGTCGGGCGTCGTATGGCCTCGTGAGATAAGGATCTCACCTAATCCCCGTCCATTTTCGCCTCGTAGCTTCCAGGCTTCGTCTAGTTGCGCCTGGGTTACTTCGCCTTCTGAGACCAGGATCTCGCCTATCGTCTCGGGCGAGATGCGTTTTGGTGTTCTATCCGCTGATTGCGTCACTCATTACCCCCACGTTGGGCTCTGTGCCGGTCCACATCCTCTGGGCCTGGACACCCTGATAGAGAAGCATCCGTCCCCCGGTGACGACCCGCGCGCCGACGTTGCGGGCCTGGCGCGACAGCTCCGTATCGCCTCCGCTCCGGTATACAACGTCGGCTACGACCTTCCCGGAGTCGAGGCCATCTGTCGGGATCGGTAGTTGATCTTCTTCTTTCATACCCAGATACGTAGTGTTAACGATTACGTCCGCCCACTCTACAGCATCTTCCAAATCTTCCAGGGAGCGCGTATGGATCTTTGCTACGGTTCCCGTTTTTTCAAGCTTCGCTTTGAGGCCCCGCGCCCGCAACTCGGTACGGTTGGCGATTACGAGTTCCCGAACGCCCGCGCCGAGCATCGCCACGGTGACGGCAGCAGCCGCGCCTCCTGCGCCAAGAAGCAGGACTCTTTTGCCTTTGAAGTTCACATCGGCCTCTTTACAAGCTTCTACAAACCCGCTGCCGTCAGTGTTCATCCCCTTTAGTGATCCACTGCGGATCGCCACCGTGTTGACGGCGCCTGAGATTCTGGCCGTCTCATCCAGCTCGTCGAGTAGAGGAATTATGTTTTCTTTGTGCGGCAGAGTGACGTTGAATCCCTCGAATCCAAGCGCCACTAGACCGTCTACAGCCTCAGAGAGCTTCTCAGGGACCACATCCAGCGCCACGTAGACGTAGTTCAGTCCGGCGGCGGCGAAGCTCGCGTTGTGCATCCGTGGGCTCAGACTGTGCGCTATGGGGTGACCGATCACACCTAAAAGCCGCATTTTCGCAGTAATCATCTTCAAGCATTATATATCGGTACGTTTGGCTTATTACTTTAAAAACCGGCACACCATACTACGTGGCCGTTCGTGCGGGTATCGCGCGGCTTCTAGCGTCCGGCTTTCTCTTTGGCTTCAAGGAACTTATCGTAGTCGTTGGTGAAGAAGTGTTCGTTACCACCCTCTTTTAGCACATAGTAACGAAAGTCGGTCTCTTCCGGGCTCACAGCGGCTCTGAGCGACTGTAGGCTGGGACTGGCTATGGGGCCGGGTGGTAGGCCGGTCTTCAGGTAGGTATTGTACGGGGAGTCAATCTCCAGGTCTTTGAGGGAGAGTGCGGCCTTTGGTTCGCCCCGCGCGTACTGGATGGTCGCGTCTATTTGTAGGGGCATATCGTCCCGGAGTCGGTTGTAGATCACCGAAGCTACCCGCGGTCGTTCCTCATTGTTAGCGGCCTCCCGCTCTACAAGCGAAGCAACAATGACTATCTCGTACTCGGTCAGGTCGAGACCTTCTACCGGGTCCGAGAGGTCCAGGTTCTGGGTCTCTATAAAGTACTGCTCCAGCATCCGGGCAACGACTTGCTGGGCGGTAGCTTCTTCTCTGAACTCGTACTTCTTCGGGAAGAGAAAGCCTTCTGCCGTCTTTATCTTAGGGTTTTCGAGGAAAGCATACCCGTAGTCGGTTCTTCTGGCGGCCATCTCGAACTTTTCGGCGCCAATGTCGCTCTGCTCGGCTACCGTCCGCGCTGTTTGTTCGAGTGTCAGGCCCTCGGGGACCGTTAGGGTAAAGGTGGGAATAGGTTGACCGGCAGTCAATTTTTCTATGATTAGCCCGCTCTCTGTACCGGTGCGAAACTCATACTCGCCGGGCTTTAGCGCGGTATCCGCGCCCTCGATGCGGGTCTCTATCTTGAATGCCGTGGCGCTCTGTATTATCCCGGCCTCCTGCAGCTTGTCGGCCACTACTGATAACGTGTCGCCCTCGTTCACCGTGATCGTAACCTGCCGGGTTTTGCCGTCACCACTGCCGATGGCCGTCGCGTATATGAGGTAGACGACGGCCACGACGCAACCGACGAGCAGGAAACCGAACACGGTGGTCCCAAAGCGAGACTTGCGCTTGCGGTAACGGCGACCGCCCTTGATGGCTTCGATCCGCGCATCTAGCTCATCGAACTCGCTCTCGCGTCTTCTACCTCCCCTCAACCGTCCCCCTCGCGTCGAGGTACTCCTGCAACATCCGGGCGGCGGCAAGATGATCCCACCTGGCCTTCGCACCCTTTTTACGGCGTCCTTTTTTCCTGGTAGCCTCAGATGCGACGATACGAGTCGTGAAACGCTCGTCCCATTCTACGAAACGAACCGCAGGAAACTCTTCTCTAAGCGTGCTTATTGTATCCAACGATCGCCGGGCCTGGAAACCGACCTCGCCACCTAGCGTCTTAGGAACCCCCACGACGACCTCCTCGACGCCCTCGCGTACCATATTATCCAGGTAAGCCGAAAGGTTCTCACTCGGCACCACTTCCAGGGGACGTGCTATCTTGGCGCCGGGGTCGGAGACGGCGACTCCCGTACGCACCTCCCCGAGATCCAGGGCGGCGATGCGCCCGGAGGCGTGTTCTGGGACTTGCAAGACGGCTAACCGTCGTCTTTGCCGGAGAGCTCCCGGCTCAGGATGTCCTTTACTCTGGAGAGGGCTTCCGGGATTGCCGTGAGATCTCCACCGCCGGCCTGGGCCATTGTCGGGCTCCCTCCCCCACCGCCACCCAGAACGGCGGAAGCCTCTTTGACGAGGTCACCGGCTTTAACTTTCCGGGATACCTCGGGATGGATGTTTGCGACTAGCACCGCTTTGCCATTGAGTTCGGCGGCGAGCACGACAGCGGAAGGACCGTCGAGCCGGTTCTTTACGTCGTCGGAGATCTGACGTAGCCCCTGAACGTCGGCCGCGACGACTTTGCTTGCTACTACATGGGCGCCGTCTATGGACTCCGCCCCCTCGACCAGTTCACCAACCCCTTCGAGCCCCGCCTTGAGCGTCTGCCGCCGCACGGCCTCACGCGACTCCCGGATCTCTTCACGCAGCTTACCTACCGCATCCGGAAGATCATCTACTTCTACCCGCAACTCGTCGGAGATTTCTTCGGCCTTCTCGGTGGCCCCGACCAGGTAATGAAGGGCTTCGCGGCCCGTGAGTACCTCGATACGATATAGGTCGGCGCCGTGCTTGCGGTTCGAGAGTATCTTGAAGGCCCCGATCTCCGCCGTGCTCTTTACGTGCGTGCCACCGCAGAGCTCCCGTGAGTACCCATCCACCTCGACGACCCGTACCAGGTCACCGTATTTCTCGCCGAAAAGCATCATCGCCCCGAGGTTACGAGCCTCGTCCTGGGTAGTCGTGAAGTAGCGGACTGGCTGGTTCTCGGTGATCTTTAGTAATCCTAGCTCCTGAATGCGCCGCAACTCGTCTTCGGTTACCTGCCCAGTGTAACGGTAGTCGAACCGGAGCCTGTCCGGGCCGACGTAGCTCCCGGCCTGGACAACGTCCTTGCCGAGCACTGCCCTCAGCGCCCAGTGCAAGATGTGGGTCGCCGTGTGATTCGCCTCCACCTGCTGGCGCCGGACCCGGCCTATCGAGGCCGTCACTTCATCCCCGACCTCGAACTCGCCGCGTTCTACCCGTGCTCGCAGTACCTGATAGTCACCCGCCGGTATAGATTCGAGTATCTCTAGTTGGCCGCGCTCCGAAGTGATCCAACCATCATCCGTGACCTGCCCGCCGCCGGTCGCGTAGAACGGGTTCTCGGCGAGCACCACGTACAACTCGTCTTCGGCGTCCGGTACGTCCTCGACAGCGACTATGCGGGTCTCGATCTGCTCCCGCTCGTATCCTACAAAGCGGCTCCTTATCTCCTGGCCTCGGAAAGCCGCGACCACCCGCTCGTAGCCCTGCGCCGCCTCTCGGGCACGTTCCCGCTGCTCGTGCATGGCCTGCTCGAAGGCCGCTTCGTCCAGGGAGATACCCCGCTCGGCGAGCACCTCCCGAGTAACCTCGACCGGGAAACCGTAGGTGTCGTGCAGCGTAAAGGCTACCTCGCCGGAGAAATGTCCACCCTCGTGGCGGGAAATCTCTTTCTCCAGCAACTCCATGCCGGAGTCGTAGATCTCGACGAACCTCTTCGCCTCGCCCGTGACAACTCGGCGTATATCCTCACTCGCCGCACGAAGCTCTTCGTAGAAGTCGCCCATATACCCGACCACGACCTCGACGAGACCCGCCAGCTGATCTGGGCTCATGCCGAGCCGCGAGTGGGCCTGCAAAGCCGCCCGGCGGATAATCCGTCGCAGGACGTACTCCCGCCCCTGATTGCCGGGCCGAACGCCGTCGGCGATCAGAAAGGCTATGGCGCGAGCGTGATCCGCGAGGATATAAAGCGCCCGATCCGTCTCACTGGATTCACCTCTCTGCTCGCCGGTGTGCCTTCGCACGTAATCGAAGACCGGCGCGTAGAGATCCGTCTCGTAGACTGAGCGAACGCCCTGCATGACAGCGGCGAGACGCTCCAGTCCCAGTCCGGTATCTATGCCGGTCTTGGCGAGTGGGACTAGCGTACCGTCTTTGCGTTGCTCGTACTGGTTGAAGACGAGGTTCCAGATCTCCAGGAAGCGCGGGTCACCTTCGTCCCCGCCGGGACCATACTTAGGATCGTCCTGCGGGTCTCCGAGCCCATGCTCGGCACCGTAATCATAGTAGACCTCTGAGCAAGGTCCGCAAGGTCCGGAATCGCCCGGCGGCCCCCACCAGTTCTCGCTCTTCGGGAGGCCGAAAATCCGCTCTTCGGGAACCCCGACCCCGATCCAAAAGTCACGGGCCTCCAGGTCCTCCGGGGCGTTCTCGTCACCTTCGAAAATGGTGATCCAGAGCTTGTCCGGCGAGAGGCCGAGCGTCCTGGTCAGATACTCCCAACTCCACTCGACGGCTTCTTTCTTGAAGTAATCCCCGAAGGAGAAGTTGCCGAGCATATCGAAGAACGTGAGGTGCGTGTCGTCCCCTACCTCTTCGAGGTCCTGAGTCCGGAAGCACTTTTGGACGCTCGTCGCCCTCGGAGTCGGCGGACGCTCTTCGCCGGTGAAGTAAGATATGAACTGCTGCATGCCGGCGGTGGTGAGGAGCACGGTCGGGTCGTTGTAGGGGATCAGGGATGCGCTCGGGTAGACCCGGTGGTCCCTCTCGGAAAAGAAGTCTAGGAAACTCTGGCGTATCTCATGGCTATTCATCGTCTGGCTATTGTACTTTTTCAGTGGACGTTTTTTTAGTTGAGGTTTAGTTGGGGCTTTCGATCTGCCCGAGTTCCTGGCGCAGGTCTTCTATCGCGCGGCGCAGAAGGCGTGAGACATGCATCTGGCTGACGCCTATCTGCGTGGCGATCTCGGTCTGCGTCTTGCCCTCGTTGAAGCGCAGCTTGAGTATCTGTTGCTGCTGTCCTTTCAACCCATCTATCGCCTTCTGCAAGAGGATCTTGTCTTCCATGCCGTCTATCGGGGAGTTGGCGTCGGCCTGCAAGTCTATTATCGTGTCGCCCTCCGCGTCGTCCTGGTTGATCGGGGTGTCGAGGCTCGTGGTGTTGTAGGCCCGACCCAGCGTAAGCGCCTCGGCGACGCTCTCCTCGTCCGCCGACAGGATTCCGGCCAGCTCCCCCACGGTCGGAGAACGACCCGTCCGGACGCTCTCGTTTCGGATGGCTTCCTTCGCTGACTGGCGAAGCTCCTGCAGGCCGCGCGGCACCCGCATCGCCCATCCCTTGTCCCGGAAGTAGCGCTTTATCTCGCCCAAAATATTAGGCGTGGCGTAGGTAGAGAACTCGATGTTCCGGTCCACGTCGAAGCGGTCAACGGCTTTTATCAGACCTATCGAACCTACCTGGACAAGATCGTCAAGAGGTTCACCGCGGCTGGCGAACTTCCGGGCCAGGAACTCTACCAGGGGCATCTGTTCCTGGATCACACGATCGCGGGCTCTTTGGTCCCCGTGATGATGGTAGGCCAGGAGCAATTGCCAGGTGCGCGCCTTGTCGGGGCGCCTGTAGCGTCGGCTCACGAAACCAACTCTACTACCGTAACCCAGTCGTCTTCACCCTCCGCGTTGGGGCCCTCGATCTCGGCCACGACCCGGTCATCTTCCAGGGCGAAACGGTATCGGGTCGGCTCGGTATCTGAGTAAAAACTCTCCAGAACCTCGATGGCCTCTTCGAGACCACCGACCCCGATCTTGGCGCGAGTCACCATGCCGGCCAGGACTAATCCCACACATGGAAGCGCATCAGTCATCGCGGGTATTTTCAGATAAGTGTACTCAGAGGTCATACTGAATTCCCCTCGAAATAGCTATTGGATCGAAGACTATTTTTTCTCCACCTGTGGCAACGATCCCGTGTCATCCTCGCTGTCGGCGAAGAACTCGTTTAGCCGCTCGGTGTCGCCGGCCGTATACGGTTCTTCGACTCGAGTATCGACGTCGCGGTGTTCTGAATCACGAATCTCTCCGGCTTCGACGCCCGATTCCTCGTGTTGTTCGTCGCGGTCACCCCCATGCTCCCGCAGGCCGCGAAGTATCTCTTCCCGGCGGCTCGAAGCCCCGTCCCGGGCAGCCGAGACAGCCCGCTCGAAACGGCGGCGTACCGACTCCGGAAGATCCTGGGCAGCCTTGGGCAATCTTTTTCGGACCTCTTCGTTCGTCGCGTAAACCGTGCCCGCCACCCCGATCAGCGCCCCGGCCACGAGCTTTCCCCAACCTGCCAACGGCTATTCCTCCTCTTTTTGTTGGGAGTCTTTTCGTTCAGCGTCTTCACGGCCGAAGAACGCGCCGATGCCACGCGAGAGTCCGGCGGTCGCCGAGGAAGCCTTTATGACACCACCGCGCACGCCGCGCGTTATAACGGTTGTCGTCTGGTCCAATTCCCCCGTTATACCGGCCACGTCCCCAACCGCAGTGTCGAGTTGCGAAAGCTGGCTGTTGATATTGTCCACCGTGATGTGAGTCTTGCCGATCAAGGGAACCACCTGCTCTGACACTTCCTTTATAGACTCTTCCGTGGTGGAGAAAATCCTTGCGAGCCTGAAGAACATGAACGCGAGCACGAAGAACGCTACCGCGAGGCCCGCGAACAAGAGCCCTTTCATCAAATCAACGAAAAGTTCCAACTTACCGTACCTCCAACGCCGTCCGTTTGGAACCTGGATTATACCCGGTACAAAGCGTAACGCGCATAGTCCTACGAGCCCTGGCGCTCGACGACGCCCCCGCCGACGACCCGGTCCCCGTCAGCGGTATAGAAGACCGCAGACTGGCCCGGCGCCACACCGACCGCCGGGTCTTCCAGGTGCGCGATCCAGGCGTCGCCATCTTCTTCAATCCGGCAAGGAGTAGGCGCGCCGTTGTACCGCACCTGAACGGAAGAAGCCTCCGAGGGGTCCAGGAACCAGTTCAAACCACCAACCCGGACCTCCCGGACCTCAAGGTCCTTCTTACGCCCCACGACGACCTGCCCGGACTGCGGCCGGACCTCCGTGACGTAGAGCGGCGTCGGGGCCGAGATCCCGATCCCCCGTCGCTGTCCAACGGTAAAGTCAACAACGCCAGCGTGACGCCCGAGCACCGAACCGTCTTTATCCAGGATCTCCCCCGGCTCCGGGACGACGTTCTTGCGTACGAAGCCCCGATAATCACCGTCCGGGATGAAACATATGTCCTGGCTCTCGGGCGTGTAGGCGACGGCGAGTCCCCGATCCTCGGCGATCCGACGAACCTCCGTCTTCTCGTACTCCCCGAGCGGAAATACCGTGCGCCCGAGAAGCTCTTGCGGGACCGGCCAAAGCACGTATGTCTGATCCTTGGTCGAGTCCTCGGGGCGGGCGAGCGATGGTCCCTCGGCGACTCGTGCGTAGTGGCCCGTGGCTACGTGCCGGAAGCCGAGCCGATCCGCCAAAAACGCCGCCGCATGGAACTTGACGTGAGCATTGCAGGCCACGCATGGATTCGGTGTTTGGCCCGCAGCATAGGACCCGACGAAGTCCTGCATGACTCGCTGATTAAAGAGTTCCTTGAGGTTCAGCGTAAAGTGCGGCAGCCCCATCCGGTGCGCCGTGTCGCGGGCGAAGAGAACAGTGTCCGGCGAGCAACACGACCGGCTCCCCTTCTCCCCGTCGTGCAGGCGAAAGGTGACGGCGACCACGTCATATCCGGCGTCCTTCAGCAGAAGAGCCGTTACCGCCGAGTCAACCCCGCCGCTCATCGCCGCCACGACACTCTTGCCCGACTCCGCCGACGCTTCCTCGAACGAACCGGAGAGCAGGGCCTCGGCGTGGCTGGTCCAGTAATCCTCGAAGGACTTGTGCATCGCGTCCAGGACGAGCGTCAGGGCGTGTTCCTTGCCTGCGGGTAGCGGTCCGCCCAAGGCGTCTTCCAGGTCGGATCTCGATATCCTTGCCGCGTTAAGGAGAGTCTGGTCGTTTGCCAGCTCTGCCAAAGCGGAGCCGGCGGCGATGCACGCGGCGCAGCCGTAGACCTTGTACCGGACTTCCCGAATCACGTTGTCGGAGATGTTTACCGTAAACCGGGCCACGTCCCCGCAGGCCGCGTGGCCGGACTCGCCGACGCCGTCCGGTTCTGAGATTTCGCCCGCGTTGCGGGGGCGTACGAGATGATCTATTACCTGTGGTGTGTAAGCCAAGCTCTACTAACCTTCTCTAGTTCGCGTACAGTGGAGATAACTGGCGTAGCTGTTCGACTGCTCCCTTAAAGGTGTGAAGGAAGCCTTCTATCTCCTGTTGGGTATTCTCCTTGCCGACCGTGATCCTGACCGCCGAGAACGCCTCGCGCTCTCCCTGGCCCATCGCCAGCAGCACCGGCGATGCTTTGTGACCGCCGGAGGCGCACGCCGACCCGCTACCAATAGCATATCCCTGGGCGTCACAGAAGAGCACCAGCCCTTCGGCCTCGACGCCCTCGACGGAGAGATGGACGTTGTTCGGCAAACGGATCTCCGGGTGGCCGTTCAAGCGAACGCCGGGGATGGCGGTCGCCCCAGAGATCAGAGCGTCCCGCAATTCCTTCTCATGCCGGCTCCGCTCCTCCAGTTCTGCTTGCGCCAGTCGGGCAGCCGCGCCGAACCCGACGATACCGGCAACGTTCTGGGTGCCGCTCCTCAGTCCTCTCTCCTGGCCGCCCCCGAAAACGATCGGCTCCAGGGCGACGCCGTCCCGGACGTACAACGCCCCGACGCCCTGAGGTCCGTAGAGCTTGTGGGACGATAGGGCGACGGTCGAGGCGGCCACGCCGGCAACGTCGATCTGGAGCCTCCCGGCGGCCTGGACCGCGTCGGTGTGGAACGGGACTCCCTTTCCGGCGCAGGTCTCCGCGAGTTCTGCGACCGGCTGCACGGCGCCGACCTCGTTGTTGGCCCACACCACGGCGGCGAGCGCCGTATCCGGCCGCAGCGCGGCCGCAAGCTCCTCCGGGTCCAAAAGACCTGTCTCATCGACGCCTAGCACATCGACCTCGTAGCCGGAGGATTCGAGATTCCGGGAAGCCTCCCGCACGGCGGCGTGTTCGACGGCGGAGACCACGACGTGGCGTTTCTCTCCGACGGCGCGCGAGAGGCCGAGCACGGCCAGGTTGTCTGCCTCGGTGCCGCCGCCGGTAAAGACTACCTCCTCGGGCGTAGCGCCGATCAGGGCCGCCACCGACTCGCGGGCCTCTTCAATAGCCTCGTGGGCCGCGGCTCCGGCAGTGTGCAGCGAGGAAGGGTTGCCCCGGTGTCCGAGATGCGGCAGCATGGCTTCGAGGACACGCGGGTCCAGCGGCGTGGTGGCGGCATTGTCCAGGTATACGGAGTTGGTCATAGCCCGGCTAGTTTAACCCACGGAGGCCAGATTTCAGCGGGAACCGTGGCTCAGACGGTTATGGTGGAGGCGACGGCGCCACCGGAGTCGAGGAGGGCGAGCTGGTCTCCGGGGGCGAGGCCGAGTTGGTCTCCGCCTTCGAAGGTCCCGGCTACCTGGTTCCCTTCGGCGTCGGCGATGTCCGGGACGCGGCCCACCGAAACCTCTTCGCCGGGCTGGACCTGGATCTCATCGTTTACGAGTACGCCGTCCGATTCGGGGTTGACCTCGCCAGTCTCAGGGTCGAGTACCCGCAAGGAAAATCCCTGGAGGTTTACGACGCGCTCGCTGCGGTTCCGCACGGAAAAGTACTCGACGCCGCCGCCACTCTCCGTGAGCTCTATCCGGCCCAGGTCCACGGCCACGTCGCTGGTGTTTCCCTCTACATCCGCCGAGGAGAGATCGAAGAGAGACTGATTCAACACGGTCTGAGGAACGTAACCCTGGAAAAGGTTCTCGATGATGTACTCGTCACCACGGGGAGCGAGAGTAGCGACGAAGGGCGTGTAGCCTACGCCGAGCTGCGCCGCCAGCGTTCCGTACTCTCCGGCCTGGAGGTCTTCACTGGTCTCGGCCGCTCCGGGATTGCCTATGTCGTAAGAGAAGAACTCGATCGTCGGATACTCGGGTTGCAGGTCTTGCAGCGCGCTTCCCACGACATCATCCACTTCGAGTCCCTGAGGGTAGAATGGGTCCTGGCCCTCTTTGGAGAACTCGACCGAGATCAAAGCGCGGCGCTGGTACGCCGCCCGGAAGCCTGGGGGAACCGGCTGCCCCTGGTTCAGAGTAAACGGTATGTCCTGGAGCGACTCCGCCTGCCCGGCGCCCACGGTCTCACCACCGGCGGGTGTCGTGGCCTCAGGAGCGGCTACGGTATCACCCGCCGCCGGGATAGTCTCCCCGGCCTCCTCATCCCCGCCGCCGCAGCCGGCCACGAAGAGCCCGATGAAGGCTATCGACACACACAAAAACAATCTCACGGACAAACTTCTAGCACACCGCTTTCGAGTCCGTTACCTATTTACAGGACCTCACCAGGGCTCCTTACGGCGCAGGGCGAGTATGGGCAAAGTTAGCATACCCCGCGAAACCCCGCAATCGGTGGCGGCAAGACCCAAGACTTCACGAATCGTAGTGTACACTGCCTTTTTGACCAGTTCGGATGGCCCTTGCCGGATGTCTGGACGAACACGACATTTCATCAGAGAGGAGCATCTCTTTGCACCCGCACAAATCAGTCACCAAGAACCCTTACAGGACACACACGGCCGGCGAGTTGCGCGCCGACAACGTCGGGGAGCGCGTCCGGCTCGCCGGCTGGGTACATCGGCGCCGGGACCACGGGGGCCTTATCTTTATAGACCTCCGGGACCGTTGGGGAATCTCCCAGGTAACATTCGACCCGGAACGTGAGGACCTCTTCGCGGCCGCCGAAGCGCTGCGCCCCGAATGGTCTATCTGTGTGGAAGGCGAGGTCGCCCGACGGCCCGAAGGGAACGAGAACCCCGAACTTCCGACCGGGGAGATCGAGGTCGGGGCCGCGAGCCTGACGGTGCTCAACACCTCCGAGACGCCGCCGTTCGAGATCGACCGTGAGCGCCCCGTGGATGAGCTGCTCCGTCTGAAGTACCGATACCTGGACCTGCGCCGCAACAGGATGCAGGAGAACATAGCTTTCCGCCACCGCATCATCAAGCACATGCGCGACTTCCTGGACGAGCGAGACTTCCTGGAGATAGAGACGCCGCTGCTCACCGCCTCCACGCCGGAAGGAGCCCGCGACTACCTGGTACCGGCCCGACTGTATCCCGGCCAGTTCTACGCCCTGCCCCAGTCGCCCCAGCAGTTCAAGCAACTCCTCATGGTCGCCGGCTTCGAACGTTACTTCCAGATCGCGCGGGCTCTACGCGACGAAGACGGGCGGGGCGACCGGCAGCCGGAGCACACCCAACTCGACCTGGAGATGAGCTACACCACCCAGGACGAGGTGCTCTCACTTATAGAGGACCTCTACACGGAGATCGTCGAACAGCTAACCGAGAAGAAACTTATATCCAAGCCCTTCCCCCACCTCACTTACGCAGAGGCGATGGATCACTTCGGCACCGACAAGCCCGACCTGCGCTTCGGCCTGGAGCTAAAAGACGTCTCGGAGATCGCCCGTGGCTCGGAGTTCAAGGTCTTTCGGACGGCGGTAGAGAACGGCGGCTCGGTCCGCGGGATGGCGGTCGGCGGGCTCGGGGATCTCTCTCGCCGCGAGATAGACGACCTGACCGCCGTGGCCTCGGTGGGTGGCGCGCGGGGGCTCGCATACTTCAAGGTGGAGGAAGACGGACTGGCAGGCCCGATCACCAAGTTCTTCTCCGAAGACGAGCAAACGGCGCTGCGGGAGGCTCTGGGTGCGGAGAACGGCGATTACCTGTTCTTCGTAGCGGACAAAGACCCGGTAGTATTCGAGAGCTTGAACAAACTTCGGCTCCACTTCCGGGACCGCCTGGAACTCGCCGACAAAGATACGCTCGCCCTGTGCTGGGTAACCGACTTCCCGCTCTTCGATTGGAACGAGGACGAGCAGCGGATCGAGCCGATGCACCACATGTTCACCATGCCCCGCGAGGAAGACCTGCCGCTGCTGGAGAGCGAGCCGCTGAAGGTCATCGGCCAACTCTACGACCTTGTGGCGAACGGTACGGAGCTCGCGTCGGGGAGCATCAGGATACATCGGCCCGACCTGCAGCAGAAAGTTTTCGACGTCATCGGGATCAGCCCAGAAGAGGCCGAGCGGCGTTTCGGGGCCATGCTGCACGCCTTCCGGTACGGGGCGCCGCCGCACGGTGGCATCGCGCCGGGGATAGACCGTCTGATCATGGTGCTAAAAGACGAACCGAACATCCGGGAAGTAATGGCCTTTCCCAAGACCCAGGCCGCCCGCGACGAGATGATGGACGCCCCCGGTCCGGTGGACGAAGCCCAACTAAAAGAGCTCAACCTCAGCCTCCGTTCCCGTAAGGGCTAGACACTCCTTATCCGGGGGCTGGCTCTACCTCCACGATAAGGCGCTCCAGCTTGGGCACTTCGCGTCTCGCGGACGCGAGGATGCGCTGCGAGATCTCCTGCCCCTCCGCAACGCTGAGGCCGCCCGCCACCCGGACACGCGCCTCCGAATAGATGCGATGGCCGACCCAACGAGCCCGCACGAAATCCACCTCCTGCACTCCGGCGGTGTCTCGGGCCACGCGTTCGATAGCCTCTACGGTCTCCGGCTCTATCGCGTCCATCATCCGCCGCCAGATGGAACGCGCGGAGTCCCGGACTATAAAGAGTATGGCTACCGTGATTCCGAGCCCCACCAGAGGGTCAAGTACCGGAAAACCGATCCACACTCCAACCGCGCCTACCAAGACCGCCAGCGAAGTAAATCCATCCACCCGTGCGTGCTGGCCGTCGGCCACAAGGGCAGCGCTCCCTATGCTCCGGCCAACCCGGACGCGAAACTGGGCGACGAGCTCGTTTCCCAGAAATCCAACGACCGCTGCGGCGGCTACCCAGCCGACGTTCGAGACCTCCGAACCGTATATCAACTTCGTCACCGACTGGTAACCGGCCACTACAGCGCTAAAGAAGATCATGGCTACTATGGCAACTCCGGCCAGGTCTTCGGCGCGACCGTAGCCGTAAGTATAAGCCTTGTTCGCCGCCCGCCGGGAAAGGATGAAGGCGATCCACAACGGCACAGCCGTCAGCGCGTCGGAGAAGTTGTGGATGGTGTCGGCGAGCAGCGCCACCGAACCGGAGAAGGCTACTATGACGACCTGGAAGAACGCCGTCGCCATGAGAATCGCCAGGGAGACCTTCAAAGCCCGTATACCGGCCTCGCTCGACTCTAACGCGTCGTCCACCGACTCGGAACTCTCGTGCGAATGCCCGAAAGGGTTCAGGTGCGAGAGCGCGTGGCGTATCCTGGCCCAGCCGCCGTGCGGATCACGCCCTTTCAACCCCGCCTCTTTTCCAGCAAACGAGCGTGATCTACGTGGTACAGAGATTCTCTGAGCAGCACCCCGAGATGCTCGTCGGAGAGTGTATAGAAAGCCCTCCGACCTTCCCTCCGGCGGTGGATCAAACCGAGGTCCCGCAACACGCGGAGCTGATGGCTGGTAGCCGAATCACTCATCTTTACGGCTTTAGCAAGCTCGCCTACGGACAACTCTTTTGCCTCAAGAAGGGCGAATAGCACCCGTATCCGCGTCGGGCTGGCCAGGGCGCCCATTAGTGCCGCCACCCGCTCGTCTACGCGCACTATGCTCTCCGTGCCCAGGACATCACTCGGCTCCAAGAGCCGGACATTCGCTGGTGTGTTCTCGAAATGTGACATGAATACGATTATATGAAAACATGAAGAATATTTCAATTAAGCTCAGTGGGTAGCATATCCCGGTCTGAATCCGAGGGCCTATGCTAATATCTGCGAGATTTGAGCGTCGTAGCCAACAAAAACCAGAACCGACGCAGGCTGCGGGCTTGATCGAACCTCGGTTGCAGCGAGAGGTGTCGCTGACATTCGACGACGGGCCGGACCCGGTCTGGACACCCCGTGTGCTGGACACGCTGCGCAGCGTTCGGGCGCGGGCGACGTTCTTCGTCGTTACGCCACTCGCCCGTCGTTACCCATATCTGATCTCCGAGATGCTGCGTCACGGCCACACCGTGGAATTACACTGCGTAGAACACGTGCGTCACACAGACCTAAATCGAGATGAAATCGAGGAGGAGTCCAGGACCGGATTGAGGGATCTGGGATCTCTAGGTGTAAGACCGCGACTCTGGCGCACGCCCTGGGGAATTACGCGTCCGGCGACGTTAGAGGTGGCGCGAGAGTCCGGGCTTGAGGTATCGGGCTGGACTGATGACACCCACGACTGGCGCGGCGACTCAGCTTCTACGATGCTGGAGAGCATCAGCCTGTCTCTGGCTCCCGGCTCCGTTATCCTGATGCACGATGGATTCGGCCCCGGCGCCCGGCGCACCGGCTGCGAAGAGACGGTAGCTCTTATAGAACCACTCGTAGATCGCATCCGCGCCCTCGGCTGCGAACTTGCGCCCATGAAACCCGCTCGTGTGTCCAAACACGAGGCCAGCGTATGAGAACCAGGAACTACACAGGGTTTCGCCCGCAACAGGCGGATCTTCATTCGGCGCTAAGCAAAATCGCCGGCGGCGCGCCGGAGCGCGACGCCGATCCCCGCTTCCCTGAAGAACCCCTCCGGGATCTAGCCGCGCTCGGCGTGACCGCCATGCCGGCCCCGGATGCGGGAGGCGTTGTTCGGCGGGTGTCTTTCACGGAAGAGTGGAAGGTCTTGCGGGCTGTCTCGGAGGCCGATGGTTCGGTAGGCAGGATCCTCGATGGTCACCTGAACGGCGTCGAGCGACTTTCGGTACTCGCACCGGAGCCGCTGCGCTCCGCCGAGTTGGAAGCCGTAGTGGCCGGGGAGTTGCTCCTGGGCGTCTGGGGAGCGGACCCGATCCCCGGAGAAGGAACACCCGCGCGCCTCGTCCGCTACGGTAGGGAGACGTTCATCGAAGGCGTAAAGACCTATTGTAGCGGCTCGACCGGCCTGGACCGGGCGCTCGTGGCCGTCCGTCCTCCGGAGGGTGACCTGCCCGGTCCTCCCCTACTAGCGTACGTGGACCTCTCCGAAGGTTTGGAGATAGACCGTGGTTGGTACAAGGGCTCCGGTATGCGAGCTTCGGAAAGCCACAGGGTTACCTTCCATCGGACACCGGTGCTCGCCGTGCTCGGAGAGCCTGGAGAGTTGATCCGGGAACCGTACTTTAGCCGCGACGCCATACGTACCGCCGTCTGTTGGGTCGGAATTGCGGACCGCGCGGTAGAGGCGACGCTAGAGATACTCGCCGCGAAAGCAGCCGCTACGGGCGGCGATCCCGACGACATTATTTCACTGGCCGCCGGTAAAATAAAAGCCGCCCACGCAACCATGGACCGTTGGCTGGAGTACGCAGGATGCCGGGCCGACGACGACCCGGACGCGTCGCTCGCCTCTTTCTCAATACATCTCAGGGAATCCGTGGCGAAAGCCTGCCGGGAGATTCTGGACGAAGCAGCCCGCGCTGTAGGCTCCCACCCGTTCGCCACCGCAAGCAACCTGGACCGCGCCCGTCGAGACCTGGAGCTTTTCACACTTCAACATCGGCTGGAGCCGGCGCTGGCGCGAGCCGGACGGAGAGAGATCCTGGATCGAGGCAAAAGACCGTGAGACGCCTGGATCGCGATTACTTCGAGAAGCTCTACACCGAGTCTCCGGACCCGTGGGACTTCGCCACCAGCGAATACGAACAGCGCAAGTACGAGCAAACGCTGGAGGTCCTTGGAGGGCGTCGCTTTCCACGGGCGCTAGAAGTAGGCTCATCCATCGGAGTCTTCACCGAAATGCTCGCTCCGTACTGTGAGGAGCTGCTGGCGCTCGACACGTCGGAACGGGCTGTTGAGATCGCCCGAGAACGCCTATCCGGCTACGAGCATGTCCTGGTCGAGCGGCGCACCATTCCCGAGGAGATGCCGGAGGGTCCGTTCGACCTTATCGTCGCCTCCGAAGTCCTCTACTATCTACCGTGCGAAATAGTGCTCCAAACTCTCCGCCGCTTCGAGGAGATCCTGGATAACGGTGGCGTCCTGCTCGCCGTCCACTGGCGCAAGGAGACTCGTACCTACCCGATGCAGGGCGACGAAGTACACGAACTTCTGGCCGAACACTCGAAGCTGGAGAACACGAAGACTATCGTAGAGCCCGAGTACCGGCTGGACCTCTTCGAGGACCGGAGTTGAGAGAGGACGAGCGGCTGGTTATCGTCGGGGGCGGTCCTGCGGGGCAAACTACCGCCGGCGCGTACCGTGAGGCCGGCGGCCGGGGTAGGGTTACCATCCTCGCGGCGGAGGATACGCCACCCTACCGTCGCCCCCCGCTCACGAAGGAATATCTGCGCGGCGAAATTTCACGCGACGAACTCCCGATTCAGTCTCCCAAGTGGTTCGAGGATAACGAGATCGAACTGCGTCTATCGACAGAAGCAACCGCCCTCGACCCCGACCGCAAGCTGGTGAGAATCGGTGAGGAAGAGCTAAGGTACGATGCCTGCGTGCTCGCCACCGGCTCCGAGCCGATTCGGCTGCCGGTGCCCGGCGGGGATCACCCAGAGATCATGGTCATGCGTACGGTGGAAGACTCGATCCGGCTTCAGAAGCGCATCGAACCGGGAAGTCGTATCGTGGTCGTCGGTTCGGGCTTTATCGGCTGCGAGGCGGCCGCCTCCCTCTCCATGCGCGACGCCGAAGTAACGATGGTGAGCCTTGAGAACGTTCCCCAGGCATCCCGTCTCGGCGAGGAGACCGGAGACCGCATCCTATCCTGGCTGCAGGGTTACGGCGTGGAAACCCACTTTGGGGCTTCCGTCGAAGAGGTGCGCGAGAAAGAAGGTGGATTCGTGGTCAACATCGGCGATGAGGAGATATCCGGCAAGTCGGTGCTCTTCGGAGTGGGTGTAAAGTCCCGCACGCAGCTCGCCGAGGCGGCGGGCCTGGAGGTCGGGAGAGGTGGAATCGTCACTGATTCCTCCATGCGGACGAGCGCGCCGGGCGTTTTCGCCGTCGGAGACATCTCCTTCGCCTATAACGAGGCTGCCGGAAGACACCTGCACGTCGAGCATTGGGGTGAAGCACTAAACCATGGACGGGTCGCGGGAGCCGTCATCGCAGGTGGAGAAGCGGCGTGGGGCGTTGCTCCCGGCTTCTGGTCCACCATCGGCGAGAAGACATTGAAGTACGTATCCTGGGGAGATGGCTGGGACGAAGCGCGCTTCACGGATCACGGTGGCGGCGCTTTCACGGTCCGATACGGGCTGGAAGGGGTGTGCGTCGGCGTCCTCACCCATCAACGAGACGAGGATTACGAAGAAGGCCGGAAGCTGGTCGAGACCGGGGCCCGGCTACCTTGAGGGTTATCGCCGAACCCGAACCGAATCTAAGGGTCTGCGTCGTAGTACCGGCCCGGAACGAAGAAGACCTCGTCGGCCGGTGTCTGCAAGCCCTGGCGGATCAGAGACTGATTTCGTCCGAAGAGTACGAAGTCATCCTCGTCCTGGACGGTTGCACCGACGAGACAGAGAGCCGGGCCAGGGAAGCGAAGATAAGAAATCCGCAACTACGGCTCCATCTCCTGGACGGTCCGGCGGAAGGCGCGGGCCACGCCCGGCGCGTCGGCATGGAGGCGGCCTGTGCCCGGCTACTGGGGATGGGCCGCGGGAAAGGTCTCATCGCCTCTACAGACGCCGATACGGTAGTTGCCCCGGACTGGGTGGCCGCCCAACTCGGCTGTGTCGACCGTGGGGCTCGGGCTATTGGAGGTAGGATCGAGCTGGGCGACGACGAGAACCTGCCGACCGACATCGTCGGCTGGCGCGCCGAACGCGGAAAGCAGCGGCAAGCCGACCTCCTGTCCGAATCGCGCAAAGAGGGACCACGATACCTAGAACATTGGCAGTTCAGTGGCGCTTCACTGGCGCTAACCGCCGAGGTGTACGAAGAGATAGGCGGACTCGAACCTCACGCAGCCCTGGAGGACGAGAACCTCGAACGCATATTGCGCCAACGTAGCATATCAATAGAACGCCCTCTTTCGGTAACGGTAACGACCTCCGCCCGCCTGGTCGGTCGCGCCCGGCATGGTCTCGCCCGAGATTTGGCCCTGGCAACCTGGTTCAGGACCAACACATACAAAGCGGACGACTTCGAGGCGAAGGAGATACTCGCCCGAAAGAAGCATTCGGTTGGAGTAGTGCTGGTGGCGCAAGAGGACGATCTGGCTTTGCGACACACGTTAGAAGAGATACTGCCATACGAGAGATCAGGGTTGCTGGATGAGGTGCTGGTGGTATGCACCGACGCGTCCATAAGCGGTCTACCGCCAGGCACGGATGTACGGCGGGCGGAAGATCTGGCGCCGGACTTCGGCCCAGTCAGAGGATACGGGGACATTCTGTGGCGCGCCACCTCCACTGTCAAGAGTGAAGTCTTGCTCTTTCTTGAACCGGGCATGGGGGTTGCTTCTATTTCGGCCCTGATCCGGCCCCTCCTCGAACGCGAGGAACTTGTCCTGGTAAAAGGTTTCCGCTCTCAATTAGACGGTCACCCGGATATCGTGGCGCGGCCCCTGATCAACCTTTACAGGCCCGAGTTGGCCGGTTTCGTGGAGCCGCTATCCAGGAGCTTCGCCGCCCGGCGCAGCTTGCTCGCAACCTTGCCGTTTCCGGTCGGAGACGGAGTGAGCCTGAGCCTGCTGTTCGACGCCGCCGAACAGGTTGGAGTGGACATGCTCGCACAGGCAAAGGTGGGAGGAGATCAGCCCTGCAACCCTTTTATCTACTCATCAGAGGCCGCCTATGCTATTCAAGCCGCCGCCGCGAACCGTACGCAGATGCAGGGCGATTTAGTGCCGGGCCCGCTATTCCTGCCCACCTCAGACGGTCTGGAGACCCGCCGCGTACCACTAGAAGAACGGCCGCCACTGGCGAGCTTGAACCTACCAGCCTACGCGGGACAGACTTCGGGCTAAGGAAATTCAGCCTCTAAGCTTTCTCATCCCGATACTCCCGGATATCCTCGTAAAGTCCGTCGGGGAAAGTTAGCTTATTGTAGATGTTGCAGGTTTCCGGGTCTTCAGGGCTGGGGCCAGACCTCGCCATTATTTCCCCGACGTATGCGTGCCATCGAGTTGGCGCTAAAGACGGAGGTCTTCGTCTGACGCCGTCGAATTGGCGGCAAACCACCACGCGTGGCATCCTTCCGCTCTCGCAGCACCAGATATAGAGGAGGACACAGGTGGGCGGAACGAAGCGCAGAAGGGTGGACCCAACCGATGAGTGGGAACAAGCTCGCGCTATTGTGCAGGTGGCCGGAGTAGCTAGCCTACGACGCGTACCACGAAGCCTGGGGGTAACCTCCCGGTCAGAGCCTCTCGGAAGCTGCGTGCTAGCGGACCGGAGGCTCCGGCCCTTCGCCCGTCCCAGATACTGCCGCGTAGTAGATCGCTTGGAGGAGCCCGCTTTACGAAGCGGTGTTTATCCTGCGGTCGATCTGCTTTAGGAGGGTGCCTCGGTTCTTGTTCCGCTGCTCATAGGCGCGAACCCGCTCCAGCTCCTCGGCAGAGAGGTTGCCCAGCCGCTCTACGACCTCACCGACGTTCAACTCGTCGTAGCCCTCGATCTGTACTTCGGTGACCGCCCCCCGAGCCGCTTTCGCATCTTCTTGCCCAGCCTCACTAATTGCCTCCGCATGGGTCTCCCTGACGTAGGTGCCGGGGGCGTCCTCGATGGGCGGGTACCGGTCGCTTCCCACCCGGGGCGGATCGGTCTGCTCCCCGGAGCGTTGATGGAGCCACCCCGTCCAGTCTTCCCACCAGGTGCCCTCATGCTCTTCGGCGTGCTCGCGCCACTCCTCGGCGGTCTCGTATTGGCCTTCGCCGGTCCAGTAGCCCTTGCCCTTCTCCGGTGGGGCGATCATGCCGGCTATGTGTCCGCTGGCGGCGAGGGTGAAGCGGGTGCTGTTGGTGTTGGCGAGCCTGCCGATCTTCCACGCCGACTTCCAGGGCACGATGTGGTCCTTCTCCGCGCCCACGGCGTAGACGTCGCCCGTTATGAGCCCGAGGTCTATGGG